>CANNVE010000007.1 GCA_947525975.1 uncultured Muribaculaceae bacterium | reverse complement strand
AAAGATGTATTCGACAAGGAAGTGAAACCTCTGCTCGATGCCCCGATTTCAGAGCTTACGGCCACGGTGGACGTATTGTCAGATGCGTCGGTGCAGCAGTTTGCGCAGGTTTCGGTGGTCGCATACAACCGCGACGCGGAATCAGATGATTGCGTCAGCGACCTTGTGGCTCTCGGCAATCCCTACGCTATGCCAGTCACCTATTCCGGAACAGATTCGCAAGGCAAATACATAGAACGCATCAGCAGCGTAGGCACAGGTTTCTGGTCGGTCTATGACGACAAGAAACTTGCTGATGCTCCCAAGCCCTTTGCCTCAAGCGATTATTATGGCTGCTACGGCGGCGCTGCTGAGCTCTATGGTGATCTATATACAGGAAAGATCGACTTGACAACCGCCCGTAATCCCGAAGTGTCGTTCTACACATATAAATTCCCGGCCAACCATAAATATTTTATGGGCGAAGACGTCAATTTCATTGAGGTGATCGCTCTTGTCGACAATAAGATGACACTTGTGGGCACGGCGCATCACGCCAATATGGTGGAGGGCCGCTGGAACAAGGTGCGCATGGATCTGTCGAAGTACAAGGGCAAGAGCGTGCAGCTTATATTCAGGGGTGTCACCAAGACCGGATATTATACCCTGCTCGATGAAATGACGATCAAGGATCTCCCCGCCAAAGACATGGCAACTCTATATATCGACGCTCCGGCCAAATGCGCGGCTGCCATGCCGTTTGAGATAGTGGCCACGGTGGCCAATGAAGGATACGAGACATCGTCAGCCTTCAAGGCAAGGCTCTTCAGGGATGGCGCTCTTGTCGACGAGCGCGCGGGCGATGCGTTGGCGTCGGGCAAGGAGGCCGACATCGTATTCAGACAGCAGATATCCTATTTCGACGCCAATTCCGCCTCCGCCAAATACATGGTTGAAGTGGTGATGGACGGAGATGAGGATGCGTCGAACAATATGTCAGAAGAAGTGGAGGTGATACGCGTGGTGCCCGATGTGCCGGCTGTGACCGACCTAAAGGGCGTATCTGTCGATGGCGGCAACAGGCTTACCTGGACCAAGTACACCACCGAAACCCTCGAACCCAAGGAGATGACCGAGGACTTTGAGGAGGCTACGCCCTGGGAGTTAGAATACGCCGACTGGACATTCCTTTCGGAAAGCAGCTCGCCTGTGGCTCATATCTACGGATATGAATTCCCGGGCATCACTGCCTACGAGACCAAGTTGGCCTGGGTGGTTGTCAATAATCTTGGCGTGGAGGACCAGTTATCCTCAGTCTCGGGCAAGCAGTTCATAGCGTCGCTCTGCAAGAATGACAAGCAGGCCAATAATGACTGGGCCATATCGCCGCTTCTATTTGGCGGGAAGCAGACCATAAGTTTCTGGGCCAAGAGCGTAAGGTCATATTATCCCGAGCTGTTTGAGGTCTACGTCAGCTATAAGGATTCGACAGATCCGGCTGACTATGTCAAGATTTCGGGCGATGCTCCCGTAAGTCCTTCTGCGCTTGAATGGGAGCAGTTCCGTTACAACCTGCCCGAGGGCGCGCTCCACTTCGCTGTGCGCTGCGTGTCGGCTGACTGCTACATCCTGATGCTCGATGATTTCACATTCACGCCCGATCCGCTTCTGGGCGCGCCTGTGCTTATCGGATATGACGTATACCGCGATGGCATGAAGATCAATGCCGAGACTGTGGCTGATGGCGAGTATCTTGATGCAACGGCTGATGCCGACGCTGCCCATACCTACCACGTGGTGGCGAAATACAGCAAGGGTGACTCCGAGCTCTCTAATGCCGTGCGGATAGAGAGCGCCGGCATTGCCGATGGTGTGGCTGACTCTGTCAGCGTATATGCCGACGGCGAGTCGATCGTGGTGGATGGCGCCGCAGATGCGCCTGTAGCTGTCTGCGCCATCGACGGGCGAGTGGTCTACCGGGGCAATGGCGATTGCCGCGTGGCGGTCAGCCCCGCGGTCTACGTGGTCACTGTGGGTGGAACAGCCCATAAGCTGATCGTAAGGTAAGATAATCCCTCTTTACAGATTTGAGAGGCTGTCTAACATGGTTTAGGCGGCCTCTCTTCTTTAATGTATTGCTCAACCAAAACGACAGCCGGCCGAGCTATCGAGTGTTTACAAGTCTTATTTTGTCTTAAAAATGAGGGTGTTGGTACATTAATTCGGACGATACTCACTATATTTGCCATGTCTTGCAATTTTTTCTATGCTTAATCTTTCCCGACAAATGCTTAGATTCTCCGCCTTATACGCAATTTTGCTTGCTTGGGCATTGGCCGCGAGCGCCCAGGCTCATCGCCCGATAGTGGCCGACTCTCTGACACGCACGCCATTGTCGGGCGCTTCGGTATTCGACAGCAAGGGCGCATACATAGGCGCCACCAGGGCTGATGGTCGCATCACCTGCGCATCGGCCTCTGACTATCCGATCACAATACGATGCATTGGCTTTGCCGAGCAGACAGCGACCAATGCCGAAGCCGACACCATATTTCTCGGCGAGACCATATCCCTGCTGCCGGAGATGGTTGTAGAGACCAAAGACAAGACCATACTGCACATTTTGGCATACGTCAGAGACTATTCCACGCTATCGAGCTACACTGACACAGTGACGATGTACAGGGAGAAGATGGTAGATTTCATGATTCCAAATGACGAAAAGTCGAAGTTCAAGGGATGGAAATTCCCCAGAGTCATAAATTCAAGGTCATATTACAGATTCACTGATGTCTACGGCCTCGACAGCGTGAGCGACAGATGCAACAATTATTTCTCCTGGTCTGACTGGGTGACCCTTCCTCCCGATGCTAAAATCAATCCGCTGATCGCCAAAGCCGAGACGGCCAACGACACCATCGGCCGAAGCTACAGCCCCTCGGAAATATGGGCTAAAAATGGTGAAAGGCTCACCATAAACGTAAACGTAATGGCCGACTCCGCCCAAAGAAGATGGATTCCCGGCTTTGAGTCTTTTTTCAGGAAGGACGACACCGAATTCGAGCAACTGCGCATGCGCCTGAGCTACAGCGGAGACCAGGACGGATATCTAACCCCTCTGTGCCTGACAGGCCTGTCGATTTCCATCGAATCAAGAGGCAGGGGAAGAGGCATGTTCAAATTCAACCGCTATGACCAACCCTTCTTCGTGAGCACATACAGCGAAGTCTACATCCTCGACAAGGAATTCATCACCATGAAAGAGGCGAAAAAGTGGGACAGCCGGAAATTCGACTCCGAAAACATCGATATCCTCGAGCCAATGGAAGCCCCCGCGCTCCAACCCTCCACGCTTGCCCTAATCGACAGAGTCAACCGTATAGATGCCGATGAAGTGAGGCTATCGATCGAGCCTGACAACAGTCCGCTGCTCGCAAGCAAAACGAGGAAACGGAGATTCGGCATCGGATACCGCGCTCTGTCGATGCTAAAGCAGCTCACCGGAATCACGCTTTACAAATCGCACAAAAAATTCAACGACAATTGGAATAAAGTGCACAAAGACTGGGAAAAGCGCAACAAAGAGCAGGAAAAGGAAAAAAAGACGACTGAAGTCTTTGAGCCTGCCCGGCGAGAACAGCGAGATTGTTCAGTCGGTGTCAGCGGCAGCACCACTCCGATGCTATAAAGCCGAGCCGATTATTGAAGTTTAATTTCTAAACCAGAATAAATTGCTAAATTTGTGTATGGAAACAATAATCTCACATTCAAGTGAATTAGAATATAATGAAATTCTGCGACAGGCTGTAGCTGTTATTGAGGTCGCCCGTACAAAAGTCGCCAAAGCGGTTGTCTCCACATCCAATGAGATGCATTGGAATGTGAGGCGTATACTCCATGAAAAGAAACTTGACAGTAAACATGGAGACAGTGTTGTCAAGCGGTTATCGGTAGATTTAAAAGCGTCATTTCCTAAAATGGGTATGTCTGTTAGTAACTTATGGAACATGAAACGTTTTTACGTAAGATTCCATAATTCTGATACAAAACTACAACAGGCTGTTGTAGTTTTGCCTTGGGGACATCTCAACTATCTGATTGCCAATTTTGGGGATGATGATGATGCTATCCTTTATTATGCCCAAAAGACCATTGAAAAAGGATGGAGCAGGGAGTTGCTTACCAACGCAGTGAAGATGAAAATGCACATCTCTATTCCGGAAAATAACACTTCCAACAATTTCGGGCTGACGTTGCCGGATGCGCAAGCGGCATACGCCAATGAAGTATTCAAGGATACATACAATATGGGTTTCCTTGGAGTGACCGAACCGATACTTGAATTGGAATTGGAAAGGCGGTTAGTTGAGAAAATCAAGCAATTCCTTTTGGAATTGGGACAAGGTTTCACTTATATCGGCAATCAGTATGTGCTCAACTATCGAGGAAAAGAGTACAAGGTTGATATGTTGTTTTTCCACAGGGGACTGCGGTCATTGGTGGCTATTGATCTCAAGATATCAGAGTTCCATGCAGAATACGTAGGTAAGATGAATCTATACCTTTCTCTCCTTGATAAACTTGAAAAACAAGATGATGAAAATCCCTCAATAGGTATTATCCTCTGTGCGGAGAAAGACAATGTTGAGGTTGAGTTAGCATTAGATGGATTCACGAAACCGATAGGCATAGCTGATTACAAACTCATTATTCCGAAAAACGAGTTGAAAAAGCTTATAAATGATGAGATAAAGAGTTTTAATCGAGAAGTAAGCGATAGACTGATTTCTGAGATTGACAAATAGACGTTAGAAATCGCCTCAGGTTATGGCGGAATTGAAAAGAAACATTTTTAGACTGCATTTCCGACAAAGGGAGTTCCCGCGGAGATGTGGCTTGGCGAATAATTAATTTGGTGGATTGGGAGGAAATGATTAATTTTGCGGTGACACAAGAGGGGTGTCCTTCTTTGCGGAGGACTGAGATCATACCCTAAGAACTTGATGCGGGTGATGCCGCCGAAAGGAACTTGTATCTTGCCTGTGGGCATTGTCCCCCATCGTTGTGTCGTTTATTTTATTATTTTAGCGACGATGAAGGTAATAATCAACAACAAAGAGATTGAGGTAGAAGCCGGGACCGCCAATCTGGCCGCTCTGCTGCGCGCCCAAGGATTCACAGGCGTGGGGCAGGCCGTGGCAGTCAACAACCGCGTGGTGCCAAAGGCCGATTGGGAAGCCTGCGGGCTTGAAGATGGCATGAAGATCACCGTGATACGCGCCGTGTGCGGCGGCTGACACTTGATATGGAATTCAAGAGAATAGCCATCACCCATCCCGAAATTTTCGTGGGCGAAGGGCGCGAGATTGTGCGCCTGCTCGATGAGGGATATGATCGGGTGCACATACGCAAGCCCGGGGCAGGCATAGCCGACGTGGCGGCGCTGATTGATACTATCCCCGCCGCACACCGTGAGCGCATCAGCCTGCATGACCATTTTGCGCTTGCCGAAGCCTACGGGCTCGGTGGCGTGCATCTCAACTCGCGCAATCCGCAGGCTCCGGCCGGTTGGCGAGGCCTTGTGAGCCGTAGCTTGCATTCGCTTGGCGAAATCGGGGCTTCGACCTACGATTACGCTTTCCTCAGCCCTATTTACCCAAGTATCTCCAAGCCGGGCTACAGCGCAGATTGGAGCGAGGCCGAGCTGCGCGGCAGGGTCGACAGTCGCATCATAGCGCTTGGCGGCGTCACGCCCGAGCGTTTCGGCCAATTGGCCGAGATCGGATTTGGAGGCGCAGCCATCCTCGGAGCCTTGTGGGGCAAGGTGGATTTCCGCTCCAATTTCGGTCTTCAATTCATCACACATCCTTCCGATGATTGCACTTATGCCCGCGAGGCGGAAATGGTGCTTGATGGGGGATGCCGATGGGTGCAGATCAGGCACAAGGGAGCGTCTATGGCCGAGCTTGAGGCTGAAATCAGGCAGGTGTCGCCTTTGTGCCGCGAGCATGGCGCCATGGTCATAGTCGATGACCGCGCTGAGCTCGTGAGCCGCTTTGACCTTGACGGAGTGCATCTGGGAAAGAATGACATGCCCATACCCGAGGCTCGCAGGCTTGTGGGCCCGCGCAAGATAATCGGGGCTACTGCCAATTGCATGACCGACATAGAGCGCGCCGCAGAACTCGGAGCCGACTACATCGGCCTTGGGCCTTTCCGCTTCACCACCACCAAAGCCAACCTGAGTCCGGTGCTTGGGCTGGAGGGCTATCGCCGAATTGTGGGCGAATGCCGTAGCCGCGGCATAGATCTGCCCATCGTGGCCATAGGCGGCATCGCTGAGGCTGATATTCCCGAGATCATGCGCACGGGGGTAGCAGGCATAGCCATCAGCTCGACAATACTGCGGGCGGCAGACCCCACTGAAAAGACAAGAACAATCATAAACACCATACGACAATGTCAAAACTGATCATCGGAGGCCGCGAGTTTGATTCGCGCCTCTTTGTCGGAACCGGAAAATTCCGAAGCAACGAACTCATGGAGGAGGCCATCAAGGCTTCCGGAACGCAGATGGTGACCGTGGCCATGAAGCGAATCGACATGGACAATCGCGAGGACGACATGCTGCGCCACGTGGCTCACGAAGGGATACAGCTGCTGCCCAACACATCGGGCGTGCGCGATGCTCAGGAAGCCGTGCTTGCCGCCCAATTGGCGCGCGAGGCTTTCGGGACCAATTTCATCAAGCTCGAGATACACCCCGATCCCAAGTATCTGCTTCCCGACCCTGTGGAGACGCTCAAGGCCACAGAGGAACTGGCCAAGCTGGGCTTCGTGGTGCTTCCATACATACAGGCCGATCCCGTGCTCTGTAAGCGCCTCGAAGAGGCCGGAGCCGCCACGGTGATGCCCCTTGCCGCTCCTATCGGCAGCAACAAAGGCTTGGTGACCCGTGAATTGCTTAAGATTATAATAGCTCAGAGCCGCGTGCCGGTTGTGGTCGACGCAGGCCTTGGCGCTCCGTCGCACGCCGCCGAAGCCATGGAGCTGGGCGCCGACGCCGTGCTCGTGAACACGGCCATTGCCGTGGCCGGTGACCCCGTGCGCATGGCGCGCGCGTTCGCCCAAGCCACCATCGCAGGCCGCGAAGCCTTCGAGGCTGGCCTTGGTGGAGTGTCGGACTATGCCGAGGCTTCAAGTCCGCTTACTTCATTCCTTGACTGAGGCTATGTTTTCCGACGAACTTAAAAAATATGACTGGGACGAGACCACCCGGCAGATAATGTCGATGACAGCGGCCGATGTGGAGCGCGCCCTGCAGGCCGACAGGCTCACCGACCGCGACTTCATGGCTCTCGTCTCCCCGGCGGCTGTGCCCTACATCGAGCAGATGGCCCGCAAGAGCCAACGGCTCACAGAGCAGAGATTTGGCAAGACGATGTCGATATTCATACCTATGTATATCACAAATTCGTGCACAAACTCATGCGTGTACTGCGGATTTAACTGCCACAACAAGTTCAGCCGCGTGATCCTCACCATGGATCAGATCAAGGCCGAGTGCGAAGCTATCAAGAAGCTCGGGCCGTTTGAGAATCTGCTGATAGTGACCGGCGAGAACCCCGTGAAGGCAGGCACTGACTATCTGGAGCAGGCCCTGAGGGTGTGCCGTCCGTATTTCTCCAATCTCACCATCGAGGTGATGCCCCTTAGCGCTGAGGACTACGAACGCCTGACGCATTCGGGCCTCAACGGCGTGATTTGCTTCCAGGAGACCTACAACAGGGCCAACTACAAGAAGTATCACCCGGCGGGCATGAAGTCTAACTTTGAATGGCGATGCGACGGCTTTGACCGCATGGGCATGGCCGGGGTGCACAAGATTGGCATGGGCGTGCTCATAGGCCTTGAGGACTGGCGCACCGATGTGACCATGATGGCGCGACACCTGGCCTATCTGCGCAAAAACTACTGGCGCACTAAATATTCAGTCAACTTCCCGCGCATGCGCCCATCAGAGTCGGGATTCCAGCCCAATGTGGTGATGACTGACAAGGAGTTGGCACAGTTGACATTCGCCTTCCGCATCTTCGACCCCGACGTAGACATTTCCTATTCCACCCGCGAGGAGCATGCCTTCCGCAACAATATGGCCACGCTCGGCGTGACCACCATGAGCGCCGGCTCGAAGGTGGATCCGGGTGGCTACGCCACTTTCACCGATTCGCTTGAGCAATTCGCCATCAGCGACGACACATCGCCAGAGAAGGTGGTGGCCGACCTCAAGGCGCTTGGCCGCGAGCCTGTGTGGAAGGATTGGGACAAAGTGTTTGACTGATGGAGCGATATATCAGGCAGACGATGCTCCCCGAAGTGGGGAAGGAAGGGCAGCGCAGGCTGGCTCTCGGATCGGCGCTGATAGTGGGCGTGGGCGGCCTCGGCTCGCCTGTGGCCCTGTATCTCGCCGCGTCGGGCATAGGCCGCATGGGCCTGGCCGACATCGATGTGGTGAGTGAGAGCAACCTGCAGCGCCAGGTGCTCTACGGCGAGCCTCAGCTGGGTCTTCCGAAGGTGGATTGCGCGCGCGAGCGTCTCGCCGCCCTGGCTTCGCCATCATGCGCGCTGATCACGCATCCCGGCGGACTCACCGCTGAAAATGCCTGCGATATCATAAGCGGCTATGATGTGGTGCTTGACTGCACCGACAATTTTTCAGCCCGCCTGATGATCGATGAGGCCTGCTTCAGGCTTGGCAAGCCTTGGGTGCACGCCAGCATCGACGGTTTCTACGGACAGGTCACGGTATTTAACCACCGGGCCGGAAAGCGATACCGCGACCTATACCCCGATGCCGACGCCCTTGCCGACATGCCGAGGCGCACAATAGGCACTGTGGGGCCTACCCCCGGCGTTGCGGGCAGCCTGCAGGCTGCCGAGGCCATGAAATTGATCATGGGCATAGGCCTCCCGCTTGACGGGCGTCTGCTGGCATTCGATATTTTGAATATGGACTTTAACATAGTGGAGTTTTAACTGATTCCACGCATATTAAAAAATGGCAACAAGTTTTGACCAATACGCGTCGACCTACGACAGCTGGTTTCTCGACAACATCAACGTGCTGAAATCAGAGGTGGCCCTGGTGGCCGCCACCCTCCGCGATGCTCAGGCCCCGATATTGTCGGTGGGCTGCGGAAGCGGTCTCTTTGAAGACATTCTGCGCCGTGAATACGGCATCGACGTCACAGATGGCGTAGAGCCGTCAGCAGGCATGGCGGAGATAGCAGCCAAGCGCGGCATGAATGTGGAGATCGCCACCGCGGAAGAATACGACTACCCCAAAGGGAAATACCGCACCGTGATTTTCAACGGTTCGCCTTCCTACATTTCAGACCTCGACTCGGTGGTGGCCAAGGTGCGCGATATGCTGCCCGAGGGCGGCCGCATCATCCTCGTTGACGTGCCCAAGGAGAGCACATACGGCATCATGTACAACCTTGCGAAGGCTTTGGGCACGTGGGACCACCCGCTGCTTGAAGGCGTATACCCGCCCAATCCGTATCCCATCGAGTTTGTCAACCAGGCAAATTGGCGCACCACCGCCGAGAAGGTCGAAGCCTTGGAGAGACACGGCTTCACCAACCTGAAATTCATGCAAACCCTCACCACGCATCCCCTTTATTCCGACCTCAAGGCCGAAGAGCCTGTAGAGGGCTACGACAAGGGCGACTACGTGGCCATAATAGCCGAGAAATGAAATGGAGCGAAGAGGCTTGGCAGGCCGCTGAAGGCATCTATGATGCCATCATCAATATGCCGTTTCTGAAGGAACTCGCCGATGGCTCGCTGCCGCAGGAGAAATTCCGATTCTACATCAGCCAGGACAATCAATACATCGACGTCTACTCGCGCGTGCTCTCGCACATAGCGTCGCGTCTGCCACGGATGGAGGACGTAGACACATTCCTCGGATTTGCCAAAGATGGTGTGGCTGTAGAGAAAGGACTGCACCAGACGTTCAGCCCCGACACCTCAGCCGGCAAGTCGATGGCCTGCGAGTTCTACACCTCATATCTGAAGTCACAGTCAGACAAGGACGTAGCCATTGAGGCCGCCGCCATCCTGCCGTGCTTTTGGATCTACCTTGAGGTGGGCAAGCACATCCTGAAGATAGCCGATATGGAGGGCAACCCCTACCGCGACTGGATAGCCGCCTATTCTGACCCTGCCTTTGACGAAAGCAACCGCCGCTGCATCGAGATTTGCGACGCTTTGGCCGCCTCTACCACCCCGGAGGTGCGCAGGCAGATGACCGAAGCCTTCGTGACCTGCTCGCGCATGGAGTGGCTATTCTGGGATTCAGCCTATCGCATGGAGTTGTGGCCCGTGATGCAGGCGTGACGTGTCTTTTATACGATTAAATACTTATGCTTATGAAATATAACCGTGCCCTCACCATCGCCGGCAGCGACCCCTCGGGCGGAGCCGGCATGCAGGCCGACCTCAAGACATTCTCCGCTCTTGGCGTCTACGGCGCTTCTGCCATAGTGGCCATAGTCGATGAGAACACTTGCGGCGTCTATGGCGTCCATCCCGTGCCAGTGCCCTTCGTCGTGGGCCAGATCCGGTCAGTGCTATCCGACATCGGCGCCGATGCCGTCAAGATAGGCATGCTTCACAGCGCTGATCTTATCCGCGCCGTCAAGTCGACGCTGATGGAGTATCCCGACGTGCGCGACATAGTGCTTGACCCCGTGATGGTGGCCACCTCCGGCGATCCTCTTCTCATGCCTGAAGCTGTCTCCACCCTCAAAAGTGAACTGATACCCTATAGCCGCATCATCACGCCCAATCTCCCCGAGGCTTCTATCCTGCTCGGACGCGAGATTGGCCATCAGGACGAACTTGAGGATGCCGCCCGCGAACTCTCCTCAGAGTGCGGAGCCTCCGTCATGCTCAAGGCCGGTCATCTTGCAGGCACCGACACCCTTGTCGACGTATTCTACAATCGAGAGACCGGTGAATCCTTAAGGCTCTCGTCTCCGAAGGTAGACACAGTCAATACCCACGGCACCGGATGCACCCTCTCTTCTGCCATCGCCGCCTACCTTGCCAAGGGAGCATCCCTCGCCGATGCCGTACGCCTCGGCAAAGAATACCTCAGCAACGCCATCATCCATGGCGCCCGCTACCAAATAGGCCAAGGCCACGGCCCCGTATGCCACGGCTGGATGCAGAATTCCTGAAACAAATAAAATCCCACAATAATAGCGGGCGGGACATCACGGCAGCCATGTGGCTGTCTGTGTGTCCCGCCCGCCTATTGTGTTTTTATGTTATGTGTCAGTGCAGGGTTCCGCTTTCGGCCTGCTGTATCATCTCCGGGCTTGCAGTGACGTAGATCTCTACGCGCCTGTTTTGGGCGCGGCCTGCGGGTGTGTCATTGCTGGCGATGTAGTCGGCCATTGGGATGCCTTCAGCCATAAGGCGGGTGGGGGATACGCCGTCGTTGACAAGATCGCGGAGCACGGCGTTGGCTCGACCGTCGGCCACTCGCTGGTTGACCTGGAGCGAACCGGTGTTGTCGGTGAATCCGTAGATCTGCACGTTGGTGCCCGGATTGGATGTGAGCGATGCGGCGAATTTGGCGAGATCAGACTTGGCTGAAGCGCTGAGGGTGGTGCCGTTGGTAGGGAAGAGGATGCCGCCGTCGAATGTGACTTTAATGGCGCGCAGTCCATTTTGGTCGGTGGTCTGCTCCACCTTGGCCTGGTTGGCAAGCTCTTCCTGCAGTTCCTTTTGCTGCTTGTCCATGCGGTTGCCGATCAAGGCGCCTGCGCCTGCGCCGACGCCTGCTCCGATGGCTGCACCGATGGCCGCTCCCTTACCTCCGCCGATAAGAGCGCCGAGGCCTGCTCCGAGGGCTGTGCCTCCGCCTCCGCCCACGAGAGCGCCCTTGCCTGTATTGTTCATTGACGAGCACGATGTCTGGCCTAAAAGCATGGCCCCGCATACAAGGGCGATGCCTGCGAAATGTAGTAGCTTCATAATTCAAATAGTTTAAAATGTCATATCCTATAAACACCGGCGCGAGGGATGTGGTTGGGTCAAAAGTGTTAAAATAAGAAAACAGATTTTGAGATAATGCGTCGAATGCCCTATCTTTGCAAATCATTGCGCGAACATTTCCGCGCCCGTGTTTGTTATACCCCCGAGCGCGCACAAGCGCTGACCATCATTACGCATATTTGAAATACCAAATTACACATAAGCATCATGAGATTCAGACACCTCGCTTACGCCGCCGCAGCCTTTGGCCTGGCGGCTTGCACTCCCAAGACCTCGCCGACCGTGGCCGCGGATCCAGTCAACACAGACGACGACGTGATACTCCACGCATGGTCCTGGTCATTCGACACCATAGCAGCCAACATGAAGCGGATAGCCGACGCCGGATACGGATACGTGCAGACATCTCCCGCCAACACCTGCTTCGTGGGTGAAGACGGCGGCATGGCTCTTTTCGGCACTGAGGAGAACGGAAAGAAGGGAAAATGGTACTACCACTATCAGCCTATCGACTGGAAGGTGGGGAATTACCAGCTCGGAAGCCGTGAGCAATTTAAGGCTATGGCCGACAGCGCCCGCAAATACGGGGTGAGAGTGATCGTAGACGTGCTTCCCAACCACACTGCCTTTGACCGCTCGGCTGTCACCGCAGACCTGATCGAAGCCGTGGGCGGAAAAGACAGCCTCTACCACGCCAACGGACTCAATGACATCACCGAGTGGAACGACCGTCTGCAATGCACCACCGGAGCCATGGGAGGCCTTCCCGACGTCAATACCGAGAATCCGGCCTTTCAGAAGTACTACATGGAATACGTCAACGATCTCCTCGCCCTCGGCGCCCGGGGATTCCGCTACGACACGGCCAAGCACATCGGCCTTCCGTCAGATCCGCTCGACCCGAAATCGAAGCGCAATAATTTCTGGGACGTGGCCACTGGACGCGAAGCGGTCGACGGTGTCAGGCTCTCCTTACCAATGGACAGCCTTTTCGTATACGGAGAGGTGCTTCAGGACAAAAACGTGAAAGAGGATGAATACGCGCAGTATTTCGACCTCACGGCCAGCAACTACGGCCACGTCCTGCGCCATGCCCTTGAGAGCGGGAAAGCAGCCGCAGACAGCATGGCTCTGCTCGATTGGCAGGCTCCGGTCGACCCCTCAAAACTTGTCACCTGGGTGGAAAGCCACGACACATACGCCAACGCTCATGAATCGGCATCCCTCACTGACGACCAGATACGCGCCGGATGGGCATTCCTTGCCGCCCGTCAGCACGGAACCCCGCTCTTCTTCAGCCGACCTGCCGGACGCACACCCGACAATTATTGGGGCAACAACGTGCTCGGCGCCCAAGGCAACGACGAATTCTTCAGCCCCGAGGTGGTTGCCGCCAATAAATTCCGCAAGGCGATGACCGGCACAGGCGAGACCGTCACCTTTAGCGAAGACGGCGCTGTGGCCGAAGTGGCCCGCGGCAATAAGGGAGCCGCACTGGTCAATTTCTCCGATGCTCCCGAGGCTATATTCATGGCCACGACCCTGCCCGACGGAGAATACACCGACGCCGTGCATAGCGCCACATTCAAGGTGAGCGGCGGCGTCATCACAGGCAGTCTTGCCCCCTTGGCCAGCTACATGCTCTACGCCAAGTGAAAGATAATAAATTACGGCATAAACATTCAGGAGGTGCGTTTCGATGAGACGCACCTCCCATTTTTTCATGGCTCTCAACAAGGATAAAATGCCGTCTCGTTGAAAAGCGGGCTAATGCGCTGTTATGTCAGATTTTTGATGTATATTTGCGTATGAAATCAAACGCTTATCCCAAATGGCAAAAATCACAGTTCAAAATACCCCAATTACCGTACTCAATATCGATGCGGAGGACTATATCTCCTTGACTGACATGGCCAAAAGTCAACTGCAGTAGCATATAATATTCCGTTGGTTAAGTCTCAAAGGTACTATTGAATACCTCGGCGAATGGGAGATGCTATACAATCCGGATTTTAATTGCACCGAATTCGGTGCAATTAAAAATGCCGCCGGAAGCAATAATTTTGTCCTTTCCACAAAGGCATGGATTGAGCGTACAAACGCTAAAGGCATAATTGCAAAGGCCGGACGCTATGGTGGTACTTATGCGCACAGGGATATTGCGTATCACTTTGGTATGTGGTTAAGTCCGAAATTCCAACTTTTGCTTGTAAAGGAGTACCAGCGGTTGAAAGCCGAGGAGCAGAGGTTGATCGGGTGGTCGGCGAAGCGCGAGTTGTCGAAAATCAACTATCGCATACACACTGACGCCATCAAGCAGAACCTTATCCCGGCGGAGGTCACAAAGGCACAGGCCAGCATCATTTATGCCAATGAGGCGGATGTGTTGAATGTGGCTATGTTTGGCATGACAGCTAAACAGTGGCGAGAGGCTAACCCAAACTTGAAAGGCAATATCCGCGACTATGCATCCGTCAACGAACTTATCTGCCTATCAAACATGGAAAGCCTCAATGCCGTATTCATAGAGCAGGGACTACCACAATCAGAGCGACTTATAAAACTCAACCAAATCGCCATCCATCAGATGAGCGTGTTGGAAAGCGGTGATAACGATAGAAAATTATTGCAATGAAAAAAAATTTGGCTATTCATCAGTCTAATATTCTTGATATCCTATAACTGCCATTCTAAAAAGGTTGATGCACAATACTATTTGGTGGAATGGCGCAACAACAGGTAAACATACTAATACAACGGATTTTGAACGTTTTTTAGATTTCTTTTTTCGCCCGTGCGCTTCGAAGAGACGCACGGACACTTGCATGTGCACTCCTGTTGATACTGTGTTCCTGTCTTTAAGTTTTCACTGGGATTAAACCTTCCGTACGACAAAAACTTTCTTGCTATCTGTGGTTTTCTCGTGGACTTTCGTACGCGACGGGGGCGTAGCGGCGCTGCAGGCTCATGTCCTCTGCGCCGCTACTGCCCCGGCTTTGGGCTGTGTCAGAGGGCAGAGATGATGGTGTTGGGGGTGATGGTGATGTCGAAGTCCTCCACCTCGTTGAGCAGCACGCCGTCTTCGCTGTAGAATAGGCTGATGTCGGGCGATGACGGGCCTTCCACCTCGATGACGCTGAAGGTGTCATACGTGCGCTGGTATGTGTCAACGTCGTCTACGATCCATTGTGAGTATTCGCTCATGGCGAAGGCCTCCTGCACCGCAGCGGGCAGATATGAGATGTTGGAGTTGTAGTCAGTCTCGGTCATGGCCCATGAGCCGTCGGCGCTGAACCACGCCTCCTTGTCGAATCCCTCATGCATGAAGTCGGCCACGTAGTAAGGTGAGATTTGCTCCCATTGGGTAGAATACACACCCGGATACATTTGCTTCATAGTGTTGATCACCTTCTGTGGCACCTTGCTCGCGCTGATGTCATCGTTATCATCACTGCAGCTCATTGTCAAAAGTCCGGCTGCGACAGCCAGGGCGCTGAGTAGAAATTTTGCTTTCATAATCCTTTGTGCTTTTATAGTATTGATGTATTGATATATGTAATTAACGCCCGGCGGCGCGGAAGGGCGTTTGCAATCACATTTATTAGCATTGACACAATATATCCCGGCAAAAAAAGTTAATACAATTGAATGAAATTATTTATGAGTATGAAAAAAACTCTACTTACTGTGGCGGCAATCGCGTCGATGATGACGGCAGCCGCCGAGGGCTATCAGATCAATACCCTCAGCGCAAAGCAGGGAGGTATGGCCCACACGGGCGTGGCCCTGAAGTTAGGATCGGAAAGCATGTACTTCAATCCCGCCGGCATGGCTTTCATGGATCAGGCCTTCGATGCCTCGGCTTCTATCAATGGAGTGTCGGCCACCGCTAAGGCTGATCATAAAGGAGAAACTTTCGAGACTGACAATAAGGTGTCGACCCCGATCTTCGTCAACGCCGGATTCAGCATCTACGACAATCTCAAGGCAGGCGTGTCATTCTACACCCCATACGGCAGCGGCATCAACTGGGGCGAGAACTGGGCCGGCGCCATCCTCAACCAGCAGGTGAAGCTCGCTGTCTACACCATCCAGCCCACGCTGTCATGGCGCATCACACCGAAGCTGTCGGTCGGAGCCGGCCTGTGCATGTCATGGGGCACCGTCGACCTCAGCAAAGGCCTCGTGAATCCGTCCACTCTTGATGTAATGCTTCAGGCTATGGGCATACAATATGCCTTCGGCTCCACCATGCCTGCGTCGATCAACCTCAAAGGCACCAGCGAATATGGGTGGGGATTCAACGTCGGCGCCATGTATGACATATCTGACCGCGTGACGGTGGGCGCATCGTTCCGCTCAAAAATGAACATGAGGGTGAAGAAGGGCGAGGCATCGCTCTCTTACGCCAACGAGATTGCCCGGCAGGTGCTTCAGGGCGAGCTCGATGTCATCGACAAGGCCAACTTCAAGGCCGAGATGCCGATGCCTGCCGTGCTGACTTTCGGCGTAGGATACAAACCTCTTGACAAGCTCACGCTCGCTTTCGACGCACAGCTCACTTTCTGGAGTGCCTACAAGCAGCTCGACATCGAATTTCTTGACGAAAAGGTGGCTGCCTACGATCAGTCGCTCGTCAAGGATTACAAAAATTCCTGGGCATTCCGCCTCGGCGCCCAATACGGCCTCACTAACCGGTTTGATATCCGCGGCGGTCTCATCCTCGACCTTTCCCCCGTCAACAAGAACCACTACAACCCCGAGACTCCCGGCATGACCAAAATCGAGCCTTCGCTCGGCCTCTCGTTCCGTCCGGTCAAAGGGTTGTCGATCGACCTTTCGGTGCTTTATGTGGCTGGCCTCGGATGCGACGGAGCCAAAGGCGATTATGTAGACCTTCTGGCAGCCAAGATGCAGAATCCGGCCATTCCCGTCAACCGCGTCTTCGAAGCCGACTACCGTGTGCACGCCGTAGTGCCCTCGCTCGGCATCAGCTACTCATTCTGACCCCTTCGGGCCATCTCACCTACGCGAAGGCCGTGCGCACCACCAAAGCGCACGGCCTTCTTGCGTTTTGCGTGTATGTCGATATAAATGTTGTCAAATCAAAAAAAAATGGCTATCTTTGCGAAGTTTTAAAGACCAACATACTTAACACCATTCAACACCAAACTATCTCAGCTATGAAAGTTGATGTGCTTTTAGGCTTGCAGTGGGGCGACGAGGGCAAAGGCAAGGTTGTCGATGTCCTTACGCCTGATTACGATATCGTGGCCCGCTTCCAGGGAGGGCCCAACGCCGGCCATACGCTCGAATTCGATGACAAGAAATATGTGCTCCGATCAATTCCGTCGGGCATTTTCCAGGAAAACACGGTCAACGTCATAGGAAACGGCGTGGTGCTTGACCCCGTCCTGTTCCAGGAGGAGGCGCAGGCTCTTGAGGCGTCGGGAGTCGATATCAAGAAAAACCTCAAGATTTCGAAAAAGGTGCATCTGATCATGCCCACTCACCGACTGCTCGACGCCGCCAACGAGAAGGCGAAGGGTGGAAACAAAATAGGCACCACCGGCAAGGGCATCGGCCCCACATACACCGACAAGATTTCGCGCAACGGCCTTCGCCTTGGCGACACCCTCAAAAACTTTCCGGAAAAATACGCAGCCGCGCGTGACCGCCATATGTCAATGCTCGCCGCGCTGGGAGAGACGCCTGACATCAGCGCTCTCGAGGAGAAATGGCTTAAGGCAATCGAATATCTCAAGGAATTTGAGCTGATAGACAGCGAGCACGCCATCAACCGCGCCCTCGTCCAGGGCAAGAAAGTGCTTTGCGAAGGCGCCCAGGGCACGATGCTCGACATTGATTTCGGATCGTATCCTTTCGTCACATCAAGCAACACCATCACCGCCGGCGCATGCACAGGCCTCGGAGTCGCGCCCAACAAGATAGGCGATGTATACGGCATTTTCAAGGCCTACTGCACACGTGTGGGCAGCGGCCCGTTCCCCACAGAGCTCTTCGACGAGACCGGCAAGAAGATACGCGACATCGGCCATGAATACGGAGCCGTCACAGGCCGCGAGCGCCGATGCGGATGGGTCGACCTTGTGGCTCTTAAGTACGCCATAATGCTCAACGGCGTCACCAAGCTCATCATGATGAAGAGCGATGTGCTCGACGGATTTGACGAGGTCAAGGCATGCACCGCCTACGAAATCGACGGCCGTATCACCGATGAATTCCCCTTCTCGATCGAAGATGGCACCATCACTCCCGTCTACGAGACGCTTCCCGGCTGGAAGCAGGACCTCACCGGATACGAAGACTATGAGTCGATGCCCGAGAGATTCAAGGAGTATGTCAACTTCCTCGAGTCAAAGCTCGGAGTGCCCATCGTGATCCTTTCGGTAGGCCCCGACCGCAAGCAGACTATCCGCCGCTGACGCATGAAGACACTGTGACCTCGCGGCCAAAGGGCTGCGGGGTCATTCTCTAATCAATACATTTCACTCCATAACCTTAATCAACCATGGCAACTGTAAAACCTTTCAAAGGGCTGCGTCCTCCGAAAGACATGGTCACCGAAGTGGCATCGCGCCCCTACGACGTGCTCAACAGCGATGAAGCGCGCCAAGAAGCCCACGGAAACCCCAAGTCGCTCTATCACATCATCAAGCCTGAAATAGATTTCGAGGCCGGCACTGACGAGCATGATGCGAGGGTATATGGCAAAGCCGTAGACAATTTCCTCGCTTTCCAGGATCGCGGCTGGCTTGTGCAGGACGACAAGGAGCACTACTACATCTACGCCCAGACGATGGATGGACGCACCCAATATGGCATCGTCATCGCCGCATACGTAGACGATTACATGACCGGAAAGATAAAGAAGCACGAGCTTACCCGCAAGGAGAAGGAAGAAGACCGCATGAAGCATGTGCGCGTCAACAATGCCAATGTAGAACCCGTATTCTTCGCTTTCCCCGACAATGCCGAGCTTGAGGCCATAATCAAGGAGACGACCGCCAAGGAGCCTGAATACGACTTTGTGGCTCCTGATGGATTCGGACACACATTCTGGATCGTTGACGAAGACAAGAACGCAGCCATCACCGAGGCGTTCGCCAAGATACCCGCCCTCTACATAGCCGACGGCCATCACCGCACCGCCGCCGCCGCTCTCGTGGGCGACGAAAAGGCAAAAGGCAATCCGGCCCACAAAGGCGATGAGGAATACAACTATTTCCTTGCTGTGGCATTCCCGGCATCGCACCTCAAGATCATAGACTACAACCGCCTTGTGAAGGATCTCAACGGCCTGTCGCCCGCGGAATTCCTTGAAAAGCTCGAATTCAAATTCATCGTAAAGGAGATGGGTGAGATGCCTTATCGCCCCCAGGCTCTGCACAACTTCTCGCTCTATCTCGAAGGCCGCTGGTATTCTTTGACTGCCCGCGAAGGCACATATGACGACAATGACCCTATCGGTGTGCTCGATGTAACAATCTCGTCTGACCTTATCTTGCGCGACATCCTCGGCATCACCGATCTCCGCACCGACAAGCGCATCGACTTCGTAGGCGGCATCCGCGGCCTCGAAGAGCTGAAGCGTCGCGTTGACTCGGGCGAGATGGCCGTGGCCCTGGCTCTCTATCCCGTTTCGATGAAGCAGCTCATGGACATAGCCGATACCGGCAATATCATGCCTCCGAAGACCACTTGGTTCGAGCCCAAACTCCGCTCCGGCCTCGTGATCCATAAACTCGACTGATATTTGTGCCGGCCATTGTGGCCGGTTCCCGTCTGATAGATTTAAGATTGGCGCGCGTCAGCAATGATGCGCGCCAATTTCGTTTGATCAGGGCAGATTTGTAAAGGCGGGCCGGAAAGAATCGATTGACGGGTTTTTGCATTTTTTTAAGTCGCTTATTCAAAATAAATTTAGTATATTTGCAAATTGAAATAAGACTATGGATCATAAGCAACTGACACTCGATAAGCGATATTTGCGCATGACGGCGATATGGGCCGAAAACTCTTATTGCCAACGTCGAAAAGTAGGCGCCATTCTCGTTAAGGATCAGATGATTATATCTGACGGATACAATGGCACTCCCGCCGGATTCGAAAACGTGTGCGAGGATGAAGACGGCCTTACCAAGCCATACGTGCTGCATGCCGAAGCCAACGCGATCACCAAGGTGGCGCGCAGCAATAACTCAAGCGAAGGCGCCACTCTCTATGTTTCGGCATCGCCCTGCATGGAATGCGCCAAACTGATCATACAGGCGGGCATCAAGAGAGTGGTCTACAACGAGCTGTACCGCATATCGCTTGGCCTCGACCTGCTCGAGAGGGCCGGAGTGGAATGTGTGCACATCGAAGATCTGGGTTAAATCCCGGGGCTTTCAGGCGTTGCCAGGCTGAAGCCGGGGCGCGCAAGGTCTTTTTTAAGGTTAAGGATATTTGAATGCCGCAGCCATACCGGCCCGGCATTCACGATAAAAAAATAAATGTATTATGAAGCATAAATATTGGTTGCCTTTGGTATTCGCCGTGGTCTTCGCGGCCGGAATCTGGATCGGCACCTTATTTGACGGCAGGCACGTCGCTGACACACAGGCGCGCCAGAAACTGATGGATGTATTTGGCATGATCGAAGAGAATTATGTTGACGACATAGACCTTGACAGCCTTGTGGAGATGACCATTCCGGTCATGCTCAACAATCTCGACCCCCACTCGGCGTATATCCCCGCCAAAGAGCTTAATGACGTCAACAGCGAACTCGAAGGGAAATTCAGCGGCATTGGCATTTCGTTTCAGGTGCTCAACGACACTCTCAATGTGCTCGAGGTGCTTTCAGGAGGCCCTTCAGAGAAGGGTGGCGTGATGGCGGGCGACCGCATCATCGAAGTCGATGACACCGTGGTGGCCGGCCGCAATGTGCCGCAGAACGACATCGTGCACATGCTCAGAGGCGAGAAGGGCACTCACGTCACCATCAAGGTGAAGCGCGGAAACCAGAAGGAATTGATTGCCTTTGAGCTCATACGCGACGATATCCCAGTAGAGAGCATTGACGCCGCATACATGATTGAGCCCGAGGTGGGATATGTGCGCATATCTAAATTCGCACGCAACACGTTCAACGAGTTTTTTCAGGCTCTCACCAGGCTCAAACTGCAAGGAGCCACAAAATACATAGTCGACCTCCGTTTCAACGGTGGCGGCTTCATGGAGCCCGCTGTGCTCATGGCCAACGAATTTCTAAATGTCGGAGACGTAATCGTCAGCACCCGCGGTAGAAATGACGACGACAATATCACCATCAAGGCTGATGGCACCGGATCGTTCCGCGATGCCGACCTTGTGGTTCTCGTCAACGAATTCACCGCAAGCTCAAGCGAGATATTCTCAGGCGCCATACAGGACAATGACCGAGGCTGGATCATAGGAAGGCGCACCTTCGGCAAAGGGCTCGTGCAGCGCCCTATGTCATTGGCCGACTCAAGCGAAGTGCGACTCACCGTGCAGCGCTATTACACTCCGTCGGGCCGCTCCATACAGAAGGATTACACGCGCGGCCACATCTCTGACTATGATCTCGATATCGTGAACCGCTACGTCAACGGCGAGGTGCTTAACGAAGATTCGGTGAAGCTCAATAAGAATCTTGAGTTCACCACCGTCGGCGGCAGAAAGGTCTATGGCGGAGGCGGCATCATGCCCGACCAGTTTGTGCCCGAAGACACGGCTCATGTGACCGCATACTACAATGTGGTGCGCGATCAGAATCTGCTCATGAAGTTCGCCTACGAATACTGCGACCTCAACCGTCAGCAGTTGCAGACCGCGAAAAATGTCGATGGCCTCATGCAGATGCTTCCGTCTAATTCGGTGCTTCTCAATTCGTTTGTGCATTTTGCACAGATCAATGGCGTCAATCCGCGCTATAATCAGATAAACATTTCAGCCCCATTAATAGTTAATCAATTAAAGGCGCTTATCGCCCGCAATATCATGGGGCTTTCCGGATACTATGAGGTCTACAATCAGTATGACTCTACGGTGAGGAAGGCTTTGGAGAAAGCGAAGGTGCCTGTAAATGAATGACATTATACAAGCAGAAATGAAAAAAGAAGACATTCGCATACGCATCAAAGCCCAGAAGGCGCTACTGTCGCCGGCTGAAAAGGCAGCTGCGGCCTCGGCGGCTTTCGCCCTGCTCGAGCAGACGGCATCGTTCATGATGTCAGACAAGATACTGATGTATCACTCGCTGCCCGACGAAATATCCACCATAGATTTTCTCGATCGCTGGAGC
Organism: uncultured Muribaculaceae bacterium; assembly: GCA_947525975.1. Taxonomy (GTDB): domain Bacteria; phylum Bacteroidota; class Bacteroidia; order Bacteroidales; family Muribaculaceae; genus CAG-873. Next base: position 105,545 of record CANNVE010000007.1, on the reverse strand, counting down.
CGCACAAAGCATTTCTTCCTGCCGAGGGTGAATGGCGTCAACCTCGACATCCTGCCTTTCGACAGGAGTACCCTCCGTCTCGGCTCTTTCCAGATAGAGGAGCCGCAGGGCGACGACACGGTGGATGTCGGAGATATAGAGATGATAATAGTGCCGGGAGTGGCCTACGACCGCAAGGGCAATCGCGTGGGCCGCGGCAAAGGATATTACGACCGTCTGCTCAGTGGCTCAAAGGCTCTGAAAGTGGGCGTTGCCTATGACTTCCAGATGGTCGACGAAATTGATGCCGAGCCTCACGATGTGAAGGTAGACCTGGTCATCACTGACAGGGGCATATACCATGTGAGGCGTTAGGCCCATTCGTTTTAACTAAACAACCAATCGCTTGCATTGATATCAATTAACAATCTTTCTGTTGAGTTCAGCGCGAAGGCGCTGTTCGATGACATAAACTATGTCATCAATCCCCGCGACAAGATAGCCCTCGTTGGCAAGAATGGCGCGGGAAAATCCACTATGCTCAAAATCATAGCCGGATTGCAGTCTCCGACATCGGGCACAGTGTCGAAGCCCGAGGACGTGACCATCGGGTATCTGCCGCAGCAGATGGAGGTGTGCGATACGCTCACCGTGGCTGAAGAGACGCGCAAGGCCTTTTCTCACGTGCGCCGCATGCAGGAGAAAGTGGATGACATCAACCGTCAGCTTGCAGAGCGTGAAGACTACGAGTCGCCGCAGTATCAGGCCCTGATCGACCGCCTGACGCTGCTCAATGACCAGCTGGCCATGGAGCAGGCCGAGAATTGCGAGGCCGAGATGGAGAAGACGCTGATGGGACTCGGATTCCTGCGCTCAGACTTCAATAGGCTCACATCGGAATTCTCCGGAGGTTGGCGAATGCGCATAGAATTGGCCAAGATACTGCTGGCGCATCCCGATGTGCTGCTTCTCGACGAGCCCACAAACCACCTCGATATTGAGTCGATACAATGGCTTGAGACTTTTCTTCAGGTCAAGGCCAAGGCGGTGGTGCTTGTGAGCCACGACCGCGCTTTCATCGACAATGTCACCAACCGCACCATTGAGATTTCGCTGGGTAAGATATATGACTATGCTGTCAACTATTCGCATTTCGTAGAGCTCAGGCAGGAGCGCATAGAGCAGCAGATGCGGGCTTACCAGAATCAGCAGAAGCAGATAAAAGACACCGAAGACTTTATTGAGCGTTTCCGCTACAAGGCCACAAAGGCTGTGCAGGTGCAGAGCCGCATGAAGCAGCTGGCCAAGATCGACCGCATAGAGGTCGATGAGGTCGACAATTCGCATCTGTCGCTCAAATTTCCGCCGGCGCCGCGCTCGGGCGATTACCCCGTGATCGCCGAGAATGTGGGCAAGGCCTATGGAGACCATCAGGTGTTTGACCATGCCGAATTTGTCATCAAGCGCGGCGAGAAGGTGGCTTTTGTGGGAAAGAACGGCGAGGGAAAGTCTACGCTCGTGAAGTGCATCATGGGCGAGATTCCCTATACCGGAAATCTCAAGATCGGGCATAATGTGAAGATCGGATATTTCGCCCAGAATCAGGCACAGCTTCTCGACCAGGACATCACGGTTTTCGATACTATCGACAGGGTGGCAGTCGGAGACATCCGCACAAAGATACGCGACATCCTCGGTGCGTTCATGTTCGGCGGCGAAGCGTCAGACAAGAAGGTGAAGGTGCTGTCGGGGGGCGAGAAAACACGCCTGGCCATGATACGCCTGCTGCTTGAGCCTGTCAACCTGCTTATTCTCGACGAACCAACCAACCACCTCGATATGCGCACCAAGGACATCCTGAAGCAGGCAATAAAGGATTTCAACGGAACGGCCATCATAGTGAGCCATGACAGGCAATTCCTCGATGGCCTTGTCGACAAGGTGTATGAATTCGGCGGCGGCCAAGTAAAGGAATGCCTCGGCGGCATCTACGAATTTCTTGAAAAGAAGAAGATAGCGTCGCTTCAGGAACTTGAGCGCAAGGAGGCGTCTAAAGTCAAGCCTGACGCTCCGGTGGCTGAAGCCTCGCCCTCGAAATTATCTTACGCCGAAAAGAAAGAGCGCGAGAAGCAGATCCGACAGGCCAAAAAGCGGGTGGACGAAGCCGAATCAAATATAGAAAGGATAGAGGCGGAAAAGGCGGAGATCGAGGCGAAATTCGCCCAAGGTCTCACGGACGATGATCTTTTCAGGCAGCACGCCGACCTGCAGCGTCAGCTCGATGACGCCATGGCGGCGTGGGAGAGCGCCTCGCTTGAATATGAGGCTATGGCAGAGTGAAATAAGACAAAGCAATACAACCTAAATATACATTTATGTTAAAATTCCCATCATTATTAATTTCAGCATCAGTTGTTGCTATGACAATGGCAAATTGCTCATCTGAAAAGACGCCCAAGGGCATCGACAAGGCCAACCTTGACGAGACCACCGTTCCGGGCGAAGATTTCTACCAGTATGCTTGCGGCGGCTGGATGGCAGCCAACCCCCTGACCGACGAATACTCCCGCTATGGCACATTCGACGCTCTTGGCGAGAATAACCGCCTGCAGGTGCAGGAGCTCATCCTCGGCCTCGATTCTCTCGACAACGAGCCCGGATCAAACGCTCAGAAGATCGCCGACCTTTATGCGCAGGGCATGGACAGCGTGACCCTCAACGCGCAGGGAGCCGCGCCTCTGGCAGCCGACATCGCGACACTCAACTCTCTCAACAAGGAAGACCTGCCCGCTGTGATGGCCACTATGCCCGGCGTGGGAGCATTCTTCGGCACCGGCGTTTCGGCCGACTTGCTCAACTCTGACATGAACGTGATGTATCTTGGCCAGGGCGGCCTCGGACTTGGCGACCGCGATTACTACCTCAAGGACACTCCCCGCGAGAAGGCTGTGCTCGACGCATACCGCACATATCTCACCACCATTGCCAAGCTCGCCGGATACAGCGAGGCTGACGCTGAGCGCGTGGCAAAGAACAGCATCGATATCGAGACCCGCCTCGCCAAGGCATCGATGTCGCGCGAGGAAATGCGCGATCCCGCAAAGCAGTATAATCCCACCGCCGTGGCCGAGCTTCAGAAATCAGCGCCCAGCGTGAACCTCAAGGCTTATTTCGCGGCTGAAGGCATCAACGACATCGACACAGTGATCGTGGAGAATCCCGGTTTCCTTGCCGAAGTGGAGAAAGTGATCGCCACCACTCCCATCGAGAAGATCCGCGACTACATGGTGGCTGACTACATCTCATCGGCTGCTTCCTACCTGAGCGATGACTTTGTCAACGCTAATTTCGAACTCTCGAAGGTGATTTCGGGCGTGCAGCAGCAGAGGCCCCGCTGGAAGCGCGCCATGAGCGTGCCTAATGGCATCCTCGGCGAGGCTCTCGGCCAGCTCTACGTGGAGAAGTATTTCCCCCAGAGCTCCAAAGACAAGATGGTGACTCTCGTAAGCAACCTCCAGACAGCTCTCGGCGAGCACATCGACAGCCTCACATGGATGAGCGATGCCACCAAGGCAAAGGCTCACGAGAAGCTCGATGCCTTCACCGTGAAGATCGGATATCCTGACAAGTGGCGTGATTATTCATCGCTCACCATCGATCCCGAAAAGCCCTACTGGGAGAATATCAAATCGGCCATCGTATTCAACAACAACTACAATCTCGCTGACTACGGCAAGCCTGTCGACCGCTCGCGCTGGCACATGTCGCCCCAGACGGTCAACGCTTACTACAACCCCACCACCAATGAGATTTGCTTCCCCGCAGGCATCCTCCAGCCGCCGTTCTTCGATCCGGAGGCTGACGACGCCATCAACTACGGCGCTATCGGCGTGGTTATCGGTCATGAGATGACTCACGGCTTTGACGATCAGGGCCGCCAGTTTGACAAGGACGGCAACATGATCGACTGGTGGACTCACGAGGACGCCCAGGCATTCAATCAGCTTGCCGACTCGCTCGCTGCCCAGTTTGACCGCATCATTGTGCTTGGCGACACCCACGCCAACGGCAGGCTCACTCTTGGCGAGAACATCGCCGACCAGGGAGGTCTGCGCGTGGCATACCCCGCTTACCACAATTCGCTCAACGGCCAGCCTGGCAAAGACATCGACGGCCTGACCCCTGACCAGCGCTTCTATCTCGCATACTCCAACGTATGGGCCGGCAATATCCGCGATGAGGAAATCCTCAGCCGCACAGTCACCGATCCCCATTCGCTTGGTCGCTGGCGCGTCAACGGCACGCTGCGCAACATCGATCCTTTCTTCGCCGCATTTGGCATCAAGGAGGGCGACAAGATGTTCCGCCCCGCCGAAGAGCGCGTAGTAATCTGGTAAAAAATCCCCCAGGATCAAAATCTGATCCTATCAATCTAACAAGAAAGCGTTTTGCCCCAACCAAGGCAAAACGCTTTTTTAATATAGATGTAATAGTAATATCCCTGGCAAGCGTGATTTGATGCAAAATGTATTGGAAATGAACAACCTTTTTTCTTTCACAAATGTTGTATAATTTAGCAACATTCGTTATCTTTGCCATATGGTTAGAGAAATTATTGCATATAAGGACTATTATCGTGACTTCATGGCAAAGTTAAGCGAGAAGGAGCAGATGAAAATAAGGAGAGCCTTATTGTTATTTTCTGACACAGAAAGAATTCCATCCCATTTCATCAAGTATATTGAAGATGATATTTATGAATTTCGTGTGAATTATGGAAACAATGAATTTCGCATCTTCTTTATTTACGATGGTGAGAGGTTGGTCATATTGTTCAATGCTTTCAGAAAAAAGAGTCAAAAAACTCCACGAAGTGAAATATTAAAAGCGAAACGACTTAAAATGAGTATTATGAAGACAAAAATGCAGACATACAATGTGAGTGAAGAACTCAACCGCACTTTTGGTGAACCCGGAACAGAAAGTCGCCGAGCAGCTGAAGACCAGGCATGGGAGGAATATAACGCCCAAATTCTTCTTGATGCCCGCAAAGAATCCGGAATGACTCAATCCGAACTTGCTGATAAAATCGGTGCTGACAAAAGTTATATATCCAGAGTGGAAAGAGGGCTGACTATACCATCGATCTCAACTTTCTACCGCATGGTTTCTGCTATGGGTCTTACCGTAGAATTGAGATAGCAGTTAGACTGCATTAGATTTTATTGAGAATGTGGGGGGGGGGGTAATATTGCCTGATGTCAGAAGGTGAGGTACATGGCTACGCGGATGCCTTGGCGGTCGATTGGGTAGGGGACATCGAGGTAGGTCAGGCGCCACACGTAGTCCACGCGCAGGCATCGCAGTATGTTTTCAATGCCTACGCTCGCCTCCATGTAGGGCGTTGACGTCATGCGTGTGATTGATGCGTCGGCAGGGTATTGGAGCAGTCTCGGATCGGATGATGGCAGGTTGCGGCGGCTGAGGTCTCCCCATAATGCCTTGAAGCCGAAGCACTCTCGCAGCTTTAGTTTCTTGATCAGCGGGATGCAGTTGAAGATGGCTCCGTTGGCGGTGTACGAGAGATCGACCGATGCGTATGAGTCATTGATGAATTCCATCGGATTCATGCAGGCGTAGCTTTCGGGCTGTATGGTATAGGATATGTTTGCGTTGGGGATGAGCAGGTTGATAAATGGCGAGCGGGTCCATACGTGACCGGCTTTGACTGTGGCGTCGAGATTGCCGAAAGCGGAAAACCAAAACCGCTTTTTGACCATGAGCTCTGTCAGGCTCACATTGTAGCGGGAGCCGAATACGTGCTTTGGCGCGAATTTATGCGTGAGCGCGAAGACAGGGGCATCTTTGTTGATCGATACGCGGTGCGATTTTGTCTGATAGAATTTTTCGCCTGGTGCGTAGCGCAACTGAAGGGTGAGCGACGTCTCGGAATAGTGATCTATGGCTTGGCCGTATCCGTCAGTGAAAGGGAAGAATCGGCTTGGCCGTTGTATTTCATTTTCGATGCCGGCCACAACCGAGAGGTTGTTTCGGAGTTCGAGCGTGTATTCGATCTTGTTTGCATTGTGATAGATTAGGTTGTGATCTTTCATGCGCGTTAGCGAAAGAAAGAAGTTGTCGTTGTTGGTAGAAAGATAGCGCTGCCCGATGTGATTCACGTCATAGAGGCTCGTGACGCGCAGTGAATGCACCGGAAATTCAAGGCTGTGGTATTCTTTGTCGACGAAAGAATATTCGAGCGAGGCGCTGTATTTCCATTTGCGGTCCTTAAGGCCGTAGGCGGCGTACCCACGGGCGAATACTCGGTTGTTAAGGAAGGCTGTAGTCATGCCCCCGAGCCTGAATCTCCATCCTTCAAGGTCATTATGGCTTGCCAGGGTGTTGACAGGCCCAATGTCGAATTTGCTTGGATTTCCGGTGGGAATATATCCTGTGAACATCACCTTCATCAACTGCTCGGTCCAGTAGAATATGGGCACGCGGCGCAGTTTGGCCATTAGCTGCCCCACGTTTTCTTCGTTGTCCGACACACGCAGCAGCCTCGACTGCGCCCAGTAGTCGTAGTCGCGCGAAGTGGCGGCTTTGTCGATGTCTCTGTCTCCGAGGCCGTCGAAGATGGCAAGAGAATCCGGTGCCTGGAAAGAATGGTGTGCATATGCCGTGTTTCGCCTTGCGTAGATGCCTTGTGTGCCGGGCACTATCGAGAGCTCTACGGTCAGATCGTCTCTCTTCTTCAGGCGGCTGCCGTCGGGGGCGCGCTCGAATTCCTGCGAGATGTAGAGATTGTCGATGAAGTTGACGTTTATTCCTCTCGGTGTGCGCATTGTCACCTTTTTGATAAACATCGTGGAGTCGTTGACGGGAACGTAGACCTGTCCGTTGAATCCGAATGAGGCTTTGTTGTGAGGGTAGAAACTGAGCACGATGCAGCGCTCGCCGTCGACTTCGACTGTGTCGGTGAGATAGAATTTATAGAAGTCGGGGGCTATGCGCGACAAAGGGCTGACAAACCGGTTCTGCAGCAGGGCGATGTCGTTGTCGTAGAGATCTATCTCGCGCATCACATCCTCAAGATACGTGAGCATGCCGGCCTGATCGGCCATCTCGTCGATGCCGTCCTGGCGCAATGCGGTGATCACCTCTTTGCGTGATTCGGGATCATGGCGGTAGTATACGTCTGATATCTTTTCCTTTGCCACTACGTTAAGGATAGGTTTGCCCGAAATCTCTGACGTATCGATGTGCTCGCGCAGGAAAGGAAATTTGCCGAACATCCATGATCCTCCATCATCCTTGTCTTTGAAATCATTCAGGGCGAGGGTTATGAGCTCGTTTTTTCTGTAGGAGTAGTATGCGTTTCTCTCCGGGTCAGTGACGTCGTCCATCTGCCTGAGTCTTCTTGCGAAGTCTACGGCCGGATTATTCTTCTTGCTGTATTTCTTGCGGCGCACCACCACTTCGTCAAGCTGCGTGGCTGTCGGGGAGAGGCGCAGTTCGTAGAGGTTGACCTGTCCCTTCTTTATGTCGACAGTCTTCCTTTCATAGCCCAGACATGCCACCTGCAGCGATGATGCTGACTGGGGGGCAGTGATTTCAAAAAGGCCTTTTTCGTCAGTGAGCGCGCCTGATGCCTGGCCTACAACGGTGACAGAGGCATACGGCAACGGCTCGAGCGAGATTGAGTCACGCACGATTCCGGCTATGAAATATGTGTTTTTTTGAGCGGAAGCCATCATCGCGCAGATGATGGCGGCCATTAAGATAAAGAATCGCTTGGTCAAGCTTTTGAAAGGTTAGAGTTGTAGTATTTCGGATCGCCCGTCACATCTTCGCCAATGAAAGGCGGCCTTGTGAAGGGCTCGTTTTCTGAATTCAGTTCTATCTCTGCGATCACAAGTCCCGAGAGGCGTCCCATGAATTGGTCCACTTCCCATCTGTGGCCGCCGAAAGGCACGATGTAGCGGGTCTTTTCAAGTGAAGCCTTGCATAGTGGCTTCATGGCTATGGCGTCGGCCTTGGGTATCTCATATTCCCATTCTCCGCGGGTGGCGCCGGTGGTTATTCCTTTCACGGTGATGAATGCCTTCTCGTCGGCAATGCGCAGGCGCACCGTGGCTTCAGGATCTACCGACAGGTATCCCTGCCACAAGTCAATGGCGGAGGTGGCCATCGACTTGTATGAGTCTCCGGCCACCAGGAATTTGCGTTCAATCTCGAGAGCCATCGCGAAGAGTGAGTTTCACCACGTTTTCGACATGCTGGGTGTGGGGGAACATATCTACGGGCTGCACTGCGTCAACCCGGTATTTGGCGTCGAGAAGCGCCAGGTCGCGGGCCTGGGTGGCAGGGTTGCAGCTGACGTAGACTATGCGGCGTGGCTCGGCTCCGAGCACGGCGTTGACCACGTCTTCGTGCATGCCGGCTCGCGGAGGATCGATGATCATGACATCGGGGCGCCCATGCTCGGCGATGAAGTCGGCGGTGAGCACATCTTTCATGTCTCCGGCGAAGAAGAGGGTGTTGTCGATGCCATTGGCGGCGGAGTTTACCTTAGCGTCCTCGATGGCTTCGGGCACATATTCGATGCCTACAACCTTGGCGGCCTTGCGGCTGACGAAGTTGGCTATGGTGCCGGTGCCGGTGTATAGATCGTAGACGAGTTCGTCGCCTGTGAGCTCGGCGAATTCGCGGGCCACGCAATAAAGTTTGTATGCCTGCAGCGAGTTGGTCTGGTAGAATGATTTCGGGCCGATTCTGAATTTCAGCCCTTCCATCTCTTCTTCAATGTATTCGGCTCCGCTGTGAGTGAGCACATCCTGGTCAGTGATGGTGTCGTTGACCTTCAGGTTGACCACATAGAGCAGCGACGTGATTTCAGGAAATTCAGCCCTCACCGCGTCGAGAAGGGCGGTGATTTTCTCCCGGTCGTCCTCGCCGAATACCATCACGGCCATTGTCTGCCCTGTGCTGGCAATGCGTATCATCAGTGTGCGCAGCAGGCCGGTGTTGGCCCGCAGGTCGTAGAATGAGTATCCGTGCTCAAGGCCGTAATTTTTGATGAACAGGCGCAGCCTGTCGCCGAAGTCATCCTGCAGGTGGCATTTCTTGATGTCGAGCACCTTGTCGAAGGCTCCCGGTATGTGGAATCCGGCCGCTTCGCGCACAGGAAACTCTTCTCCGCTCTTGAGCTGCTCGTATGTGAGCCAGCATTTATTGGAGAAGGTATACTCCATCTTGTTTCGGTAGGCCCAGATGCTGTCGCTGCCGAGGGCGGGGGCCACTTCAGGATGCTCTACCTTGGCTATTCGCTGTAAAGCGTCGACCACCTGCTGTCGCTTGCACCGCAGCTGCACATCATAGGGCAGATGCTGCCAGCGGCATCCTCCGCACACGGTGAAGTGCTCGCATCGCGGCTCTACTCGGATATCAGAGGGGCTGACCATGCGCTCGATTTTGCCTTCGGCGTATGAGCGTTTCTTCTTTGTGATCTTTATGTCGGCGATATCTCCGGGAGCGGCGAATGGCACGAATACCACCATGTCGTCGACCCTGGCCACGGCATTGCCTTCGGCACCTACGTCGATTATCTTGACCTCAGGGAGGGTGGGGAGCTCTTTGCGTTTTCTGCTCATGTCTTTAGTTGGGTTTGCCGCGCAGCGTGGGCGCGACTGTTTGGTTAGTTTCGTTAAGTTATTCTATCGGTGCTGCCTCGAGGGGGACGGCCATCAATTGTTCGGTTTCGCCTGACCCGAGCGGCGCTCCGCCCATAAGCTCTTCCATGGCAGGCGGCACAATGAAAACGTCTTCGGGCGACGTAGGCCTTATGCCTGTGAACCATTTGAAGTTGGCGAGGAAGAATATCGATCTCTTGGCCAGATACAGCGGGGTGACCGATCCGGTGGTCTCGGGCCATGTCTTCATGCGCAGCAACTGCCTGTTTTCGAAATTGGCTGAAAGAAAGCTGCTCTGCATTGATATCACTTTGTTGTAGGTGGAGTCGTTTTCCATCGGGAACATTATCGCCTCTACATTGCCGTTGACATCGAGCTGCCGCATGTCGCCATTGACAAACAGGGCTATCATCTCCTTTCCGCTGAGCTGATTGAAGTAGCCCTCTTCGATCATTTCAGCCGAAAAGCCGAATTGGGGCAGCCAGGCCTTGTCTATGGTGGAATCGTTGAGGTGGAGATTGATGACATTGCCGAATATCTGCCTCTCTCCGCTCCATACGATGGGATTGCGCACCATGTAGAGGGTGGAGTCTTTCTGCTCGAAGCGCATGGTGTCGCATACGCCCTGCATGTCTGACCGGTAGAATCTGACGCGGGGATAAGAGCGGATTACGTGGCATGTGTCGAATGCTATCCTTTCGGGCAGTCCTTTGAGCGTGTCGGCGGGGATGATTATGGTGTCATATCTCGCGGTGGAGAATATCTCGCGGCCGTGAAGGAAGAGGGTGTCGCCCTGCGAATATTCCTTGGCGAGGGCGCGGCCGGTGACGTAAGCGCTGTCGATCACCTGGTCATAGAAGCCGTAATGGCCGCTGAGGGTGCTCTTGCGCACTTCGTCTACGATCTGCATGTTGCCCCTGGCCCAGCCGTATCCGGCGGCTTTGTCATAGAAGAGGGTGTCGCCTTCGAGGGTGGTGCCGCGTCCCATGCGCACGAGCGAGCGGTCATACAGCCTGGCCACTTCCGTGTTGGTGTCATACACGCCGTGCGATGTGAATATCGTGTCGCGCTTGTTTATGACCTCTGATGGCGAGAAAAGTTCGGCAATGTGGGTGTCGGTGTTGTAGTATAGAGTGTCGGTGTATATCACCATCGAGTCATTTTTCTCGCCTACGGAGTTGAGGCGTACGTCGATGAAGAACGACGCTTCCTTTGTGGCGGGCACGTAGGTGCCTTCCCTCGAGATGAGCTCATTCTTGTTGTCGATCAGCGTGCCTCCCACTTCGTAATATCCGTATTCGGCCTGGAAGTCATAGATGAATTCGTCGGTCTTCAGAGTGACATCCTTATTTATCATCCTCACAGGTTCTCCCCAGAGCAGGCCTAACTGCGAGAGGCTGCGGTATTTGAGGGTGTCGGCGTATACGAATAGTGTGTCTCCCTGCTCCATCCGTACATTTCCGAAAGCGTCGAATGACTCTGTCTCGCTGTAGAAATGCGCGCTGTCGCAGTACATCATCATGCCGCCCTTGCGGAATTCGACATTGCCGGTGAGCACCATGAAAGAGTCAGCGGTCTGTTTATGGAGGACATCGGCGTGCTCGAGAAATACGTTGTCGCTGTTTGACCGGTCGGCCTTGGGTATCTGCGGGGCAATGACCGGCAGCGGCTCCTCGGGGGAGGAGCCTGACATGGCGCCAAGCCAGAAGGGCGCTGTTATAAACGTGAGCGCGGCGGCTGTAAGCCCCCGCGCCCTGGTGAATTTCTTATCGGGATGCATTGCCCTGAACTTATGTTATATCACTTTTTGATCCAGCCTTTGTGCGAGAATTCGCATCCGCGCCATCCGTCTTCGATGCGCACGTAGGTGTCTTTGATTTTCTTGTCGAGCCACTCTTCGAGTATCTTCTGCCGCTTGTTGTTTTCATACATCGAGAGTATCATTTCATAATCTTCCGACATGTTGGCTCGGTGAGGCTCAATGCGGTTGGTGAGCTTGACGATCACCACCTGTTCGCGAGAATGCTTGGGGTCGATCATGATGAAAGGCTCCGATACGTCGCCGGGCTGCATGCCGGCTATCTGGCGGGCGATCTCGGTGGGAAGTTCCGACATTTCAAAGCGGGTGCTGCTTGTGTTGTTGTTGATCATCACTCCGCGGCTGAATCTCGTGTCCTTGTCCTGCGAGTAGATTCTCACAGCCTCGTCGAATGTGAGTTTATTGTTGACTATGTCATTGCGCACCGAGTCAAGGCGGGTTACTGCGGTGGCGAGGTCTTTATCTGCCACTTTCGGGCGCATCAGTATGTGGCGGGTGTTGATGCGGTCGCCGCGTTTCTCAATGAGCTGTATGATATGGAATCCGTATTCGGTCTCCACGATCTTTGACACTTTCTTGGGGTCGTTGAGGTTGAAAGCCACAGCGGCGTATTCGGGCACAAGCTGTCCGCGGCCCATGAATCCGAGTTCGCCGCCGCGCGGGTTGCTGGGATCCTGCGAGTAGAGGTTTGCAGCGGTGCCGAAGTCGATGTCGCCGTTGTTGATGCGCTCGGTGAGGTCGCGGAGCCTCGCTTTCACGTCGTCGATTTCCTGGCGCGGAATCACCGGATTGAGCACAATCATCTGGCCCTCGACCTGAAGGGGCACGAACGGAATTGAATCCTCTTCGAGTGAATTGAAGTATTTGCGCACGTCGGAAGGGGTGGCCTTCACATCTTTAGTGAGCTCTTCCTGCACCCTCTGCACCCTCGACATGTCAATCATCGATTTGGTGAGCTGCTCGCGCAGCTGGGGCAGTGATTTGCCGAGGTATTGCTCAAGCTTTTCGCGGCCTCCGAGCTGAGACATCATCATGTTGATGCGAGAGTCTACCTGCATGTGCACCATCGACATGGGAGCCTCGATAGTGTCGAGGTCGGCCTGGTGGAGGTAAAGGCGCTGCACGGCTATCATCTCGGGGATGACGCAGTAGGGGTCGCCGTTCAGCGGCACGCGCTCTTCGAGATATTCGAGGTATGCCTGTTCGATTTCAGATTTATAGATGGGCTCATCGCCTATCATCCAAGCCACCTCCTCGGCGATGTTGTTTTGGGCGGTGGCTGAAAAAAACGCTCCGGCCGAAGCGGCTAATATTGCAAATGACTTAATAATCTTCACGTTGAGTGATTTGATGGTCTATAATATTGTTAATGGCGAAAAGCCTCGCAAATTTACGAATTAATTGTGAGATTATTGCCCTAATTCGCAGAATATTGCAATTTTTCCGTCTGAAATAGCATTTTCCAACAATTCGCGCTTCAGGTGTCCGAGGTATTCCCGCTCACCGGCGTATCTCAAACGCTCGGCTATGAGCGGCGAGGCTGCCTCAAGCGGCATCTTCTGGCCTGACCGAAGCACCTCGGTGATGAATAGAAGATACGTGAATCCGCCCTGCGAGAAGTCTAAGTCGCGCGAGCGCTGCGTCAGGAATGCGTCGGCCGAGGGACCGAAAGAGTAGGGTATGCGCGATTCGATCTGCGCCCAGTCGACCCAGCGGTCGCGGAAATAGTCATAGTGCACGGCCCCTCCGAGGGCGCTTTTTTCAAGTTTGTCGATGTCTGAAGGCGCCTCGCTTTGGTAGAGCCGCCTGATTGCTGACAGCTCGGGCGCGTTGTCGGCCACTTTCAGGTAGACTCCCTTCACCATCGGGCGCGTCAGCACGAATTCGTCGCCATGGGCGTTGTAGTAGGCTTCGATTGTGTCAGGCGATATCTCGGGGGCGTGCGCCTCATACATGCGCCTGCCGTATTCGAAGGCTATAAGTTCGCTGCGGTATTGCTCCACCATTTTGTCAATCTCGGTCAGGTCGATCTCATCGGCGGCGATGGTCGACATCATGCGGTCATTGATCCATTGGCGTATGTAGGCGCGGGCATACTTCACGCTGTCGTCAGCCGAAAGGCCGGCGGGGAAATTGCGGCGCAGGTCGGAGCGCGTGAGCGTGGCGCCGTCAACCACGGCGAGAGCATCGGCTGGGAGCGTTTTATCGTCTCCCCCGCATGAGGCCGTGGCAGCTGCCAAGGCGAGCGTCAGCGCCCAGTGGTAAGCTTTCATTTGTTGTCGATGCGCTTGCGGGCCTCCTTCACGGCTTTCTTGTTGAGCTTCACTTTGTAGGTCTTGCGCAGTGAGTCTACCCAAAGGCTTTCAAGGTGGTTCTGGTAGTCTGAGATTAGGCGTCCGCGCACATCTTCAGCGGCTTCCGGCGACACTATCACTTTGCCCTGAAATGCGAAATAGTGAGGCCAGCGGGAGTTGGGCGCCGGCGCCGGCATGCCGAAGCCGAGGTTGTCGGTATAGGGATTCTCGCCTTTGGCCGCTATGACTTTCTCAATCTTCACGTTGTTGCCGAATTTCTGCTTCATCGACTTGGTGAATTCATCTTGATCCACCGCAGCTGATTCGAAAGCGGAAGCGTGCTCGCGTGCCAGATTCATCACAGAGTCTGAGTTGGCGAAAATCACATAGGCCTTGTATCTGGGAGCCTCCCATCCGTAATTTGCCTTGTTGGCGAGGAAGAAGTGTTCCTGTCCGTCTTTGTCTGACGTGGCTTTCTCCCATACCATCTGGTTGGAGCGGTCGAAGAGCATGATGCCGTCGCGGTATTCATTTATCAGGTTGCGGTAGTCGGTGTTGGTTTCCGCCAGTTCTGCGCGGGCAGCTTCAGCCACGGCTCTGTCAAAAGCGTTTGCGGCAGCCATGGCGGCGTTGCGTGCGGTGGTGGCGGCGTCGGGGGCAATGCGCATTGGCTCGCCGCGCAGGGCATCTGATAGCGAGACGCTGCGTCCGTGGATCTTGTAGGCTTCGATTTCTGAAGATAGAAGGCTCGCATAGGCAGCGGAGTCGATGGCAGCGAATCCATTGTCGGCGAAATGGCTTGCTACGAGCGCCTCGATGTTGGGGTTGAGTTCGGAGCCTGTGCGTCGGGCCACGGCTGCAAGATAGGCCTTTTCGGCTTTTAATGCTCGGCCATCCTGCTCAAGCCTTCTGATTATGGCCGGCCTGGCTTCGGCGTAGGCAGGGACGGTGTCGGCTCTGTGGGCTTCGCGGTATATTATGTGCCAACCGAATGCGGAGGTGAAAGGCTTTGACACTTCTCCGTCCTTAAGCGAGAAAGCCACGTCTTCAAATTCCTGCACCATGCGTCCGCGGCCAAACCATCCAAGATCGCCTCCGTTGCGGGCTGACCCGGGGTCTTCGCTGCATCGGCGGGCTACATCGGCGAAGTCTGCGCCGGGGGCGGTGACCACTCTGTAGACAGAGTCGATGCGTGCTTTCTGGCGGGCCTGTCCGGCTTCATCCATCCCTTGCGTGAGCATAAGTATGTGCCTTGCGTTGACTTCGCCGCTCAACGGTCGCTCCTGCTCGGGGCGGATGATGTGGTATCCGTAGCCGGAATTGACCACGGGCGAGAGCGTGCCGATGGGCGTGTCATAGGCCATGTCGGTGAAGGCCTGCGGCAGGCGCGACGAGGATGTGATCCAGCCCATGCGTCCGCCTTGGCGGGCAGAGCCGGCGTCGATGGAATATTGCAGGGCGGCGTCTTCAAACGTCATCTTTTCGCTTGCCACAAGCTGGCGCACAGAGTCGGCGGTGGCGAGGCTCGCTGCTTCGTCGGCGGGGTCGATGCGCAGCATTATGTGGCTGACGTAGCGCTCCTTCGGCATGCGGGCGTATTCGGCCTTCGCCATATTCTCGAGCATTTCGTTGTCGCGCATATAGGGCTGGGCGAGTTCGAGGCTGTATTTGCTGAATTCGCTGACGAAGGCCGCCGTGGTGTCAACGCCGTGGGCTTGAGCGTCGGCTACTTTGAGTTTGTAGTTGACAAACATGCCAAGGTATTCGTCAAAGCTCATGGCCTGGCTTTGCTGAGCGTTGTTCTTATTATATAGATATTCAAATTCGCTAAGCCTCACATCGGTTCCGGCCACTGTCATGAGCACCGGGTCGCTGTCCTTGGCTAATGATGCTGCGGCTGTGCCCAGAAGAGCCGCCGCCACGAATGTCTTTTTCATTTAGGGAGTATAGTGATGGTTATATCTGAAATAATAACGCAAGGCGGCGCGCGATATTGTGCGGAGCCAAAAAATAGGCGCCGGCAATCGAGATAGCCGGCGCCTTATGTTTGATTCGGTAGCTGTCAGATCAGTGACGGCGAGTTTTCGCAGGGTTTATCTTGCTGAAGCGCTGTAATTGGGAGCCTCGCTGGTGATAGCCACGTCATGAGGATGGCTTTCGGCCACGCCGGCGTTGGTGATGCGGGTGAATTGGGCTCGGTGCAGAGCATCGATGTCGCGTGCTCCGCAATATCCCATGCCGGCGCGGAGGCCGCCGAGCATCTGGTAGATTACTTCGTAGAGCGATCCCTTATAGGGCACGCGGGCCGCTATGCCTTCGGGCACGAGTTTCTTCGTGTCGCTGACATTGCCCTGGAAGTAGCGGTCTTTCGATCCCTTCTCCATGGCTTCGAGCGAGCCCATGCCGCGATATGTCTTGTATTTTCGGCCGTTGAATATGATGGTCTCGCCGGGCGACTCTTCGACTCCTGCGAACATGCCGCCGAGCATCACTGAATGCGCTCCGGCTGCGAGGGCCTTCACGATATCGCCTGAATAGCGTATGCCGCCGTCGCCGATAAGGGGCACATCGGTGCCTTCGAGAGCCTTGGCCACGTCGTAAATGGCCGAGAGCTGGGGCACGCCTACGCCTGCTATGATGCGGGTGGTGCAGATAGATCCCGGGCCGATGCCCACTTTCACGCCGTCGGCGCCGTTCTCAACGAGGTATTTGGCAGCCTCGCCGGTGGCGATGTTTCCGACAACGACTTCGAGGGTGGGGTATTTTTCCTTCACGGTCTTAAGCACTCCCACCACGCCTTTTGAATGGCCGTGGGCGGTGTCGATGACTATGGCGTCGACCCCGGCAGCCACAAGAGCGTCAACGCGATCCATGACGTCGCCTGTCACGCCTACGCCGGCAGCCACGCGCAGGCGTCCGAGTGCGTCTTTGCAGGCGTTGGGCTTGTCTTTCGCCTTGGTGATGTCTTTGTATGTCACGAGGCCAACGAGTTTGCCGTGGTTGTCGACCACGGGGAGCTTCTCGATCTTGTGCTTTTGAAGAATGTCGGCGGCTTCCTCGAGGTTGGTGCTCTGCGTGGTGGTTACAAGGTGCTCCTTGGTCATCACTTCGTCGATCTTGCGGTTGAGGTCGCGCTCGAATCTGAGGTCGCGGTTTGTGACGATGCCTACGAGTGTGCCTTCGCCGTCTACCACGGGAATGCCTCCGATGTGGTATTCTTCCATCATCTTCAGTGCGTCGCCCACGGTCTTGCCCCTGAGGATGGTGACGGGATCATAGATCATGCCATTTTCGGCGCGTTTTACGGCGTGTACCTGCCGCGCCTGCTCGGTGATCGACATATTTTTGTGGATTACGCCTATGCCGCCCTCTCGGGCAATGGCTATCGCGAGCTGTGCTTCGGTGACGGTGTCCATTGCGGCCGACACGATGGGCACATTGAGGGTGATGTTGCGTGAGAAGCGAGTCTTAAGAGTCACTTCACGGGGCAGAACGTCTGAAAATGCGGGAATCAGGAGGACGTCGTCAAAAGTAAGGCCGTCCATTTTGACGCGGTCAGCAATAAATGACATAATCTTCGATAGTTATTGTTTTATTGCATGCAAAGTTAATCATTTTTTCTCACACCGACAAATTTTTTTTCCCAAACCATTTCTTCCAACGGTATTTTAGGGACACCCTGATGACTCCAAGCCCATAGACTATGCTCGATTTTAATTTGATGCTTGATGCCTCGGGGAAGTACCGTGTAGGGCATGTCACCTCCGCTATCTCATATCCTTTGTCGAAGATCATCGCTATCACCTCATTGTCAAAGATGAAATTGTCAGAACCTTGGTTGTAATCGATATTTCGCAGCACATCCGCCGAATATGCCCGGTAACCGGTGTGGTATTCCGAGAGCTTCTGATTTAAAAGAATATTTTGAAACAGAGTAAGCGCCCTGTTGGCTACATATTTATATATAGGCATGCCACCCCGCAAGGCACCTCTGCCCAGAATGCGTGATCCGAAGACCACAGGATACACGCCATTGGCGATGATCGAGGCCATGCACTCGATCAGTTTAGGTGTGTACTGATAATCGGGATGCACCATTATGACGATGTCGGCGTCAAGGCGCAAAGCCTCGTTGTAGCACGTCTTTTGATTGCCGCCGTATCCTTTGTTCTTCTGATGGCGGATAGTGTGCAGACCTAACTCCATGGCTAAATTGACTGTAGTGTCAGACGAACAGTCATCAACCAATATGATTTCATCGACAATGTTTCCGGGGATTTCGCTGACGGTCTGGCGCAGAGTCTTTTCGGCATTGAAAGCCGGCATCACTACTATGACTTTCTTATCATTGATCATGGCTCGCAATATTTTTTTTAGTGTCTAAAAAAGGCATAAGGAAAGGAATGCACAAGATGAAATAAGTAATATCGGTCAAAGAATTAAAATACGCGGTTTCAATTCCAAATTTAAGGGTGTTTTCAAGCAGCATGAGCACGCAAACAACGAATAGCCATATTCCGGACCAGAAAATTACGGAATCCACATCTTTGCAGAAAAAACCTGTGGCTATAGTGACGATTATGATGCCGGCCATTAATTCAAAGCTTAAGATCACCTCACTTTGCACCTTGAATGGATTGACCGCCATCCACGATTCAATGCCCCATCCGAATATGAATGGCAGATACAATAGCAGGAATGTGATAATAACCGAGCATCCCCATATAATCGCATGATGCTTGCGGGAAGAATGAAGGAACAAGGTCATTCCCAGCAATATGACCGGTATTATATAGCAATTGCGTGTGCACAATAGCATGCCTCCGGCAATGCCATGAATGACAAAGAAAGAAGTGTCTCTTTTTTTGCCATATTTCATTATCAGCAACCACGCGGCCACAAGCGCCGAATTGAAGAATATGGTGCTGCATGTGAGAATCTCATAAACAATGAATGGAGAAAAAAGCAGCAAATATATAGAGGTGGCATTGTGATCGCAGAAGCGACGCGTTGACAGCCAATAAACCCAAATGCCGGTCAAGGGCAATCCCACATAGAGATTGGTTAAATAGAATGGATAGCTCAATACGAAATAAAAAGGGGATTGAGCCGGATTGTTGCCGGAAGTCATGCCTTTCGCGCCATAAGGATAATCTCCGTCAAGAAGCGCGTGCGTGAAGGTATTTATCATATCCCAGCGGTCAACATCGAATGTGCCCGCAGGGAATAACGCAGGTACCAGCGCCAACGCCAATATCGTATATATTGCTAAAATCGGTAGCACCAGCCGGCTGTACCTTAATGCGCGATGGTTTATCAATATTATTCCACCAAAGAAAAGGACAATCCCCGCAATGGTCATTGGCAGGCTTATCCTCATTAGATACTTTATTAGAAACAGTAGGCTGACAAATGCATATATAAACCAGGATGTGTCTTTATATGATTTTATGCATACCAAATTCTTAATGCAAAAATTCATTTATTAAAATTCTCTGATGACACAAAGTTAAGAATTTATTTTAATTCCTCCAAATAAGAATTAAAGGGAATCCCTGAGGCGGGGCGGATCAGAGGATGGGGCTGAGCAGGCGCATGATGGATTCGGCCAGGCGATGGCGCAGGGGGCGGCGGCGCCATTGGGCTGCCTCCACGCGTGTGCTCACGCGCATGTCTTTCTGAAATATTTCGAGCATGCGCCGGGCGAAAGAGCGCGAGTAGACATTGACATTGGCCTCGAAGTTGTGCTCAAAGCTGCGGAAATCAAAATTGGTCGACCCTACCGATGAGAAATCATCGTCGATCAACAGGGTCTTTGCGTGGAGCATGCCGGCTTCGTACATATATATTTTGATGCCTGCCTGCAGGCACTCGGTGATGTATGAGTTGCTGGCGTACATGAGCATTTTCGAATCGCTTCGCCTCGGAACCATCACCCTCACGTCCACGCCCGAGAGCGATGCGCTCTGCAATGCGGTCAGCAGGCCGTTGGTGGGCAGGAAATAGGGAGTCTGGATAAATATGCGTTTGCGTGCGTTGCCTATGGCTTTGAGAAACATGAACGCCTGATTGGCCCATTGCGAGGTGGGGCCGGACGACAGCACCTGCATCACGTGGCCTTCGGTGTCATGCTCTTCGCCGCAGTCGTAGGCGATTTCGTCGTCAAGCAGCGGGCGCCCCATGAAATTCCAGTCAACGGCGAATGAATACTGCAATCCGGCCACGGCAGGGCCCTTGATGCGCATGTGGGTGTCGCGCCAGCAGTCGAAACTGTCGCCGCCGTCGATGTAGCGCGAAGCCACGTTCATGCCGCCGATGTACCCGACCGAGCCATCGATGACGCACAGCTTGCGATGGTTGCGCCAGTTGATGCGGGTGCCGAAAAACGGAAAAGCCACTTTGAAGAAAGGGTATGCCTCGGCCCCAGCCTCGCGCATCTCGTTGAAAAATCTCTTTTTGGTGCCGTAGCTGCCCACGTGGTCGTAGATCACGCGCACGGCCACTCCGGCCTTGGCGCGTTCGATGAGGGCATCTTTCACCTTGTTTCCGAGCCGGTCGTCGGCGAAGATGTAGTATTGGATGTTGATGTATTTCGTGGCCTTGGATATGTCGTCGAGCAACGCCTTGAACTTGTCATGGCCGTTGGTGAAGACACGCACCTCGTTGGCAGGGTAGGCGACTGCCCCTGAAAGCGCGCGGCAGAGGTTGATGTGCTGCAGGTTTTGCTCCGATAGCCCCAGTTTGTCTAATTTGACGCGGCGGAATGTCTCCCTGCGCCGCAGCCTGCGCTTGTTGTGGCGCGAGATCATGCGCGTGTTGCGCAGGTTGCGCCCGAATACGAAATAAAGCACTATTCCGAGGCCGGGCAGCAGAAACAGCACAGTGAGCCATGCCAGCGATTTCACAGGGTTTCTGTTTTCGAGTATGACCACTGAGATGACGCCGAGGACTGTGAGGCCGTAGAGGATGCCTATTATGCTTGTGAACCAGACGGGCATCTGAAGCTTGATGATTAATGAAGTTAGAAGAATTAAAAAAGAAAGTCTTTTTCTTAACTAACGCAAAAAGATGGTGTTTGTTTTAGCGTAAGAGAAAAAATATCTAAATTTGCGTCTCAAAACACAAGTATGGAGCAAGAATTTTCATCAAGGTTGCTTGAGGAGGCTGTGACGCATTTTTCGCGCCTTCCGGGAGTGGGGCGCAAGACAGCCCTGCGCCTTGCCCTGCACCTGCTGAGGCAGGATGAGAGCGTGGCCGCCGGCCTGGGCAACGCCATCATAAATATGCGCTCCGGCATCAGATACTGCCGCGTGTGCCACAACATCAGCGAGCATGAGGTATGCGCCATCTGCGCATCTCCGATGCGGGATGACCGCACGGTGTGTGTGGTGGAGAGCGTGAAGGATGTAATGATTTTCGAGAACACCGGCCAATACATGGGGCTATACCATGTGCTCGGCGGTGTCATATCGCCTATCGACGGCATCGGGCCCGACAAGCTTGAGATTGATTCGCTCGTGGAGCGCGTGCGTTCCGGTGTGGTCGATGAGGTTATCCTGGCGTTGAGCGCCACAATGGAAGGCGATACCACCAATTATTACATCTATCGCAGGCTTGAAGACACAGGAGTGAAGGTGACTCAACTCTCGCGCGGAGTGTCGGTGGGAAATGAGATTGAGTACACTGACGAGATCACTCTCGGAAGGTCGCTGCTCAACCGCACACTGTTTATGAATGCTGACTAATTCAGGAGATATTCCATATTATGATCGTATTGAGAGCGGTGGAGCCTGCTGATGTCGATGATCTCTACAGGCTGGAAAGCATGGCTGATGTCAGGCGCGTGTCATGGGGAGAGTGCCCTCTGTCGCGCCATCTTGTGTGGGAATATGTCAGCAATTACACGGCTGATATCTGCCGTGACAGGCAGGTGAGGCTTGTGGCAGAGGCCGACGGCGTTTTTGCCGGTGCAGTAGACATCACAGACTATGACCCTGTCAACCGGCGCGCAATGGCAGGCATAGCGATAATGCCCGAATTCAGAGGCCGAGGCCTGGGGCGCGAAGCGCTTGAAGCTTGCGTAGGGTTTTGCCGAGGCCTTAATCTGCGGCAGGTGGCCGCGATGGTGCCTGTAGACAATGGGCCTTCGATGCGCCTTTTCCGCTCATGCGGATTCAGCCAAAGCGGCGTGTTGCGCCGCTGGCTCGGAGACACTGACGTGGCTTTGCTGCAGCTCATGCTGTGATTCCGGCAAAGAATGATAAATAAAAAAACAAAGGCTGCCCGACAGGCAGCCTTTGTCTTGTGATGATGGAGGGATATTTACTTGTTGAGGTAAACTTTCTTGCCGTTGATGATGTAGAGGCCTGCGGCCAGCTGCTTGAGCTGTGAGGCATCGGCGTCCTTGATGATCACGCGGCCATCGATTGTGACTACGGTGAAAGAGTCAACGCCGTCGCCGAATATGTCGGTGATGCCGTCGGTGTCGCCTACTACGTTCCATATGCCCTGCACGGCGGGAGCGTCAATGCCGGCTATCTTGCACCATCCCTCGGTGAGCGACAGGGCGAGTTTGCCTACCTTTTTGGCGACAACTTCCTTCTTAACGGTGAATGACAGGGTGTTGGCCCATGGATCAGCGTAGTAGTCATCGCCCATGACGAGTTCGTTGTCGGCGAATTTCAGAGAGAGCTTCTCCATGTCGAAAGCGTCCATATCGAGCTCAAGGCCATCGGCGAATGCCACGATGATGTTCACGTCATAGAGGTTCTCCACGTCAGTTCCGCTCTCGGGCGAGAGGGTGTATGTGAGATCTTCAGGCTTGATTTCCTTGTATACGGTGTAAGATGCGTTGATATCATCGCTCTTCACAAAGCCGTTGATGAGGAATGTCTCAGCGCCGATGGCGAGGGTGTATGAGCCGTTGGTCTTCGCAGGAGCGTTGGGCGTGAGGGGGCACCTTGGCGTCGGCAACCTTCGCAATGGTGAAGAATTCCGTGTAGTATGACCAGTTGGCGCCGCTCATCAAGATGGCGTTGGTCTGGCCTGACTCTGATCCGTCAGCGAGGGTGACTGAGTCGGCATTGGGGAACGAAATGGTAATGCTTTCGATTGACTCTATAGTCGATTCATCGGCGGGATCCAGGACATAGTCCTTCGCGTTGGCCGCAACTATGGTCAGATAGTAGGCCTGGCTGTATTCGGGCGATGAATTGGTGCCGTCGAGAGTGAATGCGCCGTTATAGATGTTGAGGCTGAATTCAACATTGTTCTTGTTGGCGCCGACAGCCGGGAATGCGAGCACGAATGTAGGATGCTCTGCCTCCTCGACTTGCTTGATGGCGGGACGCTGTATGTAGGTGTCAGAGCTGAATCCGTTCTCGCGGAGCTGGAAGCCATATTCGTTGTATACTTCAGCCTTCTCTGCCTCGGGGAACTCAACCGTAAATTTGATTTCGTCTTCAGGGGTGAGGGCTGCGGCGTCGAATTCGGGCGTCACCTTGATGGTGTACACCTTGGGCTCGATCACATTCCAAGTGTGCTCCATGGCCGGAGATTCCAGGCCGTTGATCAGGAATGCGCCTGCGGGGAAGCTTACGAAGAGGGTGCCGGTCTGCGCCTTGTAGGTGTCATTGAGGCCTACCATGATGAATCCGGCGTTGAGCTCGATGTTGTAGTCGGTGAAGTATTCGAGATTTTTTTCGTTGAATTTCACCTTTATCAGCGAAGGATCCTCGATATTGAACTCAGCGTTTGCCTCCTCGCCGTATGAGAATGTAACCTGGGGGCCAAAGTCGGGCTGAGCCTGGATATCGCCTTCGGGCCATACCTCATAGTCGAGCGATGCGGCTCTGTTGATGGTGAAGCTCGTCTTGGTGAGAGGATTGGGGATGCTGCCGTTGATGGTGAACATGCCTTCGTGGATCGAGAGGTTGAAGGTGCCGTTGGGCACTGACATGTTGGGTGTGAGGATGAATGTGGGGCATTCTGCTCCATCGGCCGCAACTATGCTCCAGCCCCAGTTGGCCCAAGAGTTGTCAGTCTTGATGAGCGCTATGTCTGACGGGTCGAAGTCGGGATCGAAAGTCACGGTCTCGGCATCGGGGAATGCCACCGTAATGCTATTGAATGCGTCAACCGTTTCGCCATCGGCGGGGGTGAATGTCATCGCTGTGGGAGCGAATATTTCCAGGGTGTGGCTTGTGGGGTTGCCTTTCTGCTGGGTGAAGGCGTATACGCCTTCGGTAAGAGGCTTCTTTTCGTCGTCAATCTTCACTCCGTATCCTGCTGCGGGCTTAACGCTGACTTCCGAGCCAACAAATACAGTGAACTTTTCGCCGTCGGCGTTGAGCACGCGGTCATAGCTGATTTCGGGCGCTGATGCAGCCTTGTTGGTGATGGTGTAGGTATGCTTCTTTGACTCTTCGATCTTGGCGAAAATGTGGATTGCTCCGTCGCCTTCAAAGGTGATGCCGCTGTAGACTCCGTTGTCGTCCTTGGCTACGGCGGTGTAATTCTTGTAGACAGAGAATTTGTCGTCGATAGCCGAGGTGATGGGCTGCACGGTGAAAGCGCCGCTGTAGAAGGGATCGAACATGAATTCGTTGTATCCGGCCTTGAGGGGATAGACTGAAGGCGAGTTGTTCTCATCCCTGAGGCGGGCTGCTGCCTCTTCGCCCTTGAGATAGACCACGAGCTTCTTGTCGCGCACGATCTTGTGAGTCCATACATGCAGGGCCGAGGTCTCGCCGGTGCGGGCGATGTCGGAATGCTCGTAGGTCTGCGATGACGGATCGCCGTATCCGCTGCGGTATACGTACCATCCCTCGGCGGGGCCTACGAAGATCTTCGGGCTCTTGAGGCTTACTTCGATCTTGTAGTTGTTGAAAGTCTCGCCCTTGAAAGTCTCTGATGTAGGAGTCATGGCCGAGAGGTCGATGACCGGGCCGTCGATGGCTCCGTTGCGGAGCACCACGCCTTCGGGATCGATTATGGAGACGCTGAGCGTGGTTGAGCCGTATTCGCGCTCTGTTGCGGCAATCTTCACGGTGGTGTTGGCATTGATGGCTTCTGATTTCCAGAGCGTGCTGTTGCCTGCCGCCTCGAGCGCCACATCATTCACAGAGATGTTGTAGTCGGCGGTATTGAACGAAATGCTGATCACATCGCCTTCCTCGACCTCAAATGCGTCGCGGGCGGTGATGGTCTTCATCTTTGTGACATTGCGCACCATCGCGATCGACTGCTTGGCAAAGTCGTTGGCGTAGTCGAGGCTGACGGTGTACATGGTCACGGGAGTCTCGGCCACGGGGTCCTGGTCGTTCCACTTCACTTCAAATTCGTCGCCGTTAGAGGGTGTGATAGCGGCATGTGAAAGTGCGGTGTCCCAGTTGTATTTCTTTGCCCAGGCTATAGTGTTGCCATTATGCTTGATGTAAGGCTCAACAGCGCCATCAGCGGGAGCGGAGAATGCCAAGGTGGTCTCAAACTTTGTGCTGAACTTGATGTCCTGCTTGCCGCCTTTGATCATTACTTCGCGTGAGCCAAAAGTCGCCTTGACGTCGCCGGCGCTGACAAGGTCAATGCTGACGGTGCCGTCATATTCAAGCTTCTCGGCGTTGATGTGCACTGTGTGGCCGCCATGCTGCGATGCAGACATGCTGATGGACACTTGGCGAGCGCCGTATGAGGAGGGGGAGATGGTCTTGTTGTCATCAGTGCATACGGCATTCACCAGATAGTATCCGTCGGTGGCGCGGGCATACACATTGCCGTATGTCTGGCCGGTGATAGAGGCGTCATACGATGTTGCGCCCTCGGGAAGCGTGACCTTGCTGGTTTCGGCTGTACTTCCGACATAGATCTCGACAGAGCCGGGTATGTCCCATGTCAGTTTGGCTGAGACATCGGCTTTGGCCGAGAACGATATCCCAAGCATGGCCACGGCCACAAGCATAATGGAATAAAGTTTCTTCATAAAAGAGATGTGTTAAATAGGTTGGAAATGATATGTTGGTGTTTTTGAAGTCCTCATCAGTTGGCCGACTTGAAAATTTTCTTGCCTGCGCGTATGTAGAGGCCTGAAGGCAGACTGTCCCAATCGGTGCCGAGGCATATGCCCTGCAGATTGTAGATGGGAGCATCGGCGTCGGAGTCAGAATCGATTATCGCTGAGTCGATGCCGCTGGTGCCGTCGAGGCGGAACACTATCGAGCGCGTATTGATCTGGTTGAAGTATCCGTCCTTAAGGTAGGTGAGCATGATGGCGTAATATGTGTCGGGCTTTGCCTGCGGGAAGTTGATCGTGGTGTTGTAGCCGACCACCTCGTTGGTTTTCTGGATAATGACGGGACTTGAGCCGTAGGTCAGTATCTCAAGCTGCTGGTCGCTGTCAGCGGAGAAATCGGGCTGGAGCACGCAGGATACAACATTGAATGCGAAGGGCGAGCGACCGCTCTTGCGGAAACTGCAGCTCACGGGTATGTTGTATTTGTCTTTGACAAGAGTGACGTTCATTTCGCTCTCGCCCACCTTCTCTGTCACTATCTCCGCGCCCGGCACCTTTAGCGGATCCTGCAGGAAGATATTCGGCGTGGAAGTGTAGGGATACATGGTGATGGGCTTCTGTATGTCGTCAGTGTAGAATCCGTAGGTGGATTCGTCGAAGAACGACAGCGTGAAATCCATCGCCTCGTTAAACCCTTGCAGATTTTGCAGCAGGGTCAGGTCGGTTACCCATTCCTTTGTCACTTTCTGGTGGGGCGGCACTGAGATGAACACGCTTTGCCCAAGGAAGAATGCGTAGTTCTTGCCATCCTGCTCATAGAACAGCACCGGAGCGAATCCCTTGGAGATTTCGATGTCGTAGTCGTTCTGCACGGTGACATTCACTTTGCATATCGTGCCGTAGTAGAGCGTACCTTCGATGTTGCCGTCGATGATGTGCAGCTGTGGCATTTCCTGATTCTGCACGGTGTATTGCGTGCCTTTTTTTGTCAGGAAGATGTAGTCGAAGTATCCGTTGAGCGGGCGCACAGGCATCCATTCGGGGGCGTCTTTGGTGTAGTCGCGGGCTACGATGCTCACCTTGTAGGTGCCGTCGGCCAAGGCTGCGTCGTCGAGATTCATCGACAGGGCGAAGTGAGAGGGGCCTGTGCCGTAGCCTGACTGGATCTCGATATTCTTGTCTGTCACCGGGAAGGCCTTCTTTTCACCGCCCGCAGGGTCGGTGGGCTCGAACATGGCTCCGAAGTTGGCGTAGATGGTCTCGGGGTGATAGTTGACCCACATGGGGTCTGACTCGCCGGTGAGCGTGAGGCTGAGTGTCTTGCTTCTCACAGATCCGACCAGCGATCCCATTTGAGTGAGCAGAAGGGGTGTCTCGACCACGGGCTGGCCGGTGGGTGGCTGTATGCCAAAGACGGCATCTTGAGTGAAGTTGTATCCGCCGCCTGATCCGCCGCCCGATCCGAGGGCTTCGGGGCTGAGGGCGTCGAGCGAGAAGTATCCGTTTGATATGCCGCTCCATCCCCAGTTGAAGTGGAAGTATCCGTTACCGTCATATCCGTCGCACACGAATGAGTGGCCGCCGCCCAGATATGAGCCGCCTCCGTAGAGGATCGGACCCACATTCTTGAGGTTGTCGTAGATCATCTGTTCCCACTGCGGGGTGGAGTAGTAGGCGCGCAGCTCATACTTCGAGTTTCCGTCGTAGTTGAAGTATTTTACGAGGCCTTTGCGTATGTTCATGGCGAGTGCTCCGGTGGCGTCGGTGCTGTAGTCGCTCCTGACGGCGTATCCGCAGGCCTTCATCAGATAGGCCACCGCCTCGGCCTGAGTCTCGGTGTAATCGCCGTCGCTGTAGCGCTCAAGCATGTTGGCCCAATCGAATTTCTTGCGTGAGAAGTCGAGTTCGAGTTTTTTCTGTATGGATTCGCTGGTGTATGAGATCTTGCCTTGGCCCTTTTCGGGGTATTGCCAATAGTTCATCACCTGCGCCATGGCTGTGGCCACGCATCCGGTGTATGTGCGGTTGGCGCCGTATTTCGGGGCCTGGTTGTTGTACGGCTCCACCTGGTCCCAAAGGGTCTTGATCTGCGGAGCGATGGCTTCGCCATTGACAGCCGATGCGAAAATGAAGTCTTGGGAAGAGTCGGTGGCAGGGGCTTGCTGATTGGCGTATTCGATGCGCCGGCCATATTCGGCGAGCCACCATTCGAAGGCGGGAGATAAGTTGTCGGCGGAGAATGCTCCATAGTCGGCGTATCCGAGCATCGGCATGGCGAGGTCGTCGGCGCTCAGCAGCATGTATCCGGCGTTTTCGCCACGGTTGAATACGTATACAGCCGGATCGCCAGCAGGCGTCATGGCCGTGTGGGCGAGTCTGAGCGGCGCTACTGCGGCTGCTTTGGCCGCATTCCGGTCTGATTTGATGCGCGCGAGCGCCTGATCGGGGCTTATGGTCTTTGCCATCATCGGCAGCGCCATGAAGGCCAGGCCACCGAGTATGATATATTTGTTTGTCATATCAATGGTGATGAATTTGTCACTTGACGATTATCTTCAGAGAAGAGCCGCCTGCGGTGGCCACATAGATTCCGGCGGGCAACGACTTTGTGCTCACACTTTCGCGGGCATTGGCCACGGATATGCCCTGCATGCTGTAGACTGTGATTTCCTCGCCTTGGCATGATACAGAGGCGCCGTCGTAGGCGATGCGCGACGCATTTCCGGCCACTGCGTCTTCTACGCCGAGTTGTTTGTCGAAAGGCAGGTCATAGAAGTCGGCAGTGTAGTTGTTGGTGGCGTCGGCGTTCTGCCATGTCACCATCAGCTTGTTTGTGCCGTCGGCCACAGGGGTGATCTGTATGCCTCGCAGGGCTCCCTTTTCGCAGGGGGCGAGGTGGAGGAGCGTCTTTCCCTGCCAGTCATTAGCCTCTGACTGCGGCTGGGCCACGATCAGCTCTTCCTGCGACTCTGATGTGTCGGAACTGATGCCTCGCTTGATCAGCACCATGTATTCCTGTTCGTTGTCGAGCTTGAAGAGTTTTGGATCGAGAGCGAAACCGTTCATGAAGCTTTGCGCGTAATACACGTTCTTGCCCATATTTACATAATCCATGCGGGTGTAGGCGCCTTTCTTGTCGAACCATGCGAGGCGGAGCACGTCATTCTCGTCTTCGTCTACGGTGGGCACTTTCAGTTCGAAGCAATAATTCCAGTCTCCGTTGCCTGCGGGCACGCGGTCGAAGTTGGCCAGGAGCACGTCGGCGTCGCTGTCGTCATCGGTCTTGAGAAGATAGTCGATCGACACGGTCTTTGAGTTCAGGCCTGTGTAGAGGTCTACCATATAATATGTGTATCCTTCGTCATAATATATGAAGCACTGCTGAGGCTCGGCGCCTTCAATGTCGGTCAGCTGTATGTTGTTGTCGGCGTATTCAAAAATGGTTTTCTTCAGTCTGCCATTCGAGTCGTAGACGTAATAGCAATAGTCTGACTCGCTGTCAGTGGATATTTTGAAGTTGCTGCGCGTGATGTAAAAGCACGGGGTGCCGTCAGTGGTGAAGTGCCCGAAGTCGACATCGTCGGCCCAGCGCAGGCTTCCCACGGCATAATATGTGAAGTATGCGTCATGGTCGGTGTCGATAGTCATCGGTATCTCTGTGCTGTAGGCAAGGGCGGCCTTGTCGGGGCGCAGCTCATACATGTCGATCACCAGCGAGTTTCCTTCACGCTGGGTGATGTCGTCAGTGGTGCTATAATAAGGATTGAAGAATGTGTCCTTGTAATGAGGCACCACCATGTAGGGCTTGCCGTTGCGCATCATTGACAGGGCCACGGCCGAAGTCTCCTGGTTGCCCTGCAGGTTGAGGTAGGGGATTGTTATCTCCTGCACTACGGTGAGATTCCCGTTGGCGTCAGCCTTGCTGCAGACGCTCAGGGTCATGCGCCCTGACTTCACCATCTCCCAGTAGTCGTTGTCTGAATCCTCGTCGTCGACAGCTGCCGGCACGTCGGCATCATGTAGTCCGGAAAAAGTCATGTAATAGTTTTCTGTGCCATCGGTCGAGGCGTCGAGGACGTCGTTGATGAATGCGTCATATTCGCATACCGGTTTGTCGCATAGTTTCTGCACCTCGCCGTCAGTCGCCGGGTCGTAGACAGAAAGGGTCTCCTTCTCACCGCCAAGGGAGTATATCACCGATCGGTAGTTGTTGCGGCCTTCGGTGGTGGTGTTCACGGCAATGGCCACCACAAGCTCATATTTATCGTCGGTGTTGAAGAAATGCTGGGTCACGACGGGGAGCATATCGATGCCGAGAGCCGGCCCCGGCACCCTCACCTCGTTGTCGCGGTAGCGCATCTTGTCATGGATTTTCCCCACGGGATTCATGTTTGAGTCATAGATGTCAAACTCATATTCGGTGAGGATGTAGTCAGTGTAGTATTCATATTTGATGGGCTTGGACCAGAGGCGGGTGGTGTAATACCACATCTCGCCGTTCGGGCCATCCATGTCCTTGAAGTTCTCGGTGGGGCCTACGGTCGATGACGGCAATATGACCTCATCGGGAGCGAAGCCCGCTTCAAGGCGATTTACTCTGCGGTCGATATCGGCGTTGATCTTCGCGGCCTTGGAGTGGCGCGGATTGAGGGTGACTCCTGCGTTGGGCGCCATCCGCCTCATGACGTCGCTGATGTTGACCTCCGGCCTGATTGAGGCATTGCGGGCTTCCGCCATGTTGCCTGCCGAGCATAATGCGGTGATGGCCAACACGGCTGTTAATTGGTAGAAATGTTTCATTAATGAACAGATGTTTTTATGTAATGTAATTGGCTTCGCTGTAAATGTGAGATATGTTAAGGTAAGCACCTTGGAGCGTATAGATTTTCTTAATATATATTGAGAGAAGTACATTTGATTCGCAAAATTATATAAAATAAATTAATAATTAAAATTTTGCCGCAGCAAATTGTATCAAAATAGCATCGCTAACGCATTTTTGCTTAATTTTATTAAGAAAGTGACCCAAAGCGTGTGCCGGGAGCGTCTGCCCACACGGATTCTGCCGGGACGGGCACGGACGGAATTAAGCCATATTTAATCAAAAAATATCTAAATAATCGTTTTTTCTTTGGCTTGAAATTGTTTTATCCGAAATAATCAATTAATTTTGCACTCTGAAAAAAAGACGCTAACAAAGAAACACTATCAATAAAACTGACTTATGAACGTAAGCTTAGAGAAGAACGGCAACGTCGACGGCATCGTAACAGTGCAGGTCGAGAAGGCCGACTACGCCGACAAGGTGAAGAAGGAACTCAAGAAAATCGCTGAAACTCACGTGGTGCCCGGATTCCGCAAAGGCCATGTGCCCATGGATCACCTGCGTCGCCGCTTTGGCAAGGATGTCAAGAGCGACGTCATCAACGATCTCGTATACCGCGAGGTTTTCAAATACATCCAGGACAACAAGCTCCCCATGCTTGGCGAGCCCCTGCCCGTAGAGGTTAAGGAAATCAGCCTTGACGACAGCGACTACACCTTCCAGTACGAAATCGGCCTGGCTCCTGACTTCTCGCTCAACCTCAACAAGGAAATCACCCTTCCTTACTATAAAATCGGTGTCACTGACCAGATGCGCGAAGAGCAGGACAAGAACCTGTGCCAGCGCCTCGGCTCTCAGGTGCCCGGCGAGACTGTCGACGAGCGCGCTCTCATCAAAGGCGCCATCATGGAGCTCAACGAAGACGGCACCGTCAAGGAGACCGAAGACGCTGTGCAGGTGGTCAACGGCATCATCGCGCCCTTCCATTTCATAGACCGCGAGCAGGCTGCCCTCTTCGATGGCAAGCACGTGAACGACAAGGTCGTGTTCAACCCCTACAAGACGTGCAACGGCAACACGGCTGAGCTTTCGTCGATGCTCAACATCGACAAGGAAGATGTCGAGAACCACAAGGGCGACTTCGAGATGGCCATCTCTGAGATCATCGTGCTGAAGCCCGCCGAGCACAACCAGGAATTCTTTGACAACGTGTTTGGCAAGGACAAGGTGCACAACGAGGAGGAATACCAGAAGGCTCTGACAGAGATGATCGAGAACGGCCTCAGCGGCAACAGCAAGCAGCTCTTCGCAGCCCAGGCCCGCGAATACTTCATCGAGAAATACAAGGATGCCGAGCTTCCCGAGACATTCCTCAAAAAATGGCTTGTGGCCCGCAACGAGGAGCTCACCCAGGAAAACATCGACGAGGAATACGCAAAGATGCGTCCCTCGCTCGTATGGCAGCTCGTGAAGGATGAGATCGCGAAGCAGTGCGACGTCAAGGTTGAGGAAGACGACCTCCTGGCTTTCGCAAAGCAGGTGGCTTTCCAGCAGTTCGCCCAGTACGGCATGACCAACCTCGACGACGAGACGATCACCGACTACGCCAAGCGCATGCTTGACAACAAGGAATACCGCGGACGCATCTATGACACCGTGTACGAGAACAAGCTTTTCGCCACCATAGAGAACGCTGTCACCCTCGACGAGAAGACCGTATCGGTCGAGGAGTTCCAGAAAATCGCTTCAGGCACCCCCGAAGTCGAGGAATGATGCCATGCCCTCGCCGGCATAATAGCGCATCGGCTTGAGACGCATTTCGGAAAAATCCGCGTCACCGACAAAAAAAATTCAGAAATGAGTCCATTTCTGAATTTTTTTTTGTAATTTTGAATTGGAATACGTACAGTCAGAACACGACTTGCATAATTAATCCGACCATAAGCATCATACAGCACAATATGGCAAAAAAGAACACAACAGCACATTGCGCGTTTTGCGGCCGTCCGGCCGACATGGCCGAGTTCTTGATACCCACCGCCGACGAGAAGGGCCACATCTGCCCCGACTGCGTGGAGCAGTTGCACTCGATGATCGTCGACTACCACAAGCATATCAACGGCGGCGGCAAGAATCAGCAGGCCGGAAAGGGGATAGACATGAAAAAGGTGCCCAAACCGGCTGAAATCAAGACTTTTCTTGACCAATACGTGATAGGGCAGGAGAGCGCAAAGAAATACCTGTCGGTGGCTGTCTACAACCACTACAAGCGCCTCGCGCAATCCACGGCCGACGATGTCGACATCGAAAAGAGCAACATAATCATGGTGGGACCCACCGGCACCGGCAAGACGCTGATGGCGCGCACCATAGCAAAGCTGCTCGACGTGCCGTTCACCATCGTCGACGCCACGGTGCTCACCCAGGCCGGCTACGTGGGCGAGGATATCGAAAGCCTTCTCACCCGCCTGCTGCAGGTGGCCGACTATGACGTGGAGAAAGCCGAGAGGGGCATAGTCTTCATCGACGAGATCGACAAGATAGCCCGCAAGGGCGACAACCCGTCGATCACGCGCGATGTCAGCGGTGAGGGTGTGCAGCAGGGCCTGCTGAAGCTTCTCGAAGGCAGCGTAGTCAATGTGCCGCCGCAAGGCGGACGCAAGCATCCGGAGCAGAAGATGATACCCGTCGACACGAAAAATATCCTCTTCATCTGCGGAGGCGCCTTTGACGGCATAGAAGAGAAGATAGCCCACCGGTTGAATTCGCGCGTTGTCGGCTACACCACCGACACAAAGCACCGCAACATCAAGAAGGAGGACTTCATGCAGTACGCCACCCCCCAGGACCTCAAGTCGTTTGGCCTGATTCCCGAAATCATCGGGCGCCTTCCCATCCTCACGGCTCTCGAGGCTCTGGATCGCGACGCCCTGAGGCGCGTGCTCACCGAGCCCAAAAACGCCATCACGCGTCAGTACAAGAAGCTCTTCGCCATGGACGGCGTGGAGCTGGAGTTTGACTCCGAAGCCCTCGATTTCATAGTCGACAAGGCTATCGAATTCAAGCTTGGCGCACGCGGACTGCGCTCGATCGTGGAGACAATCATGATCGACGCAATGTACGACATCCCATCAAGCGGCCTTAAGAAATTCACGGTCAGCAAAGACTATGCCCGCGAAAAGCTCGAAAAGGCCAACTTCGTTTTCTGACATTGTTTAGATTGACTGATCAGCCTTTCGATACGAGAATATAAAAGATTAATTCCCCTCAGACCTCACCATGGCTACCGACCCCAAACTCCTCGCCGCCGCGCTTAAAAAGCATTTCGGCTTCGATTCATTCAAAGGCAACCAGGAAGAGATAATCCTCAACCTTATGGATGGCCATGACACATTTGTGCTCATGCCCACCGGAGGCGGAAAATCTCTTTGCTACCAGTTGCCCGCACTCCTGATGCCGGGGACAGCCATAGTGATCTCGCCGCTTATAGCCTTGATGAAAAATCAGGTCGACGCCATGCGCAACTTCAGTGATGAAGACAACATAGCGCACTTCCTCAATTCATCGCTCAACAAGGCTGCCATCGACCAGGTGAAGACTGACGTGCTCGCCGAGCGCACCAAGCTGCTGTATGTGGCCCCTGAGTCGCTCACCAAGGCGGAGAATGTGGAGTTTTTCAAGTCGTTTCCCATATCGTTCTATGCTGTCGACGAAGCGCACTGCATCTCTGAGTGGGGCCATGATTTCCGTCCGGAATATCGCAGGATAAGGCCTATAATCAATGAGATACAGGAGCGCCCGATCATCGCGCTGACCGCCACGGCCACGCCCAAGGTGCAGCACGACATAGAGAAGAGCCTCGGCATCAGCGGCTGCACGGTGTTCAAGTCGTCGTTCAACCGCCCCAATCTCTACTATGAGATAAAGGGCAAGACCCCTAACATAGACCGCGACATCATCAGATTCATAAAAAACAATGAAGGAAAATCAGGCATCATCTATTGCCTGAGCCGCAAGAAGGTGGAGGAGCTGGCCGAGCTGCTCAAGCTCAACGACATCAAGGCCCTGCCATATCACGCAGGCATGGATGCCGCTACGCGCTCTGCCAATCAAGACGCCTTTTTGCTTGAAACAGTCGATGTCATCGTGGCCACAATAGCTTTTGGCATGGGCATCGACAAGCCTGACGTAAGATTTGTAATTCACTATGACATGCCTAAGTCGCTTGAAGGCTACTACCAGGAGACCGGCAGGGCCGGGCGCGACGGAGGCGAAGGGCAGTGCATCACATACTACTCGGCGAAAGACTTGCAGAAGATGGAGAAATTCATGCAATGCAAGCCCATCACCGAGCAGGAGATAGGCAAGCAGCTGCTGGCGGAGACTGTCTCATACGCTGAGACTTCGATATGCCGCCGCAAAGCGCTTATGCACTATTTCGGCGAGGAGTATCTTCCCGAGAGCTGTGGTAACTGCGACAATTGCACTAATCCTAAAAAAAGAGTGGAAGCTAAAGAAGATTTGCTTGCGGCGATCGAGACAGTCATCGCCCTTAAAGAAAAATTCAAAGCAGAGCACATCATCAACGTTATGAGAGGCCGTGTCACGGCTGATGTGAAAAGTTTCGGACATGATGAAACAGAGGTTTTCGGCTGCGCCAACAATGCGGATGAACGCTATTTGAGCGCAGTGCTTCACCAGGCGGTGATAGCCGGATACTTTGCCCGAGACATTGAGAACTATGGCATACTGCATGTCACAAAGGCCGGAAAGGCCTTCTACAAGAAGCCTGTTTCGTTTAAGATTGTCGAAGACAATGATTTCGAGGACAGCGAGGAGGAAGTAGTGGTTAAAAGCGGCGCCGGATGCGCCGTAGACCCCGAGCTCTACAACATTCTCAAGGATCTGCGCAAGAAGATCGCCAAGAAACTTGAGGTGCCTCCTTACGTCATATTCCAGGATTTCTCGCTCGAGGCCATGGCCACGACATATCCCGTCACCATCGACGAGCTCCAGAACATCTCCGGCGTAGGCGCCGGCAAAGCCAAGCGATATGGCGAGGAGTTCGTAAAGGTGATCAAGAAGCACGTTGAAGACAATGAGATAGAGAGGCCTGAGGACCTGAGGGTGCGCAGCATGCCCAACAAGAGCAAGCAGAAGCGCAGCATCATCCAGGCCATCGACCGCCGCGTGCCGCTCGACGAGCTCGCCGAAGCCCACGGGCTTGAATTTTCAGAGCTCCTCGACGAGATCGAGGCTATCATGTATTCGGGCAGCAAGATCAACATTTCATACTATATCAATGAGGTGGTTGACCCCGATGTGCAGGACATCATATACGACTATTTCAAGAAGTCGGAGAACGACGACCTGCAGAAGGCTATCGAAGACCTCGAAGAGGACTGCACCGAATATGAAGTGAGGCTCGTGCGCATCAAGTTCCAGTCAGATCTGGGATATTGAAGCCGGCCGGGCAGCCAATGGCCGCTGATTTTTTTTCAAAACATAAAAACAAAGACATTTTAAATAAAGCAAATGACAGCCGAATCAAGTCTCGCCAAGCTCTACGCCTCTACCGTGGGCGTGGAGCCGGCCTCAATAGAGGAATTGCCTTCTTCGGGCTCCAACCGCCGGTATTTCCGGCTGCAGGCTCCCGGGCAGGATTCACTCATTGGGGTGTTGGGCACCTGCAGGGAAGAAAACGAAGCATTCATATATCTCGACGAGCATTTTGAAAAGCGCGGCATCGCCGTGCCAAAGATTGCCGCCGTGAGCGATGACCATCTGACTTATCTGCAGCAGGATCTTGGCGACACTCTGCTGTTCAACGCTATTGAGAAGGGGCGCGTGACGCGCGCATTCTCGGCCGAGGAAAAGGCCCTTCTCGTCAAGACGATACGCCGCCTCCCCGACGTGCAGTTCGCCGGAGCGGTAGGCCTGAAATTCAGCAAGTGCTATCCGCCGATCGAGTTTGACGTGCGCAGCATAATGTGGGACCTCAATTATTTCAAATATTGCTTCCTCAAGGCCACCGGGATAGAATTTCTCGAAGACAGGCTTGAAGACGACTTCCAGGCATTGGCGGAGGTGCTCATGCGCAGCAAGTCGAGCACGTTTATGTACCGCGATTTCCAGAGCCGCAACGTCATGATTAAGGATGGCGAGCCGTGGTTCATCGACTTCCAGGGAGGCCGCAAGGGACCGTTCTTCTATGATGTGGCTTCATTTCTTTGGCAGGCCAAGGCCAACTTTCCCGAGAGCCTGCGTAATGAGCTCATAAACGAGTATGTCGACAGTCTCAGCCGCTATAAGCCTGTTGACTATGACTATTTCATGGAGCAGCTGCGCCATTTCGTGCTGTTCCGCACCATGCAGGTGCTCGGAGCCTATGGTTTCCGGGGATATTTCGAGAAAAAGCCCCATTTCCTGCAGAGTGTGCCCTTCGCCATAGCCAATCTGCGCGATCTGCTCAAAAAGCCCTTTGCCGAATACCCTTATCTCGACGACCTTCTGCGCCGCCTCACCGAAATGAAGCAGTTTAGCGATGTGTTGCAGAAGAAGGCGCTGACAGTGAAGGTGATGAGCTTTGCCTACAAGAAAGGCATACCGTCAGACACCACCGGCAATGGCGGCGGATATGTGTTTGACTGCCGAGCCGTCAACAATCCGGGCAAATATGAGCGCTATAAGCCGTTCACGGGCCTTGATCCGCAAGTGATAAAGTTTCTTGAGGATGACGGCGAGATCACCGTATTTCTCGATCACTGCTACTCGCTCGTCGACTCTACGGTGAAGCGGTATGTGGAGCGCGGATTCACCAATCTGATGGTGGCTTTCGGATGCACCGGCGGCCAGCACCGATCAGTCTATTGCGCGCAGCACCTTGCCGAGCATATCAACAAGAAGTTCAACGTCAAGGTCGAGCTCGTGCACCGTGAGCAAGACATAGAGCAGGAATTCAAGCCGCGCTCTTGATGGAGGCCCTGATATTTGCCGCAGGGCTTGGCACCCGGCTGAAGCCTTTCACGCTTGAGCACCCCAAGGCGCTGGTGCCGGTGGGAGGGGTGCCCATGCTGCAGAGGGTGATCCTAAAGCTTAAGGATGCCGGCATAAGGCGCGTTGTGGTCAATGTGCATCATTTCTCTGGCCAGATCATTGACTTTCTGCGGGCCAATGGTGATTTTGGCCTCGACATTGCCATAAGCGATGAGTCGGCCCGTCTGCTCGATACCGGCGGCGGAATACTGGCCGCCGGAAAATTGCTGTCGGGCGATGGTCCTGTGCTTGTGCACAACGCTGATATCATCACCGATTTTGACCTGCGCGACATGATGCGCCGTCATGAGGCCCGGGGCGCTGACGCCACTCTGCTTGTGGCGGAGCGTGACACAAGCCGTTATCTTCTGATTGACGGCGATGGCCGCATGAGGGGATGGACCAACGTCAAAACTGGCGAGGTGCGCATGCCCGAAGGCGATTGCGCGGATGCAGGCTTTCGGCGGCGCGCTTTCGGCGGCGTGCATGTGTTGTCGCCGTCTGTGTTCGCGTCTATTGAGGCTTATGCCGATGGCAGAGTCGAGTTTCCGATAATGCCATTTTACATCAGCGCATGCGGTGAATTGAGGATAGAAGGGTACGAGCCAACAAGCCCATACAGGTGGTTTGACGTGGGCAAGCCTGAATCGCTCAGGCAGGCTGAGGCCGCATTTCACTGAATTGATAAAAAAAATCGGGTCACATCGTTAATTTAATAGAAATATTTATTAACTTTGTGACTTAATAGTATAAATAGACATAAAAAAGATGTTGAAGCGTTTCTTTATCTCCATGCTCGGCACCATGGCCGGCCTCTGGTTATCGATCATCATATTCGGGTTTGTGCTTATGGTAGGCCTTGTAGCGTCAATCGCCAAGGCTGTGGGCTCTAATGTAGAGGCTACTCCTACAGAGGGAATCCTCTATCTGAATCTTTCGGGCAACATACCCGAGCGACCCGCGCAATTCAACATCTATGACGTGCTCAACGGCACTGAGCTGGCTTCGGAGTGCCTTTCTGACATGGTTTCGGCCATCAGGCTCGCTGCCAATGATAAGAAAATAAAGGCCATATACATCAACTGCAATGGCGCTGCCATGGGCATCGCATCGCGGTCAGAAGTGGTGGCCGCCCTAAAAGACTTCAAGAAGTCAGGAAAGAAAATCTACGCTTACGCCGACAGTTATGAGCAGGGCGATTATTACATGGCGTCGCTTGCCGATGTGGTATACCTTAACCCCGTTGGCAGCGTGAATGTCCACGGCCTCGGAGTGCAGACAGTTTTCTTCACGGGCCTGCTTGAGAAGGCCGGCGTGGAGGTGCAGGTGTTCAAGGTGGGATCGTTCAAGAGCGCGGTCGAGCCTTACATACGCACGAGCATGAGCGAGCCAAGCAGGCTGCAGACCTCCATTTTTGTCAATCAGCTCTGGGACTGCATGGCTTCGGACATAGCCTCGGCCCGCAACGTGAGCGAGGATCAGGTGGGCATGTGGGCCGACAGCCTGTCATTCACATGGGCCCCGGAAGCATACGTTGACCGCAAGATTGTCAATGAGCTTAAATACCGCTCTGAAGTGGAAGACCTCATCCGCGAAAGGATAGGCATCGACAAGGATGACAAGCTGCCTTTGATTTCTCCCTCGACCTATATGTCGACCAAAGGCAAAAAGGCAGGCGGCAAAAAGCACATAGCGGTTCTTTATGCCGTAGGCGATATTGTAGATTCCGGCAAAGAAGGCATTGTCGACGACTTGCTGGTGCCCGAAATAGCCAGCCTCGCGCAGAATGACAAGGTGATAGGCCTGGTGCTTCGCGTGAATTCAGGCGGTGGCAGCGCATTCGCGTCAGAGCAGATCTGGCATGCGCTTGAGAAGTTCAAGGAGAGCGGCAAGCCCTTCTACGTGTCGATGGGCGACTATGCCGCTTCGGGCGGATATTATATTTCGTGTGGCGCCGACCGCATTTACGCCGACCCGACCACCCTCACCGGATCAATTGGCATATTTGGCATGATCCCCAATGCCAACAAGCTGCTCACCGACAAGCTCGGTCTTGCATTTGAGTCGGTGGCTTCGTCGCCCAACGCAAATTTCCCGACTTTCACCGAGCCGATGACAGAGCGCCAATACGCCGCCATGCAATCCTATGTGGAGCGCGGCTATGAGACCTTC
The DNA here is from genome assembly GCA_947525975.1 of uncultured Muribaculaceae bacterium. GTDB lineage: Bacteria > Bacteroidota > Bacteroidia > Bacteroidales > Muribaculaceae > CAG-873. The sequence goes on along the minus strand of CANNVE010000007.1, from coordinate 65,722 downwards.
ACATCGAGGGTGGCCGAGGGCCGCCAGATCCCCCAGGATTCGGTCAAGGCCATTGGCGGCGGCCGCGTATGGGACGGAACCACTGCGCTGAAGATAGGTCTTGTCGATGATCTCGGCACTCTCCATGACGCCGTGTCGGCCATGGCCAAAGAGCTTGACATCGACGCTGACAGATACGTATGCTATCCCACTGACGATGAAGATTGGCGCAAGGTGCTCCTCGGCAGCCTCAACAGCATGGAGTATGCCGGCTCGAAGACATACGCAGAGATGGCCCGCATGAAGCGTTTCGCCGAGTACCTTATGGATATGCACCCCGTGCAGGCGCGCATGGACTATCTCGTGATCGAGTGACCGGGATGAGAGCAATGTAGGCGCGCCGCGCCTGAGAGATTGATAATTTTTTACCATACTGACGCGTTTTTTTCTTTGGCAAGATGAAAAGGAAAGGTTGGCTGGCCAAAATATTGCTTTTGCCGCTTTCGGGCATTTACGGCACGGGAGTGGTGATGCGCAATTGGTTGTTTGACTTCAAGATCCTTAAGGAGAAGGAGTTTGACATCCCTACCATTGGCGTGGGCAATCTTTGCGCCGGAGGCACCGGCAAGACGCCTCACGTGGAATACGTGGTAGGGGAGTTGCGCCATAGTTTCCATCTGGCGGTGCTCAGCCGCGGATACAAGAGGTCGACCTCCGGCTTCGTGATGGCCACAAAGCGCAGCACTCCCGCCGACATCGGCGACGAGCCATACCAGATCTACCACAAATTTGGCTGTGAGGTGCCTGTGGCGGTGTGCGAAGACCGCGTATCGGGCATTTCCGAGCTTCTGCGCATAGATCCGCGGATAGACCTTGTGGTGCTTGACGACGCATTCCAGCATCGCTATGTCAAGGCTACGGTGTCTATTCTTCTCACAGAGTATAATCGTCCGTACTTCGAAGACTCTATTCTGCCTTACGGGCATCTGCGCGAGCCCAAGGGGGGCGCCCATAGGGCAGACATAGTGGTGGCCACTAAATGCCCGGAGAAAATTACGGCGCTTGACTACCGCATCTTCGAAGAGAATCTCTCCTTGCTTCCCTTCCAGTCGCTTTTCTTCTCGAAATTCGTCTACGGCAAGCTTATGCCGGTATTCCCTGACATAGCTCCGTCGGTGGCTCCGTCGCTCGACTGGCTCTCGGCCGACGACATGGTGCTCGCTGTGGCTGGCATAGGCAATCCCAAGCCCTTTGTGCGCTTCATCAAGCATTTCAAGGCGAAGGTGAGGGTCAATATCTTCCCTGACCACCATTCGTTCAGCAAGAAAGACACCGCTTTGCTGCAGCAGAGATTCGACACGATGGAGGCCAAGCGCAAATTCCTGATCACCACCGAGAAGGATGCCGTGCGCATGATCAATTGCCCTTATTTCCCGCATGACCTAAAACCCTACGTCTACTACCTGCCGGTGCAGGTGGAGATGATGCGAGGCGAAGCGCAGACATTTATCGAGGCTGTGCGCAGGCTCATAAAGGCCAAGCGCCCGCAAACAAAACAGTGAGCGTAATTGTTTACGATTATCATAACTAAAACCCAGTTAAAATGCTTGAAACAATCAAACAGACGGCTGACTACATCCGTTCGCAAGTAGATGAGATGCCCAAGACCGCCATTATCCTCGGCACAGGCCTCGGCGCTCTCGTAGACCACATCGAAGACAAGAAATACATCCCCTATTCGCAGATACCCAACTTCCCTGTGTCGACAGTGGAGGGACACAGCGGCAATCTGATTTTCGGACGCCTCGGCGATAAGAAGGTCATGGCCATGCAGGGCCGCTTCCATTACTATGAGGGATATGACATGAAGCAGGTGACATTTCCCGTGCGCGTGATGAAGGCTCTTGGCATTGAGACGCTTTTCGTGTCAAACGCCGCCGGCGGCATGAACAAGGATTTCATCGTGGGCGATATCATGATCATCACAGACCATATCAATCTTTTCCCGGAGAATCCCCTCCGCGGAAAGAACTATGCCGAGCTTGGCCCGCGCTTCCCTGCCATGACCGAGGCCTACAGCCACGAGCTGATTGGCCTGGCCGACAAGATTGCCGAGGAGAAGGGCATACGCGTGATGCACGGCGTATACGTAGGCACCCCCGGCCCGACATTTGAGACACCGGCGGAATACGAATACTTCCGCATCATCGGCGGCGACGCTGTGGGCATGTCGACAGTGCCTGAGGTGATCGTGGCCAACCATGCCGGCATGCGTGTCTTCGGTGTTTCGGTGATCACCGACCTCGGCGGCAAGGAGGTGCATGATGTGCCCACTCATGAAGAGGTGCAGAAAGCTGCCGAAGCAGCCCAGCCTAAGATGATGGAGGTGATGCGCGAACTCGTCAACCGCTCTTGATTTTCCAATCTCACACCGCATAGTCAATAGTGGATAGGCGTGCTTGAATCCTCGCTTATTCACTATTTGTTTTTGACATTAATTTTATCATGGACGAAAAATTAACAGAAATATCGCAGTTGGGAGAATTCGGCCTCATCGACAGGCTCGTCAAAGGCATCGAGCCGAAAAATCCTTCAACGATCGCCGGCATAGGCGACGACTGCGCCATCTTGTCTTACCCCGACACAGAGGTGCTCGTCAGCACCGATCTTCTTCTCGAGGGAGTGCATTTCGACCTCACCTACGTGCCGCTCAAGCATCTTGGCTACAAGGCTGTGGCCGTCAACCTGTCAGACATATACGCGATGGGCGGCATGCCACGGCAGATTACAGTTTCGCTTGGCGTATCGGCCAGATTCGCCGTAGAGCATCTTGAAGATCTTTATTCAGGCATGCGTCTGGCTTGTGAGCGATATGGCGTAGACCTTGTCGGCGGCGACACCACTGCCTCTAAACAAGGCCTTGTGATCAGCATCACGGCCATCGGTGATGTAGAAAAGGGGAAAGCCGTGAGACGCAGCGGAGCCAAAGAGACCGATATCATCTGCGTTTCAGGAAATCTCGGAGCGGCCTATATGGGGCTGCAGTTGCTTGAGCGCGAAAAGGTGGCTTCGGCCGGGCGCAAAGACTTCACCCCTGATTTCGGCGGCAAGGAATACCTCGTTGAGCGACAGCTTAAGCCCGAGCCTCGCCGCGACATCGTGGAGGCCCTGCGCGAGGCCGGCGTACAGCCGACGTCTATGATGGACATAAGCGACGGCCTGTCATCCGAGCTGCTGCATATATGCAAAGACAGCAATGTGGGATGCAGGGTCTACGAAGACCGCATTCCGATTGATTATCAGACAGCGGTCATGGCCGAGGAGCTTAACATGAATCTGGTGACAGCGGCTCTCAACGGCGGCGAGGATTATGAATTGCTCTTCACTGTGCCTCTGACTGACCATGACAAGATGCTCGCCATCGGCGACGTGAAGGTGATCGGCTATATCACGAAGCCTGAGCTTGGGGCGGCCTTGGTCACCCGCGACGGCCAGGAGATGAGCCTTCGGGCTCAAGGCTGGAATTCGCTCTCCTGACCTTTAGGCATTGCCGGGCGCAAGGCTCCCAAGGCCTGACAGCGGGCGTAAATTATCTGCCAAAACAGATAATTTACGCCCGATAAATATTGTGTTTGGATTTTTATTCGTATCTTTGCGGAGCATTAATTAATTTGAAAAATGGTAAATCGCGTCCTTATACGCACTAAGGTGGTGCACTTGCTCTACTCTTATCTGTTGACTCGTAGTGAGTTTAGAATAAATGACGCGCCTGAATCCATCTCTCGCGACAGGCGTTACGCACATTCTCTTTATATCGATCTGCTGCTGCTGCTGGTCGAGCTATCGGGCTATTCCGTCAAGCCGGGTCGTCCAGCTCTCGCTCTTGGCATCAATCCCAAGCTGGCGGCAAATAAAGTGGCCAAGGCCTTGTCGACCAATGAGGCGGTGCGAAGTGCTATACTGCGCGAGACATCGAAAGTGGCGATATTCGACCCCATACTTCGCAAACTTCTCGATAAGATACAGGCATCAAAGATTTTCGCCGACTATCTGAAAATCCAAAAGAAGACTCTCGCCGACGACGTGAAGCTGTGGGTGGTGGTCTTTGAGACTATAATCGACAACAATCCCGACATCGAGGCTATATTGCGCGAGCAAGGCGACTTCTCGGGCAATGGCTATCGCCTGGCCGTGGCTCAGGTGTGCGATACTCTCCGCTCATACGCCGACAGCACAGAGCAGCTGCTTAAAGCCAAGCGTGACCTGACTGCGTCGCTTGACAAGGCCTATGAGCTCTACATATGGTTTTTCCAGCTGATCGTAGACCTCACAGCCGAGCAGGCCAGAAGGCTCGAGGCAGCCAAATCAAAGCACCTCGCATCTTCAGCCGATCTGAATCCAAACACAAGGCTCATAGACAACAAGCTTGTGGACTATCTCGTCAACCATGAGATGCTTCAGGATTTGATCAAAGAGTACAAGGTGGCCCCCACGCAGGCTCCTTCGGCTTTCCTCAAGGGATTGCTCGACCAGATCATAGAATCAGATCTCTACAAGGCTTACATAGAAAATGACGACCATACGCTTGAGGTCGACGCCGAATTCTGGCGCGATGCCCTGCGCATGATCATCCTGCCTTCGGATCTGCTCGCCGAAGAGCTCGAAGACAAGTCTGTCTACTGGAACGATGACCTCCAGATAATGGGCACATTCGTGCTGAAGACGCTGCGCCAGATAGCCCAAAGCGGCGGACGCACCGTCGACATCCTGCCCAAATACAAGGATGTGGAAGATGAGCGCTTCGGCCCCGAGCTTTTCATGTACGTCATAAACAACCAGGACTCTTACCGCGCCTACATTGACAAATTCATACAGCGCAGCCAATGGGATCCTGAGCGTCTGGCATTCATGGACATCGTGATCATGGTCTGCGCCGTGGCGGAAATAATTAATTTCCCCAAGATCCCCGTGCCTGTATCGGTCAACGAGTATGTGGAGATAGCCAACAGCTACAGCACCGACAAGAGCGGCGGTTTCGTCAACGGCGTGCTCTACTCTGTGGTGCGATACCTCAGCGAGGAGGGCATAATCGACAAGCCAATCGTCAGCGCCCCCAATAATTGAAAATAAACTCTAATATCAAAAATATATGCTAACAAACACTATTCTACTGCAGGATGCTGCAGGCCAGGAAGGCGGCATGTGGAACATGATCATCATGATGGTGCTCATCTTCGCCATAATGTATTTCATGATGATCCGTCCCCAGCAGAAACGCCAGAAAAAGGTGCAGGAAGAGCGCAGCAAACTCGAGAAAGGCTCTAAGGTGATCACCCAGGGCGGAATCATCGGCAAAGTGCGCGAGATAAAAGACAACGCTTTCGTAATCGAAGTGGCTGATGGTGTGAAGATCACCGTAGTGAAGGAATATGTCTTCGCTATGCCCGAGACTCCCGAGGCTAACGCGGACTCAAAGAAGTAATATTTTTTAATCATTGGCGCCATTATGCGCGATCGCTTGTCAAGGCTTAACGATGCCCTGAAGAGCCCGGAGGGCAAGAATGTGCTTACGTTCTTGGCCTTCTTGGTTATTGCGGCTGTGCTTTGGTTTGTGCAGGCTCTCAACGAGGACTCACAGGCCGATCTCAGATGCTTTGTGCGCATCACGAATGTGCCTGATTCGCTCACCCGCATCACCCCTTTGCCTGAGGCGGTCAACGTCAGCGTAAGGGCCAGGGGCACCGACCTCATCAAGTACTGGAAATCTAAAGACCCTACTATCGAGATCGACTACCGGTCATATAAGTCAGGCAATAAGATATACTTCAGCGACGCGTCGTTCAAGGCGTTTCTGCGCAATAAATTCGGGGCCGGAAGCGTGATACAGTCTGTCTCTCCTGATTCTCTTTCTATCTTGTTCACGTCATATCCGGGAGTGCGTGTGCCGGTGCTCGACGCCATCCTGGTGCAGCCGGCTCCTCAGCATGTGATCGCAGGAGTCAGGAGATTGCAGGATTCGGTCACGGTCTACAGCCTGAACAGCCGGATCAAGGCGTCCTATGTCCGCACCGGAGAGATTTCCTTCACCGGTCTTTCAAAGTCGACGGTGGTCAAGGTGCCGGTCTCTGTCCCGGCCGGTTGCAGGTCGATTCCGGACAGCATCGATGTCGAGATCACGGTAGAGCCTTTGATCTCAAAGACGCTTAAAGTGCCGGTCACAGGCATCAACGTTCCCGACAGCTTTAAGATACTGCCTTCGCCTTCAAAGGTTGAGGTATACTATATGTTGCCGATGAGTCTCTACAAGAAAGGCTCAACGCCAAGGCTGCGCATTGAGGCTGATTATCGCAGGCGCTCTAATGGCATGCTGCCGCTCAAGCTGATAGGCGTGCCCAAGGAATTCACCAACGCTTTCATGTCGACAGACAGCGTAGAATACCTCATTGAGCATGAGTAGGGTAGATCAGCGACGCCTCGTGGCCGTGACCGGCGGCATCGGATCGGGCAAGTCAGTAGTGTGCCGCATATTGTCGGCATTGGGCCATGAAGTCTATGACTGCGACTCGCGGGCAAAATGGCTCATGGACAATAGCGCCGGGATTAAGGAAGAGCTTTGCCGGGCCATTCATCCCGATGTGGTGAAAGATGGCTGCATTGACCGATCAATGCTTTCCGGCATAGTGTTTTCTGATGCCTGTAAACTCCAGGTTCTCAACAGCATAGTTCACGGTGCAGTGCTCGCCGACATAGCCCGATGGGCTGAAACAAAGGAGGGAAACATATTTGTAGAGACAGCCATACTGTATCAGAGCGGACTTGACCGCATGGTCGATGAGGTGTGGGAGGTGACGGCTCCTGAGCATGTGCGCGTGGAGAGGGTGATGAAGCGCAACGGCATGCCTGAGGCAGATGTGCGCGCACGCATCAATTCGCAGGTATTCGAGCCCGGACGCAGGCACGCGCGCGTTAGGCAGATTGTCAACGACGGCATTCAATCTCTTTTGCTACGAATCGATGCCCTTTTGGGCGGCTGACCGTTTTTTGATATCTATTTTCCAATCTATCCATAAAAGACTATTTCATGAAATTTCAATTTTTTGCGTCTATTGCCGCGGCCCTTTGTCTGTCAGCTAATGTCGGAGCCGCTGCTTTCGACAATGTGGCGCCTATGAGCGACACTGACGGAAATCCTGTCAATTGCCATGGCGGCGGCATCCTTAAGGTTGACAGCGTGTACTATTGGTACGGCGAGCATCGTCCCGGGCATGAGGCTAATTATCAAAAGGGCGTATCGTGCTATTCAACCACCGACCTCGTCAATTGGAAAAACGAGGGCATCGTGTTTGAGAAAGTTGACGATCCTTCATCCGAGATACAGAAGCATTGCACCATAGAGCGTCCGAAGGTGGTGTATTGCCCTAAGACAGGAAAATACGTGCTCTGGTTTCACCATGAGCTCGCCGGACGCGGATATGAGGCAGCCCGCTGTGCGGTGGCTGAAAGCGACACTCCTGTCGGCCCATTCAAACTAAAGTGGTCTGGACGCGTCAACCCCGGCGTTTATCCTATGAACATGGAGCCGCGCCAAGTTAAGGGCATTGTGCCTGATGAGTGGTGGACCGAAGAGTGGTTCAAGCTTGTCGACAAGGGCGTATTCGTAGAGCGAGACATTGACGGAGGCCAGATGAGCCGTGATATGACCGTGTTTGTTGATGACGACGGCAAAGCATATCACGTGTATTCTTCAGAAGAAAACCTCACGCTGCAGATAGCTGAGCTCAATGACGACTACAATGCTCATACCGGCAAATACATCCGCATCTTCCCCGGCGGACACAATGAAGCGCCTGTGGTGTTCAAGCATGGCGGGAAATATTGGATGGTGACATCGGGCTGCACCGGCTGGGCACCCAACAAAGCGCGCATGATGTGGGCCGACGATATGCTCGGCGAGTGGCACATGGTAGAGGGAAAGACTCCTTGCATCGGTCCTGACGCAGAGCTCACATTCGGCGGACAAGGCACATACTGCGCCGAGATGGGCGGAAACCTTGTGTTCATGGCCGATAAATGGACCCCGAAGTGCCTGGCAGGCTCCGGCTCGCTTTGGCTTCCCATCCTTTTTGACCGCGAAGGCACTCCAGTGATTCCTTTCGTCACGAAGTGGTGAGAACTGTAGGGGCGAGATAAATCGCACCCGCCCAAACAAAAAAAACGGATTGCATGGAGACGATCATTTAGATCGAGATCCATGCAATCCTTTTTTTTCTGGTCACCGGCTCAATTCACCTTCCATTCGATGACTCCGCCGCTTTCACCGGGCTGCAGTTTTGCCGCGATTTTAAGCGCTGTGGTGGTGACGGGCGAGAATTCCACGCGATTATATTTGTCCTTTTCCACGCCGTATGCTGTGGCGGCTTCTACTTCTCGCCAGCGTCCCTGGTCGTCGCGGTACATAAGCTTCCAGCTTTCAGGCACTCGGAAATTGCCGTCGTAGTGGTCAAAATCAAGCCAGTATACATCTACAGATGATATCGTCTGCGGGCTTTCAAATCCGTAGCAGATGTTTTCTTCAGTGCCTTTCCTCAGCCACCAGTAGTGATAGGGCTTTGATGTGTCGGAGCTCGATTTGGGTTCCCATTGGTCGTTGTATCCGAACGCCCACTGCAGATTGGAGGTGGCAGCCGGCTCGTCGGCATTAAGGTTGGTGGGCTCGGAGAACATATTTGCTCTCGAAGCGATGGTGGCAGCCGGCTCCGCGCGGGCGAATTCGGCTGATTCCGGAATCCATACCGCCATTTCGGCGGGTCCGCGATTGTTCCATGCAGAGTAGGGGATTGCGTTGATTGTCACGGGGCTTTTGCTTCCGTCTGCTTCGATTTGCATGGCGGTGGCTGAAAGCATGGCGATTCCGCCGAGCGAGTCGGGCATCATCTTCACGGAGAATGCCGCGCCTTCGGGGATATATTTGTTGAATACGTGGGCATCTGCCTGATCCGCGCCTTCGAGGCAGTACACCACCGGCCCTCTTTCGTAAGCCCTCTTTCCTGCGTTGTCAGCCACGTTGGCATTGGCTTTGATTGCCTTAACCTTCATCGGCAGGGAAAGCCTCACCTCGTCGCCTTTGCTCCATTTTCTGGAAATGACGGCGTATCCATCTTCAATAGGGGCGTCGTATCGCTTCCCGTTGACATAGACTGCCCAGCCATCTTTCTCCTTGTCGGCGAAGGAATACAGGTCAGACGGCACTGGCTTTCCCTCAGCCCAACCCGGTATCCTGATCTTAAGAGCCCATTTCCCTGTATTTTCCGGATTGACGCTGAAAATGACGTCTCCCTCCCAGGGGTACGCGGTTGATTGGGCGATGCGCACCTTGTTGGCGGGTGTGGCTATGTCGGCCGATGATTCAATAAACAGATTAGCGTAGATGTCGTCGCCTCGGGTTGCATACATGTATGATGGCACGCTTGCCATGAAACGGGTGATGTTGCCCGGGCAGCAGGCGCAGCCAAACCATGGAGCGCGCTCATGCTGGCCCATCGATTCGAGTGGATTGTCATAGAAGAATCTGTCGCCCGACAGCGACACGCCGGATATCACGCCGTTGTAGAGCGCACGCTCGGTGATGTCGGCATATTTCGACTCGCCAGTGGCCAGGAACATGCGGTGGTTCCAGTATACGTTGGCTATGGCGGCGCAGGTCTCGCAGTAGGCTGTATGGTTATGCAGTTCGAAGCCCGGGCCGAATCCTTCGCCCTGTGCCCGGCTGCCTATTCCGCCCGTGATGTAGAGTTTCTGCGAAGCCATGTTTTCCCAGATGCGCTGCAGAGCTTTGAAGTAGTCGGTGTTTCCGGAAAGCGAAGCCACATCCGCCACGCCGGAATACAGGTATCCGGCCCTTACGGCGTGGCCCAGTATCTCCTCCTGCTCAAGGATTGGCTTGTGGTCCTGGCTGTATTGGTTAAGGCGGTGGCCGTCGGTGCCTCTGCCCGTCTCCTCTACGAAATAGAGGGCGGTGGAGAGGTATTTCGGGTCATCGGTCACCTTGTAGAGTTTGGCGAGGGCCATTTCGATGATCGGATGGCCCGAAGGCACATGCTTCTGCCCCTCTCCCGGGCCGAACACCTGGCAAACGAGGTCGGCATTCTTAATGGCCACGTCGAGCAGCGAGCGCTTGCCGGTGGCGCGGTAGTGGGCCACGGCAGCCTCGTAAAGATGGCCGCTGTTGTATAGCTCGTGTGAGTTGATTTTCTCCCACCTTTTCGTGCCCCACCATCCCGACAGTCGAGTGCACTTGTTGGTGACGCAAGTGGTCAGATAGCCGTCGGGTTCCTGTGCCGCGGCTATGAGCGAAATCACGCTGTCGAGGTATGCGTCGAGCTTGGGGTCATATTTCACCGCGAGCGAATATGACGCACCCTCGATGATTTTGTAGGGGTCAGTGTCGTCAAATGAGAAGTCGCCCTTGTGCTCGCCCTCGATCAGGCCGCCGGCGAGAGCGAAATTGTCGAATCGGCCGTTATTCTCGCATTCTCTGAATGCTGACGGGATTGAAACTGTGCGGTTAGTCTCAATGCGCGGAGCCCAGAACCGATCGGAGATGTGGATGTCTGTGAATGGCACTTCCTTCACAGCCTCAGCCGTCATGGCCGGGGCTGTCAGTGACGATGTCATCGCGCATAGGGCGATGGCGCAGGCAATTTTATTCATGATATAGAGTTGGTTGATAGGATTTAAAAATCAATTTCAGGGGAGAAGGGTAACGTCTCGGCCTCGATTTCATTCTCAATCATAATGTTCTGGAATGCGTTTCCGTCAAGTCCGGCCGGAACGAAAGTCCACCTCAGCTCTTGCTCCAGATTGGCGTTGTCGTCAACCACTGTCACAAGGGGCGACCCGGGCAAGCGGCGGTAGATGCCTTTCACCAATGAATTGTCGACCTTGAACCCTTCGGCCTTCGGACGGCCCGCATCGGCGAGCGAATGCTTGAAAAGCCATTCATAGAATTGAGGCACGTAGAAGAACCTTGCCGGCTGGCCGTGGTTCATCCCCGGCACCCGGTCGTAGATCAGGCGCGGCGTGTCGCTGTCTATCTTCTTAATGGCGGCGGCCACCATGTCGCTGCGGCTGATGGGCACGGCGCGGTCAGCTGTGCCGTGTATGATCCAGATGGGCACTTGGCTCAGGCCTGTGTAGTCATTGCCGGTGCCGCCACCGCAGAACGACAGGGCAGCGGCTATGCGGTCAGGGTAGGCGTTGGCCACATCGATCGAGCCGTATCCGCCGAGGCTCATGCCCACCACGTAGATGCGCGTGGTGTCGATGTCGGCGTTGTGAGCGATCACATAGTCCACGTCGTTCATCACCTTGCGCGGCACCCAAGCCCCGCGAGTCTGCGGAGCCAGCACATAAGCGTCAAGGTTGAGCCCCCGCTTTATGGCGTCGAGAGTGCCGTATCGCAGCACACGGTTCAGGTCATTGCCGCAAAGGCTCGCGCCGTGCAGGAAAATCACCAAAGGCTTAAGCTGTGAGCCCTGATCCTTTAGTGGGACGCGAAGCCAGAAATTGTATCCGTCCTCCACCTTGCCCTTGTAGGCTGTGAGAGATTGAGCCGGCGCCGAGCCGGAAACCAGCAGCAGGCAAAACAAAAAAACGAGCCTATGCAGAAACGAAGATCCCATAAATAGCGAAAATAAACAGTGATAAATACTCCGCAAAGATACGAAAATTTATTCTAAGCCGGACTGAATCGTTATCCTTTAAAGCGATCCTCATGCCATTTGGCGACATTGTCAATAATATATTCACTGATTAGCCTCCGGGTATCAGATGGTCATGATAACGGGAATGCCACTCGAATTCGACGCCAATAGATTTCGCATATTTTGTGACAGTGCCCTTTAGAGATGAGATATATTTGCTCAACGCAGGGACATGCCTTCGGCATGTTGATGGGACGTTTTAATTTTATTATTTCGGCTTTTTGTCGTACCTTTGCGGGCGTAATTCTTAATTAATACGTCAGAAGATGGCTTCACGCACCCGCGATAAGTTGATTGAAACAGCAAAGCAGCTTTTCATCCACAAAGGAGTGGAAAATACCACGATTGGTGACATAGCCACTGCTTCAGACAAGGGGCGACGCACTATCTATACGTATTTCAAGAGCAAACTCGACATCTACAATGCCGTGATAGAGACTGAGAGCGAGCGCATGGTGAGCCAGCTGCGTGAGATATCGCAGTCGATCGGCACGGCGGCCGAGAAGCTGCAGCGCTTCATCGAGATGAGGCTTTCGGCCGACAGGAGCCCTTCGTCGCCTTATTCGATATTGAAGTCTCTGCTGAGCATGGATTTCGCCCGCATGAGCAAGACCCGGCGCAAGGCGTGGGAGAAGGAGCGCGAGATGCTGGCATCCATCCTCGATGAGGGGGTGGCCAACGGGGAGTTTGACTGCCACAGGGCCAAGATGCTGCAGACGGTGCTTCACACTGTGATTCCGGCCATCGACCAGATGCCTGCCACTGATGCCGACGCGCCGATTCCAGCCGCTTTCGCCGAGTCGTTCTCGATTCTGGCCTCTGAAAGCGTGATTTCGCTTCGCTGACTCCGGCCATCGGATGCTTTTATTTTTTTTTATTTGAAAAACGACATTTAAGACTACTGATATGGAACTCTCTTCTCTGCCGCAGGACCCGGCTATGCTGATGAGCTATATAAATACGAAGCTTCGCGACGTGTACCGGTCGCTCGATGATCTTTGCGACGACATGCACATAGACAAGGATGCGCTGACCGCGCGCCTTGCCGAGGCGGGCTTTGAATATTCTGTCGAATACAATAAATTCTGGTGATCGGCATGGAAGATTATCTCTCTACCCTCAACGACCAGCAGCGCCGGGCCGTGGAGTACTGCTCCGGGCCGCAGCTGGTGATTGCCGGCGCCGGCTCGGGCAAGACGCGAGTGCTGACCTATAAGATCGTGCACCTGCTGGCCCATGACATAGAGCCGTGGCGCATAATGGCCCTGACGTTCACCAACAAGGCCGCCCGAGAGATGCGCGAGCGTATACAGGCGCTCGTGGGCGAGAAGATAGCGTCGAGACTGTGGATGGGAACGTTCCACTCAATTTTCGCGCGCCTGCTGCGCATACACGCTGAGTTGATAGGCTTTTCGTCAAACTTCACTATCTATGATGCGGCTGACTCAAAGTCGCTGGTGAAGATGATAATCAAGGACATGGATCTCGATGACAAGATCTACAAGCCCGGCGTGGTGCTGAACGCTATCTCAAGCGCCAAAAACGCACTGATAGGGCCGCAGGCCTACGCCATGGACCGCGACATGATGGAGGCCGACCGCCGGGCGAAGCGTCCGCGTCTGGCCGAGATCTATGCCGGATACGTCAACCGCTGCCATGTTGCCGGGGCCATGGACTTTGACGATCTGCTCTACTATACCAATGTGCTCCTGCGCGAAAACCCGCAGGTGCTCAATCATTACAAGGAATATTTCCGCTATGTGCTTGTCGATGAGTACCAGGACACCAATTTCGCCCAGCATTCGATAGTGTCGATGCTGACGCAGGAGAGCGGCAACCTCTGCGTGGTCGGCGATGACGCCCAAAGCATATATTCGTTCCGCGGCGCCAACATTCGCAACATCCTTAACCTCAAGAAGGCGTATCCCGATCTTGTGATCAACAAGCTCGAGCAGAACTACCGCTCCACGCAGAGCATCATCAATGCGGCCAACTCGCTCATCGAGAAAAACAAGGAGCAGATACCCAAGCAGGTGTTCTCGCGCAACAGCTTGGGCGACCGCATAGAGGTAGTCAAGAGCTACAGCGACTTCGAAGAGGCTTTTTTGGTTTCAAACCGCATATCCCAACAGAAAATCAAGACAGGCGACAGTTATGAGGAATTCGCAATCCTCTACCGCACCAACGCGCAGAGCCGCGTGCTTGAGGAGGCATTGCGCAGGCGCAACATTCCTTACCGCATCTACGGCGGCCTGTCGTTCTATCAGCGCAAGGAAATAAAGGATGCGATAGCGTATTTCAGGCTGTCGGTCAATCCGCATGACGAGGAGGCGCTGAAGCGCGTGATCAACTACCCGGCGCGAGGCATAGGCGAGACCACGGTGCGCAAGGTGTCGAAGGCTGCCGCTGACAGCGGCGTGAGCATGTGGACAGCGATGTCCGATCCGGCTCAATACGGCATCGACATCAACAAGGGCACAGCCTCGAAGCTCGATGCCTTCAGGCAGTTGATACAAGGCTTCATTGCCTATAATGAATCAGGGCATGATGCTTATGAAACCGCGAAGAAGATAGTGAGCGACACGGGTATGCTCGCAATGCTCATATCCGACCGCACGCCTGAAAGCGTGTCGAAGCAGGAGAACCTGCAGGAGCTGCTCAACGGTGTGCAGGAATTCGTGGCCGGCAAGATGGAGGAGGGGCTGACCGAAGAATTCTTCATGCCGCAGTACCTTGCCCAGGTGTCGCTCGCCACTGACCAGGACCAGGCTGACGAGACCGGGCAGGAGAAGGTGACGCTTATGACCATACACGCGGCCAAGGGACTCGAATTCGGCAATATCTTCATCGTGGGAGTGGAGGAGGAGCTTATGCCCTCGGCCATGAGCATGGACAATCCGATGGAGATAGAGGAGGAGAGGCGCCTGCTCTATGTGGCAATCACCCGAGCCAAGAGATTCTGTATGATGACGTATGCGTCGTCGCGGTTCCGCAACGGCATGACAGCGTCGACCAAGCCCTCGCGCTTCCTCCAAGACATCGACAAGCGTTGGCTTGAATTCACGCAGGGCACTATCCCCACCCAGGCCGACATGGTATCAAAGGCGAGGGCGTCGTTTCATTCGCCCGCTGTCACCATCCCGAGGCGTACGGTGCCATCGCGTCCCGGATTCACGCCTACGCCGCCGCCTCCGCCACCGGCCGGGTTCGGCTCAACAGACGGCACCACCCATACTCCCGGCGAGCTTGAGGAGGGCATGCGCATCGAGCATTCGCGCTTCGGCAAGGGCACGATCATCGATGTCGACACCAGCCAGCCCGACGCGAAGATACGAGTGAAATTTGACAACGTCGACGTCAAGACGCTCCTGCTCAAATTCGCCCGCTTCAGCATACTTTGACTTTCTTGCGTACTCAAAGCCCGGCGGGACGGAGGATGAAGCCGTCGCGCGGTGCTACTGAATCATGGCGCAGTTCACGCAGCCTCTCCATCGCCTGTCCGGCATCGGCGCATGATGCCGCCACCACATAGTAGCGCGGTTTGGATGTATTCACCACAAAGGCCGAATCGCAGCCTGAGCCTATGAGCCTGCGGCAAAGATCGGCAGCCGTGAATTTCTGGCGGAATCCTCCGGCCACCACGCAGAACGGCTTCAGGCGCGTCGGAGGGTTGCCTATGCCCGGAGTGACCGACACGAATGCTGAAGCGCAGTCGGCTGTGTCATTTCCCACCACTATCTTCTGCATGGTAAGGTCCGCGCCCATGGGCGTGAATATCTGATCGGTGTCGTTGTCCCCGGCCCCGACGGTCTTTTCGTAGGCGCGCCTGTAGCCGCTCTCTGTAGGCTTGCAGGCACAGAGCGCGAAAATGGCCATGGCGCATATCAGTATATGTTTCATATAGATGTTTGTCATTGATAAAACGGCGCGGATTGCACATGAAATGCGATGGCTCATGTGCAATCCGCGCTGAAGTGAGGTTGATGGATGTTTATTTCTTGAACTTCTTCGCTATGGCGGCGGGGATGGCATCCTTATGCACGTAGATGTCCATGGTCTTTGCCAGGAAATAGGGCTCAGACACGTAGATGTATCCGTCATATTTCTGGTTGGTGTTCCATGAATTTCTCACCTTGTAGTAGTTGTTGCCCTTTTGGTCAGTGGCGATGCCTTCGATGATCATGCCGTGGTCGTCGGTTGTCTCCTGGCTGTCAAACATAGCCTGACGGGCCTCCTGTGTCACCTCCACCTCGTCTACCGGGCCGGAGAAATTGAATGTCTCGGCGTGGCGGTCCTTGTCAGAAAGTTTCACCCAGCGCGAGAGTTCGGTGCCCTGCAGGTCGGCCTCAGTCTTTTCCTTCGGCATAAGAGCCACGCCGTCATACCACTTGAATCCCTCTTCGCTCACGTCGGCAGCCCAGGCCACGGTGTATCCTTTCTCGAGAGCGTTGTCAACGATGGCTTTCATGTCGGCGAGGGGCACATTCATGTATTCGGCGTTGAGCCAATTGTCAGGGATTTCGAGGGCGAAAGCCTCATAGAAAGGATGGTGGGTGAATGAGGTGATGCCCACATAGTCGTCTACGTCGATGCCCAGGCTCTTGGCGTAGGATTGCGGGGTGTAGGTCTTTCCCTTGTATTCAAACGTCTGGGGCACCTCGCCGAAATAGGCGTCGAGCACGCCGTTGAGGGCAGGGCGCCAAGCAGTGGATATTTTCTTATTGGGCTTTGACTTCACCACCTTGAGCATGGCGGCCATCATATCGTTGAGCTCGCCGTGCACGTGACCGTCTTCGCCGTAGTTGATGCCCGGATATACCTCCTCGGGCACCACTCCGAAGTTTTTCCATGCGTAGGCCACGTCGAGCACAGATCCGCCGGGCGAGAAATTGGTTTCGCCGTAGTTGCGCACATATCGGTCGGCCTTGGCCTCATAGCAGCGACGCACGGTGAGCATTTCCGAGAGGTCGAGAGAGTCGCCCTTGATGCGGCGTAGCTCATTCTCGAAGAATCCTGTGCCGCAGAAGCACCAGCATGTGCCTGACTTATTCTGGTCCTTTACCGAAGTGCAGGGGATTGAAATCACATCAGTGAATACGAAGCCCTTGATCGAATCGGCGGGCTCATCGGCGAATGCCGGGGCGGCAGAGCCGAGGCACACAGCCGGAATCAACAGATACTTTATCATAGTCTATGGTTTTAAGTTTAGGGGTGAGAGGGGGGATTCTCTATCCCCATTGCAAATTTACAAACATTAAATCAGAAATACAAATTTTTGTCGATTGGTCATTTTGTGGGGATATTTTTTTGAAATTTATTTTTCGTTCTGAACATAAATGTGTAAATTTGCAAAAATTAGTCGACCTTTTTCAGACCAACCAACATTTAATAACATACAATGAAAAAACTATTACTTCCTGTCGTAGGCATTGCGATGGCGGCTTCAGCCATTGCCGCGCCTACTGCCGAAGTGCCCGTGTCAGACCTCCTCGGTCTGCGCGCAGGCTCAGGCGCCGGAGGCGATGTCTTCGCCTCATACGGCCAGCCTACCGGCGGAAATCACTCCGCCGCTATGGCTAAAGTGCTGAAAACCAACTGGGGGGGGGTAGCAACCTCTGATCAGTCAGCAGTCACTATCGTGGGCTGCGTGGTGTCGCCCGACCACATCACCGGCATGTGGACATACACCACCGACGCATGGTCGCCCTCGCGCATTTGCGCCAACGCAAACGGCGTGTACGCCACCGGCGGCGGATTCGCGGCCAAAGACATGTACTATGTGACCCAGTACCGCGAGGCCATGGGCTTTGAGGAAATCAAGACTCTCAACTATGAGATCAACAATGACTGGGCCAAATATGACGAATACACCGGCGATATCACCCGCGTTGCCACTACGATGGCCTACTCCGAAAATCGCGACCAGGCATTCGGCTGCTTCATCAACGCCACCCGTGACGGATACGTATTCTGCGAATACAACTACGATTATTTCTCTATCAAGCGCACAATCAGCCCCATTGAGAAAAGCAAGGTGTGGGCAGGATGTGCGTTCTCGTCTGATGACACTCTCTACGCGATCACACGCGCCGGCGAGCTCTACACCGTGGATCTTGCCACAGGCGAGATGACTCTGGTGGGCAACACCGGCATCGAGTCGGTCTATATGGCCGACGCCACAATCGACACGAAGACCGATATCATGTACTGGTGCGTGAATTCAGATACGCAGAACGCCCTCTACACCGTTGATCTCAAGACCGCCACCCCCACCAAGCTCTATGATCTGGTGAATGATGAGCAGATCTGCGGCATGTACATCCCCCATGCCGTCACCACCCCGGCAGATGCTCCCGCAGCCCTTTCGTCGACCCCCTCGGCTTCATTCTCCGGCGCGTCTCTTTCCGGCAAGGTGTCATTCTCGCTTCCCCGTTACACCTATGGCCAAAGCGTGCTCGATGCTTCGACCGAACTCACATGGGTGCTGAAAGCCAACGGCAAGGAAGTGGCCCGCGGCACAGGTCTGCCCAATGCACGCATCAACGCCGATGTGACCGTAGACAAGCCCGACAGCTATTGCTTCGCTGTGGTTGTCTCTAATGCGGCAGGTGAGTCTCCCGCCAAGTCAACCAAAAAATACGTTGGCCCTGACACTCCGGTTGCGTCAAGCACTTTCAGGCTCGCTACGTCAGGCAACAACGTTACCCTCAACTGGGGCGCGCCAAACAGCAGCGGCGTCAGCGGCGGCTATGTGCAGACATCAGCCGCCACATACACTGTGGTGCGCTATCCCGACATGAAGATTGTGGCACAGGACGTTACAGCCCGCACTGCCACTGACGTGATTCCTGAGACCGACGAGC
Source organism: uncultured Muribaculaceae bacterium (assembly GCA_947525975.1). Lineage (GTDB taxonomy): Bacteria > Bacteroidota > Bacteroidia > Bacteroidales > Muribaculaceae > CAG-873. The sequence goes on along the minus strand of CANNVE010000007.1, from coordinate 47,118 downwards.
AGGTGGAATACAGCTACGGAATCACAGTCACTGTCAATGGACTGACCTCGGCTGAGAAGAAATCAGACTCGTTCAGGGCAGGCGCCATGGTGCCTCCTGTCGACATCACATTCGATTCAGCATTGTCGCTCTTCGGCTGGACGATGGTCGAAGGCATATTGGCCGACAAAAACAGCTGGCAGTACTATACAAGCTACAAATCTCTCCGCCTTTATTCAACTACCACCACCGGACAGGATGACTACGCCATTTCACCCGCTGTGATGGTGAAGGCCGGAGCATCATATCCCTTCAGCATAGATTTCCGCACATCTAACTACTATGAGGAGACCTTCGAGGTGCTTTGGGGCACAGCGCCCACAATCGAGGCCATGACTAATGTGGTCGTGCCCGAGACCAAGCTCAAGAGCACATCATGGAACACTCTTATCGGACAGATCGACGCAACCGCCGACGGAAAGATCTATTTCGCCGTGCACTGCAAGACCCCGACCGCTTCGCAGCTTTATGCCGCAAACATCGTAATCGGCGAGGGCATCATCAATTTGGCTCCCGCCGCCACCGAATTCAAGGTGACTCCCGCCACCGACGGCTCTGCCATGGCTGTAGTGACATATACGCTTCCTTCTGCCACAGTCGACGGCACTGCACTTACAGAGGCCACTGCTTTGACAAAGGCCGAGATACTCCGCGACGGCGTGGTCATAAGCTCAATCACCGAGAATCTTCCCGCCGCAGAGGCCACATTCACCGACGATAAAGATCTCACCCTCGGCAAGCACACCTACGATGTGATCGCATACAACGCCTACGGCCCGGGCAAAAAGAATCCGATTGAAGTGACCGTAGGTCCCGACGTGCCCGCCGCTCCCTACAATGCAAAGATGATAGAGCATGGCAACACCGGCAAGGTGACAATCTCATGGGACCCCGTCACCACTGATGTCAACGGCAATCCCATCAAGGCTTCGGCTGTAACCTACAAGGTGGTTGACCGCAACTACAATGTGGTGGCCGATAATCTCACAGAGACTTCTATCGATGTGCAGTCGGTAGAGCCCGGTGTGCAGGAATTCCGTCAATACGGCGTATACGCTGTCACTGTGGGCGGTGAGTCTAAGCTTTCGGGCACTGCCTACAAGCCTGTGGGCACACCTTATCCCACTCCCTGGACCGAATCATTCGCCAATGGCACCGTGTCGTCAATCTTCGGATACAATTACATCAAGGATCAGGAGCCTTGGCAGTTCGGCTCTGATTCCGAATGGTCGGCAACTCCGCAGGACGGTGACGGCGGCCTCGCATATTTCGAATCTTACGGCCTTGTGCAGACTGCGCTGGTCACCGGCAAATTTGACCTTACCGACGTGGTGAACCCCGCGCTCACCTATTATACATTCCGCTACAGCGACGCCAATTACACCAACGAATTCACCATCGAGGCCGATTGCGGAGATGGCAATGGCTTCGTCACCGTGCAGTCTGATCCCATCTTCGTAGGCGAGAACGGCAAATGGCACAAAGTGGTGGTAGACCTTTCAGATTATGAAGGCAAGTGCGTAGTGCTCCGCATCAATCCCACCTGCACCGACAGCAGGAACAAGGGGGCATTCTACTTCCTCGACAACATGCGCGTATCATCGCATGCCGAATACAACCTCACCGCCACCCGCATCGAGGCTCCCTCGGCTGTGATGGCAGGCGAAGAGTTTGAGGTGAACGTTATTGTCACCAACACCGGCGAGAAAGAGGCTCGCGGCTATGAGATAGAGCTCTACTCGGGCGATACATTCATCGACGCCAAGGCCGGCCCGTCAGTTGCCCCGGAAGCGTCAGCCGCTCTGACATTCGTGACTTCAAACACTGTGCTCGACGGTGAGACGCGCGACTATCACGCTGTCATCGTCTTCTCGGCAGATGAGATGGAGGCCGACAACACCACCGAGCCCGTGACCGTTGGCATCGTGGCTCCTGCAGTGCCTGTGCCTTCGGCTCTCGCAGCCCAAGTTTCGGGCGAGGCCATCAGCCTTAACTGGACAGCCCCTGACATCGCTTCAGGCGCTCCCGCCGCATACACCGAGACATTCGAGTCAGCCGCCACCTGGGCTCAGGCTGTAGAAGGCTGGAAGATCGTAGATGGCGACCAGGCTCCGCTCATCTCAATCGGCAACCCCAACTTCCAGTATAATGCCGGCAAGCTTGCCGCATGGTGGGTCAACGACCAGAACTGGGCCGAAAATTCAGCTGATCTCTGGGGGGCACGCAGCGGCAACAAGTATCTTGCTTCAGGCTCTGTGCAGCGCGGCAACACGCCCATGCAGTGCGATGACTGGGCTATTTCACCGCGTCTATATGGCGGCGAGCAGATCGTGACGCTCTACGCGCGCAGCTTCTTTGGCGAGGGCAACTACGCCGGCGCTTACCAGGAAGACTTCGAGGTGCTGTACTCGACTTCAACCACCAATATCAGCGATTTCGTATCTGCCGGCTATGTAAAGAAGGCACCCTTCGCATGGACCAAATATTCGTTCCGTCTGCCTAACGGCGCTCTTTACTTCGCCATCCGCTCACGTTCTACCGATCAATTCTTCCTCTTCATAGATGACGTGACCTATATCCCCGCCCAGGGCGAACCCGCGGTGCGCACCCTCAAGGGATACAACGTATACCGCAACGGCATCAAGATCAATAGTGCGCTTGTCACTGGCACCACCTACACCGACGATAAGGCACGCGCTGATGTCGACCACACATACGTAGTCACCGCCGTTTATGGCGAGGGCGAGTCACGCCCGTCAAATGAGGCCACAATCAAGCTGTCGGGCATAGCCGACGTTGAGAATGCAGGCATCTCCGTTTACGGCGGTGAAGGCAGCATCATCGTCAGCGGTGCCGAAGGCCGCAAAGTAGAGGTGTTCAACGCACAGGGCATGGCAGTTGCCTTAGTTTCCGAAGCTTCTGACAAGGCTCGCATCGCAATCGGAGCCGGCGTATACATCGTGCGTGTCGGCAACGTGGCCGTGAAGGTCGTTGTCAAGTAAGATCCGATACAATTATCTCACCGAAACAGGGCGCTCCCCGCAGGAGCGTCCTGTTTTTTTCAAGGAATCACCGCTATCTTTGGAGGTATATATTGTGGATTAATTGATTGTTTTCGCTAATTTTGCGTCTGACAAGATTTAAATGTCATAGTTATGAGAAAAATATACAAAAGGATAATATTATGCATTGTCGGCTTGGCCGTATTGGCATCTATATTCACTGTGGTAGTAGACTATCGGGTAGAGGCTAATGCGAAGGGCAGGATTTTTGAGAATGTAGACTCGATGCCTCATCGCAAGGTGGCTCTGCTGCTTGGCACCAATCCACTGAACAGGCGCGGAGGGCCGAACCCATATTTTACCAATAGGATCGGTGTGGCCGCTCAATTGTACCATGCGGGGAAAGCGGATTTCATCATTGCGAGCGGTGACAACCATACGAAAGACTATGATGAGCCTACGGCCATGAGAGATTCCTTGGTGGCGCGCGGTGTGCCTGCCGATAGAATTATCCTTGATTTCGCCGGTTTCCGTACTCTTGACTCGGTGGTGAGGGCTAAAGAAGTGTTTGGGTGCGATTCGCTGACTATCGTTTCGCAAGCCGACCATTGCGCCCGGGCCTTGTGGCTTGCAGAGGCCGGCGGCATAGAGGCAGTAGCCATTTCCGCCCCTGTCAGAGCGGGGCGGTTGGTGCGTGTGCGTCTCGGCCTTCGCGAGAGGCTTGCGCGCGACAAAATGATGCTTGATCTGTGGTTTGGCAAGCAACCACATTTTTTAGGCGAGCGCATCACGATACCGGATGCCTGATTAAAGAGAGAGGCAGCCTGAAATGCATTCAGACTGCCTCTCGTCATAGGGATGCGCCCTTGCGGCGATCAGTCGCGCTCAAGGGTGATGATGAGTTCCTTGGGATCTTCGGGGTCAGTGTCGATCATAAGCTTGCCTTCGCGGGCGAGCCAGCCGATAGCGGCGAAAACTTCCTTGTCTTTGAGCTTTGTCGCTTTCTTGATCTGTTTCACTCCCATAGCATCTGCTTCATTGAGCACCTGCCATACTGCTCCGGCATAAGCGCCGATTGTTTCGGTATTCATAATTAATTGATTTTAAGTGGATTCTTCTTTTGGTTATTTCTGTTTGTGAAACATTTTGTAGATTGTGCTCACAAAATTATATATTTTTTAGGTTAAAAACAACTTTTTAGCATACAAATATTAAAAAATATCTAATTTTTATGTTACTAACAATGTGTGTCACGAAAAAGTTCACCATTGTGAAAAAATAAAAGTCCCCGGATAGGGACTTTTATTTTTTTATCAGACTATCAGAAGGGGGCGGACTCTGATGGCGGCGCGAGGAAGTCGGCTGTGCCTCCTTGCATCTGTGCCGACTGCAGGGAGGAGGCCGAAGAGTCGATGCTGTTCATCTTCGACATCACTTGCGTGGGAGTGCCCAAAGGCGCCTCGCCCCAATTCTCAAATCGGGCAAATTCGGCGCGGAAATGCATCTGCACATCGCCTACGGCTCCGGAGCGGTGCTTGGCGATTATGAACTCAGCGAGGCCGCGAATGTCATTTCCGCTGGCGTCCTGGCCTGATTTTGTGTAGTATTCGGGTCGGTGGATGAAGCACACTATGTCGGCGTCCTGCTCTATGGCGCCCGATTCGCGGAGGTCGCTCAGCTGAGGCCGCTTGCCGTCGGCGCGGTTCTCTACCGAGCGGTTGAGCTGCGAGAGGGCTATGATAGGAATGTCGAGCTCCTTGGCCAGCTGCTTCAGCGATCGGGATATCATGCTGACTTCTTGCTCGCGCGAGCCGAATTTCATGCCCGAGGCGTTCATCAGCTGCAGGTAGTCGATTATGATGATCTTGATGCCGTGTTCGCGCACCAGTCGGCGAGCCTTTGTGCGAAGCTCGAAGATAGAGAGCGAGGGGGTGTCATCGATGTACATCGGCGCGCCGGTCAGATATTTTATGCGGGCGAAGAGCTGCTGCCATTCAATGGGCGATAGGTCGCCGCTCTTGATTTTTCCGCCGGAGATTTCGGCCACGTTGCTTATGAGACGGTTCACCAGTTGGCGGTTCGACATTTCGAGAGAGAAAATGGCGAGAGGCGTGTTGTAGGTCACGGCCATGTTTTTTGCCATAGAGAGCACAAGGGCCGTCTTGCCCATGGCCGGACGCGCGGCGATGATGATAAGGTCGCTGCTCTGCCATCCGCTTGTCATCTTGTCGAGCTCGTGGAAGCCTGTCTCAAGGCCGCTGAGGCCTGATGACCTGTTCTGGGCTATCTGCATCTGCTGTATGGCGTCGCTGATGACCGGGTCGATCTGTGTCACATCCTTTTTGACGTTTCTCTGCGAGATTTCAAAGAGCTTTCCCTCGGCTTCCTGCAGCAGGTCGTCTACGTCGTTGCTCTCGTCGAACGCCTTGTTTTCGATTATGGCCGCGAAGGAGATGAGCTCGCGGGCCAGATATTTCTGCGCCACGATGCGGGCGTGGAACTCGACGTTGGCGGCCGAGCCTACACGCGCTGTAAGTCGAGACACGAATGCCGGGCCGCCGACCTCCTCGATTGTGTCGTTGAGTCGCAGCTGCTCGGCCACGGTGAGCATATCGATTGGCATCTGCCGGGCGCCGAGAGTCTGTATGGCTTCGTAGACCTTGCGGTTGGCCGGCTCATAGAAGCTTTCAGGCTTGAGGATGTCGCAGACGCGGGTATATGCGTCTTTCTCAAGCATCATTGCGCCGAGCACTGCCTCCTCGAGCTCAATATCGCGCGGAGGAATGCGTCCGGCGAGATCAGCCTTCGGGGTGTGGGTTGGGCGCTGTCGCTGATTGTATGATTGATTTTCGGGCATTTATTTTAGATTGTAGATTTAAGATGGCGATGTATTTGGCCATCGGCTCCGCAAAAATACGAATTATTTTTGAGAATAGGGGGAGATGTCGGCAATATGTAGAAAAAAGAGAGCGTGAGGATTTGGAGGATTATGCAGATAAAGTAAACGCCCGCGGTGTGCGGGCGTTTGCTTTAGCGTTTCTTTGGCTGGATGTTGAGTTTGTATTGGAGCGTGAGGAGCACGTATCGCGGGATGGTGTTGGTGTAGCTCACGGTGCGTCCGGCGGCGTTCACGGCGTAGTTCACGTTTGAGAGTTTGTGCAGGAGGTCGAATCCATCGAGCGTGATCACGAAATGCTTGTTGCGCGGGGGAGCGTAGGTGAGGCGCATGTTCCATACGGGGTCGGTGGTGTCGAGATAAGCGCTTCCGTATCCGTGGCGCGTGTAGCACATGAAGTCGGTGCTGATGCCAAATCCGGCAGGCAGACTGAATACGCCCGATATGCCGTAATTGATGTGGTAAGCGTTGATGGTGTTGAATCCGGGCTGCGACGATGTGGTGTGGCGGTTGGTGTATTCGCCGCGCATCCTGAGGGTCTGTCCGGAGAAATTCCAGCCAAGCCGCAGTTTCTGGGTGAAATTGTTGTTGGTAACTTTCACCGGCATCGGAGCATCGAGGTCCACGCCGATCATGTCGGCGAGGCGCGAGATGTTGAGATCGGAGTTGCAGTCGAGCGTGAATTGCTTTTTGTCGCCGAATTGCAAGTTGAATTCTTCGGTGAAAGCGATGGTGCGGTTGCCGTCTACGTTGTATGACCTGTTGTGGCGCACGCCTGTTGCGGTGTCGTAGGTGTATCCTCGGGTTATTGCATTGCTTGTCTGCGAGTAGCTGGCGTAGAAATAGTTTGCCAGCGTGTATGAAGCAGGCGAGTAGGCCCAACGCAGCAGATGCCTGTGGGCTGTGGAGCGCTTCAGATCTGGATTACCATAATATATGTTGAGAGGATCAGAGTCGTCGGTGATGTCGAGCATATCCACAAGATCGGGCAGCGACTGGTCGATGCGGTAGCTGTATCTCACTGAGTTGCGGTATCCGCGATTGTCCTCTTTCTTATTGAATTGCATTTCTATCCTTCCGTCCCAAATGGATGGGATGATCACTGTGGCATCGGTTTTCGATTTGGAGTATGACCGGTCGTTGCGCCAGTAGTCGAGATGGCGGTCGATGAGGTTGATGCGCGGTCCCAGCCCGAGCGATATCGCAGCGTCATCAGATACGCTTTTGTTGAAGCTGATGGTTGGGCACAGCGAATGTTCGGTCCTCGTCAGTCTCGATGTGTAGCTGTTGGCCGGATCAAATGAGTCAAGGTAGTCAGCCGGAAGTACTCCGTAGGCTCCCATGTCGGCAAGGCGGTCGAGGGCGTACATATTTGAGTCCTTCACTTTATTGCCATAATTGAAGCCATAGGCAATTGAGAGGTATGTGTAATCATTCAGGGCCGAGTTGTATGAGAGGCGTGCGTCGAAAGAGAAGTCATGGTTGGGCGTGTTGTCTACGTATTGGCGCAGACGGTAGGCCGGGGTTGGGTCAGCGCCATAGTTGATGTCATAGTCGCGCCATGAATGCTCTTTGACAGAGCTGTATGACATGGTGAGGTATAGAGAGATGTTGCTGTTGCTTCGAGGTATGTTGTAAGTCAATGACGGATGGATGCTTCCTTCCAGGGTTCGGCTCCAGCCGTCGGTGCGGGTCTTGGTGCGGTTGATCACGGCATCGAGGCGCTCTGCTGAGCCGTCGGAGTAGAGCGCGTCGAGTATCTCTGACGTTATTCCGGTCTGCTCTTGTGAGAAGGTCGAAGAGAGGTTTGAGCCGACATTCTTCCTGACCGAATACATGCCCCGCAGCAGTGTGCCCACTGTGAATTGATTGATGCGGGCGAAGAAATTTTCATGAGTCATCAGGTTGGTCTCACGCATGCGGTTTCGGGCGAATGAATAGTCATACGTGTCGCCATTGGGAAGGAAGTTGGTTCGGGATGTGGTGTTGAGGCTATTGTTGACTGTTTGGGCAAAATTTAGGTTGGCTGTCGCGTACCTGGTCATTTCCGGATTCTCGTAGCTGTAGTCGACCAAAGCTTGCGATACTTTTCGGGTCCCGGTGGGCATTTGGTCGGGAGTCCATGTGTCATCGCGTCCGGGCGTGCGGTTGTCGTTGAGGTTGTTGTGCATGCCGATGAGGGTGACACGTGTGGTGGGGTTGAACCATTGCGCGAAGAGGCGTCCCAAATATCGGTCCTCGGTGCCATATCCGGCTTGGGCGTTCATGATGAGGCCTATGTTGTATTCTTTCTTCAGCTTAACATCCATGGTGAGCACTTTCGGGGCAGTGAGGTCGCCTTTGAGCACATCGATCTTTTTCTGCCCTTCGTAGACCTGGATGTTCTTCACGGTGTATGCGGCGATGTTTTCAAGCATCACGTTGTTGTTGCCGTCCATGAATTCGCGTCCGTTGAGCAGCAGTGACTCAACAAACTCGCCGTTGACCTTGATCTGGCCGTTGCTGTTGAGCTCCACGCCGGGCAGCTGGGCCACCAGGGCGTCGAGCATCGATCCCTCGGCCAGCTGGAAAGCGTCGGCGTTGTAGACCACCGTGTCTCCCTTGTTGTAGAATTTTATCTTTGTAGTCTGCACAGTCACCTCCTTGAGCATCGTGGGCGCAGGCCTCAGATATATTATGGGCATGCGGCGGAATTGCTCCCTTTTTCCGGGCTTTTCCAAGGCATAGGTGATGGTTTCGGTGGAGTATCCTTCGCATTCCACGTCAAAGACGAGGGTGGTGTCCACTCTCGGCACCTTCATGTAGAAAATCGAAATCGTGTCTATGGCTGGATAATTGTAAGTGTATCCCTGGTTTGCCGTGATTGTGTCCTTTGGATTGCCGATGGAATCGTAGGTTATCACCCTGGCCTTGGTGAGGTCAGTCTTGAATGTGGCTTCCTTCACGCGCCCGGCGAGGGTGATCATTGGCGTGTCGGCCATGGCTGTGATGAATGTGAGCAGCAGCGCGGCCGCGGCAAGGATTGATGATTTTCTCATTGGATATAGAGTCATTTGCGTGTTATTTGGCAAATATACGTAAATAATTGTAATTTACGAAAAAAAAGCACGCCAAATGTCTCGGCGTGCTTGGCCCTGAAGTCAGGCGAGTGTGTTTCTCCTTATCGATAGATGATGCGGATCAGTGGGGAGTGGAATAGAATTGCAGCAGGCGTGTGCGCAATATCATTTCGTAGTTGGCCTGTATGCGCTCGGCGGTGGCCCGCAGCGCTTTGGTCTTTGCCTGCTCGTACTCGGTGGCTGTGGCGCGGCCAAGGTTGTATTTCTCGCGCATCGCGTCGAAAGCCGCCGATGTTGACTTCTCGGCTATCTGGCTTGAGGCGTATTTCTCCGAGGCCCCGACAGCCTGGTAGTAGGCCGCCTGGATGTTGCGGTAGAGTTGCTGCTCGGTCTGGTCGAGGTTTAGCTCGGCGCTCATTTTCTGCAATTTCGCCCTGCGCACGGAATTGCGCGTGGAGAATCCGTCGAAGATGGGTATGTTGAGCGAGAACCCGAAGTAAGTGCTGTAGTTATGGCGCATCTGGTCGCTGAAAGGGTCATTTTTCGCGCCCTTGAGATTGTAGTATGAGCTGCCGAGGCCGGCGTTGAACGATAGGGTGGGTATGTAGCCTGATTTCGCCAGAGTGATGTTTTTTTCTGATGTGATTATGCCTTTGCGGGCAGCCTCCACGGAATGGCTGTACTGCAGCGCGCGCTCGTAAGCGTCATCGGGCGAGATGAGCATCGGATCATCGTCAGTGAGGTCGGCCACATCGAAGTTCTCGGGCGCTTTGTCATCGATCTGCAGGAGCATGAGCAGGTCGAGGCGGGCTATGATGTTGTCGTTAGTGGCCTGGGTGAGATTGAGCTTGTCGGTGGCCAGCTGCGCTTCGGCTTCAAGAAGGTCAACTTCGGGTATCTTGCCTGCCTGGAGCAGTGCGTTGCGGCGTTCGATCTCATGCTCTGACAGAGCTACCTGATTGGAGGCGACTTCCATCATCTCACGCGAATACAGCACTTGCAGGTATGACGATATCACATTGATGGTGATGTCTTCCTTTGCGGCCTCGCACTCCTCGACCATCTGCTGCAGGTTGGCCTTGGCGTAGGCCAGCTGGCGCACGTTGGCCAGGCCGTTGAATATGGGCATATTGAATGATGCGCTCCAATTGAATGACGAAGTGTTGCGGTCGGCGTATGTGTTCTCTGCTGTGAGGCCGCGGCCCAGGTTCCATGACTGTCCGGCTCCGGCTGAAAGACGCGGCAGGAATGAAGACTTGGCGTCGGTGATCGACTGCTCGGCCTGCATCTTGCTCACCTGGCGCGAGCGCACAGTGAGATTGTGGGTGACGGCGTAGTTTATGCAATCGTCGAGCGACCAGGTCTCGGCAAAAGCGCTGCCGATGGCTATGATGGCCGCTGATAATAGTGATATGGTGCGTTTCATTGTCGTTGCTGTTAGTTTTATTGCACGATTGTGGAGCGGAGTTTCACGCTGTCGGCCAGGGCGAGGCCTGACTTGATCTCGATGCGCACGCCGTCGCTGAGGCCTGTGCTGACGGATTTGCGCTCAAATTGCTGCGGAGCCTCGGCTGTGAGTACGTATACGTATGTGCTGTCGCCCTCCCATTCGATCACGCTCTCGGGCACGGTGAGCACATCGGCTGATTTCTGCAGGGTGACGGCTGCGTTGGCGCTGTATCCGGCGCGCAGCTCCACGTCTTCAGGCACATTGATGGCAGCTTTGATCTCGAATGTGTTTGAGCCGTTCTCCTCGGTGCTCTTGGGGGCTACGTATTCAATCACGGCTTCGTTTTTCACGTCGGGGAGGGCGCCGATGGTGATTGTGGTCTCCATGCCCGGCTTCAGCAAGCCGACCTCGGTCTCGTCAACTTTTCCGATGAATATCAGATTGCGCATATCGGCTATCTTCGCCACCGTGGTGCCGTCGTTCATGGTATTGGCCTGGATCACCGACGAACCCACCTTCACGGGAATCTCAAGAATCTGGCCGTCGATGGTGGCGCGCACCAGGGTGTTGCTCGATTGGGCGTTGAGGCTCGACACGCCGTCCCTCACGATCGAGAGGGCGTCAACAGCCGCTTCATATTCCTGCTTGGCTTTCAGGAATGCGTTTTCGGCTTTCTCGTAGTTCTCGCGGCTCTCGAATTTCTTCTCGTAGAGGCCTTTGTTGCGGTCGTAGTCAATTTTGGCCTGGTCAAGCGAAAGCTTTGCCACGTCTACGCGGTTCTGGGCCGAGTTGAGGCTCGATTCGTCGGGTATCACCTTGATTTTTGCGATGATGTCGTCTTTCTTCACATAGTCGCCGGCTTCGACGCAGATCTCGGCTATGATGCCCGAAATCTGGGGCTTGATCTCAATTTCGTCGCGTGGCTCGATCTTTCCGGTCAGCACGGTCGAGCGCTCGATGGTGGCGATTGAGGCCGTCTCGGTGTTGTAGATGATCTCTTTTGGCTGAGAATTCTTGAAGAGGTAGAAGAATGTGCCGGCGAATATGGCGGCGATGACTACCCATAGCAGGATTTTGAAAAACTTTTTCATTATGGTGAGATTTTTTGATTTGTTCATTTATCGTTCATAGCCTCGATGGGCTTGATGCGCATGGCTTTCAGAGCGGGGATTGTGCCGGCAGCCATGCCGAGTATGAGGAATGTGAGGGTGATGCCGATGGCCAGGCCGAATGAGAGCTGGAAGTCCAGAGCCTCGAATTGGGGTATGTCGGCGTTGGCTGTGCGTATGCCGTAGGTAGACAGGCCAAGGATCAGGACCGCGAAGCAGATGCCTGCTGTGCCGGCCACGAGGGTGAGGATGGCGCTTTCGGAAAGTATCTGCTCCATCACCATGCGGGGCTTGGCTCCGATGGCGCGGCGTATGCCGAATTCCTTGGTGCGCTCTTTCACTATGATCCACATGATGTTTCCCACGCCTATGATGCCGGCTATCAGCGAACTCAGGCCTACGAAGAGGATGAGGAGGTCGATGCCCGAGAATACGGTGTTGATCTGCTCGAACACCTCGGAAATGTCCATGATCCACACGGCGTTTTCGTCATCGGGGTGTATGGGGTGGTTGGCGCGTATGACGCGGTGTATCTTTTGCTTCAGGTCAGAGATCTTAACATTGTCTTTGGCCACGATGGTGAGATATGACACGCTGTTGCCGAGATTGTAGGCGCGGCGCGCCGTGCTCATAGGTATCAGTATCGAATCATCGATGCGGCCACCGAGGCTCATCTCGCTGCGCTGCTTCACCACGCCTACCACACGGTAGTAGACATTGTCAGCCTTGACAAACTTTCCGATCGGGTCATCGCCCTTGAAAAGGATATTGGCCACGTTGGAGCCGATCACGCATACTTTGCTGTCTTTTGAGATGTCGCTGTCGTTGATGAATCGCCCGGCTCTGACCACGGGATTCATCACTTCCTGAAAGTTAGGCTCTATGCCTTGCAATGTGCCGGAGAAATTGCTTGAGGAGTAGCTGACGGTCGTTGACCGGCTGGTCATCGGGCTTACAGCCGAAAGCTCGGGGATGGCGCGACGCAGATTGTCGACGTCGGTGGTGGTGAGGTTCCACCACAGGCCCTTTTTGTATCCCTTGTAGGGCATTGTGGTGCGTCCGGAGGATATGATGGCCGAGTTAGAGGCGAAGCCGGTGAAGTTTATCTCCATCAGGCCGCGCAGGCCTTTGCCGCCTCCCATCAGCAGGGCCAGCATGGCTGTGCCCCAGAATATGCCGAAGGCGGTGAGGAACGTGCGCGTCTTGTTGCGCGCCAGCGTCGCCGTTATTTCCTTCCAGTTGTCTATGTCAAATACCATTTTGATTTAGATTTTTTTTGCCTCGCTGAAGCTCGGCGCTTGGACAAACATATGCCTCGCTGAAGCTCGGCGCTTGGACAAAATTGCATTCTGCATTAATATTATTCTTCCATCAGGGCTTCCACGGGCTTTACCTTCAGGGCGCGGAGGGCGGGGAAGATGCCTGCGAGGGCGCCGGCGATGATGAGGGCCACAGTCACCTCGATTGCGATGGAAATGTCGACGGTGGGATTGAGGGGGAATGTCTCGTTGTTTTCAAAGGCCTTTTTCACTACCTCGGTTGCGGCCACGCCCATGACTATGCCTATGTATCCGAAGCAGGTGGTGAGGGCCACGCTCTCTACGAGTATCTGCGTGAGTATCTTGCGAGGTTTGGCCCCGATGGCGCGGCGTATGCCTATCTCATGGGTGCGCTCGCGCACTGAGACAAACATGATGTTGCTGACGCCTACGATACCTGTGATCAGCGTGAGGCCGCCTATGATCCACATGGCGTATGTGAGATACTTCGAGCTCTCGATATTGCTGACATAGCTTTCAAAGCGGTCGTAGGTGTAGATGGCTGACCGGTCGTCAGGATCAAACTGCCGGCTTTTGGCCATGGCATCGCGCACCGCCTTCTCGGCTTGGGCCGACTGCTCCACATTGTCTACGCCTTTAAGATGCACGTGCACGTCGTCGAGCTTCCCGTTATATCCGGTTAGGGCGTAAGCTGTGGAGAAAGGCACTTTTGGATTGGAGTCCCAATTGTGGTCGTAGACGCCAACTATGGTGAATGACAGGTCTCCGACTTTCACTCTGCCTCCGACAGCCTCGTCGACCGACCGGAACAGGATTTTTGCGTCTTTCTCACACACGAGCATCACTTTGCGCTTATGCTGGATGTCGCTCTGGTTGATGGGCCTGCCCTTGACTATTGTGTATCTTTCGGTGAAGAACTGCGGATAGACGCCTTCGCAATAGCTGCTCGACAGATAGTCGCGGTTGGTGGAAACCTGCCCTCTGATGTAGATAGTGGCTGAGACAGATTCGATCGATGGCGAGTTGGCTGCTTCTATCGTGGGAATGTCGTTTCCTTTCAGGTCGATGCGGCGACCTTCCTTCATGCCTTGGTAGGGCTTTGAGGTGCGTCCGCTCCACAATGTTATGCGGAAAGGATCGTTTTTGAGGCTGTTTTCCTGCGATTGCAGCAGCACGCCGTTGGCTATGGCCACAAGCAAGATGAGCATGAATATGCCCCATGCCACCGAAATTCCCGTGAGGATGGTGCGCAGTTTGCTGGTGGTCATCGTCTGCCATATTTCTTTGGCGAGGTCAAACATCTTTATTCAATTAGGAGTTAGTAATTAGGAATTAGTAATTATTGGGGGTGGGGAATCAATTAATAAAACAGTGAGTAGAGAAAAATCACTAACTGCTAATTACTAACCGCTAATTGATCGTCGGGAATGATGAGTCCGTCGCTGATGCGGATGGTGCGGTTGGATGGTGCGCAGTTTGCTGGTGGTCATCGTCTGCCATATTTCTTTGGCGAGGTCAAACATCTTTATTCAATTAGGAGTTAGTAATTAGGAATTAGTAATTATTGGGGGTGGGGAATCAATTAATAAAACAGTGAGTAGAGAAAAATCACTAACTGCTAATTACTAACCGCTAATTGATCGTCGGGAATGATGAGTCCGTCGCTGATGCGGATGGTGCGGTTGGTCTGCATGGCCACTTTGGGGTCGTGGGTTACGATCACCGTGGTGACCCCTTCGCCGTTGAGCTGGCGGAATATCTGCATCACCTCTACCGATGTCTTGCTGTCGAGGGCGCCAGTGGGCTCGTCGGCGAGGAGCACAGCCGGATTTGTGATGAGCGCCCGGGCTATGGCCACGCGCTGTTTCTGTCCGCCCGACATTTCCGAAGGCAGGTGGTGGCTCCAGTCTTTGAGGCCCATGCGGTCGAGCTGCTCGAGGGCCATGGCGTTGCGCTTCTTGCGCGAGAATCCCTGGTAGAAGAGGGGGAGCGCCACGTTTTCGAGGGCGTCTTTGTAGTTGATCAGGTTGAATGACTGGAATACGAATCCTATCTTGTGATTGCGCATTTCGGCAGCCTTGTTCTCGCTCAGGGTGCGTATGAGCATGCCGTCGAGTATGTATTCGCCCGTGTCATAATTGTCGAGGATGCCGAGGATATTGAGCAAGGTCGATTTTCCCGAGCCCGAAGCTCCCATGATCGATACCAGTTCGCCCCTTTCTATTTCAAGGTTGACGCCTTTGAGCACATGCAGGGGCACTGCTCCCGGATAGGTCTTGTTGATGTCGGTGAGCTTAATCATTGGTTCCATTTGCGTCGTTGTTGATGGTTAGAGGCTGTGCGAGCCATACGTTGATGCGGCCATGGTCAGGATTGAGGCGGATATGGCCTATGTTTGCGTCGTTGTATGTGAATTCCGAGCCGTATTGGTGCGAAGTGATGACGAGCGAATCTATGCGTCCGTCGAAAGTGGCGGTCTCGAACTGCTTTGAGGTGCTGACGTCGGCGAGCGAAACGTGACTGTCGTTGAGGCGAAGGAAGTAGGCGTCGTTTAGGGTGAGGGAGTCGATGTCGCAATTGTTGAGCCATATTGAGCCGCCGAAGTTGATTTCTTCCGACCGGAGCTTGAATCCGTCGATGATGAGGCGTTGCGAGAGGTCGCTCTCAACGCTCTTTATCTCCGGAGTCTCGATGATCAGGAGGGTATCTCCGATGAAGAATCTGTAGTAATCGTCTGCGTTATTGAAGTCTACATGCAGATTGCTGTCTTTGACCTCGTAGGAGATGAAGTTACTGATGTTTTCCGGGAAAATTACCCTATGTGCATCGCCTTTGCGCACTACGAAATTCATTTTGTCGGTCATGCCGAGGTATGAGCCGATTCCGATTGTCACGCGGTCGAATGCCCGAGTCTGATCCTGCGTCATTATTTCAGAGAGCGCTATGTGGCGGTCGCCTTCTTTCTCGGCGTAGAGCAGGAATATGAATGGCGACAGAAACACCAATATGAGCGGCAATACGGCCAGGGCGATAATGATGTATGTGGTTTTTTTCATGATTGTGTGATTTGATTCTGTTTTGATTCGAGATATTCGGCGTATAGCTTTTCCAAGGCCTCTGGCGTGATGCCCATGGTGCTCAGGCGCGAGAAGAAGTAGTTGGCTTCGTGGTCGAAAAATTCGGCCTTGCGCCATTGGTGTATGCGCTCTATGGCATCGGATGTGGTGAAGAATCCTATGCCGCGCCGGTTGGCGATGATGTCCTTGGCCGCGAGATGCAGGTAGGATCGCATCACCGTGTTGGCGTTGACCTGGACGGTGATCGCGTATTCGCGCACAGATGGCACCCTGCTGTCGGGCTTGTAGACGCCGGCGAGAATCTCGTCGCAGATGCGGTCGGCTATCTGCAGGTATATGGGTTTTGCGTTTTCCTTAAATTCCATGATTGATTTTTGTGGTTGTTACCACCGCTGCACTATCTCAATTTCGCGGTAGCGGAAATAAGCCAGAGTGTAGTTTACGAGCGTGCCCAGGAAGGCCAGGATTACCACTGTCCATAACATCGCTGTGTCATTAAGGGTGAATCCTGATTTGTAGAACTCCATCGTGCTGTTTATCAGGAAAGAGTAGTACAGGCCTGCCGCTATTGAGCACACGGCTATTATGCCGAATGCAGAGAGAGCCGTATAGAGGTATCCGTGCCTGGGCCATACGGCGCTTCCGAGCACGAAGAGCGATTGCCCGAAGAGGGAAAGGCTCAGCGTCATGCACACTCCGGTAGTCTCCATGCCGAACACATTGAATCCGAACAGGTGCAGATACGTGTGGTTGTCAAGCAGGGAATACAGTATCAGATAGCGGCCAATGTCAACGATCTGGAAGCATATGTAATAGATGGCTATGAATGCGGGCACGAAAATGATCCAGCGGGAAAGGTACTTGTCAAGCTGCGTGGCCGGAAGCATAAGGTTGGAGATTGCGCCTCCTTTGGATTTGAGCGGTGCGAAAATCAGCGAGGCTCCTATGCATCCGAGTATTATGATGCCCATCCAGAATGTGACATGCTCGAAATTATACAAAGGATCGTTTGTGGAATATCTCTCGTATGAGGGGTTGTACTGGTGGTATGAAGTGATTGCGGCGAAGCAGGTGATAGCGGCAAGGGCGCCGATCAGTATCAAGGTCCACATCAGGTATTTCTTGCCATTGTCGTGCAGTTCCAGCCGCAGCACGCTCAGCAGATTGGTCTTGTCGGTTTTCATCGGTCGAAGAGTTGTGATATGATTTCGGGTCGGGTGATGGCGAGCTGGAAAAGGAGCTCGAGATTCACGTTTGTCTCGGTTTGGTTGTCGTTTGGCTTGACGATCATGGTGCCGTTTAGGTCAGGCATTCGCAGCAGGGCGTTGTTGATTTCCTCAGGGTTGTTTGAGAGTTTGAATGTCAGCCGTTCGGCCACGTCCTGCATCGATGCCACGAGGCGCACGTTGTGGCGGTCGAGTATGATGACATTGTCGAGAAGCTGGTCGATGTCTCGCACCTGGTGGGTGGATATCATTATGGCGCGGGTGTCGTCCATCTTCGATGCTATGAAGCGGCGGAAGCTTGCCTTGCCGGGAATGTCGAGGCCGTTTGTGGGCTCGTCCATCAGCATAAGGGGAGTATTGGTGGCGAGGGCTAAGCTCATGTATATTTTCTTTTTCTGGCCCATCGAAAGGGCGCCGAGGCGGAAGTCGCTGCCCGCCATCTCAAACGTGTCAAGATGCGCTTTCATGTCCTCCATTGAGAAATTGGGGTAGAAGGCGGAATATGTCTTGACGAATGAGGAGAGCGTGACATCGGGCAGCACAAACTCTTCGGGCACGATGAAAATGTCTTGAAGTGTCTGGGGGCGACGCAGGCGCGTGTTGACGCCGAATAGGTCGATGCTGCCGCTTTTAGGCGTGAGCAGTCCTGAAATCAGGTAGAGCAGGGTGCTCTTTCCTGCGCCGTTCGGGCCAAGCAGACCGTATACTCCTCCGGCTTCGATGCGGATGCTCAGATCGTCGATCACAGGCTTGGGCTGCTTCGGATAGCTGAACGTGAGATTGGTGATGTTTAGCATTATAGTTGGTTTTTGTTGTTGTTTAGTGTATGGGGTGGATGATTTGATATGCGTTAATAGTGTACTACCATACTAATACACTGCAAAGGTAATCGCAATTTTTAGAATCACAAAATTTTTGGCAAAAAAAATTCAAATTTTTTTATTTAATGACGAATCAAGACGCCAACAAAAAGCTGCCGGGCTTGTTATTCAGATAAACGTTAACAGAATAGCGGCTTATGTCAACACCCACACAAACCGATGACCAGGCGGTGCGCCCGCGCTTATGGTATTTTGTGGCTCTGATGGTGCTTCTCAGCACATTAGGGTCATTTGTCAATGATATGTTCACGCCTGCGCTTCCGGCGATGTGCAGGTTTTTCCATACGTCGATCCCCGTAGTGCAGATGGGCTTGACCTCGGGCATGGCGGGACTTGCGGTGGGCCAGCTAGTGTTTGGGCCGATGAGCGACCATTACGGACGCAAGCCGATACTGGTGTTGGCGCTGTCGCTCTTTATTGTGGCGGCGGTGGTGAGCGTCTTCTCGCCTACGATACATTTCTTTATAGGATGCAGATTTTTCCAAGGCATCGGCGCCTCGGCCGGCTACCTGCTTTCGCGCACCATGCCGGCGGATCTCTACAATGGCAGGCAGCTGGCCAAGATGATGGCTCTGATCGGCGCCATCAACGGCGTGGCTCCGGCATCGGCTCCGGTGCTGGGCGGCGTCACAGCCGACGCCTATGGCTGGAAAGGCATCTTTGTGGTGCTTGCTGTCTTGGCGGTTCTGGTGCTTGTGATGACGATGTTCGGCAAAGAGACGCTCACTCCGTCGATGCGCACGAAGGGATCTGTATGGCAATCATTCAAAGGATATAAAGGACTGGTGTCTGACGGGCGTTTCATGCTCCACGTCGTATTCAAGGGCGTGGCCCTCGGCCTGCTGTTCGCTTATATTTCGGCGGCTCCGTTCATATTGCAGACTCATTACGGCATGTCGCAGACTCATTACGGCCTCGTCATCGGCGCCAATGCCATCTTTGTGGTGGCCGGGTCTTCTCTTGCCGTCAGGTTCAAGCCTTTGAAGAAAGCCGCGATGCTCGGGGCGGCGCTTGTGCTCATTGGCTGCGTGGCCCAGGCTTACGCTTTGTGGCATATAAAGAGCATCGTCGGCTTTGAGGTGTGCATGTGCGTGATATTGCTCGGGCTTGGCTTCATTTTCACCACCACCAACACCCTTGCCATGAACGAAGGCCGCGAGCATGCAGGCGAGGCCTCGGCTCTGCTCGGCATCATGGGATACATCGTGGGCGGAATAGTGTCGCCTCTTGTAGGCATCGGCGAGGTGCTGCACTCCACGGCGATAGTGTTTGTGGCGCTCGGCATCCTCATCGCGATTTCGGCATTGTTGACAAGGCGCCTCACTCCCGAAATGTGACCGCTTGCCGTCAACGCGATATCTTGGGGCTGTGCCTGAATATTCAGGCACGGCCCTTTGGCTTTGTGGAGGTGAGGGGAAAAATATATGTGTCTTTTGCATTATTTAGCGGTGTTTCTTGTGTAAACTAAAATTTTAGTTGTAATTTCGCATTGAACTAAATATTTAGTTGAGCATATGGAAACCCTGCAAAAACTTACAGAGAAGGAAGAAGAGGTGATGCGCCACTATTGGCTTCATGGCGAGATGACTGTGCGCGAAGCGTTGGAGAGCTATGAAGAGCCCCGGCCGCATTTCAACACAATCAGCACCTATGTGCACATACTCGAAAGCAAAGGCTACCTGCGGAGAGAAAAGCGTGGAGCGTCATTGTATTTCATGCCCGCGGTAGATCTCGACGAATACCGCAAAATGGCGGTGAAGGGAGTGATAAGCAGATTTTTCAATAACTCATACCGAAGCATAGTCTCGGCATTCGTAAAGGACGAGGCTATATCGGTGGATGAGCTGAAGGAGATAATCGACATAATCGAACGTCAAAACAAGGATTGATCATGGCTTCGCTCACAATCTACGCTATCAGCTCGGCTTTAGTCCTCGCGGTCTGCTTCCTTATTTATAAGGTGGGTCTTGCCGGAGCCACTTTCCATCAGTTCAACCGCAAGGTGATTCTGTCGATCTATCTTCTGGCCCTTGCGGCTCCGGCGTTGATGCCTTGGCTCGGCGGGTGGTCCGGAGGAGAAGGCTACCAGGCTGGCGACATCACATTCGGGATGACGAAAGCTATCGTTGCCGATGAGGCCGAGCCGGCGCCGTTGTGGCGTATGCTGCCGGTGGCGTATGCCTCGGGACTGGCGCTTGCTTTGGGATTCGCCTTATATTCCATCGCTCGCATATCGCTCCTGATCAAGCGCGGAGAGAAGCGCGATCTTGGTGGTGCGGTGCTTGTGACTGTCGATGAAGCCATATCCCCCTTCAGTTGGTGGCGTTGGATTGTGGTGCCAAGGAATGACGCAAATGACATGATGGTCATAGGTCATGAGCTCGAGCACGTGCGCTCGCTCCACTCCGCCGACTTGATGCTGGCGCAGTTGATGGTGGCATTCAACTGGTTCAATCCTTGCGCGTGGATGATGCGGCGCGAGCTTTGCGCTCAGCACGAATACGCCGTCGACGAGGCTATGCTCCGCAGCGGAGTCGATGCCCGAACATATCAAATGCTCATTGTGAGAAAAGCGGTTGGCTCAACTATGGGCCCTTTGGCCAACTGTCTGCATAATTCCCAACTTAAAAAACGTGTGAAAATGATGTTCAAAATCAAGACAAAGACAGTGCGCCGGCTGTTCGCAGCCGCCATCCTGCCTGCCGCCATCGCCGCTTCGGCTCTGGTGCGCACTCCGGCAGTAGCTGCCACGCTCGATCAAATCAAGACTGAACCGGCTAATAGCGGCAGCATAGTGACTTCAGATAGCCTGGAGATCGTGTGGACAGCCGATAAGGCTAATGGGGTAGAGTGGCCTGAATTCAATGGCGGTGATGTAGAAATGATGCGCAGGCTTAGCGAGCAGGTGCGATATCCCTCCGAAGCCGTCAGCGACAGCCTGCAGGGCAGAGTGATAGTGAATTTCGTGGTTGACCGCAACGGCAATGCCGACATGTTTTCCATACGAAGGTCATCGGGCCACGAAATCCTTGACAAGGAGGCCATTGCGGCTTGCCAAAGGGCATTGTCAAGCGGCTGGATTCCCGGCAAAAAAGATGGAGTGCCGGTGTCAGTCAACTACGACGTACCTGTGACTTTCAGACTGAAATGATTCTTTGCCGACTCTCCGTGGATTGAGCGGCCGCAAAATAAAAATCGGATGGCGTGAAACTGCGCCATCCGATTTTTTTTTGGGGGGGGGATTACGTCTTATCTGTTAAGTGTCATTTGTTGAGGCGGAAGCGGTCGATGCCGTCACGCAGGAATGCCACGCACTGATTGGCTGCGGCTATGCCGGCGTTGATGTTGGCCTCGGCAGTCTGCGCGCCCATCTTCTTGGGGGTGAAGAATACGCGGTCGCCGAAGTTCTCTTTGAGTTCGGCGGCAGAGTCAGGCTTGATGTCGGCCACATATTTGATGTCGGGGCGTGCTTCGAGAGCGCGTGCCAGCCCCTCCTCGTCGATGACTTCCTTGCGGGCGGTGTTGATGAGCACGCCGCCCTTAGGCATAAGGGTGATAAGATCATATCCCACAGATTTCTTTGTCTCGGCCGTAGCGGGGATGTGCAGCGACACGAATTGGTTTCCGCGGTAGAGATCCTCTACGCTGTGCACGGGCTTCACGCCTGCCTCGATCATCGCTTCGTCGGGGCAGTAGGGGTCAAGCGCCGACACCTCCATGCCGAATCCCTTTGCGATGCGGGCCACGTTGCGTCCTACCTGGCCGAAAGCGTGTATGCCCAGGGTCTTGCCTTTGAGTTCGGAGCCTGATGTGCCGTTGTACATGTTGCGTACTGCCATCACCGTCATGCCGAAAACGAGTTCGGCCACGGCGTTGGAGTTCTGTCCGGGCGTATTCTCCGCGATCACGCCGTGGGCTGTGCAGGCGTCGAGGTCGAGATTGTCGTATCCGGCTCCGGCGCGCACCACGATCTTGAGGTTCTTGGCGGCGTCGAGCACCTGGGCGTCGACGATGTCAGACCTCACTATCAGAGCGTCGGCATCGGCCACGGCGTCGAGCAACTGTTGCTTTTCAGTGTATTTTTCGAGGAGGCAAAGCTCATAGCCTGCGTCCTCGGCCACTTTGCGTATGCCGTTGACTGCGACGGCGGCAAAGGGCTTTTCAGTGGCGACGAGTATCTTCATGATCAATGCTTTGTCTCAAATTCCTTCATGGCGTCTACAAGCACCTTCACGCTCTCCATAGGCAGGGCATTGTAGAGAGAAGCGCGGAATCCGCCCACAGAGCGGTGGCCCTTGATGCCCACGATGCCCTTGGATGTGCAGAGGTCGAGGAAGTCCTTCTCAAGCTCTTTGTATTCGGGCTTCATTACGAAGCAGACGTTCATGATAGAGCGGTCAGCCGGGTCGGTGACTGTGCCGGTGAACATCTTGCTGCCGTCGATGGCGTCATACAGGCAAGCGGCCTTGTCCATATCCATCTTCTCGAGCACTTTCACGCCGCCGAGCTGCTTGTAATAGCGCAGGGTCTGCAGGGCTGAGAATATGGGGAGCACAGGGGGAGTGTTGAACATCGATCCCTTGTCTACGTGGGTCTGGTAGTTAAACATCGTGGGCAGCTGCCTGCCGGTCTTGCCAAGGGCGTCGTCCTTTACGATGACGATGGTGACACCTGCCGGAGCGAGGTTCTTCTGCGCGCCGGCGTAGATGGCGATATATTTAGATACGTCGACCGGGCGTGAGAATATGTCGGAGCTCATGTCGGCCACCAGTGGGCAGGGAACATCGGGATCGAAGCGGGTCTCTGTGCCGTAGATGGTGTTGTTGGTGGTGAAATGGAAATAGTCCATGTCAGCGGGCACGGTGTATCCCTTGGGGATGTATGTGTAACCTGCGGCTTCTGAAGAAGCGACTACGTCAACCTGCCCAAACAGTTTGGCCTCTTTAGCGGCCTTGTGGGCCCATGTGCCGGTGTCGATGTACGCAGCCTTGCTGCGGAGGAGGTTCATCGGGATCATCGCGAACTGGGTGGACGCGCCGCCTCCAAGCCAAAGCACTGAATATCCCTCGGGGATTTCAAGCAGCTCCTTGACGAGGGCCGAAGCCTCGTCAATTACAGCCTGGAACTCCTTGCTGCGGTGGGAAACTTCGAGGATCGACAGGCCTGTGCCGGCGAAATTGAGAACAGCCTCGGCGGTGTTCTTGATTGTGTACTCACTCAGGATCGATGGTCCTGCGTAAAAGTTGTGTTTCTTCATGCCAAATATATTTTAGCGTTGTTCGGTTTTGCAAATATATGAAAACTCATCCGAGAAAACAAAAAAAATCAGTCAAAAAAAAATTTGTGTCTGCAGTAAGCAATTTGGCCGGTTTAGTTGTTCTAATTTCAAAGTAATTTTTCCACAATTTAAACTATTCAATATTATGAAAGGAATCAACATCATGCTCGCCGTGCTTGGCGGCGCTGTTGCCGGAGCAGCTCTCGGCATCCTCTTCGCTCCCAAGAAAGGCGAGGAAACACGCAACGACATCGTAGACTTCGTGAAATCAAAGTGCCCCTACGCAAAGAAAGGCAAGGTTGAGGAAATCGCCGACCTGATCAGCGAGGAGATCGCCAAGGTGAAGTGACTTTAGCCTGCTGAAGGCTTGATTGAGATTGCCGCCGGCAACGCGGCGCGTTAAACACACAATAATTTAAAATCATACTGAACAATGAGACTATTATATGCATTTCTCGGCGGTGCCATCGCCGGAGCGGGTCTGGCCCTGCTCTTCGCGCCTGAAAAAGGCGAGGATCTGCGCGCACAGATCAAAAACGCGCTCCGCCGCTATGGCGTAGTCCCCGGTCCGACCGAAGACGAGCTCGTAGAGCAGATCGTGGCCGAAGTGACCGCCGCGCGAGAGCAATGACGAAATATCGCGGGCCCGGCCTCGCGATGCAATGAGCCAAAGCCCGATGCCTATAGCATCATTGCCGTGGGCATCGGGCTTGATTCTTATATAAACCCACGTTTCAACTCCATTTTTTTTGTTTCATGCAAGAAAACACTCACAATGACATTTCCTCGCTTTGCGGTGAAGCCAAGCGGCTCGGCTCGATGTACATCGACCTCGCCCGCCTCACGGCAGCCGAGAAAGCGACTGCCTTGTTCTCTGTGCTCGCCATAGCCATCCTCGCTGTGATGCTCGGCATGGTGGTGCTGGTTTTCCTCACTATGGGCATAGCCAGCCTGCTCGAAGCATACATAGCGCCTTTCTGGTCATTCTTTATCGTGGCGGGCGTATTCATTCTGCTGGCCGTAGTGCTATACCTGTTTAAGGAGAAACTTATATTCAATCCGGTGGCGCGATTCATGTCGCGTCTGCTGCTTGACCCACCAACAAAATGATATGCGCCATGAGACAGACGGAGATTGAAGCAGGCGGCATGCAGCCCGAAGAAAGCAAGCCCGCAGAGAAGAGCCTGGAGCGTGTGGAGAAAGAGTGGGGAGGGTACACCTACGAAGAGCTGAAATTTCAGCTTCTGCTCACGCGCACCCGCATAGAGCTCAACAAGAGCATGATGATGGCCCAAAGCCAGTCGATGATGCAGAAAAAGGCCAAGTCGGCTTCAATGGTCAGCCGCATGCTCGGCGCGCTTGACTATTTTGACTATGGAGTGATGGCCTATAAGGTGGTGCGCAGGCTATATAAAATGTTCAGGCGCTGATTTGCCTTTGTGATTTCAGGATTTTTCGCTATTTTTGCGCATAAATCCCGAAAAGATGAACGATTACTACGAAGTCCGGCTCGACCTCGATCCTTGCACTGAGGATGCCACCGATCTGATGGCCGCGATGCTCGGCGACATTGAATATGAGACATTCGTGCCTGACGAAAAGGGCATGCTGGCATACGTAAAGGCTGAGGCCTATGACGAAGCTGCGCTTAAGAGCGTGCTGAGCGATTTCCCATACGACACTATGGTCACATGCGTGTCTACTCTCATTCCGGGCCAGGATTGGAACAAGGAATGGGAGAAAAACTATTTCAAGCCCATAGTGGTAGGCGAGGGCGCCGACAGCGTGGCTATCCACAGCACGTTCCACACCGATGTGCCGCCGGCTGCGTATGACATTATCGTCGACCCAAAGATGGCTTTCGGCACAGGCCACCACGCCACCACAGCCCTTATGCTCGGAGAGCTTCTTAAGCTTGACCTCGCCGGCAAGACCGTGATCGATATGGGCACCGGCACCGGCATCCTCGCCATGCTTTCGGCCATGCGGGGAGCGGTGAGCGTCACCGGCATTGAGATTGATCCGTTCGCTTACGAAAACGCTTTGGAAAACATCAGGCTCAACGGCCTGTCGGGCATATCCATAATCAACGGCGACGCATCAGCCCTCGCGGGCCTTGACCGGGCCGACGTGTTCATAGCCAACATCAACCGCAACATAATCACGGGTGATCTCGAAGCCTACGCCTCGGCGCTGAAACCCGGAGGCGTGATGCTGCTCAGCGGTTTTTATGAGCATGACATCCCTGAAATCATGAAGTTCGCCGCCCCTCTCGGCCTTGAAGAGGCAGGCCATGACATAAAAGGCGACAACTGGTGCCGCCTCACCCTGATTAAAAGACAATGATCCATATGAAAAAATTGATAACCGTCCTGATGCTGGTGATTTCAGGGCTTTGGGCCGCCGCGCAGGAAAACCTGGAGGATTACAACGCCACAAGATTCACGTGGGGCGCTTCATTCGGCAGCGATATCGACCTCACGGGCAATGACATGTCTGACGTGAGCCTTGACGCATACTTCGGAGTGAGGATGCGGGGGGTGCAGGCCCTTGGCCTCGGCATAGGCATCGACGTGCCCGTCAGCAATTCGTGGAGGTCATACCCGCTCTACATCATCATGCGCACCAATTTCAGGCAGCGTCCGTCGCTCTGCTTTCTCGATCTGCGAGCCGGAGCTTCGGTCAACCTCCTTGAGCATGATCACAAGCAGACCGGCACATACGCGTCGTGCGGCCTCGGATTCCAGTTGGCCTCCGGACGCAATTTCTCGTCTCATCTGATACTGGCCTATACATTCACCGGGCGCAATGACTACAGGCACGGAGAGGAATACATCAAGATCGACAACCTGCACATGGCCACCATGCGCATAGGCATATCATTCTGAAAAGGAAATACAATTCCGAATCGTACAATGTGGCGGTCAGTTCCCCGGCCGCCATTTATTCTACCTCCTCGGCTATGGAGTATCGCGGACGGCCCTTCACCTCCACGAATATCTTGCCTATGTATTCGCCCACTATGCCGAGACTCATCAATATTATGCCTCCCACAAACCATATCGAAAGCATCAGCGATGACCAGCCCGGGACCACATTGCCCTCGAAAAACGAATACAGCACATATGCGAGCACGCAGACGTCAATGAGCAGGAATATGAGGCCCGTGAAGAATATCATGCGTATCGGCTTTGACGAGAAAGAGGTGATGCCGTCGATCGAGAAGCTCAGCATCTTTGAGAGCGGATATTTCGACTCGCCGGCCACGCGAGGGTTGCGCTCGTAGGCTACGATTCCCGTCTTCAGGCCTATCTGTGGCACTATGCCACGCAAAAACAGGTTGCTCTCGCCATATTCGCTCAGCATATCGAGGGCTTTGGCGTCCATAAGCCTGTAGTCGGCATGGTCATAGACGGTGTCGAGTCCCATTGCCTTCTGGAATGAATAAAAGCCGTGGGCTGTAGATCGCTTGAACCAAGTGTCGGTCTTGCGGCTTGACCTCACGCCGTAGACTATGTCGTCTCCATCCCTGAATTTCCTCACCATTTCGATCATGGCCCTCGGGTCATCCTGCAGGTCGGCGTCGATGCTGATGGCCGCATCGCAGCGTCCGCGCACCCACATCAGTCCGGCAAGCAGGGCATACTGGTGCCCCCGGTTATGGGCCAGAGAAATCCCTTTCACGCGCCTGTCGGCGCCGTTGAGGCTCTTTATCAGATCCCAAGTGCCGTCTCTGCTGCCGTCGTTGCTGCACAGTATGAAACTATGAGGCGACACCAGCCCTTCAGTGGCCATTTCGTCGATTATGGCCAATATCTCTTTGGATGATATCGGCAGGGCTTCAGCCTCATTGTAGCAGGGGATGACTACCGCTATCACAGGATTCTCTCTATTCATGTCGGTGGCTTTTATGGTTATAAGGATTTGAGGGGCTCAAATGTTTAGGCGCAGATCAAATTTCGCGATGTTTCAAGATGCCTTCCACGTGTATTGCCGCGCGGTCTGAGTCCATGCCTTCGACGGTGCCGGCAGGGCAGTGGTATTCACAGCTGCCGCATCCGATGCAGGCCTCCTCGTTGACGGCGGGGCGCAGATTGTCGCTTCCGGCAGCCACGGGCACCATCTCGATGGCGGCTGCGGGGCAATGGCGGGCGCATGAGCCGCATTTCACGCCCTTTGAGGCGGATATGCAAGCGTCAGCGTCGACAACGGCTGTGCCGATCTTTACCGAGCTCTTCTCCTCGGCGCTCACCGGGTGGAATGCGCCTACCGGGCAAACTGAAGAGCATACAGTGCACTCGGGCGTGCAGTATCCGTCAGTGAAGTCAAGGTGAGGCTGCATGAAGCCGTCAAGCCCGAGCGTAGGCTTGAGAACATGGTTGGGGCATGACTGCACACACAGCTGGCAGGCTGTGCAGTGGCGGCTGAGGTGCGAAAGGCTGACAGCGCCGGCAGGGACAACTTTTGTGGCGCGCACCGCCGGCTTTTTGTCTTTCAGGGCAGTGAGGCCGCCATCAGTCACCTTGGCCTGGATGGCCGCGCCTGACAGCATGGCTCCGGCTATGATGAATCCTCGGCGCGAGCGGTCGGCTGTGCCGCATGAGGTGCCGTCGGCTTGAGCCTTGGCTTTGCGTCGGGTGTAGGTTATGGCCCCTTCGCTGCAAAGGCTTATGCAATCCATGCAGGCTACGCAGCGGGAATAGTCGATCTCGTGAGCCTTGGCGTTGATGCATTTAGCTTTGCAATTGCGGGCGCATTTGCCGCAATTGATGCACTTTTCTGTGTTGATCACAGGCCTTAGCAGCGAGTACTTCGACAGATAGCCCAGGATAGTGCCTACGGGGCAGATGGTGTTGCAGCAGTCTCTGCCTCCGCGCCAGGCCATGGCGGTGACGATGACCAATGTTGTGACGGCCACTGCAAGCAGGGGAGCGCTGACTGCAATCGTCACGCGGTAGAAGTCATAATTGTCGATCCGGCTTTCAGACCATGACGCGAGCATATTGTTGGCCCAGTCATAGGCGGGAGCCAATATCTGCGACGCTATCCTGCCGTAGGCTGAATAAGGCTCAATCAAGCCTGCGATAGAGGCGGCGAGCACGTTGGTCAGCCCGATGACAATGAGCAGAGAGAAAATGCCGAGCACCGACAGGCGGGTGCGGGTTGATGCCGGAATGAAGCGGAAGCGGTTTTTGCGCTTCTTCTTAGCCCCGACCTTGCCGCGCAGCCAATTGACGGCGTCCTGGAATATGCCCAGAGGGCAAATCACAGAGCAATATACGCGTCCGAGCAGCAGGGTGCAAACGATGATGGCTGCCAAAGCGATAACGTTGACCGACAGCAGAGCAGGCACGAATTGTGCTTTCGCCATCCAAGGCCATAGGCTTCGGGCTGTGCCGGTAAAATCCAAAAACAGCATCGTGACTGCCGTGAGGCTTATTATGGCGAGTATTATCCTGAGGGTTTTCAGCATTTCTGTATAAATTATTGCATTGGAGTATTAATCGCAAAAAGCCCGCGGATTATGCAGCATAGTCCGGGGCTTTGTCGATTATTGGAAATACGCTGAGGTATTATTCTTCGTCTTCCTCGAGTTCGCGCATGTTGTGGAATACATTCTGCACGTCCTCATCGTCTTCGAGCTTCTCAAGGAGCTTGTTGATTCCTTCGCGATCCTCCGGAGCCACGTCCTTAAGATCGTTGGGGATGCGCTCAAACTCGGCGCTGATGATCTCATAGCCATTGTCCTCAAGATACTTCTGTATGTTGGCAAACTGCTCGAAAGCGCCGTAGAGCACGATTTCTTCCTCGTCCTGCTCCAGTTCGTCAACGCCGTAGTCGATGAGTTCGAGTTCGAGCTCTTCCATGTCAACGCCATCCTTGGGCTTGATCTTGAACACGCTCTTGTGGTCGAAGAGGAATGTGAGCGAGCCCTGTGTGCCGAGGCTGCCGCCGTGCTTGGTGAAGTAAGAGCGCACGTTGGCCACTGTGCGGGTGTTGTTGTCGGTGGCAGCTTCCACGAAAATAGCCACGCCGTGGGGGCCGTATCCTTCGTATGTGATTTCCTTGTAGTCGCTGGCGTCTTTGTCAGTCGCTTTCTTGATAGCGCGCTCCACAGTGTCTTTGGGCATGTTGGCTGCCTTGGCGTTCTGCATCAGAGCGCGCAGGCGCGGGTTGCACTCGGGGTCGGGGCCACCTGCCTTGGCGGCGATGGTGATTTCCTTGCCTATGCGAGTGAATGTGCGGGACATATTGCCCCAGCGCTTGAGTTTTCTGGCTTTACGGTATTCAAAAGCTCTTCCCATTGTATGATATGATTAAGTTTTGTGTTTAGTATTCGTTCACGGTTATTGTTGTGGTGTCAACGCAATTCCGCTCCAACCTGTTTCTGCAGGTTCGCTATGATTTTCGACATCACCTGATCGATGTATTTGTCGTTGAGCGTCTTTTCGGGATCCTGCAGGGTGATGGCGATGGCGTATGATTTCTTGCCTTCGGGCAGGTTCTTGCCTTCGTAAACGTCGAAGAGGCTTACGGAGCGCAATATCTTCTTCTCGGCCTGGCGCACGGCTGCCTCGATCTGCTCCATAGTGACCGTTGAGTCGATGAGGAGGGCGAGATCGCGCTTCACGGGCATTGTCTTTGGCAGGGGAGAGAAGGTGACCTTCTTGCCCATGGCCAGACGGGTGAGAGCGTCCCAGTCGAGCTCAGCGTAAAGCACTGTTTGCTTCAGGTCGCAGAGCTTGGCCACGGCCTTGCGCACGATGCCCATAGAGCCGAGGCGCTTGCCCGAGCGGGTGGCGATGTCGAGCGAAGCGTCGAAGATGTCGCTTTCGCCCTGCTTCAGGGTGATTTCCTTGGGATTGACGCCAAGGCGAGCCATTACGTTGGCCACCACTGCCTTGAGATCGTAGAATGTGGCTTCTTCTGTCTGGCGGGCCCAGTTGCCGTTGCGTATGTTGCCGGCCATCCAAATGCCGAGGCGCGCGCTCTCTGAATAGGGAGCCAAAGGCTTTTCGGCGGTCGACTCTGCGGTGGGATCGCAATAATATGTGTTGCCGAACTCATAGAGCATGAGGTCGGGCATCTTGCGGTTGGAATTGTGCTCGATGGTTTCGAGGCCGCCGAACAGCAGGGTCTGGCGCATCACGTTCAGGTCCTGGCTCAGCGGATTGAGCAGGCGCACGCAGTGGTCGGCGGGATATGTCTGCAGATCCTGGTAATACTTTTCGGCGGTGAGCGAATTGTTGAGGATTTCGTTGAATCCTTCAGCCGTGAGCTGGTTGGCTATTGTGCGGCGCAGGTCTTCGGCTTCGTCAGTCGCGGTTTTGAATGAGAGCGAAGAGTGCACAGCCTGCGGCATCTCCACATTGTTGTATCCGTAGATGCGGAGCACGTCTTCGATCACGTCGCAGGGACGCTGCACGTCGACGCGGTATGTGGGCACTTTGAGGCTGAGAACTCCGTTTTCACGACCGGCGATTTCGATCTCGAGCGATTTGATGATCGAGTCGACCGTCTCGGCGGGGATTTCCTTTCCGATGAGGTCGTGGAGCTGCTTATATGACATTTCGACGTCAAAGGGCGGAAAATCGCAGGCCTTTTCGTCATATACCTCGCCTACGATCTTGCCTCCGGCGAGTTCCTGCACCATCATGGCAGCGATCTTGAGGATATACATGCAGCAGTTGGGGTCAGTGCCGCGCTCGTAGCGGAATGAAGCGTCGGTGTTGAGACCGTGGCGGCGGGCTGTCTTGCGTACGCGGGTGGGGTTGAAGTAGGCGCTTTCGAGGAATACAGAGGTCGCCTCCTCGGTCACACCAGATTCGATGCCGCCGAATACGCCGGCTATGCACATCGGCTCCTCGGCGTTGCAGATCATGAGGTCGGCCTCGTTGAGCTCGCGTTCCACGCCGTCGAGAGTGGTGAATTTTGTGCCCGCGGTGCATGTGCGCACCACGATTTTGCCGCCCTTGATTTTCGCTGCGTCGAAGCAGTGCATCGGCTGGCCAAATCCGTGGAGTATGTAGTTGGTGATGTCTACTATGTTATTGATCGGGTGCAGGCCGATGGCATTGAGGCGATCCTTGAGCCACTGTGGGCTTTCGGCCACTGTGACGCCCTCGATGGTGAGGCCGCAATATCTTGGGCATCCCTGCTTGTCTTCGACTTCCACGCTGACGGCTTTCTGCTCGGGCGCGTCGATTTTGAATGCGTCGGCAGAGGGCTTCTTCAGCTCCGATGCATTGGCATGGCAGGCGAGCCATGCGGCCAGATCGCGGGCTACGCCGTAGTGCGAGGCTGCGTCGATGCGGTTGGGAGTCAGGTCCACTTCAAGCACATAGTCGTCGGTGAGTCCGTAATATTCGGCGGCGGGTGTGCCTGTGGGAGCGCATCCGTCTTCGAGCACTATGATTCCGTTGTGGGATGTACCCACTCCTATCTCATCTTCGGCGCATATCATGCCGTATGATTCCACGCCTCTGATTTTTGATTTCTTTATCTGGAATTCCTTGTCGCCGTCATAAAGGGTGGTGCCCACGGTAGCCACGACTACGGTCTGGCCGGCGGCCACGTTGGGAGCTCCGCACACGATTTGTGTCGGTTTTCCGTCTCCGAGATCAACTGTGGTGATGTGCAGGTGGTCGCTGTCAGGGTGGTCGATGCAAGTGAGCACTTTGCCTATGACAATTCCGCGAAGACCGCCACGTATAGATTCAACTTTTTCAATGCCTCCGGTCTCAAGGCCGATTGATGTGAGGGCGGCAGCCAACTCATCGGGTGTGAGATCAAAGTCGATATACTGTTTCAGCCAGCTATATGATATGTTCATGATAGGTGATGGTAAATAATTCGGGTAATAACGCGCAAATTTACGAAAAAAATTCGTCAATCTGAAAAATAGCCCTAAAAATTTACTTTTCGAGTATCTGCGCGGCGTGGGCCGAGGTCTTTATCTGTTTCGGGCCTATGATGCGTGAAATGCGGCCATCGGGATCAATGATGAAGGTGGTGCGGAATGTGCCCATGTATTTGCGTCCGTACATCGATTTTTCGCCCCACACGCCGAAGTCTTCGAGCAGCTTGTGGTCAGGGTCGGAAATCAGGGGGAATGGCAGGGAGTTTTTTGCAATGAATTTCAGATGCGACGCGGCGGGGTCGGCGCTCACGCCGATCACCTGGTATCCATTGTCGAGCAGTTCGCTGTAATTGTCGCGTAGATTGCAGGCTTGCGCAGTGCATCCTGATGTCATATCCTTGGGGTAGAAATACAGCGCTATCGACTTTCCCGGGTAGTCGCTGCGCTTCACTTCGCGTCCGTCTTGGTCGAGGCCGAGAGTGTCGGGCACTATGTCTCCTATGTTGTAGCTCATGATTTTGAGGGTTGTTAAGAAATTATATGGCAAAAGTAGCAAAAAAAGATGAATATCTAATCATATGTGTCATATTGTACGGATAAAACATCCCCCGGACTTCGTGGTTGAAGCCCGGGGGACGGGGTTGGTGCAAGGTCAGTGTGGATTATTCAGCGGGAACGCCGTTTTCCCACCAATCGCAGCTCACAAATTCGAATGTGGCAGGCGCTGTCACCTTGTAGACGATGGTGTAGGTGGCGTTTGTGCCGGTGTAGACGCCGAATGTGATGGTGAAGAATACTTCTACATCGGGCGTGGGAGCCGCATCGGGATGGAGAGTCTTGAGGGCTCCGGGCATCACCTCGAATGCGAAGCGGTGCTTCATGAGCTCTACGATCTGGTCGTCGGTCATGCCTTCGTATCCGTCGGGATATTGCTCCTTGGCCTTGGCGGCGCGCAGGTCTACGTTGTTCTGGAATGCCGATGTGCCGCTGTAATATTCGTTGTTGCCGTAGCTTGTCACGTAGTAGAGGCCGCTCTTGATGCTGGTGGAGCCGAGTGGCTTGTCAATGTTCTCGTATACCCAGTCAACGCAAGCCTGATAGTATGTGGTGCTCGGCTCCATGCTCTTGCCAACGGGGAGCACAAGGGTGACGCTGGGGTCATACTTCCAGCCATCGGCCTTGCGCACAAACTGGCTTGTCACGGTCTTTATGCCGTTGTTGAGGATCCATGCGGCTCCGTCGTAGGCATACTGGTCGCAGCGGTATTTGGTGGCCTTTCCGTCGTAGTATTGGTAGAGGACATACACGATGTTGTCAGCCTGCGCATACGGATACTTCTTGGCGAGGTATATGGGCAGGAGCTGGGCGGGAAGAGTGCCGGAGAGGTTGGCGTATTTCTGCTGCATCTCGGTGTAGTCTGACGGCTGGAGGATGGCCACGTTTGAGGCTGCGGACCACTTGTCTTTGGCGTATTGCCATACGGAATACTCGGTGGTGTAGGGCACGGTGGCAAGCGGAGCCTTGGCCACGGGAGCCTTGGCTTCGGCGGCGGGAGATTTCACGTAGAGAGAGGGCAGCACGCCGCGGGCGTCGGCGTATGAGCCGTAAGAGCTGTAGTTGGGATCATATTGCATGAATTTGCTGACAGCCTTGTTGAGGATCTTGGCAGTGCCGTCGTCGTTGATGGTCACTTCCCATACGGCGCCTGTTTCGGGCGCGGCGTCGCTGAAGTTGAAGCTGTTGAATGTGCCTGACTGCGAGAGATAGCGTCCGTTGCAATCCTGCAAGTAATAGCCGCCGTCGGTGGCTGTGAATGTGAATTCGATGCCTTCGGCGTCTTCATCGACATTGAGGCCGGCGCCGTCAGATGTCACCTCGGTGAGAGCGAGGTAGCCGTATCCCTTGCTGATGGTGGTGGCGGCATTGCCGTCGGCTACGATCACGTATGTGCCATTGGCCATGGCGGTCACAAGGGTGTGGGTGTATGAGGGCTCTTCAGGATTGTCGGGAGTGTCGAATACGGGCTCCTGGTCTGAAACCTGGCTGGTGACTATGGCATAGGCTCCCTCCTCGGCCTCGGGGAAATATTCGGGCAGAAGCTTGGGAATGAATTTCGAGGCGGGCATTGAGGGAGTGAAGCAGTTGACGTAATCGTCATCGCTGTCCCACACCAGTTGATAGTCATCGGTGCTCAATGTCACCGCAGGGGCCGAGGCCAGGGTTGTTGTCAGCTCCGGAAGCGCTTCGGTCTCACGGTAGGTGAGTTTCACAGCCGAGCCTTCCGACAGGGTGAAGTAGGGGAAAGACGTCGACTCAAGAAATGCGGGGACATAGTCGGTGGCCGTAATCACATCGGTGAAATAGTGCTGCGTGCCCACGGCTGTGAGAGCTTCGGCATTGGCCTCGCCGGCCAGGCCGACATTGGTGGCATTGACGGCTATGGCAGCATAGTCGGCGTCGGTGAGCGTATACTCTATGGTCTTCACGTCAGTGATAGGAGGGTTGCTCTCAAAACCGTCGAGTTTGTCGTTCCATGCGTTGTCATCGCAGGCGGCCAGCGAGATGGCCACTGAAGGGATGAGCATGGCGTAGATATATGATTTTCTCATTTTATTGTCAAATTATAGTTGCTGATCGATGCGGTTAATCAGAAGTTGACTTTGAGACGGACAGAGAATGTGCGGCCGAAAGAGTAGAACACGCGGTATGCGTTTTGCCATGTGCCTTTCTCGGCTGTAGATGTGTAGGCGTCCATCACATAGTTGTAGTTGAAGAGGTTGTTGACGTTTCCGATGAGTGTGGCGTCGATGCCGCCAAGTTTGAATCGGTAGCTTGCGTTGAGGTCAAACTGCTGTCCCCATGGAATTTCCCACGGATCGGCCACATTGATGTTGGCGCCTGCGGTGTAGCTGCTCGACGATATCTGGTAGTCGCTGTAGTTGTGGCTGTTGACCACCCAGTCAGCGCCGATGCGGAAGCCCTTGAAGGGGCGGAATGTGGCGGAGAGGGCACCGGTCCATTGGGCCGAGCCGCCTACCTTCACGCCTTTCTGGTTGAGGGTGGCGTGGGCGTGGTCGGGGGCGAAGATGCCTTCGGCTATGTTGCCGCGCAGGTCAGAGAGGGGCTGTCCCATCTGGTTGTAGAAGTATCCGGTGGCGTTGCTGTCCCAGATCCAGTCGCCGAGCGAGAGCATGCCTTCGAGAGTGAACCAGTTGGTGGGCTGGTATGTGGCGTTGACCTCGATGCCCATGTGACGGGCGTTTACGCCGGTCATGTTGAAGTAATAGCGGTCGCCAGCATGCTCGCCGCTGGTGATGTCGCCTGTGCGGGTTGTGGTCTTGTCGAGCCATTTGGTGTAGTATCCGTCGATTGTGGCGCTGAACACCGGCGAGCGGTAGGCGTAGCCGAGCTCAAACGAAGCCACCTTCTCGTTGACGGCGTTGGGGTTTGTGGCGTTGCTCACGGTAGAGCTCAGGAATGCGCCGCCCGAGAAGAAGGGCGCGCGGGTGATGTAGCCAGCGTTGAAGTAGACGTTGTTGTGGCGGTCGATATTGTAGTTGACGCCGCCCTTTACGGTTCCTGCCCAGAAATTGAGGGTAGCTGATTTCTGGTGCTCCTTGTCGTAGTAGAAGCGGTCAACGCGCCAGTAGGCTGTGTTGCTGACAGATCCGGTGACCACGGCTGTGAGTTTCTTGTCGAAAGCAAAGTATTCGCCCTGCAGGTAGAGGCCTTCCTGGGCGGTGTGGCCGTCATAGTCGCGATAAACGATGTCGCCGACGCCAAGCTTCTCGTATTTCCAGTTGGGATCGGCCGCTGCCGC
Organism: uncultured Muribaculaceae bacterium; assembly: GCA_947525975.1. Classification (GTDB taxonomy): domain Bacteria; phylum Bacteroidota; class Bacteroidia; order Bacteroidales; family Muribaculaceae; genus CAG-873. The sequence goes on along the minus strand of CANNVE010000007.1, from coordinate 11,141 downwards.
GTTGTTGAGCGGGTTCACATTCTTGCGGCTTGAATCGTCCATATAGTAAGCGCCGTCATAAAGGTCGATGATCTTGTTGTTGTGGTGGCCGATATAATAGCGCAGGTCGATGCCGGCAGTGAGGTTAAGCTTGTTGGGGATGAGGCTGTTCTTGTAAGTAGAAACGAGGCCGTACCATTCGTGGCTGTTGTTGCTGTCGCTCATCACCATGTTTGAGCCGGTGGTCGAAGCGGCGTTCATCTCCTGGATCTTGCCGTATGCGAATGTGCCGTCGGGGTTGCGGAAGATGGTGTTGAGCACGCCGTTTGACGATCCGTACCAAGAGCTGTAGCTCAGGGAGTTGCCTTCCCAGTCGACGTTGCGTCCCTGGCCGGAATATCCGCCGCCGCTTGAGAGCGATACGTAGGCTGTGGTCGAGAGGCTTGACTTGAAGTCGATCTGCCAGGTGTGGCTCAGCGAGATTTGAGGCTTGTGGTAGTGGTTGTGGCTCGATGTGCGCTGGCGTCCCTGACGGTCGAAGCCGTAGGTGGGATTGAAGCGGTAGGGGCTTTCTCCGTCCATATAGTCGCGCATGTCTTGCCATCCTTCGATGGTGAGGCCATCTTGCGAGGAGCGCTGATTGTGGCTTTGGGGTGCGCCGAAAGCGGTGAACGACAGCTGGTGGTCGTCATTGATGCGCTTCGACACGTTGATGAAGTAGTTGTATGAATTGAACTGTGTGCCCTGCACGTATCCGTCGCCCCAGCGGCGGCTTCCGAGCACTGTCACGGCCCAGCCGTTGTCCATCAGGCCGGTGGATACGGTCACGCCGTACTGGTTAAGGCCGTCGTTGCCCATGCCATACCATGCCGATCCGCCTTTCTTGGCGTCGAGGCCCTTTGTGAGGATATTGATGGTGCCTCCGACAGAGGGCGCCGATAGGATCGATGCGCCGAGGCCGCGCTGTGTCTGCATTGATGAGGTCACGTCAGAGAGGCCTGCCCAGTTTGACCAGTAAACGCCGCCCCATTCCATGTCGTTGATGGGCACGCCGTTGATGAGAACGGCTACGTTGGCCGACTTGAATCCGCGCATGTTGATTTTCGCGTCGCCGTATCCGCCGCCGTCCTTGGTGGCCCATACGCCGGGGGTAGTCTTCAGCACTTCGGGAAATTCCTGGTTGCCGAGTTTGACGTCGATTGTGGCTGCGTCTACGTTTGACAGGGCCACGGGCGTCATGCGGGTGCGTGCGATCGATTGGGTCACGACAACGTCGTTGAGGGTGTTGGCCTCTTCCTGCATGGTCACTGTGCCCATGGCAGAGCGGGCCGGCTCCATCTGGGTCTTAAAGCCCACAAATGAGAAGTTGAGCGACTTTGTGCCGTCGGCGACCCTGATCTTGAACTTGCCGTCAATATCGGTTTCCACGCCGGTGGACTTACCCTCGGGAATGACGACAACGCCGATCATAGGCTCGCCGGTCTCGTCAACCACCACGCCGGTGCAGTCAAAGTCAGCGTATGCCTGGGCATAGGCGGCTCCGACAGCCGAAGCGAGAATAAACACTTTTTTCATAAAAAAGCAGATTGGTTTATAAAATAGTAGAAATAATGTGCCTATAATGATTGTTACTTTTGCAAAGTTACGCAAATAAAACATAGCAATCAAAAAAATATGTCTCTTTTTTAATTTTGAGTAAATTTAGCTGATGGGTTAAATTATCGAAAATGGTTCACGAGTTTTTAAACTTTTGGGGAGGCGGGGTGTCTTAATTTCGTGACTGAGCTCAAGACAACATATCTGTTTAACCGAACTAAAGCTTTGAAAATTATGAATAAGAAAGTATTGGCAATCGCATTTGCGGCCATGGCCGCAAATGGCATTTCGGCGTCGGCACAGACCCCTGCCGCCAACCAGGCACCCTGCTGCGCTGAAAACAGCGCCGCTCCCGGCGCCAATGACAAAATGGCGCGTCCGCAGAAATTCACCGACTTCGCGTTCGAGGGCATTCTGCTCGACATCCCCCAGCAGGCCCGCATGGATTCTCTCAACGCCGCCGTGAAGGCGCAGCGTGAGCAGGCTCGTCCCCAGCGTAAGCAGCGCGGCGACCGCAAGGGCCAGATAAATTGCCCCGCCGGGCAGGCTTGCGTCGACTCGGCTTGCGTGGCACAGCCTTGCGGTCCCCGAGATGGCCGTCGCGGCCCGGGACGCAGGGTGAGCGCTGACTATGTGGCCAAGGTGAAAGAGATACTCACCCCCGAGCAGTACACCACATTCCTTGAAAACATAGTGCTCATGCCCGAGAATTGCGCCGGGCAGCCTCAGAATGACAAATGCGGCTTCAACAACAAAGAGCGTGGCCGCCATCATGGCAACGAGAAGGCTCGCGGCCATCATGACCACAACGGCAAAGGCGCCCAGGCAAAGTCGAGGCGATAAGCATTGACCTGCCGCCTCTTGGCCGAGGCATGCAATTGGTAGGTAAGTATTAAGGTAAAGAAAGCACAAATATGATCCCTCATTTCATGGCCTGAAGCCTTGAAATGAGGGATTATTGATTGTAAATATATTTTAGCGATATTTTGCGTATATTTTTAGCACTATGGTTGACATTCTAGACTTTTTTGTTGTAATTTTGTGAATAAAACCAAAATCATGAATAAATCGCTCATAAGCCTTTTCCTTGCGGCTTCGGTGCTTTCCGCTCCGGTCGCCGCCCGGGCTGAGCACGAGCAGGCTGTGCAGAAAGCGGTCACGGCCATCGTGCCTAAAAATTCAGGTTTCGCTTTGCCAAAAGTGAATAAAGTTTCAATCTCGCCTAAATCTAAGACCGTCACCGTATCTTGCTCCGAATCATTGTCATACATCCCTTTGACAAAAGAGGCCATCGCACGGCTTAAGGCCGATGTGATCAAGGCGCTTCCCGCCAAGTATGCGAGATATACGGTAAAGATCAACGTCGGGAAGCAGTCCATCGACAAGCTCGCTTCCGATGCCTCGTATAAGATAGCCGGGCCTAAGGAGAAAACGCCCTTCATCACCGACCTGGCCGCCACCCCCGCTCCCGGAGGCCTCGACGGCAGCAACATAGCGCTATGGCAGAGCCACGGCTGGTACTTCGAGCCAAAGCTAAACCGTTGGGAATGGCAGAGGGCCCGCGTGATGCAGACCGTGGAAGATCTATATACGCAGAGCTATGTGATGCCATTCCTGATGCCCATGCTCGAAAACGCCGGCGCCTACGTGATGAGCCCCCGAGAGCGCGACATCAGGCTTCAGGAATTTGTCATCGACAACGACTCCAAGGATTCAGGCTACAGGGAAAAGAACGGAAGCGAAGATTGGAAGCAGGCTCCCGGCGACGGTTTCGCCTACAATCACACGCTCCTTGTCAATGGCTCGCACCCTTTCAGCGACGGCACCGCCCGCATGGCCCGCACAGTTGGCTATGACGAAAAAGCATCGCAGGCTGTATATTCCACTCCGATACCCGAGGACGGCGATTATGCAGTATATGTTTCATACGTCACGCTGCCCGAAAGCAGCGAGGACGCGCTCTACACAGTGCATGCCGCAACCGGCGACCGCAACTTCAAGGTCAACCAGAAGATGGGAGGCGGCACATGGATATATCTCGGGCATTTCCCCTTTAAGGCCGGTGACAGCCGCGAAATAGTGACTCTGAGCAACGCCTCTGCCCGGAAGGGGACGGTGGTGACTGCCGACGCCGTGAAGGTGGGCGGTGGTGTGGGCAATGTGGCCCGCATCGTGAAGGAGCCCCTTGGCGACATCGATTATCAGTATGTGGCCAGCGGATACCCGAGATTCACCGAAGGCGCGCGTTATTGGCTGCAATGGGCAGGCGCCCCCGACAGCGTGTTCACGCCCACCGATTATGTCAATGACTACAATGACGATTACCGCAGCCGAGGCCTGTGGGTCAACTGGCTCGCCGGCGGATCGTCGATGCTTCCCGACCAGGAGGGCCTCAACATCCCGGTGGATCTGGCTTTCGCGTTCCACTCCGATGCCGGGACCACGCTCAATGACTCTATCATAGGCACGCTCGGCATATTCTACACACAGACCGAGGATGGCAAATACGCCAACGGATCGTCGCGCATGGCTTCGCGTGACTTCACCAATAAGGTGATGACGCAGATCGTAGACGATGTGCGCGCCGAGATGGAGCCTAACTGGACCCGCCGCGGCATGTGGGACAAATCATATTATGAGGCGCGCGTGCCCGAGGTGCCCACAATGCTCCTCGAGCTCCTGTCGCATCAGAATTTCGCCGACATGAAATACGGCCTCGATCCGGCATTCCGCTTTGTGGTGTCGAGATCCATCTACAAAGGCATGCTTAAGTTCCTTGCCGAGAGAGACGGGCGCCCCTACGTGGTGCAGCCGCTGCCTATCCGTTCATTCGCTATCAATGGCGGCAAAGACGGCAGATATGAACTCACTTGGCAGCCAATGGCCGACAAACTCGAGCCTACGGCAAAGCCCACATATTACGTGGTGGAAGAGCGCAAGGCAGGCGAGGCCGGCTTCAGGCCCATTGCCACGGTAGGGGAGCCGAAGTATGAGCTCAAGGCCGAGGAAGGCGAGGTGTGCAGCTATCGCATCGTGGCCGGCAATGACGGCGGCGTCAGCTTTCCCTCTGAAGTGCTCGCTCTTTGCTACAAGCCGGGTGCCGAGCAGGTGCTCGTGGTCAACGGCTTCACCCGCGTGAGCGCTCCCGATTGGTTTGATTCTGGCGAGATCGCAGGCTTCTATGATGTTAGGGACCATGGCGTGCCTTACGTCTATGACATATCGTTCATCGGCAGTCAGTTTGAATTCCGCCGCGATATCCCCTGGATGGACGACGACGCCGCCGGATTCGGCGCATCGCGCAGCAACTTTGAGACCCAGCCGGTGGCCGGAAACACTTTTGACTACACTGTGGTCCATGGTCAGGCCATCGCCGATTGCGGATACGGATTCATATCATCGAGCGTAGAGGCCTTCACCAATGGCAATGTGGCATCGGCCCCCAAGATCCTTGACCTCATCATGGGCAAGCAGAAGGAGATAAAGACCGGCACCGGGCTTTATGGCAGCAAGTTCAAGACATTCCCCGCTGAGCTCCAGGCCAAGCTCAGGCAGTACACCGCCGCCGGCGGAAACGTATTCCTTAGCGGATCGTTCATCGCCACAGATCTTTGGGACAATCCATATTCAAGCAAGGAAGTGGCAGAGGCCGACAAGAAATTCGCGCAGGATGTGCTTGGATATTCTTGGCGCGTAGGTCAGGCAGCCGTCACCGGCGAGGCTTACGAGGTCGACAGCCGCTTCAAGGCGTTTGACGGCGGATCGTTCAGTTTCTACAATGAGCTCAATCCTGATTTCTACGCCGTGGAATCTCCTGACTCATTCTTCGCTAATGACAAGGAGAAAGGCGCCACCATCATGCGATATGGCGAGAACAACCTTGTGGCCGGAATCGCATATTCCCCCGGCGCATACCGCACAGTGGTGATCGGATTTCCCTTTGAGACGATCAAGGATGCGTCGCACCGCACAAGGCTGATGGGCCAGGCGCTCAATTTCTTTAAATCTAAATAAAAAACTACATTATAACACGAATAAATCATACTCATGATCAAAATCTTCCTACCTTACGTCGACCAGACCGACACACTCGTGTCTGTGACCAACCTCACGGCTTGCCCGCTGGTGAGCGGTGTCGAACTCATCGACACCCGTTTTGACGCGCTCGCTTCGACAAAGATCATCAAAGAGATAGCAGAGAAGGCCACTGACTGCGACTATGTGCTTCTCTACACAAAATACAACAATCTAATCCCCGGATACTTCGCCCTCGAGCGCTTTGTGCGCATTGCCGAGGACACAGGCGCCGGCATGCTCTACGCCGATCACTATGCAGTGGTCGACGGCAAGCAGACCAATGCCCCGGTGATCGACTACCAGTTCGGCTCGCTCCGCGATGACTTCAACTTCGGCTCTGTCCTTTTCTTCCGCGCCTCTGTGTTGCGCGAGGCTGCCGCCGGCATCGAGCGCGACTATAAGGCCGCTGCGCTCTACGATCTGCGCCTGCGCGCAAGCCGTCTGGCCCCCATCGTGCACATCAACGAATATCTCTACCAGGATGTGGAGAACGACAACCGCAAGACCGGCCAGAAAATTTTCGACTACGTAGACCCCAAGAACCGCGCCAACCAGATCGAGATGGAACAGGCCTGCACCGACCACCTCAAGGCCATAGGCGGATACCTGCCTCCTCATTTCACTCCCATTGAATTCAACAAGGGGGAATTCGTGTTTGAGGCTTCGGTCATCATCCCCGTGCGCAACCGTGTGCGCACCATCCGCGATGCCATCAACAGCGCTCTCGCACAGCAGACAAAGTTCAAATTCAATGTCATCGTAATCGACAACCACTCAACCGACGGCACCACAGAGGCCATCGAAGAATACGCCGGCAATCCGCAGGTGGTGCACATCAAGCCCGAGCGCACGGATCTCGGCATCGGCGGATGCTGGAACATGGGCGTGCAGGATGTGCGTTGCGGCAAATTTGCCGTGCAGCTCGATTCTGACGACGTATATAGCGGCCCTGACACGCTGCAGAAGATCGTAGACGCTTTCTATGAGCAGAATTGCGGCATGGTCGTAGGCACATACATGCTCACGGACATCGACAAAAATCCCATCCCCCCGGGCGTGATCGACCACAAGGAGTGGACTCCCGACAATGGCCGCAACAATGCCCTGCGCATCAACGGCCTCGGCGCTCCGCGCGCGTTCTACACTCCCTTGCTGCGTCAGATCCATGTGCCCAACACGTCATACGGCGAGGACTATGCCCTGGGCCTGGCCATCTCGCGCCGCTATCAGATAGGCCGCATCTACGATGTGCTCTATTATTGCCGCAGGTGGGAAGACAACAGCGACGCCGCTCTTGACCTCAACAAGATGAATGCCCATAACCTCTATAAAGACCGCATACGCACCTGGGAACTCGAGGCCCGCGTGGCAATGAACAGAAAATGATCGACATACAATCATTCATAGATCGTCAGTTGGCGGCTTGGCCCATGGCCGCCGCCAACTTTGACGCGCTTGGCCGGGTAGTGGTCAAGCCCCTGACGTGGGGAAAGGTGCAGTTCAATCCCGCCCGCATTGCCTCCACCGGCGCCAAGGTCGATGCCGCGTCGCTCAAGAAGCGCGCTTGCTTCCTTTGCGAAGCCAATCGCCCCGCCGAGCAGGAGGGTATCGAGTGGAAAGGACCTTCGGGACGTGACTACACCATCCTCGTGAATCCGTTTCCGATATTTCCGCGCCACCTCACCATCCCCGACACAGAGCATGTGCCGCAGCGCATTAAAGGCCGCATAGAAGATATGTGCGAGTTGGCTGCCGAGTTGGAGGGATACACCGTGTTCTACAACGGCCCGCGGTGCGGAGCCTCAGCCCCCGACCATATGCACTTCCAGGCCGGCAACACCGACTTCCTTTGCATATTCGACACTGAAGTGCCTTTCGGCGTATATAGAAGCTTCGCCGACACTCCTTTTGAGGCGGCCAGAGACTTTAAATATATTTATGACAGCCTTCCTGTCCCCGAAGGCGAAGAAGAGCCGATGATGAACATTCTTTGCCGTCGTCGCCAAGGAGGCCGTTATGAAATGGTGGTTATCCCGCGCAAGAAGCATCGTCCTTCATTTTATGGCTCCGAGGATGGTCAGATGCTGATTTCTCCTGCGTCGGTTGACCTGGCGGGTGTGCTTATCACCCCTGTGGAGAAGGATTTCCGAGCCGTCAACGACGAGATTGCCGCGAAAATTTACAGTGAGCTCTGCTACACGAAGGATGAGCTCAAAGACTTACGTAATAAGTCATGAAAAAGATTAGGGTAGGCATAATGGCCGAGCGGAAGGTGGAGCTCATCTTCAGCGGGCCATACATCAACGGCGGCGAGCCCATCGAAGGCATAGTGTCCCTCTCGGCGAAGAACGTGAAGGAGGAAATGCTCTTCGAGGCCACCGAGCCGCAGTGCTGCGTCACCGTTAGGGACGTAACCATAGGCGTGAAATTCCACTGGGAGAGGAAGGAAGACCAGACCTTCAAGGGCGACATCCTCATAAAGCCCGACGGAGAGGGGAGCCTGACGGTGATCAATGTGCTTTCGATCGAGGATTACATATCGAGCGTGATTTCGTCAGAAATGAGCGCCACATCGCAGATCGAGCTTCTTAAGGCTCACGCTGTGATTTCGCGAAGCTGGGCGTTGGCCCAGATACGCAACCATGCCGCCGATGCCGCTCCGGGCGGGTATGACGATGACCGGCTCACCGATGGCGGCGAGGGCGTGACAAGGGTGCGATGGTACGGAGGTAATGACCATGTCGACTTCGATGTTTGCGCCGACGATCACTGCCAGCGCTATCAGGGCATAACGCGCCAGACCACCCGGAAGGTGAGCGAGGCGGTGGATGCCACCCGTGGCCTTGTGCTGATGCACGACGGCGAGCTGTGCGACGCGCGCTTCTCGAAATGCTGCGGTGGGGCGATGGAGGTGTTTGAGAGCTGCTGGGAAGATGAGCCCAAGGCCTATCTTGCAGCCAAGCCCGATCTTATCCCCGAGCCTGCGATGCCCGATTTGAGCATTGAGGAAAACGCTGTGGAGTGGATTTTGTCGGAGCCAAAGGCTTTCTGCAACACACGCAATCGCGAGATCCTCTCGCAAGTGCTAAACGGCTATGACCAGGAGACGTCTGATTTCTACCGCTGGAAGGTGGAGTATGACAGCGATGAACTTTCCGAGCTCGTAAGGGCTAAATCAGGTCTCGATTTTGGCGAGATAAAGGAGATGATACCCCTCAGGCGAGGTTCCTCCGGCCGAATCACCCTGCTTCGCATAGTGGGCGACCGCCTCACAGCCGACATAGGCAAGGAGCTTGAGATAAGGCGCATCCTTTCGCCGTCGCATCTCTACAGCTCGGCCTTCGTCGTTGAGAAGACTCGCGGCGGATTCGCGCTCCGCGGCGCCGGTTGGGGCCATGGCGTGGGATTGTGCCAGATAGGCGCGGCCATGATGGCCGCCCAAGGCTATGACTACAGGCAGATACTTGAGCACTACTATCCGTCATCGACTCTTGAGCAGATATAGCCGAGGGGCTGGATGCGTTTAAGGCATAAGCGGCCTGCATGGAGCGTATGGTCTCCGTGCGGGCCGCTTTCTTTCGTCGGTGCGTCGTGAAATGTCCTTTTGTGAATAAAATTCGAAATTTGATGATGATTTCTTTGATATTTTGCCAAAAATGTGTAAATTTGCAACCGAAAACGGAAAAATATTGTTTGTCACATTTTCTAATAGGTAAAAAAGGATGAAAGCAATCGACGTGGTCAATGACCTCAAACGCCGCTTTCCCGCCGAGCCTGAATACATTCAGGCCGTCGAGGAGGTGGTCAGCACGATCGAGGATGTATACAATGAGCATCCCGAGTTCGAACGAGTAAATCTGATAGAGCGTCTGTGCATCCCCGACCGCATATTCTCATTCCGCGTGTCATGGATCGACGACAAGGGCCGCGTGCGTAACAATATGGGCTATCGTGTGCAGCACAACAACGCCATCGGCCCCTACAAGGGCGGCATACGCTTCCACTCTTCTGTCAACCTGTCCATCCTGAAATTCCTCGCCTTTGAGCAGACATTCAAGAATAGCCTCACCACTCTCGCCATGGGCGGAGCCAAGGGCGGCAGCGACTTCTCGCCGCGCGGAAAGAGCGACATGGAGGTGATGCGCTTCTGCCAGGCATTTGTGGCGGAGCTGTGGCGCCAGCTTGGCCCCGACCGCGACGTGCCCGCCGGCGACATTGGCGTGGGAGGCCGCGAAGTGGGATATATGTACGGCATGTACAAGAAAATGGCTCGCGAGAACACCGGCACATTCACCGGCAAGGCGCTCGAATTCGGCGGTTCGCTTGTCCGCCCCGAGGCCACTGGCTATGGCAATGTCTATTTCCTGCTCAATATGCTCGCCACCCGCGGCATCGACATCAAGGGCAAGCGCGTGGCCATTTCCGGCTCGGGCAATGTGGCCACCTACACGGCCAAGAAGCTGATGGCGCTTGGCGCGAAAGTGATCTCGATGAGCGATTCCGACGGCTGCATCCATGTGCCCGACGGCCTCTCCGAGGAGCAGCTTGAATACATCTTCACGCTTAAGAATCTCTATCGCGGTCGCATCAGCGAGTTTGCCGAGGAATACGGCTGCGAATATGTGCCCGGCGGAAAGCCGTGGGGATACCCCTGCGACATAGCCATGCCTTCGGCCACGCAGAATGAGCTCGATGGCGACGCTGCCCGCGCCCTTCTGGCCAATGGATGCATCGCTGTGAGCGAAGGCGCGAATATGCCCTCTACGCCCGAGGCCATCAAGGAATTCCTCGCAGCCCGCATACTCTATGCGCCCGGAAAGGCTGCCAACGCCGGCGGCGTGTCGGTCAGCGGCCTCGAAATGGCGCAGAACGCGCAGAAGCAGGCATGGACCGCCGAGGAAGTCGACGAAAAGCTGCGCCGCATCATGGCTGACATCCACGCCCAATGCGTGAAATACGGCCAGGAGGCTGACGGATACGTCAACTACGTAAAGGGAGCCAACACGGCAGGCTTCATGAAAGTGGCCCGCGCCATGATGGCCCAAGGCGTGCTCTGATCCCCAGGAGGTGCGTTTCTCCGAAACGCACGAGCCATTTGGGAATCGCCAGAGGCACAATAACACGGATTAAGACGGATTACCACGGATTACACGGATTTTTTATCTATAAAGTCTATGTAATCCGTGTTGTTATGTGGAAGCTGGTGGAGGTGCGTCTCCCTGGGGTGGAGGTGCGTTTCTCCGAAACGCACGGGCCAGTGTTTTGGGAATCACCGGCGGTGCGGGAACGCGGATTAAGACGGATTACCACGGATTGCACGGATTTTTTATCTTTATAATCCGTTGAAATCCGTGTTTTCCGTGAAATCCGTGTTATTGGGCCAAGGTCGGCGCTATCGGGCGATCGGACATCGCCCCTCCATACGGGTGCAGGTGCGATTTGTTTCGGCGGAATTTTGTGTGTTGGGGGATTTTTATTACCTTTGTGGG
>CANNVE010000006.1 GCA_947525975.1 uncultured Muribaculaceae bacterium | reverse complement strand
TTTACACTGTCATTTACACTGTCATTTACACTGTCATTTACACTGTCATTTACACTGTCATTTACACCGTCATTTACACCGTCATATCTGTTGTCATTGGAAGTTTCGGCAAGAAAGGATTCGGAGAAACCTTCTTCACCTTCGTGGCAGGGGATGCGTACAAGAAATGATAGACGGTCTTCGTCTGTGTAAAAGGATGCTGCAGGAGAACCGTTCTTTTCCAACTCACGTTGTATCGTGGGAATACCAGTGTTGCGCCCTTCAGTCAATCCCAATTCTTTGAGGAACTCACCGAGGTGTCGGTTGCGGTAATGGCGGCTAACCATTCGCTTCCCTTCGTTGATTGCCTCTAATGATATGGATCGGTCGGGGCCTGTGGCACTTGTAACTGTAATCTCGTAAGGCTGTACTTCTACTACTATGGGAGTGCGTGAACGATAGTCGCGGTGGTAGAATGCGTTGGTTATGGCTTCTTCCAAAGCTTTCTCCGGATAGTTATAAATGCGGTCGGTACGGCGTGAGGTATGCTTGATGATATGCAGATTGATAATCATAGTGCGCAGATAGCGCATGGTCTCATCAATCATTTGGGGTACGGATCCCTTGATTGGTGGTACTTCCCTGATGTTGCGTGGATTCTCAAACACACCTTCCGGGAAGATGACAATCTCAACCTGAGTGTAAGGAAAGAACTTCTCCGGGTTGGGACAGAACATCATAGCCGCCACATTTTTCAACATACGGTTCTCTTTAGGTCCTGCAAACAAATCCATCTGGTCGAGTGTCGCTTCCAAGCCTAATCGGTCAAAATCAGCAGCCAACTTACTGCCTACTTTATTCAGATGGTCAATCACCAAAGCTGCGGAGATGTCCGAGAGTCTGATTCCGGGATTGCCTCGGTCATCAAAAGGAATGCGGTTGGCCATATCCCTCAACTCGTCAAGGACATAGTCTTTAGCTTCAATAGTTGTTGAACCTGACCGGATATAAGTCTTCCTTTGAAAATGCTTGTTGGTGACGTTGTCTGGAACATCATGAGGCCGTTCAATGCTTGACGGACACCATATCACAAGAATTGTCTTTCCATCGACCTCCGCAGTGTCAATGCGAGGCATATAGTAAGGATTAATTTTATTGTTGAAATTTGTGATATCCTTCTGAATACAATCAAGTTGTTCGATAGGGATGCCGGCAACAGGTCGTTTGGCAACTCCATTCTCCTCTTCAACACCAATAAGAATATAGCCACCACCGATATTATCAAAATCGTTGGCGAACGCACAAATCGAACGGTATACTCTGTCCGGATTCCATCCATTCTTGAACTCAATCCGGTTAGATTCCACTTTCCTCTGCATAAGCAGGTCTTCAATGTTAATCGGTAGTGCCATATATTTATGAATAGGATTGGGGTATATCTTTATCTATTAACTGTGTTTCTTGCCTAAAAAAATTTTTTTTAAGAGAAAGTGACGTCAGATTACAAAATTACATTTTTTTTCTTGATAAATGTATCGTAAGATTCAAATAATGTTGGCTTATTTGCTTTTATACCTATCTGGTGATATTGATTTTTTTAATAATGAATTTGTGGGGGGAGCAGGGGGATGAATCAACTTTTTGGGTGGGGCGGGCGTTTTAAGGGCTGGTGAGTTAATTATTGAGGAATATGGCAGAAGATCAATTCGGCGGCAATGCCGCTTACCAAAACATACTCACGCGCACCAGTGTGCGCCGATATGCGGATGCACGGGTGACGGATGCGGAGCAGAAGGCTTTGCTGCGCGCCGCAATGAGCGCGCCCACGGGCGTAAACCGCCAGCCGTGGGAGTTCGTCGTCATTGATGACCCCGCTGTGCTGCAGGCTCTCGCCGATGCGTTGCCTTATGCCAAGATGGCGGCCAAGGCGCCGATGGCGATAGCCGTGTGCGGCAACCGCGAGCGCTTCCTTGCCGGCGATGATGCTACCCTTTGGGAGCAGGATCTTTCGGCGGCATCAGAGAATATCCTGCTGGCCGCGCATGCCATCGGTCTCGGAGGCGTATGGACGTGTCTCTATCCCCATGCCGACCGAATGGCTTCGGCGTCGGCCATCCTTGGCCTGCCTGAGGAAGTGGTGCCGTTCTCGCTGTTGCCCGTAGGGCACCCGCTCACGCAGCAGAAGCCCATGGATAAATGGCACCCTGAACGCATACATCATAATAAATTCTGATATCCAATCACAATCAGATGCGTATCTAAAACATTGGAGCAGCCTGCTTGACACGGGCTGCTCCAATGGTTATTTATTTGTCGTTGAGGATTGATTGCAGGAGTTCGGGCTCGTTGGTGGTGATGAAGTCGGCCCCATGATCTATGCACCAGCGCATGTCATCTTCGGCATTGACTGTCCAGATATTCACGAGCAGGCCAAGCGCGTGTGCCTCTTCGATCCATTCGGGGTGCCTCTTCATGGTGCGGAGCGAATAGTCGATGCCCGCGCCGCCCATCGCCTTTATCTGGGCCGGCACATAGTCTCCGGTGAGGTAGTACACTCCGCATCCTTTTGGCGCGGCCTTGATGAAGGCAGTGAAAGCCTCGGGCGAGAAGGCTATGTAGTCAGTGCGGTCTGCGAGTCCGTATTTGCCCACCATGTCTACGATTTCTTTCACGGCCATCTGCTCGGTGGCTCGGCTGTCGTGTGTCTTGAGTTCGCACACTATTCGGCTTTTGAGGCCAGACGCCGCCTTAAGGTATTGCTCCAGGGTGGGCACAAATTCGCCGTTTGAAAGCTGCTGCGAGAGGATGGTTTTCGAGTCGGTGGTCTCGATGATGTGACCGTTGATGGTGGCGTCATGGTTGACCACCAGCACGCTGTCGGCAGTCATCCATACATCGAATTCCGAGGCGTAGCATCCCACGGAGTCTGCCTTCACGATAGAGCGTATTGAATTTTGGGATGATCCTTCGGTATTCCAATATCCACGGTGAGCCACTACCTTGGGCGTCTGAGCCAAGGCGCAACCGGCAGCCAGGGCCAAAGCCGAGATCATGGCGAGTCTGATTTTGTTCATGGTTATGATTTTTGAGTTTGCGCCGCAAAGATAAACTAAATCCCTTGAATTGACAAAAAAATGTGATAGTAAGCGCTTAAATTGTTTAAAGACGGATTGTTGATAATCCTCTTTGAAATTCAAGGCGTTATTCTCTATATACGGATGGCGCGGGGAAGCCTCCGGATAGATGTGTCAGACTTTTGTCAATAATATTATAGAGATATGAAAATCACAATCACAAAAGAAAAGATCAGGGAAGCGGCCGGTCAGGCCTACGCTTATGCTTCATCCCTGACCGGGGGAGCCAACGCCAATTATATCCCATATCTGGCAAATGTTGACTCCGGTCTGTTCGCTTTGAGCGTGATGCTGCCCGATGGTACATCAGTGAGCCTTGGTGACGCATCTTTCAGATTCGGAATTGAGTCGGTGAGCAAGGTGCCCACGGCTATTCTGGCCATGAAGCAGACATCGCCCGAGGAAGTGCTCGCGAAGATCGGCGCCGACGCCACCGGCCTGCCTTTCAATTCGATTTTCGCGATATTGCTTGAAAACGATTCTCCGTCGACCCCGCTCGTCAATGCCGGAGCCATCTCGGCTTGCTCCATGGTGTCGCCAAAGGGCGATGCCGAAGCCAAATGGAAGGCCATAGTCGGCAATATCACAGATCTTTGCGGAAGCGCGCCGGTGCTGATCGACGAGCTATACAAGAGCGAGAGCGCCACCAACTTCAACAATCGATCGATAGCGTGGCTCCTGAAAAATTACAATCGCATATATGACGACACGGCTATGAGTCTCGACCTCTACACGAGGCAGTGCTCTCTGGGCATAACGTGCGATCAGCTTGCCGCAATGGGCGCCACCATCGCGGCGCAGGGCGTGAATCCTCTCACGCGCAAGCGCGTGTTCGACGCCTCAATCACTCCCAAGATAACCACACTGATGGCCACTGTGGGATTTTATCAGAATACGGGCGATTGGCTCTACACCAGTGGCATTCCGGCCAAGAGCGGCGTAGGAGGCGGTGTGCTGGGCGTGATGCCGGGCCTCTTCGGCATAGCCGCATTCGCGCCGCCGCTTGACGATGCCGGAAATTCGGTCAAGGCCCAGGCCGCCGTCAAGAAGTTTATGCAGATTCTCGGCATAGGCATCATGAATGGCGACAGCGTGAGCATCATGGATTGACCGGGAGCGAAACATTGTAGCGGGAAATAAAAAATCCAATTAAATAAATGCAATAAGCTATGGCAACAAAACCATCGGGCGCGACCGTAAAAAAATCCGCCAAACTGGGTGTGTTCACCCTAATGATCATGAATATCGTAGCCGTGGTATCGCTACGCGGTCTCCCCGCAGAGGCCGAGTATGGCATGAGTTCGGCTTTCTATTATTTATTCGCAGCTTTGGTCTTCCTGATTCCGGTCTCGCTTGTCGCGGCTGAGCTTGCGGCCATGTTTCCGTATCAGCAGGGCGGCATGTTCAGGTGGATCGGCGAGGCATTCGGCACAAGGCTGGGATTTCTGGGCATCTGGCTTCAATGGGTTGAGAGCACGATATGGTTCCCCACGGTGCTGACTTTCGGTGCCGTGTCTCTTGCGTTCATAGGCATGGACCATGTGGCCGACTCTCACCTGGCGGCCAATAAATACTACACCATAGCCGTGGTGCTCGGCATCTACTGGCTTGCCACGCTGATATCGATGAAGGGGCTCGGCTGGGTAGGAAAGGTGTCGAAGATAGGCGGCATGGTGGGCACGATCCTGCCGGCGATAGTGCTTGTGGTGTTCGGTGTCATATTCCTTTGTATCGGCGGCGAGTCGCAGATGGATTTCCATGGAAGCTTCTTCCCTGATCTCACCAATTTCGACAATGTAGTGCTCGCAGCGTCGATATTCCTCTTCTATGCCGGCATGGAGATGAGTGGCGTGCACGTCAGGCAGATCTCCAATCCGGCTGTCAACTATCCGAAGGCAGTGTTTGGAGGCGCGTTGGCCACTGTGCTGATATTCGTGCTCGGCACCTATGCCCTGGGCATCATCATCCCGGCCAAGGATATCAACCTGGTGCAGAGTCTGCTCGTTGGCTTTGACAATTACAGCTCGGCTTTCCATATCGAGTGGTTCACGCCTGTCATTGCCGTGGCTCTTGCTTTCGGCGTGCTTGCCGGCGTGCTCACATGGGTGGCCGGCCCGTCGAAGGGCGTATTCGCCGTTGGGCAGGCAGGCTATCTGCCTCCTTTCTTCCAGAAGACCAACAAAAATGGCGTGCAGAAAAACATACTGCTTGTGCAGGGCATAGCCGTGACGCTGCTCTCGCTCCTTTTCGTGGTGATGCCGTCGGTGCAGAGCTTCTATCAGATACTTTCGCAGCTCACAGTGGTGCTCTATCTGATAGCCTATCTGCTGATGTTTGCCGCAGCCATCTATCTGCGCTATTCGATGAAGGGGGCCAAGAGGCCGTTCCGCATCGGAGGCAAGGGCAATTGGCTCATGTGGATAGTAGGCGGTGTCGGCTTCGCCGGTTCGCTGCTTGCGTTCGTGCTCAGTTTCTTCCCGCCCGACCAGGTGCAGATGGGCAGCAAGACAGTTTGGTTCGCCGTGCTATTCGGCGGCGTTGGCCTGTTTGTGGTGCTTCCGTTCATAATTTATGCGTGCAGAAAGCCTTCGTGGGTCAATCCGGCGAGCGATTTCGTCCCGTTCCATTGGCAGACTGATGCCGAAAGCCGCAAATTGCTTGCCCAGGCCGAGGCTGAGTACGAAGGGAAGCAGGCAGCCGATTCTGCTTCAGACAGCGCCTCTGCTCCTGCCGGCAAGAGCTGACAATCCAATCTCTCGCATCAATATATAAATGCAAAAAGCAGCCCTCATGGGGGCTGCTTTTTGCATTTATAGATACAGAGATCTTATTCCGCGGGATCAAGGATGACTACGCGGTAATTATTCTGGTCGAGGAGCTTCTTGGTGAAGTTCTGCACGTCTTCTACGGTGACAGAGTTGATGATGTCAACATCGTTGGTCATCACGTCTACGCCATTGAGCTGAGTGGCCAGCATCTGGCCGAGCCAGCCGTCGTTCTGCTCGCGGTCTTCGTTGGCGCTCTTCACCATGAATTCCTTCACGGGGTTGAGCTCTTCGGCCTTGATATCAGATGTCATGCCATGCACCATCTTGTCGATTTCAGAGAGCACCTGCTCCTTCATTTCGGGCTTCATCGGGAATGGAATCTGCATCAGGGTGTTGTATTTGCCCTGGCGCATCATGTTGCTTCCGGCTCCGATCGAGTATACGGCGCCCATCTCCTCGCGGATGGTCTTGAGAAGGCGGTTGCTCAGGATCTGTCCCACCATCGAAGAGATTTTCTTGTCCTTGGCGGTGTAGGGCATTGTGCCCTCGATCATGATAGCCACCCATGTCTGCGGATTCTCCATCTTGGTGGTGAAGTTGTCGCGGGCAGTGCCTGGAGCGATCTCGCGGTCAGTGTTGACTACGTAGTCGGTGGTGCGGGTCTTTGCGTCGGCCGGGAGAGTGGCTATGTATTGGTCGAGCAGCGGAGTGATCTGGTCAACTGTGACGTCGCCTACGAAATAGAATGTATAGTCGGCGGCGTTGGCGAGGTTAGAGTGGATGATGTCGAGGATCGCGTTGCGGTCAGCGGCGGCGATGATCTCGCTTGTGATCACCTGATTGGCCGCGCTCTTGTAGAGAGCCTTTGAGAGGTCGCGCTGGAATATGAACTGGGGGTTGAGGGCCTGGTTGGCCAGCACCGAAGAGATCATGTTCTGGGTGGCCTTGTATTCCTGCTCAGAGATGGCGTAGTTGGTGAATGTCATGTAGATGAGCTCCATCAGGGTGGGGAGGTCCTTGACGGTCGACGAGCCGTTGAGCTGGCGGCTATAGTCGCTGAGCTGGAGGCTTACGTTGGCTTGCTTGCCCGAGAGGTAGCGCTGCAGGTCGGTGCTGGTGTAGTCGCCGAGGCCGTGCTGCGATGCGGCGTAGGGCAGGAATATGAGTTCGTTGGCCTTGTCATCGCCGATGGTCGATGTGCCGCCGATGGCGACAGCGCCGAAGAGGATCTCGTCCTTCTTGTAGTCGGTGTTCTTGACATATACGGTCACGCCGTTGCTCAGGGTGAGCACGTCGCAGTCCCACTGCGCGTTGTGCTCGGTCTTCACCACCTTGCCGGGGGCGGGGAGCGCGGGGATCAGGGGCTCGGTCTTGACATCTTCCTTGTAAGGCTCGATTTCTTCGGCCTCTACCTTGGCCACAATGGCTGCCACCTGGGCGTCGGTGGGCACGTCGATGCCTTCCTTCTGCGGGAAGAGGCCGAGGAATACGCGGTTGTCGTTGGTGATGAGCTGGGGCAGGATCTGGTTGATGGCCTCAAGCGGGAGCATCGGGGCGATCATGTTCATCATCTGGAATTTGTCCTCAGCCGAGGGGATGGGCTCGTTGTCGAGGAAGTTGTTGACGTATTCCTGCACGTATGCGTCGTTCTGGCGCTTTTCGCGGCCGTTGTACCATTTCTCAAGGCGGGAGAGGTATTCCGAGCGGGCGCGTTCGTATTCGCTGACGGTGAATCCGTGGCGCTGTGCGCGGAGCAGTTCGCGGTATACGGCTTCAAATGCGGCGAGCGATTCGTTGCCCTTGGGAAGCACCATCACATTGAATGCGTCCTTGGTCTTGGCAAGGAAGAAATTGCCGTAGTCGGCGCCTGCCTGGGCGAAGGGAGCGTCGGGGTCTTTGCCCATGTCGGTGAGGCGCTGGTCGAGCATGGTCTCAACCATGTCGATGATGTAGTCAGTGAGAACGTACATCTGGTTTGACTTCATCTCGTTGGGGAATGCGTCGGTCTTGAACATCATCTGCATGATGATGTTGGTCTGCTCGGGGTCGCTGCCGATGGCGTAGATGGTACCGGGGGTGTCTTCCACGGGGAAGTATTCGCGGGCCTGGGCGTCGGTGGGCATCTTGATGGGGCCGAACATCTCCTTGATCTTGCCTTCGATGTAGTCAACGTCGATGTCGCCGACCACGATGATGCCTTGCTGGTCGGGACGATACCACCTGTGGTAGTATTCGCGCAGAGCCTCGTGGGGGAAGTTGTCGACTACCTCCATAGTGCCGATGGGCAGGCGATGGCCGTATTTGCTGTTGGGATACATAGATGGCAGGAGCTTTTCGAGTATGCGCATCTGGCCTACCATGCTGCGGCGCCATTCTTCGTGGATCACGCCGCGCTCTTTGTCGATTTCAGCGCCGTCGAGGGTGAGGGCGCAGGCCCAGTTGTGGAGTATGAGCAGGCAGGAATCCTGCACCGATGCGCGCTCCACGGGCACGTTGCTGATGTTGTATACGGTCTGGTCAACCGATGTGTATGCGTTGAGGTTGTATCCGAACTTCACGCCGATCGACTCCAGCCAGCGGATGATGCCGTCGTTGGGGAAATTCTCGGTGCCGTTGAAGCACATGTGCTCCAGGAAGTGGGCGAGGCCGCGCTGGTGGTCGTCTTCAAGGATCGAGCCGACTTTCTGCGCGATGTAGAAGTCAGCCTGGCCTTTGGGGGTCTCGTTGTGACGGATGTAATAGGTGAGGCCGTTGTCAAGGTGCCCGATGCGCACCTCCGGATCAACGGGCACGGGGGGCATGCCCTGCGCCATGGCAGAGGTGGCCATAGCGAACATTGCGGCTATCAGCAGCAATATCTTCTTTCCGTGTTTGATCATAATAATGTGTATTATAGAATTGGTAAAAATCAAAAAAGCGGTGTTGTAGTGATGTACAACACCGCAAATGTACGTACTTTTTTGAAATCTACAAAATTTTTTTAGCTTTTTGGTCTATTTTTTCTTGTCAGGCCTGACAGGCACAAACCATTATCGCTAAATCAATTTTGCCAATGCCCGGCGCCTTATCGCTCCTTGGCGATGGCGGCAGTGTCGCGGGCTATCACGAGCTCCTCGTCGGTGGGCACCACCATCACAGTCACCTTCGACTCGGGGGTAGAGATCACAGCCTCCACGCCACGGGTGGCGGCATTGACCTCGGCGTCGATTTCCACGCCCATGAATCCCAGCGTCTTGCATACGCTGGCGCGTGTGCCCATCTGGTTCTCGCCCACGCCTCCGGTGAAGACGATGATGTCTGCGCCGCCCATCTCGGCCGCGTAAGCGCCGATGTATTTGGTGATGCGCAGCTCATACATGTCGAGGGCAAGCTTGGCGTTTTCGTTGCCGGCTGCGATGGCCTGCTCGATCTCGCGCATATCGCTTGAGATCTCGCTTATGCCGAGCACGCCGCTCTCCTTGTTGATGATCTTCTGCAGATCGGCGGGAGTGAGATTGTGCTTGAGCATCAGGTAGGTGAGAGCGCCCGGATCGACGTCGCCCACGCGCGTGCCCATCATCAGGCCCTCGGTGGGGGTGAGGCCCATTGATGTGTCGATGCTTTTGCCCTGGTATACGGCGGTGATCGAGCCGCCGTTGCCTATGTGGCAGGTGATGATGCGCTGGTCCTTGATGTCAACGCCAAGGATCTCGCAGGCGCGCTGCGAAACATAGCGGTGGCTGGTGCCGTGGAAGCCGTAGCGGCGCACGCCGTCCTCGAGATAATACTTGTAGGGCAGCGGATACATAAACGACTTCGGGGGCATAGTCTGGTGGAAGGCTGTGTCGAAGACGGCCACCTGGGGCACTGCGGGCAGCACTGACTCGATGGCCTCGATGCCGGTGATGTTGGCCGGATTGTGCAGGGGAGCCAGATCGTAGCAGGCTTTCACCTGCTCTATAACCTCGGGGGTGATGAGCACGCTCTTGTTGAATTTCTCTGCTCCGTGCACCACGCGGTGGCCTACGGCTCCGATTTCGTCGTAGCTCTTGATCACGCCGTTGTCTTCGCTTGTGAGCAGGTCGAGCACAGCCTTTACGGCGCCTTTATGGTCGGTGAGGCCGAGTTCGATGATTTCCTTCGAGCCGTCGGCCTTCTTGAATTTCAGGAATCCTCCGTCAAGGCCTATTTTCTCCACTCCGCCTTCAGCCAGAGTCTTTTCGTCGGCTGTGTCGATGAGTTTGTATTTAACACTGCTGCTGCCGCAGTTCAGAACTAATATTTTCACTTTTCTTTATTTAAGGTTTGTCATTTAGTTTTTCATGCCGATGGCCTGGTTGCAGGTGATGATGATGGTCTTGTAGATGTCTTCCGGGAAGCATCCGCGAGAGAGATCGTTGACCGGAGCCGCGAGGCCTTGGAGCACCGGGCCCACAGCCTGCGCGCCGCCGAGGCGCTGCACCAGCTTGTAGGCGATGTTGCCGACCTCGAGCGAGGGGAACACGAGCACATTGGCCTTGCCGCTCAGCGGAGACATTGGAGCTTTGAGGGCTGCCACTGAAGGCACTATGGCGGCGTCAGACTGCAGCTCGCCGTCAATGATGAGGGTCGGATCAAGCTTGCGGGCTATCTCAAGGGCATTCACCACCTTGTCCACCGCCGGGTGGGATGCGCTGCCCTTGGTAGAGAACGACAGAAGGGCCACGCGCGGCTCTATGCCTGCTATGTCGCGGGCTGTCTTTCCGGCGGCCACTGCTATCTGCGCCAGCTCGGCTGCCGACGGATCGGGGACTACGGCGCAGTCGGCGAATACCAGGATGCCGTCAGTGCCGTAGGGCAGCCCCTCGGGCAGAAGCATGATGAAGGCTCCTGAAACCACTTCGATTCCGGGCATGGTCTTGATCACCTGGAATGCCGCGCGCAGCACATTGCCTGTGGTGTTGCGTGCTCCGGCCACCTGGCCGTCGGCGTCGCCGTTCTTGATCATGAGGCATCCGAGGTAGAGGGGGTTGGATGCGGTCAGGCGTGACTCCTCCTGGGTCATGCCCTTGCTTTTGCGCAGGGTGTAGAGCAGGGGAGCGTAGCGGTCGATGACTTTCTCGTCCGACGGGTCGACGATGGTGGCCTGGGCTATGTGGTCGAGCTTGAGCTCGGCTGCGAGGTTTTTGATTTCAACGGGGTCGCCGATCAGTATGATTTCCGCTATCTTGTCGGCGATGATACGGTCGGCGGCAGTGAGCGTGCGTGGCTCTGTGCCTTCGGGGAGCACAATGCGCTGTGGCTTTGCCTTCGCATTGGCTGTCAGTTTTTCAAATAAGTCCATTGCGTGTATGGTGAATTAAGAAAATGTATTCTCGCATCTGATATGTCGCGTATGGCTGACGCGGCAAAGATTTAATTAGCAAAGATACTAATTTCCCCACAAACGAAAGCATTTTTAACCAAAAAAATCTTTAATCATCCCCCAAACCGCGATTATCATAATTTTTTTCGTAAATTTGCGTAATACAATAAAAGAGAAATCACCATGTTGCAATTCATACTGACCCCCAACGAGACATACACTATGCCCGAGCTTGCCCAAATGGCCATCGAGGGCGGGTGCGCGTGGGTGAGGCTGTCGCCCGGAGATATGACCGACGAGGACCTGCGCGAGCTGCTCACCGAGCTGATACCCCTGTGCAGGGAAAACGGCACTATCCTCACCATTGACAACCACATAGAGATGGCCAAGGAGCTGGGCCTGCACGGTGTGCATCTGCGCAAATACGCCAAAAGCCCGATGGAGGTGCGCGACTTTCTTGGGGCGGAGGCCATCATCGGCGTGGAGGCGCCTTCGGCGGTCTCTGCCATAGCCATAAAAGGGCAGGACGTGGATTACGTGTCTTTTCCCGAAGGATGGGGCATCGACAAGATTGCCGAGAAAGTCTCGGCCTCGCGCGGAGCGGGGCTTGAGCTGCCTATCGTGGCCGATGGGTGCTTCTCTCTTGCCGACATCCCCGCCTTGCTCGCCGCAAAAGTCAGCGGCGTGGCCGTGGGAAGGCCCATCGCCGACAGCGTCGATCCGGTGGAGACCACCGCTGCCTATCTGTCGGCTCTAACCCCTAATGCACGCTGATGCAATAATCTCTGATCGCTAATCTAAAAACAGAATCAAGGGTGCTCGACAATCTAAAAAGGCTGCTGTGGCAGATGGTGATTCCGATAGCTATCGGAGTCGGTGTGGCAGTGTGGCTTTTCAAGGATGAATTTTCAATCGACGACCTCGCCAAAATCTCATTCGGATGGCGCGAGATTCTGGGCATAGCCTTGGCCCTGGTCTTTGTCGCAGGCAGGGACTTCGGCCTCACATGGCGGTTTCACACCATAGCCAAGCCTTCGCTATCGTGGCGAAAGTCGCTGAAAGTGGATCTGATGTGCGCTTTCACATCGGCGATAACCCCCTCGGCTGTGGGCGGAAGCGCATTGGCGATATTCTTTCTCAACACCGAGGGCGTGAAGGTGGGCCGGGCCACGGCATTGACCCTCACCACCCTGTTTCTCGACGAGCTTTTCTTCGTGATCGTATGCCCGGTCATGGTGCTATGCCTGCCATTCGAGCAGCTGTTCGGTGGTCTCGACCGGGGGGCTTTCCTCCAAGGGCTTGAGATAGCGTTCTGGCTCGTGTATGCGGGCATCGTGGTGTGGACGGCGATTCTCTTCACCGGCATCCTGCTTAAGCCGCAATGGGTGAGGGATATGCTCATACGGCTGTTTTCTCTTCCGGTGCTGCGCCGATGGCAAGGCAATGTGACGAAAGTGGGCGACAATATCGTGGCCACGTCAGAGTGGATCAAGACTTGCTCTGCCCGATGGTGGGCCAATGTATTCTTCGCCACGGTGCTCTCGTGGTTCTGCCGTTTCTTGATAGTCAACGCATTGTTCTGGGCATTTCTGCCCGGGGTGTCGCCCCTGCTCGTTTTCGGGCGCCAGCTCGTGGTGTGGGTGGTGCTTATGGTAAGCCCCACGCCCGGCGGCTCGGGATTGAGCGAATGGATATTCACAGAGTATTACGGAGATCTGATATCGGCGCCTAACCTGGCGCTGGTGATAGCCCTGATATGGCGCCTCATCACCTATTATATCTATCTGGTGGTTGGTGTGCCCATACTCACCACATATTTCCGCCGAAAAAAGAATCAGACGCCGCAGGCGTCATGACTTCATAAGCCCTGAACCTACCAATATTTCCCGCATTATGAAAAAGATTTATGCCTTGTTCGCCGCTCTTCTTGCCGGAGCATTGGCCTCTATCGCGGCTATGACACATGAGCCGGTGGTGTATGTGCTTGATCTCAACGAAGAGGTCGACGCCAAGATGTGGATGCAGACACGCCGCGCCATCGACGAGGCTAAGTCTGTCGACGCCGACCTGATGGTGGTGCGCATCAACACCTACGGCGGAGCCGTGGATGCGGCGGACTCCATACGCACGGCCATCATGCGCGCGCCGATCCCCACGGTGGCGTTTGTCGACCCGAATGCAGCCTCTGCCGGGTCGCTTATCACCCTCGCCTGCGACTCTGTATACATGGCGCCCGGTGGCAGCTACGGAGCGAGTTCGGTGGTGAATCAGGCCGGTGAGATCATGCCCGACAAGTATCAGTCATACATGAAGTCGATCATGCGCGCCACAGCCGAGAGCCACGGCAAGGTATGGAGCGAGGCTGACTCGTCCTGGGCCTGGCGCCGCGACCCGGCTATCGCCGAGGGATTCGTCAACCCCGATAGCGTAATCACCCTCACGCCCGAGGAGGCAATGGCCGTGGGCTATGCCGAGGGGCAGGCGTCTTCGGTCGACGAAGTGATACGCCATCACATCGAAGGGGACTACCGCGTGGA
Organism: uncultured Muribaculaceae bacterium; assembly: GCA_947525975.1. Lineage (GTDB taxonomy): Bacteria > Bacteroidota > Bacteroidia > Bacteroidales > Muribaculaceae > CAG-873. The sequence goes on along the minus strand of CANNVE010000006.1, from coordinate 122,149 downwards.
GCGATTCGAGTCCACGGCCACTGACCACATCATCGGTTTCCTGGCAAGCGCCGGCGTGCGGGCTATCCTGATAATGCTCATCCTCGGAGGCATATATTTCGAGATGCAGACGCCCGGCCTCGGCTTCGCCGGCGGCGTGGCCTTCGTGTCGGCAGTGCTGTATTTCCTGCCCACGATTGTCACCGGCACGATGGCTCCCTGGGTGGTAGTTGTGTTCATCCTTGGCATAGTGCTCATGGCTTTGGAGCTGTTTGTCATCCCGGGCTTCGGCGTCTGTGGCGTGGCCGGCATATTGGCGATATTGGCCGCACTGGTGGGCGGCATGCTCAATCTGGATTCTATCAACGGGGTCTACGCCGTGGATTTCACTCATGCCATTGTCATCTCGGCGGCGGGCCTTGTGCTCGCGGTGGCGTCGGTGGCCTATCTCACGTCAAAGCGAGGTCCGCGATGGGCCAGGCGCATAGCCACCCTTGAGACCGACCTGAGGGTATCGGAGGGATACATCGGCGTCGACGCTTCCATCGCCCGCTTCGTGGGCAAGGAAGGAGATGCTGTGACCGACCTGCGTCCTGCCGGAAAGATAAGCATCGAGGGCGAGGAGTTCGACGCTGTCTCGCTCAGCGGCTACATCGAGGCGCGCACAAAAATAAGAGCCGAGCGCTTTGAAAACGCCCAGCTCTATGTGCGCAAAGCCTGACCGGGGGTCAGCGTATGGCCACCTTCTCTGCCTTTGATCCGGTCACCTTGATGTAGATGCCGGCGGGGAGATTGCCTTCCGGCATGCGCAGACCCTGCAAATTGTAGTATGCGGGCGCGGCGTTGGCGTCAGCCTCAATTTCCCCTATGCCGAGAGTATTGGCCGGGCCATTTCCTACAAATAAGTCATATTTCAGCCAGCTCGGGCGCGACCAGTGGCCGAGGTCGGCTGTCTTGAAATCGCTGTTTTCGATCAGGTTTTCGGTGCTTCCTTCTTTTGTGAGCGAGATGTTGTCGAAATACAGGGTCTTGCCCGTGTATTTGCCGCCGAATACGAATTGCAGCATTGTCATCGGGCCATCGGTGGTGAATGTTTTTGACACGGCAGTCCATTTGTTGGCTGTTATGTCAAAATCGCCCCCGCCGTACCATCCGGCGTCGCTTACAGTGCCCCATATTGATCCTGTGCCGTTCTCCAGGCCGTAGACGTCATATTTGAGCGTGTAGGTGCCGGCTTCGACAGCCGACGGGAAGTTGTACTGCGCGCAGCAGTCCCAGACGTTGAGCGTGGCATCCTGGGGCAGATTGTCGGCTATCATGCATTGCAGGGCGGGATCGAGCGAGGTGTCTTCGTGCGAGACTTTTAGCCACGCGAATTCAAGGTCGCCGTCAAACGTGCCGGGCTGCATCACCACATTGGCGGCGGATGCGGTGCCTACGTTGTGGAAGTCGACGCTCTGCTCCGACCATTCGGTGGTGACGTTCATCGATGAGTTGATTTGCTCGCCGTCGCCCCAGCCCCAGCCCACGTTGAGGCCGATTGACCCTGCTTTAGAGCTTTTCACTTTGACGGTCACGGTGTAGGTGTAGACCGAATTGAGCGAGTAGCCGTCAGCCGCGAAGAATTGATACCATTCGCCGGGATATGACGCTTTCATCACACCGTCAGAGAAGGTGGGAGTGTAGCCCATCACATAGAACGGAAATTCAGTGTAGGTGGAGTAGTCTATCGTGTAGTCGACTACAGATGTGGCGCCGACCGACAAAGCGGCTGTGGCGCAGGCGAGAGTGAGTAGATGTTTCACCATAGGACACAATGATTTAAGTGTTGATTTGTTTTTGGTGTTAGATTTCCGCAAAATTAGGATTATTAGTTTGTTATAATACCCCGGCGGCGTAACATAAGCCTAACGCCGTGAAACATTTGTATCAAAATGCGGCCCCGCGGGCCAATTTGGCAGCCTGCGGGGCCTACGCTTATGTAAAAGATAAAGGTTTGTCTCTGCGTATGTCAGTGATGCAAAGATAATGCCACGGTAGGGCATAAAAATTGCCCATCCGTGCAAAATATGCGCTAATTTGACTTTATTATCCTGAAAAACAGGAATCCGCCGGCAGAGCCTGGGATAGGCGCTTCCGGCGGATTCGTTTTTTCAATAGGATCGATGTCCCCTATTCAGGGGCTGGAGCCTTACTTGTTGAGGGCGCAGCCCTTGCACTTTTCTGATATCTGGGTGAAGAAGTCGTTGCCCTTGTCGTCGACGAGGATGAATGCGGGGAAGTCCTCCACCTCGATTTTCCAGATAGCCTCCATGCCGAGTTCGGGGTATTCGAGCAGTTCCACCTTCTTGATGCTGTTCTGCGCCAGCACGGCAGCCGGGCCGCCGATTGATCCGAGGTAGAAACCGCCGTGCTTATGGCAGGCGTCGGTCACTTGCTTCGAACGGTTGCCCTTGGCTATCATCACCATCGAGCCGCCGTTGGCCTGGAAGAGGTCAACGTATGAGTCCATGCGTCCGGCTGTGGTGGGGCCGAATGAGCCTGACGGCATCCCGGCGGGAGTCTTCGCGGGACCTGCGTAGTAGATGGGGTGATCCTTGAGATATTGGGGCATGGGCTCGCCATTGTCGAGGCGCTCCTTGATCTTGGCGTGTGCGATGTCGCGGCCCACGATGATGGTGCCGTTGAGCGAGAGGCGAGTCGATACGGGATATTTGGTGAGCTCTGCCAGAATCTCCGGCATGGGGCGGTTGAGGTCGATCTTAACCACCTCGCCTTCGCCGGCTTTGCGGTATTCTTCAGGGATTAGCTCAGCGGGGTTGGAGTCGAGTTTCTCGATCCAAAGGCCCTCGCGGTTGATCTTGGCCTTGATGTTGCGGTCAGCCGAGCAGCTCACGCCCAGGCCCACGGGGCAAGATGCGCCGTGGCGGGGGAGGCGTATCACGCGTATGTCATGTGCGAAGTATTTGCCGCCGAACTGCGCTCCGAGGCCGATTTCCTCCGACGCCTTCTTAAGCTCTTTCTCAAGCTCGATGTCGCGGAAAGCGTGGCCGAGCTCGTTGCCCTCGGTGGGGAGATTGTCGTAATATTTCACCGAAGCCTTCTTCACGGTGGCGAGGTTCATCTCGGCTGATGTGCCGCCGATGACGAAAGCGATGTGGTAGGGAGGGCAGGCCGCTGTGCCCAGTGACTTCATCTTCTCCACGAGGAAAGGAAGCAGTGTCTTGGGGTTGATGAGCGCCTTGGTCTCCTGATAGAGGTAGGTCTTGTTGGCCGATCCGCCGCCCTTTGCCACGAAGAGGAAGTGGTATTCGTCGCCCTCGGTGGCGTGGATGTCGATCTGAGCGGGCAGGTTGCAGCCGGTGTTCACCTCGTCGTACATATTGAGGGGGGCATTCTGCGAGTAGCGGAGATTGTCGGTGGTGTATGTGTCATACACGCCTTTCGAGATCTTCTCCTCGTCGTCGCAGCCTGTGTATACGCGCTGGCCTTTCTCGGCGTGGCAGATGGCCGTGCCGGTGTCCTGGCAGAAGGGAAGCTGGCCTTTCGAAGCCACCTCGGCGTTGCGAAGCATGGTGAGAGCCACAAACTTGTCGTTCTCGCTGGCCTGGGGATCAGAGAGGATCTTTGCCACCATCTGATTGTGCTCGCGGCGCAGCATGAAGGCGTTGTCGTGGGTGCACTGGCGTGCGAGGACGGTCAGCGCCTCGGGGTCAACCACGAGAAATTCGTGTCCGCCCCAGTTTTCTACCTTTACGTAGTCTGATGTCAGGTGATAGTACTCAGTGGTGTCGGGCCCAAGGGGGAACATCGGCTGGTACTTGAACGGTTTAGTAGCCATAATATTTTTGATTGGTTTTATAGTCTATACTTTTGGCAAAGTTAGCTAATTAATGATGAAAAACAAAATTTGGCACGGTAATATTTCATCTGACTGCATCTATCGCATGGATAAAAAAACGGATGCTGCCAAACGATCTTTAGACAGCATCCGCTCACATAAAAATATGCCGGATGTGGAGGTGCGTTTCTCCGAAACGCTCGGGGCTAACGCATTGCCGCGAGGACGCCCCAAAACAAGACTTGGAATCCCGATAGCCTGTGCTCAGCGCATCAATCCTAAAACATAATCGCTCCACGCTTCAGCTACAAATGAGTTGAAGAGAGAAATGACGATATAGGAGATGACGAACGCATACGCGCGCTTCTGGGTGTAGCAGAATACGGCGAGGATTATCGCGATTATGCACGAAACTACGATCATGAGAGATCCCAGCGATCCAGAGAAATCTGTGGCGCGGGCAGGGATATGGAAGATCAATTGGCCAAGAATCACGGCGAGGCCTATCATCCAGGGATTTATGCCTGTGATGCGTTTTGAAAACCGGTCAATGCAGATGTAGGTGAGCAGGAAAAAACCGATGCTTTCGATCCAGTAAGGTGTTGTGTCATGAAACGCTGCCGACCAGCAGACGATCATAAACAACAGGATCGAGAAAAGGCATGACAGGCCAAAAGCCCCCGCCTTAGTCAATTTTGCTTTCATGAGAGGAGATTGTTGATAATGGCCATTATATAGGCCGCTTACATAATTTCCACAAAAGTAACCATTAAATGTCAAAAATCAAAGCATAAAAGCAAAAAAAAAGCAAAAAAGAAATTAAAATCCTACTTAATGGTAATTTTTGTATTCACCATTAAGTAGGATAATTCACGATATGGCAATTACTTTGTCAGTGTCATTTCGTATCCGTCACCCATGTGATAGCCGCTCACATCGTTGTAGTTCCATCCAGCGACAGAGCCGGTTATTGATGTCGGATTCTTCAAATCATTCAGAACGCCACCCCATTCATAACCATGATAATATGATCCCGTGGGTGTTATGAAATCAATTATATTGATAACGACACGCCCTTTGACTCCAAGTCTGGTTACGGACCATGAGCCTTGGAGCACTGATATGTCATTTTTGGTGGTGCTCACTCCGCCGCCTTTGGTCAAGGTGATGTTATAAGATTCTATTTTTTCATTACCAAAACTGTCAGTAGTCTTTTCCTCGCATTTCCATGTTCCGGATAGGTCGGGAGGCAAGGTTGTGAAATATTTGCCCTCACCCATATTGTTTTTGTTGTCATATTCGATAATGGCGCAATATGTGTAGTCCATTATAGGTTCAAGGCCTGTGATATTTATTTCCTGTTCTCCATTTTTTGCTTCTCCCCAAACATATTTATAGTTATTGTTGAGGTCGCCTGTCTCCAAATATTTCACGCCGCATCGCGCTCCGGAAGGAACATCGGAAAAAGAGACCTTTACAGATGCGGATTCTTCTGTGAGTTTGACTACCTCCCCCGTGATCGTGCCGGGGGCTTTGGTGCGGAAACTGCTTACATCTGATTTGAATTCAAAAGTGAAACGGCTTATCTTCACAACATATTTTAAAATATAGCAATACCATTTGTCTATTTCAAGATTGTTGGCATTGCCCGTTGCGTCAAAACCATCATTATTATCTTTTTTGGAATTGGCTGAAATCATTCGAGGGGTGTAAGTTTCTTTGTCGAGATCATCTTCGCTTGTCAACTCAAAATATAAATCTCCGCGATAAGACTCGCCGTCACGCCCATTGCTGCTTGTCAAGTATCCTTTTAGGTCGGCGCTGTTGACTGTTACGTTTTCCGCTGTTTGACTGAATACATTTATGCCGTATTTAGTGGCGTAATATTCTTTATATTTCTTGATTGTTTCACTGTCAGGGAATAGGTCATTCAGCAATTTTCCAAGATCGTTTACAAGTGAAGCAATGCCGAGACCGGCTGTTATGAGTGACAGGCCTCCAGAGACAGGGATTGCCGCAACCGAGCCAATTATGCCGGCTATATCACCGGCAATAAGTAATCCGTCTACAGCGAGAAGACCGTTGTGATTTTCGGCGTTGGCTATATTGCTTGCGAATTTTCCCATGCCGCTATTGGCTGCCATCATGCCTAAATCAACCACTAATCCGGCGATTTGTCCGGCACACCTCATAGGCGCTACCGCATTTATATGTTTACGCATGCGCATTGCCTCGTTCATCATGTCCCTGCGTTCGATGTAGCCATCTTTTGTGATTTCGATGATGTTGTCAAGTTTGCCTTCAGAGTAATCATAATAAAACAGCTGCGTACCGGTGAATACATTCATTAGATTACCGTTGTCGTCTGTTGTCAGCAACAGTTTCTCATTGTTGTATGCGGATATGTATAGGATAGTATCGTTTGCTCCGAAATCACCATTTTTGCTGGCCAGCAAATGCGCTCTTGTGTCAGCGATCACGCGTTTGAAGGGTTGATCCTCATATTCGATTTCGTAGATGCGGTAATCGGTATTTGAGTCGCCGTAAACGAGTGCGTCCTCAACAACTATGCTGTCAATATTTTGTACAAGTATGTTGTGGGTGATGCCGTTTTTCGTGAATGAAGAAATGAAGCTGTTGTCAGTATTTGAGTCATGGCTTATTTCCGATACATTGTCGGTATAGAATCCATTGAATGTTCCGTCGTTCATATAGTAATGCACATATTTCTGTGCATTGATGCCGTTCAATGATACAACAAGCAGAATCAGAGCGATTACGTTTTTCATCTCTTTACAAACTTATAGGTTAAACCATTGGCAGAGATGATGTACATCCCGGTTTTGTAGTCTTTCAGTGTAATTGTGGTAGATTCACCCTTTTGAATACGGCTATGATGAACAGATTTGCCGTCCACAGTATAAATGGCTATGTCGAAAGACTCGTTGACAGACGAGAAAACAATAGCGTCGCCTTCGATGATAAAAGGCTCCACGCGGTCATTTCCAGGTGTTGATATGCCGTTTAATTGATCTACGGCATATGTGATGCATTTAAACTGGTCGAGCGGATGGTTGAACACATAAGACTCCGTTTGGATCGTAACTCCATCTTCTGTAAATGAGATACGGGGCTTTTCGTTAAGGGCATAGGTTACTTTTGATCCATCTTTTGCCCATACGTTTAGATTTGTTGCCTCGTTGGCGTAGGTCAATAAGCCTATCGCCAAAAGACAAAAACACAAATAGGTCTTCATTTAATCTTAAAAATTATAGGTTGATTTGTTGAGGTCTGGAAATATGTGTGAATGTGTATCTGTTATTTGTGGTTGAATCATGGGCGGGCGTTGATTGCGGCTGAGACTTGGGCGGCGATCGCTTTCATGCCGGCTTGGGAGGGGTGGCCCATTTGCTTGTCGATGTCGTGGAGGCGCACGTTGGTGATTCCGTATCGGCGGCAGATGGTGTCCATTGATTGGGTCACGGCGTCGCTCAGCTGCGAGTTTGTGATGTTGTAGATCTGCGCCCGGGGGTAGGCTTCCTTCAGGTGGTGGATCATGTAGGCGAAGGCCGGGCGGAACGAGTAGAGGTCATTTTTTGTCCAGTCGGCGTATTTGTATTCGCCCACGGGGGCTTTGGCCCAGGAGTCGTTGGTGCCTCCGAAGACGAGGATGATGTCGGGGTTTCCGAGGTTGAGCACGCGGGTGATGAAGGCGCGGTCGCTATAGTCCTTCTTGCTGTATCCGGTGCAGCTCACCGTAGAGCCTGAATATGAATTGTTGCGCTCCATCACCCATCCGTTTTGCTTGCAAAGGATGTCCCACCACATTTGGTCGAGTTCCTTGACATCGTTGTTCTTGTCCCATCCGCTGTCGGGGCCGTTGTACCAGCAAAGGTTGGTTTCGGGCTGCACGGCTCCGCCGAATGTGGAGTAGGAATCTCCCAGAACCGACACTTTTTTCTGGCCGAAAGCCGCGAGGGCTAACGTGAGGACCAGGCTCACGATGATAAAGCGAATTGATTTCATGATATCTTTCGGTGATTTATTTTATTGAGGCTGATGATGTTATTTGCAGTATGAGTTGCGGTTGACTTGGGTGCGGACTTCTATTTTGGCATTAACGCTTGCTTTGACCGTCTTTGTTGGCTTTTGCGCCGGGTCGAGTTGTTGCATCCTTTCATTGGCGTCGAGGTATCCGTTGCTTTTTTCGTACCATTCGGCGGCGAGTTTGGGGTTGCGGTATACGCCTCGGCCTTTCTCGTACATCAGCGCCAGGTGATAGCAGGCTTCATCCCAGCCTTGCCGGGCGGCTTTCTCATACCATTCGAATGCCTTTGTGTCAGACTTTGCCGCCGCTCCACGGCCATTGGCGTAGAAATGGCCCATGAGGCATTGGGCGGGGGCGTATCCGGCCGATGCGGCAGCCTCGGCGTGCTTCATAGCCTCGAAATAGCTTTTGCGGTCGTAGAGCAGGCGTGCCAGCGCGTGCCGGCCTTCGGGCGATGCGTTCTTTTCGAGCACGCCGATGGCCATATCGTCAGCGTTGCCATATTCCTTGCCGTCGATGCCGAGATATATGCTCTTTCCGTCGCGGCTCACGGCGAAGCCGTAGTCTTGTGCTGATACCACGCGGTCGTATGTGTGCGGAGTCAGCTTGCGTCCAGCAGCGTCGGTCAGGGCGTAGGCGCCGTCAAGGCAAGCCATCGCCACAGGGCTTGTGCGGCCCGGCACTATGTCTTGAAATTCAATCGGTATGACCACGCGCCCCTCGCGGTCCAAGGCGCCGCAGTCGCCCTCCTGGTAGACTACAGTGAGGTGCTTTCCGGCTATCATGCCGTCATAGACGAATGGCGCCTTCACCTCGCCCTTAAGGTCGATCATGCCGTATAGGCCGTTGTCGCAGGCTGCTCCGTAGACCGACAGGTATTCATATTTGGCCGGCACCACGCATCGGCCATCGGCATCGACATAGCCGTATCTCTCTCCGCATATGCCCACTGTGATGCCGTCGATCGTCTCTCCGACCGTCTCGTAAGTTTCGCTGCCGCCGGGAGTCATCACAGTCTCGCCGTAGGGTGAGGCTCCCTGTGCGCACAGGCGGGCTGTTTTGAGCCCGTCGCCTTCTTCGCCCTTGCTCCAGTATGCTGCGGCGGGGTCGACGGTGTCGCCGCCGGCTGCTTCGAGGGCATTATTGATGGTTTCGGCATTCTCTATTATGATGCTCCATTGGGCGGGAGTGGGCACTTGGCCTCGGGCGTAGGCCGATGTCACTCCGGGGAGGTCTCGCAAGCCAATTGTGAAGTGCTCTTCGGGGCCGAGCACTTCGATGCCGGCTTTGCCGTATTTCTTCCTTTCGGCTTTAGGCATGGCTGTCCAGTCTTTTATGGAAAAAGACTCTCGCTCCCCGTTCGGTCCGATGCACGCCAAAGATGCGCTCACGGGCTTGGGCTGAGGCGCAGGGGCGGGAGCCGGAGTGGGCGCAGCCTGTTGGCTTTGGGACGAAGTGGGTGGCTTCACGGGGGTATACTGGGCGTATGATGCCGCGCCGATGAGCAGGCACGCGGCCGCTATGATGAATTTATTTCCCATTTTTTATCTTGCAATATACGGTGTTGTCGGCATTGTACCATGTGCCAGTGTAAGGCTGTCCGTCGCGGAAGGTGCCCTTAAACCATGTGCCTTCGGGCAGGGTGAGGCGTCCGGAAGAATAAAGGTCGTTGGCGAAGAGGCCTTCATAATGGTGGGAGTTCCCGTTGGCGCTGAAGTCAAACACTCCGTCGCCGTGGCGCATGCCGTGTCGGTATTCGCCTTTGTATGAGCCGGTAGAGTAAGAGCCTGCTCCCATGCCGTGGGGCATGGGGGTGGAGTATGTGCTGTCGAGGTCGCCGGTGTAGAGGAATGTCTCGCCTGCGGTGTTGGTGAATTCAATGTCTTCGGCATAGTGGCGGTTGACGGGAGCCGGCTCTTCGGTGGAGTCATCAGCGGCGGCTGTCTGCCGGCTGTGGTTTTTGTAGGCTATGAATCCCACCGAAATCAGCGCAAGGGCGGCAATAATGGCCAAGGCTGTAATGATGGCTCGCGCCGGGCCTTTGCGGCCATTGTTCTCATCCTTGCGCGGCGGCTGCGGCATCTCCTCTGCGTCTGCTTCGCCATCTGCGTCAACGGGTGTGTCTCCCGGATCGGAAGGCGGAGGATTCCCCGCGACGGTTTCGTGCCGGTCGTCTCCCTCGGGGAGCATCTCGATCAGACCGAGGTATTCGTCCATGTCGTGGATGCGCTCTTTCGGGCGCAGGGCGAGCCCCTTCCGGAGCATTTCGATCAATTGCTCGGAGGCGCCCGTCAGCCTCAGCAGTTCGTAGGGAAATTGCTCGTCAAATGTGCTTTGGGGCAGGGGGTCGCGTCCGGTGGCCATCTTGTAGATGGTGGCCGAGAGGGAATATACGTCGAGCGTGGTGGGCAGGCCGTCGGCGTAAGCCCTTTTGTAGGTCTGCTGCTCAAGGGGGCGGTATAGGTCGGTGCCTCCGCCCAGGGTAGAGGATGAGGCCGGAGTGCCGTCATCGTCAAATCGCTTTGAAAAGCCGAAATCAATGAGCACGAGCTGAGAGTCGTCTCGCATCATCACGTTGGCGGGCTTCATGTCGAGGTGAAGCATATTTTTGCGGTGCATGGTGCGCAGCGACATGGCCAGCTGCCTGGCGAATGACTTGACCTCCGACGGAGTCAGCGGGCCACGTTCGCGGATGTATGCCTCGAGGTTGCCCCCGGTGATGTATTCCATCGAGAAATACGAGGTGTTGTTGGCGTCAAATGCCTCGTAGATCTTGACGATGCCTCCGGAGTTGAAGTCTTCGAGGTTGCGCGCCTCGCCAAGGAAGCGCGATCGCATCCTCTCGAAGATGCCTCCTTCGGAGGCGCACGTCACCATGTCATTTTGCCTTCCGTTCACGTCCTTGATGAAATATTCTTTCAGGGCCATGGTGCGCGCTCCGGCGTCAGGATCTGATTTGATCCTCGACATCACCAGATAGGTGATGCCGAATGCTCCCTGGCCTAAGGTCTTGACTATGGTGTAGGAGTAGTCGTTGCCTTCGATTTTTGTGCCTGGCTTCAGATGCATGGTGGGGGTATTGGATGATGATTAATGTTTGGCGAATTTGATGGCCGACTTGCCGCATCGGGCTATGTATATGCCTGCGGGGAGGCGGGTGGCGTCATATGAGCCTGTTGCCGAGGAGGCTATCCTCTGGCCTGTGATGCTGTATACGCTCACGGGGCCTTGCGCCGAGATGGTGTATCCGTCAAAGGCTATTCCCGATGGCGAGGCCGTGATGTCGGCTATCCCGGCATTGTCTTTTGCCGGCATGTAGGTGACGAGGCCGAGATTTGAATCGTCGGGCTGGTGAAAGACCACGGTTTCGATGTTCTCGGCTGTCTGCGACGGCACGCTCCAAGTGTTGTTCTGTGCCATGATGTCGGTCGATCCATTGTTGTAGAGGTCGTATGGCACTCCTCCGTTTCCGTTGTTGACGAATACGTTTCCACCGGGGCTGGACGGGTTGCCGACCTCGCCAAGGCTGACCACGCGGCATCCGACCAGCGTGATTCCCCACAGGGAGTTTTCGATGTGGCAGCCCGACACTATCGCGTCGAGGCCGTAGTTGTATCCGGCGAGGTTGATGCCGCTGCCGCCTGCCATGGGGTTGGTCTCATGATTGTTGTCAACGATGTTGCAGTCCCTGATTTCCATGTACATCGGGCCTGTGCCGGTGATGCCGTATCGGTGGTCGCGGATATCGCAGTTGCGTATGATCACGCTGTTCTCTCCTTTGCCCATGGCGAGGTTGCCGACGCCTATGGCTCCCACCATGTTGCGCTTGGCGCCGATGAATGTGCAGTCCTCGACCACAACGGGCAGGTTTCCGCCTACAGTGATGTTTATCTGCGGCTTATTGGTGTTGGAGGTGTTGTTGTCGGTGAATTTGCACCCCTTGATGTTGAGCCCGCAGAAATAGTTGACGGCTCCGCCTATGGCAGGCACCGTGCAGTGCGAGAATTCGCAGTTGGTGATGTTGTATGTGGCTCCCGACGGGCCTGTGCCGAGGGCGGCCATGTTGTTGAGCGCTCCGTTGGCGTATGAGAATGTGCAGTTGTCGACATCCATTCCCAATGTGCCGATGTTGCGGAGGGCGACATATTCAAAGTCGATGTTGGCCAACTTGGTGTTCTCGCCCAGTGATGTGGGGCAGTCTATCACGATGCCCTTCGGAGCGGCAGTGGCCGAGGAGCGGGTGATGGTGACGCGGCTGCCGGCTTTGAGGTCGGCCTTGCATTCGAGAGTTAGGCTCACGCCGTTGGCCATGCGTATTTCCTTGGCTCCGCTGATGCTGAATGTGTTTCCGGCAGGGATGGTGATGCTCTTGGTCATCGTGAATACGCCAGGAGCAGTTTCAGTCACGCCTGTGGCGGCGTCTTTAGCCAATGAAGCCATAGTGTACTGGCTGATGCTGACAGGGGCGGTGTATTCCGCTGCCATCATCGCAGCAGGAGCGGCAGCCATGATGGCGGCCAAAAAGTATGCTTGGTTAGATGTAATATTCATAAGCGGATTAATTCATAGAATTTGAGACAAAGTTAATGCTTTATATTTGAATAATTTCAATTTTTGGCCAAAAATGACTAATTTTGCAATCAAACTAACCTTAAAATCCTCATGCGATTCAATCTTTTCAAAATAGGCCTGGTGTTGACTGTGTGTGCATTAAAGCCTTTAGACGGGCATTGCGCTCCTGCTTCGCAGGCCGACGTATTCGCCGATGCCGTGTGGGTGGGGGCCGACGCCGATCATCTGACTTTCTATCCGGAGTATTTGCCATCTTTCCGCCTTGGGTGGGATGTTGAGGCCGGGACGCATTCGTGGGTGAAATTCGGCGGCGCCGACCCGCGACTCGTTCATCCCTACCGCAACATCTGGCACCTTTCATCTCATCCCGATTCCATCTACATACGTGTGGTGCCCGATGCCTCCGACGGAGTGGTGCGCATATACCGCAGCGGATACGCCAAAGGAGAAAGCGGAGCCGACGTGCAGGCCGAGATTCCGGCCGGCGCCCTGTCATTGCCGGGCTCCCACAGACTAAGGCTCGACGTGACCTACGGATACGCCGACATAGTGGTCGATGATTCCATAGCCGGCACGGTCAACCTCAATCCGCAGTTGGGCCCTGTGGCGAAAAAGCAGTGGAAGACAGCCGAATATCTGCCCTATCCGGTGCTCGGAAAGGTAGAACGATCAGAAAACGCGAAGGGGCTTCGCGTCAGCAATTACCGCGCACCCCACTCGGTGGTGGCCGATTTCGACAAGGATTCAGGCTTGAAATCATCGCCGATGCTGCGCACTTCATTCAAGGTGGCTAAGCCTGTGGCGAAGGCCACGCTCTATGCCACAGCCCGCGGCATATATGACGCATACGTCAATGGAGCGCCGGTGGCCCCCGACGCATACTTCGCTCCGGGTTCCGCCCAATACGACCGCACGCAGCCGTATCAGGAATATGACGTCACCGACTTGATGCGACAAGGCGCCAACACCATGAATGTGGCCTTGTCAGAGGGTTGGTGGTCAGGCCCCTCGACATATTATGTGGAGGGATGGAACTATTTCGGCGACAGGCAGGCCTTCATCGGCCGCCTCGTGATAGACTATGCCGACGGCTCGCGCCAAGAGGTGGTCACCTCTCCGGGAGATTGGCAGGTGTGCACCGACGGCTCTCGCCTGTATTCGTCGATGATGCAGGGCGAGGTGATCGATGGCCGCAGGCCTTATCTGGCTGATGACGGAGACTGGATGCCGGCAGCCGCGATAGCCGATAATGAAGGCGCATACCCGCAATTCGATTTCTCCGGCGTAGACTTTGTGAAGCAGACCGACCCGCCGGTGCACCCCGTAGACACGCTCGTGGCGCTGAATCGCCGGGAGGTGCGTCCGGGTGTGTGGGTGTATGACATGGGCCAGAATTGCGCGGGCGTGCCTTTAGTGACGCTGCGCGGACAAAAGCCGGGCACCGAACTGACATTCCGCTACGCCGAAGTGCTGTATCCCGACCTTGATAAATTCGGCGATCTCCAGGGCGAGATCCTGACCGAAAATCTGCGCAGCGCCCATGTGCAGGACAAATACATCTGCCGAGGCGGAGAGGAGACTTTCTCGCCCAGGCAGACAATGCACGGATACAAATACCTTGAGATCACCGGCACAGACACGCCTCCAGAGCCGGCGGATGTGCGCACGGCGGCCTTGTCGTCTGTCGACGGCATTAAGGCTGACTATCAATGCAGCGACCCTGCCGTGAACAAACTTTGGAGCAACATATGCTGGTCGATGCTCGGAAATTTCGTGTCGATACCCACCGATTGCCCGCAGCGCAACGAGCGCATGGGCTGGAGCGGAGACATCAACGTATTCAGCCACACGGCTGTGTATCTGGCCGACGTGGAGGCTTTCCTGCGGCGTCATCTGCTGGCGATCAGGGATTGCCAGGCCGAAAACGGACGCTTCCCCGACATAGCCCCGATGCGCGGCGAAGGCTTCGGCGGCCTGCTGTGGGGCAGCGCCGGAATTGTGGTGCCTTGGCAGATGTGGAGGCAATGGGGCGACAAGGAGATGCTCGCTGAGCACTATCCCGCCATGCGCCGATACATGGATTTCATACGCGACAACGCCATCGACCCCGAGACCGGGCTGATCGTGCAGTCATATCCCTCTTGGGGCGACCTCGGTGACTGGCTCAGCCCCGAAAACGACCTTAACGACAACAGCCTGCTCTGGGAGGCATACTACATCTACGATCTCGACATTATGGCATCGATAGCCGAGGCGCTCGGCAAGAGCGGGGATGCGGCTGAATACGCAGCCCTGGCTGCCGACAGGCGCGCTTTCTTCCGCCGCACTTATGTCGACGCCGAGGGCCGCACGGTGCACAGCGCTTTTGGCGACGGCAAGCGCCAAGGCCAACCCATAGGCACGTATACATCCTACGTGCTGCCCATAGCCCTGGGCCTTTGCGACGAAGCCACCACGCGCCGGATGGCCTCGCATCTGGTGAAGCTCGTGGAGGACAATGACTACGCCCTGAATGTAGGATTCGTGGGCGTGCCGTGGATATGCGAGGCTTTCTCCAGGATCGGAAGGCCTGACATAGCCTATCGGGTGCTGGCCAATGACAAGTACCCGTCATGGCTGTATTCGGTGAGACAGGGATCCACCACCATCTGGGAGCGCCTCAACGCATACGTGGAGGGAGAGGGATATCCTGCCGGAAACTCCATGAATTCCTTCAACCACTACTCGTTTGGCTCGGTGGGCTCTTGGCTGATAGAGCGCAGCCTCGGCATCTGCCGCGACTCAGCGCAGCCGGGCTTCAGCCGATTCACGCTGCAGCCTGAGCCTGACACCACAGGAGCCATCTCCTGGGCCAAGGGGCATGTCGACACGCGCCTGGGGCGCATCGAGAGCGAATGGCGCGTGGGCGACGACGGCAAGGTCAGCTACAGGTTTGTGGTGCCCGAGGGCACTGTGGCCACTCTGGTGCTTCCCGGCGCAGAAAAGCCTGTAGAGCTGCAGGCCGGCGAGCATGCGTTCTGAACATTATTTTGCCCATGTTCGTTTTATCTCTGTATAGTAAACGAAAAAAGATAATTATGAAAACTTACATGCCAGTGATGGCGATTGCCGCTACGGCGGTCGTTTCGCTTATGAGTTGCCAGCCCAAACAGGAAAAAGTGATGGATTTTGACATCTCCACCCAGCAATTCCAGTGGTCTGACTCAGTCGTATCAGGCAAGATGGTATCAAACGTAGACATAGCGGTCACTGTCCCCAAGGAAAGCAGCACCGTTTATGAATCTGTAGAAAAGTGGATAGCAGCCCGCCTCGGAGCCAAGGGCGAGCAGTCGAAGATGCCTGTGCGCAAGCTTATGGAGACTATCGGCAATGAATACATCGACAGCATCAAGTCAAACATCGAGAGCCTGAAAGCCGGTGGATACGACGAGCCGATGCCTTACACCTATTCTTGGAATGTGTCTCCGGTGCATTTCACCAATAAGTATGTGACCTACACCGACACGGCCTATGCCTACGAGGGCGGTGCCCACGGCATGTCAGTGTTCGATGCCGCCACGTTCACTCTTGCCGACGGCAAGCAGTGGGGCTACGACATGTTTGCCCAGGACAAGATGGAGGACTTGCGCCGCATGGTGGTTGACGCCATCGCCAAGCAGTATTTCAAGGTGACCGACGCTTCGGCTATGGAAAAGGACATACTGGTGCCCGTAGGCGAGGTGAAGCTCCCGGCCTGCCCGCCTTATGTGACTGCTGACGGCGTGGCCTTCACCTACCAGCAATATGAGATCGCGCCTTACAGCGCCGGCATGCCTACATGCGTGCTCAGCCTCTTTGATGTGCACAATCTCCTGAATCCTGAATTTGCCCAATACGTGAGCGAACCGTGAATTTGAAATTATCAATCATAGCGGCGTTGACGGCGGCCATCGTGTCGCCGTCATGCGCCGAAAACGACGATTTGAGATCAGGCGACCTGCTGTTCCAGACATGCGGGTCGTCTGATTTCGTTGATGCTATCAACGGAGCCACAGCCGGAGCCACGCAATATTCCCATGTCGGGATCTACGATGTGATTGATGGCCGAGAGGTGGTGATAGAGGCGAATACGAGAAGGGGCGTGGTGGCCACGCCCCTTGATTCGTTTATGCTTGAGCCTGTGGTAGCCATGCGAGTCGACCCCGGTGTGGCCGATGCGCGAGAGGCGGTCAAGAGGGCCAGGATGATGATCGGCATGCCCTACGACTGGGAGTTTGACTGCGCCAACGGCAAGATGTATTGCTCCGAGCTGGTGCAGTGCGCGTATCTTGACCGCGAGGGCAGGCCCGTGTTTGAGTCAATCCCCATGAATTTCATGGCTGCCGACACTATGCCTCAATTCTGGATCGACCTTTTCCATGACCTGGGCAAGCCGATCCCCCAGGGAGCGCCCGGCACGAACCCCAACTCCATAGCCGCCTCCCCGGCCCTGAAAAAGATATAAATAAGTAAAGCCCGCTCGCAGCGGGCTTTATCTTTCAGTGCCTTTTTAATTATCGGGCTCCAATTTCTTCCCAGCGGAATACCGAGCCGTTGACGCGGGCAGGGTCGGGTCCCTTGAAGTCGCAGCTGTAGCTGCTGCCGGTGGTGGGGCTCATGCCCAGATAGGTGTGGGTGTCCATCGACATGAGCATGAACTGGCCGTCGAGATAGTCCTGCCACATGAATACGGTGGCCTTCCCGGCGTCGGGAGTGAAGCGCACGTCGCCCGGGATGCCGTGGCCGGCGATGCGCACATATCTGCCGTCGGCGCATTTGAGCGCCACCTGTCCGTTGCCGCGGTCTTCAACCGAGAATTGCGTCTGCTCCGACTTGTCGCCGGCTCCGGAGTCGTGCATGAGACCGTGGGGAAGAGCCTTGGCAGGGCGGTCGGTGGCAAGGTTGATCATGCGGAATTTCTTGCCGAAGGGGATGTTGCCCGATCGGTCGGCCATAGGCTCGTCGACAGTGAAATTGTCGAACAGCGCGTATCCGCCTTTTGCGCCCTTGTGGTTGAAGGCGAAGAGCGATGCGCGCGAGCCTTGGAATGTGCACAGCTGATATGTGAGTTTCATGGGCATGCCAAGGGGGGAGAATTCCTTGCCGTCGAGCGAGTAGGCGTATTGCGCGCGGTCATTGTCGTAGTCGCCCACGAGCCTGAGCCAGATGTTACCGTCCTTGAGGGTGACAGGGATGTCGATGGTGTCATTGTGAGCCTGCTCGAAGCATCGGAGTATGGTCTTGTCCTTGCCTTCTTTAACGATGCCGGCCCAAGAGCAAGGCACGTTGATGTTGCCGAGTCCGGCTACGTCGCCGTCTTTGAGGTTGCTGACATTGAGTTCGACGGTGACTATCGATTTCGGGCCAATCACGCGCTGGGTGAGGGTATTGCGCGCCCACATCAGTTGGTCGGCGGGCATCGTCTTCAGTTTCAGCCTGCCTTTTTCGAGGCTCCACATCTTTTCGTCGGGGTTGTGATTCCACTGCCATATGCGTCCGAGGGTCTTTCCGTCGAAGTTTTCGTTGCGGTCGTAAGGAGCATGAGGCTCTACCTCAGCCTTCACGTCAGGCTTCAGCCATGTGCGCGGAGCGCGTCCGAGATTGCCCGGAAGGCCTATCATCGGCCATCCGTCGACCCATGTTATCGGCATAAGGTCTACGGTGCGGCCTATTGAGTGGAAATCCTGCATCAGCAGGGCCCACCACTGTCCGTCGGGGGTAGACACGATGCCTCCCTGATGGGCGTTGGTAGCGGCTGTGGCGTGGATGTCAGGATCGGGCAGGCGGAATTCGCTGCCGTCGGGCACGATGCCGCCCTTCCATTGCGTCAGGCCTGCAGGGTGGTAGCCGTATGTCTCGTCGGCTGTGATGGTGATGGTCTCGTAAGGGCCCCAGATTGATTCGGAGCGAGAGCAGAGGGTGCGTCCGTTGGGCATATAATCGGTGGAGATAAGGTAGTACATGCCGTCGATCTTGTACATGTGATGGCCCTCGCCCACGGCGTTGCCCTCGGGTATGATCACGCGCTCGGTCTCGTAGATTGGCTCCGAGAGGTCAGGCTTCAGCTCGGTGCATTTCACTGTGCCATAGCCATGGATGGCGTATACCTTTCCGTCGTCGTCAAAAAGCACTGAAAGGTCATAGATGTTGCCCTTCATGTTGATGTGCTTCCATGGGCCCTTGGGGTCTTCGGCCACATAGACTTGCAGTCCCTTGCCGTTGACATTTGAGAAGACGTAGAATTTCCCGTCATTGTATCTGATGCAGGGCGCCCAGATGCCCTGGCCGTAGATGTGCTTGCCGTCCTGGAGCGAGAAGGCCGGATCGTCAAACTCATATCTGTCGAAGCAGTAGCTTATCTGCTCCCAGTTGACAAGGTCCTTAGAGTGGAGTATGTTAACGCCCGGCACTGTGTGCATGGTGGTGCCTGCCAGGTAATAGTCGTCGCCCACGCGCAGGATGTCGGGGTCGGAATATTCATCGTAGAATAGCGGGTTGGTGAATGTGCCGTTGCCGTTGTCGGCAGTCCATGACTGCGCTCCGCACCACGATGCGGAGATGACCGACATGGCAGCGGCCATGAGATGCTTGATCTTCATTTTATTTAAGGCTTTTGGTGATTATTCTGATTGGTTGATTTATATGCTCAGAGCATGGTGAAGGCCTTCTTGATGGCCACCTCGGCCTTTGTGGACCGGTCGGCGTCGAATATCTTCTTCAGGGCTTTCTGGCTTGCGGGGCGCGGGAATCCGAGCGCCACAAGCGCGGCGAGGGCGTTGTCAAATTCATCGCTCTTCGGGGTGTCGGCGCCGGCTGCATCATCGTCGGTGAGCTTGATTTTCCCTTTCAGGTCTACGATGATGCGCTGGGCGGTCTTTTGCCCTATTCCCTTTACTGCTTTGAGCCTGGCCTCCTCGCCGTTGGCTATTACCATCTCAAGCTCTGCGGCGGGAATCGATGAGAGGATGATGCGGGCTGTGCCTGCGCCCACGCCCGAGACACCGATGAGTTCGCGGAAGAGCGCGCGCTCCCAGTCGTTGGCGAAGCCGAACATCACCCACGCATCCTCGCGTATCGATTCGTGCACCAGCAGCTTCCCCTCGGTCTGCCCTTGCAGGGCCTCGAAGGTGGGCAGGGTGATGTTGAGCAGGTAGCCCACGCCGCCGGGAGTCTCAACAACGACGGTGGCCGGCGTCAGGTCAATAAATTTTCCTTTTATGTATTCAATCATTTGGTAGGTCGGTTACGGGTGGTGGGGTTGTCTTTTTGCCTAAGCGCCGGCCATTGTCTATGGCCTGCAGCAGCCTCACGAGGTCGGCCCTTATCGTTTTTAGCCTCTCGATGGCCTGATAGTGGCGGCTCACTCCCGAGCGGTTGTGGGTGATGATCTCCTGCGCTTTTTCAAGTTTCAGGCCGCGCTCCTTCACCAGATAGCGCACCATCTTTATCTTCTCGATGTCTTCGTTGGTGTAGAATCTCGTGCCCTTGTCGTTGCGGCGGGGCTTGATGATGGTGAATTGCTGTTCCCAGAAGCGCAGGGTGGGCTGGGAGATGCCGAGCAACTCCGACACCTCGCTTATTTTGAAATATTTCTTTTCTATGCTTTCAGGCATTGTGGCGGGCGTGATAAGTTAATCCATCATGTGGCCGGCATTCTCGGCCATGCGTATCATCTCGTCGTATTCCTCGGGGGTGAGGTCATAGAAATAGTAGTTCACCGGGTTCTGCGGCACTCCGCGCAGGCGCACCTCATAGTGCAGGTGCGGGCCCGTGCTTTTGCCGGTGTTGCCCACTTCTCCGATTTTTTCGCCGCGCTCCACGGTCTGGCCCTGCCTCACGTCGATTTTCGAGAGGTGAGCGAAGCGGGTAAGGTAGTTGTATCCGTGGTCTATCTCGATGAGGTTTCCGTATCCGCTCTTCCATCCGGCGAAAACCACTTTTCCGCGGCCTGTGGCGTAGACGTCGGTGCCCACCGGCGCTGAAAAGTCCATGCCCTCGTGTAGGCGCTTGGTGCCGTAGATCGGGTCTACGCGGTAGCCGTATCCCGAGGCCATCTGCCGCAGTTTGCTCTCCGACACCGGCTGTATGGCCGGCACGTGTTCAAGCCTGTCTTTCTGTTTCAAGGCCTCCTGCCGAAGGAAGTCAAACGATTTTATTTGTGAATACACCTGGCGGTCGAGGGTGTTGAGGCGGTCGGAGACTGATTTAACCAAAGCCTCGTCGTTAAGCGTGTCGGAGGCGGAGATCTCGGCTCCGGCATATCTCTGTGCCGCCGTTATGGGTTCGGCCTGGAGCATGACGCGATAGAAATTATTGTCGCGGGCGGCTATGTCCTGCATCACCGCGAAGGCTTCGTCGGCCTGCTTGGCGAGCATCTCATAGCGCAGGCGCAAGCGGTCATTCTCATGCCGCAGAGCCTTTTCCTTGGGAAAGTCGAAGAAATAATACACAGTGGCGAAGATCACGGCCCCTATGCCCACGCCAATGATGAATTGACGCACCACCGCCCACCAGCGCTCTTTGGCCGATGGGTAGACGCGCTCATAGCTGTCAGTGGCGGCATTGTATTTATAATAGACTTTCCTTGCCATACATTTCCAATGGCAAAAATAGCGAAAAAAAACGACATTCCCGTCCCGCCCGCCACCAAAAATATGTATGAATTTGTATAAGGTTTACATAAAAAACGAGATAAGGTATCTTTTTTTGAAAATAAATATTTATATTTGTGGTGACATTCAGACTTAATGTATTTTTTCGTTCAGTTTGGGTGTAGACATAATGGATTGCGTTTACTAAACGCTTTTTCTTGACGATTTGAAATCTGACAAATTCGTTATCTTGGTCAAGATTGAAGCAATGGTAGATGCCTTTCTCGATATGTATTTGCGTCAATGATCGTTAAAAGGATGATCTTGACGTGTGTTTACATATTTGCGTGAGGTCTCTGCTCGTTGCTCATTCTGCCAAGAAGGGCAATGTCAGAGCCTCAAATCGTAGGATGGGTAATGGTATTGCTCTCACGCAATTTTTTTGTTTTCCGAGTTGAGATGAGCCATTCGGATGTGATAATTTAAGGCCTATGTGAAAGATACCTTTTTTCTTGTCAAAGAAATGACAATTCTGTTTGTAAACTAATTCCAATCAAAAAAATTGCAATAATGAAGAATTTCCTATTTATTTTGTTAGTGTTTATCGTCTTTACGGTAAAAGCAACAACTCCTGATTGGGCGTTGTATGGTGTATCAGGAACCGATTTCCATGAGGGCTTTACTCCTTCTTACTCTACAAAAGTTCAACTACATGGCTATGTGAATGGTAATGGAAAACTAGTGATTCCATATAGTTTTAAATCAGCAGGTGATTTATGTCGAGGAACAGCAATCGTTACTGATCAAAATCACAAAGAAGGAATTATTGACACAAAAGGTAATTATACCTTAAAACCAGGCGATTATGATATATATATGATTTTGATGAAATGCCTGGGTGGTATAAGATTGTGAGAGAATCTGATGGTAAAACAGCCTTCTTTGATGGTAGAAACTTTCTTACTGGTTTCGAATTTGACTACATAAATTTTTATGGACAATACCCTTTCCTCAGTTTTAGTTCAGCAGATTATGCAAATGGCCCCAAAGGTGTGATAAATGTATTGTCAGGTAATTATTATCCAAATTCTGTAGTGATAGAATATGGCAATATAGGATATGTGGTTGTTAATAATAAAACAGGTGAATATAATTTGTTTACATTTAAGGGAGAGCCTATTAATCCAGAAAAATTAAAGTTAAGTTCCAAAAAACATGAAGTCTTTTTGGATGAGACAAAAAAACTTTGGGGCATAAGAAACACAATAACTAATGAGATTGTAGTAGAACCGAAATATAAATTACGAGAATCGAACTCTTACAAAGTCTTTTGGGTTAATAATGTAGTGGAACTTCATGACAGTATTAGTCCGGAATTGAATTATATCAGCGTGATAGTAAATGAAGATGGAGAAGAATTGTTCCGTGGAGCTAAAGACAAGACATATTTTTTTAATAAGGACTTTATAAGTTCACGAGATCCAAATGATTTTTTTAATGATTCACTGATGAAATATTATGATTATAGTGGATTAGAATTGGAAAGCCTGCAAGGAGCATCGTGGGCTTCAGTCACAGACGGAATTTATGCAAATGATGCTACTTATAAATTGTACTTCTCTGTGTCAAATTCCATTAAGAATAATGTTAAACATCCAACATTATCAGGGGAATTTATAATCTATACTAATCCTCTATCGGAAAAACAATACATCTGTGATATTTATAATATTAGACAATTTGGACCTTTTGATAGAGTTGCGTTAGAAGGGTTTAACGAGGGCGTCGCTGTAGTTAGTAGAGATGGTTTGAAATTTCTTATAGACAAAAATGGTAAAGAGTATCACTATCCCAATAATATAGAAATTGGGGATCAGGTGTCTGAAGGTGTGATAAAAGTGCATGATGATTTAAATGGCGTATATGGATATGTATAATCCGGTGGGGCATGATGGATGGCTATATAGCCAGACTGATGGGGAAATTAGTGAATATGCGTTCAATAAATTGTGGGATAAGGCTGAAAGTTTATTTATGAACGAGCAGTACGCACAATCTATGGATATTCTGAAGCAATTAATGATGCTCAAGCCTGAAGAGAATGCTGCGTTTGAAAATTATGCAACATGTCTGTATAATCTTGGTATGTATGAAGAAGCTCTTACTGCAACAGAAATATGTCTTGAATATTGGCCTGATGAAGAATATGCATTAGGACTTAAACACGACATCCTTGTTAAACTTGAAGAATCGAATTATGTTGAGGAAAATGATAATGTAAATTATTCTGTTTGGGATGCACTCGGAGACTTTTCTAATGCACTGATGCAGATAACAGGGCAATCTTCAGATGGATATTATACACCTCAATATTCTTTATCAGGTAATTATGGAGTTCAAGATTATCATGGTGGTGCTTCCGGAAATTTTGAGGCTCAATATCGTAATTGGGAACGACGAGCTGAACAGTGTTACGAATCCTTGACGAATACAGGTTATTCTGCGACATCCAAGTCTGGACGAAAGCGTGGCAGTACCGGACAAGGTATGTCATCTGGTAATTATGTACAGATGAAGCGTTCTTTGCGTGAGGCTCAGCGTGAAATGAAAAATATACGAACTAAAGCAGCAAAGAATGGAGTAACTATTAAACAATCTCGATGGGAGAATGTCACAGTAGGATACTAAATTGTAAGCATACGGCACAAATAGACTGGCTCCTCATGTTCGCACAAATGCGTAGGCACATGAGGAGCTTTTTCATATCAGGGTTACTGTGTGGTGTGTTTCACTCGACCTGCGTCGCGGAGAAGTAGCGGTCGCGGATGGGCTTGGTCACTTTTTTGCCTTGGAGGGTGATTTCGCGCTGCAGTCTGATGTCGTCTGATGATGAGCCTACTTTCACGATGTATTGGCCGGGATCGATGTTCCATCGGCGCCGGCCGTCGTTGGTGTAGTATCCGAATTGGTCGGGGCGGAGCGTGACGGTCACCTTTCGGGTCTCGCCCGGAGCGAGCGGCACTCTAGCGAATCCCTGCAGCTTGATCGGGCGCAAGGGGCTGTCGGCTTCAGCGGGAGAGATGTAGACTTGCGCCACCTCGTCGGCCTTGACCTTGCCGGTATTGGTCACGGTGAATGACACTGCTATGCCTTCAGATGAGGTTGACGCTCCGCTCTCGGCGTCGAGGTTATCGTAGACGAAGTCGGTGTAGCTGAGGCCGTGGCCGAACGGCCATGCCACGCGAGAGTCCTTATCGGCTGAATACATATAGCACAGGGGGGCATAGACCTCCTCGTTGGGGTAGCTCACCGACAGACGGCCCGATGGCGATACGTTGCCGTAGAGGATGTCGGCCACGGCGTTGCCACCCTCCTCTCCCGGATACCAGGCCTGGATGATGGCCGCGCATCGGTCGGCTATGCTTGAGATCACTTGCGCCCTGCCGCCGAAGAGCACCAGCACCACGGGTTTGCCGGTGGCCAGCAGTTCGTTGACGTATTTTTCCTGGCTGCCGGGCAGCTTAAGGCCCTGCCGGTCGCGGTTTTCGCCGCAGAGCATCACATTTTCGCCCATGGCGGCTATGATAACATCGGCATCCTTGGCCATGCGCAGGGCTTCGGCGCGGTCGGCCTTCTCGCCAAAGTCCACCTTGCGGTGGAGCAGGCCGTATTCCCAAGCGCGCTCGTCGCCTGCCTGCGAATATTTCGTCTCTATGGTGTCGGTCCAGTCGCAACCTCTCGAGTAGGTGATGTCGATGTCGGCGGGTCGGCGAGATTCCATGCCGTCGAGCAGCTTCACGATGCGGGGACTTTCCACCTCTGCGGTGTTTCCTTTCCAAAAATAATTCATCGAGGGAAAGGTGTAGTCGCCGCACATGGCCCAGATCGAGTTGGCGTTGGGGCCGGTGACGAACACCAGCTTTTTGCCTTTGAGAGGGAGCGAGCCGTCATTTTGCAGAAGCACCACCGACTGCGATGCTATGTCGTAGGCCGTCTGCCGCTCTTCGGGGGTGTCGTGCGTGATGTGAGCTGTGTCGTAGAGATAGGCGTCGTCATCGAATAGGCCCGCGCGGAATTTATATCTGAGCACATTCTTCACGGCCCTCTCCAGTGTCTCCTCGCTCACTAGGCCCCGCTCCAGGGCTTCAGGCAGGCTGGCATAGCAATTGCCGTGCGGGAAATCCACGTCATTGCCGCCGTTTATGGCCATCGCGGCCTTTTCGGCATTGTCTGCGGCGGGCAGTTGATCGATGGCTGTGTAGTCGCTCACCACCATGCCGTCAAATCCTACGTATCCGCGAAGTATATCCTGAAGGATGTAGTCGTTGGCCACGCAGTTCGTGCCGTTGACGGCGTGATAGCCGGGCATCACGGCCTTGCATCCGGCCACTCTGATCATGGCTTCATGAGGCAGGAGTATCTCTTCGAGCATTTCTTTCTCGCTCGCATCGCCACCGCCGCCATATCCGAGATAATGCTTGGCGCATGTGCCCACGCCTTTTTTGAGGTCGCCTTGCTGCAAGCCGTTGACAAAGGCTGTGCCCATGACGGCCGACAGATAGTCGTCCTCGCCGTATGATTCTTCAAGTCGGTTGAACGAAGGATTGCGGCACACGTCGACCATGGGCGATAGCGACAGCACTCCGCCCATCCGGCGCATGGCGGTGGCGGTCTGGCGTGTCTTAGTCTCCATCAGCTCGGGGTTGAATGAGCCGGCCTGGCCTATCTGCTGCGGATATATGGTGGCTCCGAGGGTGTTGATGCCCGAGAGCACTTCTTCGTGAAAGAGGGCCGGAATGCCGTTGGGCGTATTGTGCATCAGCCAATCCTGCAAAGCTGCCACCTTGTCGCGAAGCACGTCGGGATCGAGAGGCTTTTGGCTCGCGTATTGGCAAAAGTGACCTATGCCGTTGGGTATCAGCGAATCACACTTCGCCGGGTCGAGGTTGCCGTTTTCATCGAAAAGGACATCCATCATACAGCCGCGCAGCTGCATGATGCGCTCTTCCTGCGACATGTTTTCGTAAAGAGCGTCTACCTTTGCGTCCACATCGTCTTCGTGGCTGCCTGCGCAGGCCGAGAGCATGGCTGCTGCGCAAAAAAGAGTCGTGATTTTCTTCATTTGTGACAATGATATGATTTTGAATGGTATTGTATAATGGTATTGTATAATGGTATTGTATATGGAATATGCAAAGGTAGGAAAAAACACACATTTAGGGGCAAAGGGGGAGTAACATATATATTCCTGTCGGAGTCTGATATGCAACAAATCTCTTTTCACGCGTAACATCGCGCCCGTGACGGCACAAAAAAAAGGATTGCTCCGCTGTCTGTTACGGAGCAATCCATCGTTTTTTCCTGTGTGTAGGCGGGGCTTATTTCTTGATCTCCCTGATGAGCACTTTGTCGATCATGCCGTAGTCTTTGGCTTCTTCGGCGGTCATCCAGTAGTCGCGGTCACTGTCGGCCCAAACTTTTTCGAAGGGTTGGCCGCTGTGGTTGGCGATGATGGTGTATAGCTCTTTCTTGAGCTTCTGGATTTCGCGGGCGGTGATCTCGATGTCGCTTGCCTGACCTTGCGCGCCGCCCATGGGCTGGTGGATCATGATGCGCGAGTGGGGCAGCGCGAATCGCTTGCCGTTCTGTCCGGCCACGAGGAGCACTGCGGCCATCGAGGCGGCCATACCTGTGCAGATGGTGGCTACGTCGCTGCTGATGTACTGCATTGTGTCGTAGATGCCGAGGCCGGCGTATACGCTGCCGCCGGGCGAGTTGATGTAGATCGAAACGTCTTTTCCGGGGTCGGCCGAGTCGAGGTAGAGCAGCTGAGCCTGTATCACGTTGGCGGTGTAGTCGTTTACGTCGGTGCCGAGGAAGATGATGCGGTCCATCATGAGGCGGGAGAAGACGTCCATCTGAGCCACGTTGAGCTGGCGCTCTTCGATGATTGTGGGCGAGATGTAGCTTGCGCGGATGTCGGCGTTGGTTGCCGATACGTATTGGTCAAGCGCGAGGCCGTTCATGCCGAGGTGCTTGAGCGCGTAGTTGCGGAAGTCGTTGTTCATATTTTATAGCAAGTATGTATTTTTTATGTTTAACGTAAGGTGTATGTGAATTATTATAACAAATATCGCACCGATTTTGACTATGATAGATATTGGTTGATGTATTGGCGGCAGGTGAGGGCGAGCTCGTCGTACCATTCCTGGCCGAATCGGCGTATCAGCGGCTCCTTCAGGAATTCGTATACGCGCAGTCCCTTGGCCCGGCCCATCACTTCGGCGCATTTGCATATCTTCCAGCTGTGGTAGTTGACAGCGGTGAAAGTCTTGTGCTCTGTGAGCCTGAGCGGATAGAGATGGCATGATATCGGTTTGTAGAATGATATTCGGCCTTCGCGGTATGCTTTCTCCAGCGCGCATATGCACATGCCGCCCTCGGCGTAGGTGGAGAATACACAATTTTTCCCATCCACTATCTGTGTCACAAGCTCTCCCTCGGGGTCAAGATATGAGAGCCCTTCCTCCTCGATCGCCTTTTTGGCCGCCGGGAGCAGGTCGTCCCATATTTCAGGCAGGGCTTTGCGTATCTCCTCTACCTCCGCCTCCGTGACGGGTGCTCCGGCATCGCCCTCGATGCAGCAGGCGCCGAGGCACTTGTCGAGGTCGCAGCAAAAAAATCTCTCCACTACGTCGAGCGAGACGAGAGCGTCTTGTATCTGTAGCATTTTGTCAGTGTTTTAAGAATTTCTACTCTAAAATCTAAAAAGCGGGCCTGATGGAGGATACGCCTATCAGCCTGTCGTAGCGCTCGCCCGGGCTTCGCGCATAGACCTTGATCAGGTATTCGTGGGAAGTCTCATGGTAGTTGCCTTCAACCGGAGCGGGTGTGGCTGTGTTTTTGCCTTTAGGCAAAAACAGGTATTGGTAGTTGTAGGCTCCCTGCTTAAGGAGCATGCTCCGCTCATAGCGTCCGGTGGCGCGGTTGAATGTCATCAGCGCCTCGGGGTCGAAACGCCGGTTGACCATGTCGCCGTCGATGAATATCATGCCGTCAGGCAATTGAGGCATGTCGAGAGTGAAGTGCACCACCACATAGTCGGCCTCGATGTCGCTTTGGTCAGAATTGAATTCCCTGATCTTGAATCGGCCGAATTGTGTCTGGTCATATTCGTATCGGCCTTCGGATCGCGGCAAGTCGGTGGTGAGAGTGGCATGATAGTACGGCTCGCTGTAAGAGATTTCATCTACTTTCATGCCCGGGTATGTCACCGACACCGTCTCAAACCTGCGGTATTCATTGCCGGCCTCGAATATCAGCTGGGGCTGGTGCTCGTATACGGCCTCCCTGCGCCCGCTCATGCGCAACGGATGCTTAAGCGTGGCTTCATTGTCAAGGCGCGAATCCTGCTGCACTTGAAGCACCATGTCATTGTAGGGGTCAGCCACGCCCGAGCGCTCGGCATCGACGATGACCGACAGTTGCTGGTGGCTTTCGTTGATGCTCACGTCTGTGCGCGACGTCACATCGCTGCGTATTCCGGCTGTCTGCTCCGACACCATGAAGCGGCATTGAAGCCAGGGGGCGGAAGGGTCGTCTTCGCTGTATACCTGCAGCAGATAGTTGCCCGACACTTTAGGCGCTACTTCTTGATTTGGGATTGTGAGCGAGTAGTGCACATAGTGTGTGGTCGTCATCTGCGAAAAGGCGTAGTCATCGATGCGCCCCTCGTTGAATCCGTCAAGAAACTCAGAGTCGACGAGTATCGATGGCTGCCAGTCGGCATTGCAGTGTATCAGCCTGTATCTGAGGTAGGAACGCTCCTCGGCCAGATGATCGAACGAAAAAATAAGTTGGTCGCCGGTATCGATCATGATCACGGGCGGAGCTGTCTCGTCTGACGCCAGGCGCACTTGCAGCGATTTCACACGCTCGTTGAATACGCCGGTGAGCGTATCCATCGGGCGGGCGCACAGAGCCGCCGACATAAAGGCCAATATGATCGCTAAACGTCTGATATCGATTGTATTTTATAAGATTTATAAAACTTATAAGATTTATAAGAATTATATTTTTGCCTGGAATCCTACCATTCGATCGGTGTCTCGCCCCGGGCTGTCAGGTAGGCGTTGGCTTGCGAAAAGTGCTTGCAGCCGAAAAATCCGCGATAGGCCGACAAGGGGGAAGGGTGGGGAGCCGTGAGCACAAGATGCCGGGTGCGGTCGATGAAGGCGCCCTTGCGTATGGCGTAGCTGCCCCAAAGCATGAACACAATCCCCTCCCTGTCTTTTGCGAGGCGCATCACGGCCTCATCAGTAAGGGTCTCCCAGCCTCGGCCTTGATGCGATCCGGCGCGGTGGGCTTCGACGGTGAGGGTGGCGTTGAGCAGAAGCACGCCTTGGCCGGCCCATCGGCTCAAATCGCCCGAAGCGGGTGCAGGCTTGCCGAGGTCAGATTCGATTTCCCGATAGATATTGACCAGCGAAGGGGGCAAAGGCATGCCTTCAGCCACAGAGAAGCAGAGACCGTTGGCCTGCCCGACATCGTGGTAGGGGTCTTGACCGAGGATGACGACCTTGACCTTGTCAAACGGGCAAGCATCAAAGGCTGAAAAAATCTTGCCGGCGGGAGGGAATATCTGCTTTGTGGCGTATTCCTGCCTCACAAAGTCGGTGAGAGCCTTGAAATATGGCTTTTCAAATTCCGGAGCCAGTTTGCTCTTCCATGAGTCTTCTATGCGGACGTCCATAGGGGTTGAGAATTCAAATTTATTTCGTGAGATACGCAAAATTACAAAAAAAAGTCGTATCTTTGCACATCTTCAGATAAAAACGCGCCCGTAGTTCAATGGATAGAATAATGGATTCCGGTTCCATCGATTGGGGTTCGACTCCCCACGGGCGTACTGAAAAAGGCAGGCCGACAGCTATATCGGCCTGCCCTTTTTATGTTTGGTTGGCTTCATCTCACGCGGAGCACCCGGCGTATGGCCGGAGGCGCGAGAAACACGGCTGCTGTGGCTCCGGCCAGGTCGGCGGCCAGGTCGAGAGGGTCGCCGCTGCGCGCTGAAGTGAGTGTGGCCTGGGCTATCTCATCGAGCACAGAAAAGATGGCCACTCCGAGCCAGATGCAGGCCATGAGCCTCAATGTGAGGATGTATCGGCTGCGCCTCCGCCGCTGCAAATCGAATGCCACCGCGCCCACGAGACCTCCCATCATCACGGCGTGTATGGCCTTGTCGATATGCGGGATGGGCGTGAGATTCGTGTCGGGCAGCGGATCAGAGGCCAACGTGGCATAAAGAATGACCCCCAATGTGATGATTGAGGGCCAGAAATTCAGTATGATTCGTGATATCATCACTTTCCCTCCATCTCGCGGTCAACGGCGGCTTTCAGCTCCTCGCCCTGCAGGTCGCGGAATACGATAGTTCCCTCCGGGTTGATGAGCATGATGCAAGGAATGGCCGGGATGCCGTAAAGGTCGGTGGCTGTGTTGCCGGTGTTGAGCATGCAATCCCAAGGTATCTGCATGCGCTTGATGGCGCCGAGGGTGTCTTCGGGCTTGTCCCAGACAGCCACGCCAAGCACCTGCAGGCCCTTGTCGGCGTATTTCTGGCGTATCTCCTTTATCACCGGGATCTCGCGCATGCAGGGGCCGCACCAGCTGGCGAAGAAATCGACCAGCACGTAGTTGCCTTTGCCCACATAGTCGCTCAGACGCTTTGTCACGCCGTCGTGCGTGGACTCAAAGTCAGCGAAAGGCTTGCCTGCCGACGTGGCCAGCTTGCGGTTGGCGCCTTCCATGAGCTTTCGCACACGTGCGTATTCTTTGAGCTCGGGATGCTTCTCCACGAAAGCCAGCATCTCCGGTACCTCGATATAGTAGGCGTAATCGGTGAAGAATATCAGCGAGATGGGATTGTCGATGTTTTCCTCGATAGCGCCCTTCAGGAATGCGAGGTAGTCGGTGAATATCTTTTCGCGGGCGGCATCATCCTTGGTTTCGGAATATTTCTTTTCGTAGGTTGACGCTGAATCGGCCAGCACGTTGTACATGTCGTTGTACATCGAGCCTACGCCCCTGCGCATGGTCTGGTTGAAGGCAGTGGTGCCCTGCTCCAGGATGAATGAGCCGTAGCGCTGGTCGTCGGCGATGATGCGCACCACGCATGGCTCGTCGATCTCGCCCTTGAATACGGCGGCTCCGTCCTTCACAGCGGCGCTGTCGAGCTTTTCGCCGTTGTCGAAGTTATAGAGATACACCTTTGAGCCGGCTTCAAGGCCGGGCATGGGCACTATGGCTTTGTAGGGTGCCTGGGCCGACGCAGAGAGCGCGGCCAATGCGGCCGCAATGATGATTGTAAGCTTCATTTCTTTTTGATTTATTGTCAGTCAGTGTATATTTCTGTTACCGCAAATTTACGATTTTTTGGCGTAAACACAAAAAAATCCAACCGTCCGGAGATTGGCGGTTGGATTTGTTTGATCGGCGCTTCAGCAAGGTCTTTGCCGACTCGTATCCGACCGAGCGGCAGCCTTGCCTAAGGTCTTTAAGCCAGACGTCTGAAGCCGCTTGTGACTATAAGAACAGACGGCAGCCTGGAAAAGTTCTTGCGGCGGGTGTGAAAAAATCAGAAAGAGACGCGCGGCGCGGTCTGCGCTTCGCGGTCAGCCTCGAACTGCGGACGCTGCTGGAATCCGAACATTCCGGCCCAGATGCTGCCGGGGAAGCGGCGCACCATCAGGTTATAGGCCGTCACTTGCTCAATGAAGCGTCCGCGCTCGGTGGCGATGCGGTTTTCAGTGCCCTCGAGCTGAGCCTGCAGGTTGAGAAATTGCTGATCGGCCTTTAGGTCAGGGTATGCCTCCTTGACGGCGTTTACATAGATGCTGAGCGCCTTCTGCAGGTCGGCCTGCGAGCGGCTGTAGTTCTGATAAGCCTGGTTTGAGGCGGGCACGCTGTCCGATGCCATGGCTTGTGCCTGGCCGTAGGCCGAGCTGAGGCCTGCTCGTGCCTGGGTCACCTTTTCGTAGGTCTCGCTTTCGTGCTTTGCGTATCCTTTGACGGTCTCCACGAGATTGGGGATGAGGTCAAACCTGCGCTGATATTGGTTTTCGACCTGGCTCCATGCCTGGGTCACCTGTGTCTCTGCTGTCACGAGCTTGTTGTAGGTGGAGCAGCCGTTGGCGCCTAATGCGAGCACCAGCACCACGAAAATGGCGAAAATGATTGTGCCTTTGCCTAATGATTTCATGTTTTCTTATTGTTTTTGGTTTTAAAGTCGATGTCTGTTGATTTCGATAGCCTCACCAGCTGCCCGAGGCTCCTCCGCCGCCGGTCATGCCGCCGCCGAATCCGCCTCCTATCGAGCCGCCTCCGCCAAAGCCACCGAAGCCTCCGCCTCCGTGACCGCGTCCGCCGCCTCCCATGGGCAGGATCACCACGGGCGCCTGCTTCTTCGGGAGCGAGTAGGGCTTTGACTCTGTGTGGTGGCAGTTGACGCATACGTATTGCTTCTCGGCAAGGCCCTCCTGCCGGTATGTGGGCTGCCTGAGCACGCGGGTGCCGGTGAGCTTTAGCGTATGGGCGTGGCAGTTGGCGCACACACGGTAGCCTGACGTGGGATTGACGAATGTGTATATGTCGGTCTCGCCGCATTTGGGGCATAGCCATACATCGTAGTCCACGCTCTTGATCCTCTCTTCGAGGTCTTGCGCGTGGGAGAGATAGCGGTTGTCGGTGTCTTCGTCGAGCTTGCGCATGGCTGCGCCGCAATTGGCGCATTTGCGCGGATGCTCGCGCCAATGCCTGCGCAGGAGCCACAGGCCGCCCGATGCCACGATGGGGATGCCGATGAAAAAGACGGTGATGATCCAGAAAATACGTTGCGTGCGGCTTGTGCCCACGTATTTCTCAAAGTCGTTTTCGCGTCGGTGCGCGTAGCAGTAATATAATATCCATGCAATCATGGCTGCCATGGCCAGCAGGGCCATGGTGACATATAGCGAGAAGAATCCCTCCTCGGGGGTGTTTTGTCTGTCGAGTATCTGCGATCTGAGTTCTTCGGCCGCGCCGGGCTCGGTGGTGATGCGGTGAATCTCTGTGACGGCGTCGACCACTGCCATGTCATAATCTTCGGCCTTGAGGCGCGGGATCATGATGTTGCGTATGATGTGGCTGCATATCACGTCGGGCAGGAGGCCTTCGGCTCCGTAGCCTGTGCGTATGGTGACCTTTCGCGGCTCTTTGGCCAGCACCATAAGCACGCCGTTGTCCTTGTCTTTCTTGCCGAGGCGCCATTTGTCGAAGAGGCGGGTCGAGAAGTCGTCAATGTCAGTCGGGTCGATGTCGTCTACCACCACCACAGCCACTTCGGCCGATGTGCGCTTGCGCACGTCGAAAAGCAGCGAGTCGATGCGGGCGTTGGCCGCATCCGACAGTATGCCGTCGGGATTTGAAAGATGCTTGTGGTAGTCGGTTGTCTGCACATTCGGCACATTGTCGACCGTGTACTTGGCCGCCGTGGCGCATACCGAGGCGATGATGAGACTTACTATGCAATAGATGAAGCGTTTCATAAATTAGGGCAATGGCCGGGATTGATTGTGATGGGCCGTTACCATTAACAATGCAAAAATAAGGAAAAAGTTTGTGCCTGACACTAAATTAATACTGATTTTGTCAGTTTTGTCGCTGATTTTGGGTCAGGCCTTAGATAGGGACAAAAAAAATTGATTGTCGTCACGACAACCAATCTTAATTAACCTTAAATCTAATACCATGAAAAACACTATGCAAAATTAGAAACAATTTTTCATATAAACAATAGTTTTGTTGAAAAAATGTAACTTTTTGCGGTGTTTGTGTTGGAATCAGTCGTTTTTTTTCGTGTCGGGCTTCAGTGCCGACGCATATCGTCCATCCTCTCTGAGCGGAGCCTGTCGCGCTTGCGCATAAAGAAGAATAGCAAGATTATCACAGCCAGGGTGGTGCCTATGACTCCGAAGTAGAAGAGGGCGGAATGCACGCCCGAGCGGTAGTCAGGGTAGGCCATGATGCTCATGACGGCAAGGTATGCCAGAAGCACAGCCGGGATCAGGATGTGGCGTTTTATGCGAAGTTTCATGTTATTTTCTATGCATTGGTGTCGGCGTCAGCGGGGAGCCTGTAGGGCGATGTCTCGGGGTGAAAATCGCCCGAAAGCAGGTATCTGTATATCTTGAGGCAAGCCCATGCGTCAGTGGCGGCGTATCTCTGCTGCTGAGGAGTTAGGGATGAGGCTTCCCAGTTGGTGAGGCGCTGTTGTTTCGATATTTTTTTCCCGAACAGGATGGCGTAGATGCGCTGTAGAGAGAGGTCGGTGATGTGAAATTGCCTCACCATCTGCTGAAGCTCTACGAATCCGCCGGGCTCAAACTGCGATGAGCGGTGCATTACGTTGAAATCATCATGCACTGAAAGCCCGATTTTGAGCACATCCTTGCTCTCTATGAGCGATTGCAGGGCCAGGGGCATGCCAATCTTGTTGAGGCGGAAAAGATAGCACACGCTGTCGGTCGACAATTGCATCAGGGCTACCTTGTTGGCGTGGTTCTTCTTGAACGAAGGCTTTGTCTCGGTGTCGAAGCCGATCACAGGGCACACCTTCAGCCTCTCGATGGCGGGAGCCACGTCCTCGGGCTTGTCGATCAGCACCACTTCCCCCTGAAATGACTCAACGGGAAGTGACGAAATCTCAGACTTTGGGATTGAAACGCTTATGTTGTCAGACATGGCCTGATGCGATCAGTTAAGTATTAGGCCCGGCATTTTGTCCACGGCCATGTATGTTCGGGCGAATTGGCGTATGAAAGCCAAAGTGCTGCGTCGGGTGCCTTTTGTCACGTTTTCTTTTGCTTCAGGACGGTTGAAGCGTGAGTGGTGCAGGGTAGAGGTTTTGTCCATAGGCAATGATTTACGGTTTGTGATACACTATTTTCTTAACGCCGCCCCGATTCCTTTATTGTGTCGGCTGCGTATAAAAATGCATATTGCGCGGCATAGCCGCCGGGCGATGATGTTTAAATATGTTTTGCCATTTTGATAACCGGTTGCGCCATAAAATGCCTATCTTTGCGGTGACAAAATAATAATGATATGGATTTTACGCATTTGTTTCATACGCTCCTGGGCATTCTCAATGCCATGAGCCCCTATATTTTGCTCGGCTTTTTGATAGCCGGCATTCTGCACGCTTTCTGCAATCCGTCGGTGATGAGCCGCCATCTATCGGGCCGAGGATTCGGGCCGATAGTCAAGGCGGCCCTTTTCGGCATACCGCTGCCGCTATGCTCGTGCGGTGTGCTCCCCACCGCTGTGTCGCTCAGGCGCTCCGGAGCATCGAAGGGCGCGACAGCGTCGTTCCTGATAGCCACTCCCCAGACGGGCGTTGACTCTATTGCGGCCACTTGGTCGCTGCTGGGAGCTCCATTCGCCGTGTTAAGGCCCGTGGCGGCGCTCGTGGGCTCGGTGTTTGGGGGCGCGCTTGTGGGCGCGGGCGACAAGGAGAGTGCCACAGAGGTGGTGATGGCCCAGCCCGATAGCCGCAAGCCTACATTCGGCGCCCGCTGTCTCGACGCCCTGCGCTATGGTATGGTCGACATGGTGGCGAGCGTGGGCAAATGGCTTGTGGTGGGGCTGCTGATAGCGGCCTGCATCACAGTGTTTGTGCCTGACGAGATTTTCCTGCGGCTGAAAGAGTATCCGCTGCTTGCCATGCTTCTGATGGTGGCGGTGGCCGTGCCCATGTATATATGCGCCACCGGCTCAATACCGATTGCCCTGTCGCTGATGCTCAAGGGACTTACCCCCGGGGTGGGGTTCGTGCTGCTGATGGCCGGGCCTGCCGCCAACTTCGCTTCGGTGATGGTGCTCCGCAAGGAGCTTGGCACACGCGGCACCGTGCTCTACGTGCTGTCGGTCGTGGTCACAGCCATTGCGTTCGGCCTGTTGATCGACTATCTGCTGCCGGCGTCTTGGTTTGTGCCTGATGCTTCGATTCTCGCCCCAGGCGGCCATCATGCCATCAGCGTATTCGACACTGTCTGCTCGGTGGTGCTGGTCGGCCTTCTGGTCAACGCCTATGTGCGTCACCGCAAGGGCGCGGCTCATGGCCATGGATGCTGCGATGGAGCCGCATGCGGCGAGGTGATGGAGATCAAGGTCGAGGGCATGATGTGCGCCCACTGCCAGGGAGCTGTGCGCGACGGAATCTCATCGCTTGAAGGAGTCGAGGACGTAGAGGTCGATCTCGGCAAGGGCATAGCCAGGGTGCGCGGCCATGTAGACCGAGGCAAGGTGGAGGCCAAGATCGAGTCTCTGGGCTACGATGTGGCGCGCTGAGCCACGAACGATACCGGGGGCTGGAAGCGGAATCAAGCTTTCAGCCCCTGTTGTTGTAGAAATATTTCCACAGGGGCGCGGCCATGAGCGATTGCTTGATTTCATCGCGCTGAAGCAGGCCGAGCACTTGCTCGGGCTTCATTATGTGCACCCTGATGTCTTCGGTGGCGTCGAGGGCCTGCTCGCCGATGCGGCTGACGCCGGTGGCCAGATAGCAGTAGGTGAGGTTGTTGGTGACCGACGGGTTGCCTGAGATGACTGATAGCAGCTCCCAGTCTCCGCCTCCGAAGCCGGTCTCCTCGGCGAGTTCGCGCCTGGCGGCGTCGAGGGTGTCTTCGCCGGGCTCGACCACGCCTGCCACTATTTCGAAAAAAACGTCGCGCAGGCCGTGGCGGTATTGTTCGATCATGACGAAGTCTCCGGCCTCGGTGATGGCGATGACGTTGACCCAGGCAGGGTATTCGAGTATGTAAAATTCAGGGTTGACTCTTCCGTCGGGGAGCACTACGGTGTCGCGCCTCACTGTGAGCCACGGGCGGCGGAAGAGGTATTCGCTCTTCTCGACGCTCCATTTCATGTTTTCGTTCATGGCTGAAGGATCAATACGAATAGGTTGATATTAGCTTGCGTATGTTGTAGGTCGACGACATCGACTCTCCATATGCTCCGGCCGAGCGTATGGCTATCAGGTCGCCTCTGCGTGACGATGGGAGCGAGTAGTCCTCGGCAAATGTGTCGGAAGTTTCGCAGATAGGGCCAACCACGTCGTAGACCTCCTTCGGGGCGAAGCTGGTGAGGTTTTCTATATGATGGTGGGCGCCGTAGAGGGCGGGGCGTATGAGGTCGTTCATGCCCGCGTCTATGATGAGGAATTGTTTGCTGGTGCCCTTTTTCACGTATATCACCCGGGAGATCAGCGAGCCGCATTGGCCTGCTATGGCTCTCCCGAGCTCGAAATGCAGCGCCTTGTCGGAAAAACGGGAGAGTCCACGGCTGAAGCAATCGAAATAAGCCTTGAAATCAGGGATTGGGTGTGTGACCGGGTCGTCATAGTCGATACCAAGGCCGCCGCCCACGTTGATGTGCTCGATTGAGATGCCTTTTTCTTCACATTTGTCTACAATCCCGGCTATGCGCTCGCAGAGGAGGGCGAACGGCTCTGTGATGGTGATCTGCGAGCCTATGTGGAAATGCAGGCCCTTGAGTTTCAGGCCCGGGAGCACGCTGGCCGTGTCGAGGGCCTGGTCGAGCATGCGCATGTCAATACCGAATTTGTTCTCGCTCAGGCCGGTGGTGATGAAATGGTGGGTGTGCGCGTCGATGTCAGGATTGATGCGCAGGGCTATCGGCGCTATCTTATTCATCTGCACGGCGATCTCGCTCATGATGTAAAGCTCCTCGATCGATTCGATATTGAAGCATCCGATGCCCACGCGCAGGGCGAGGGCAATCTCGCGGTTTGTCTTGCCCACGCCTGAGTAGGCTATCGAAGCCGGCGCGAAGCCGTTGGCGATGGCCGTGGATATTTCGCCGCCGCTCACGCAGTCGGCTCCTAAGCCCGACGACGATATCATCTGCAGCACGCGCGGATTGCTGTTTGCTTTCAGGGCGTAGTGCATGTGGCCGTTGGCAGGCATGGCCTCCTTCACGGCGCAAAGAGTGTCATGCAGCAGCTGCAGGTCATAATAGTAGAATGGAGTTGGCCTGTCGGCGAAACTGTCTATGGGCAGGGCGTATCTGTCGTGTTTCATTGTAAACGTATTATAAAAATTATAATAAAAGCAAAGGTACTGTTTTTTCTGTTATTTTATAGTAACTTTGTGTTCACTCAATTTATTTCGACTATGAAAACGTATCATTTCATCAAAATATTGTGTCTGGCCTTGAGTCTGGCCGCGAGTCTGAGTGCTCAGGCCGAATGGGTTGACGACCACAAGCTCACCGATGACGCCGTCTACACAGGCAATCTCGTCGATGGTCAGCCTGATGGCTTCGGCTTCCTGCGCTATGACAAGGGCAAGCATGCCGGCAGTCACTATACCGGGCATTTCTCTCGCGGCTACAAGCAGGGCCTCGGCAAATGGGTCAGGGCTGACGGCACCGTTGAGTTCGGGGAGTTTGATGAGGGGCTTTGGCGCAAGCCAAAAGATCAGA
This sequence comes from uncultured Muribaculaceae bacterium, assembly GCA_947525975.1. Taxonomy (GTDB): domain Bacteria; phylum Bacteroidota; class Bacteroidia; order Bacteroidales; family Muribaculaceae; genus CAG-873. The sequence continues at coordinate 83,559 of CANNVE010000006.1, read as the reverse complement.
CATTCAATCCCGGAGATCTGATCTACGGCATCGATCTTTCGGCCTACAACAAGGGTGTCGACCTTTCGCAAGTGGCCATCTACACCGACCGCAACGGCCTGGTGCACGGCGACAAGGCCAGCCGCGCCGACGTCAAGAGCCGCCGATATCTGCAGCCGGTGCAGTTTGTCTATGTCAGGGCCACGGTAGGCTCCACCGACCAGGATTCTCTCTACGCAAGATATTCAGAGCAGGCGAAGCGCTATGGCCTGCCAAAGGGCAGCTACCACCTGCTTTGCTACAACTCTGACCCGGAGGCGCAGGCCGACAACTTCATAAAGCAATGCAACGGTTTCAAGGACGACGACCTTGTGCCGGTCATCGACATCGAGATGCTCAAAAACCAGATAGCAAAGGCCGGAAAGCAGAATGTGCCGAAAATTGTGGACCGCTTCCTGCGCTATTTCCAGAAAAAGACAGGCATCAAGCCTGTGATATACACTAACAATAACTTCGCCAAGGAATATCTCGACCTCGCCAGGCTGAAAGGATACACGCTATGGGTGTCGCGCTATCACTATCTGGAGCCCGACATACATCCGTGGTATGTGTGGCAATTCAGTGAGAACGGAAAGGTGCGTGGCTACTCCCGCCCCCTCGACCTAAACTTCTACGACGGCAACCGCGCCTCCTTCGACCGCAAAATGCGCCTGAAGGCTGACCGGTGATCTCACTGCTGCTTAAACTGCATGCGCATTGTCGAGGGGTCGAAGGCGACAGAGCTGCTTGCGAACAGGCGCTGGATGTGACCTTCGGCCACGATACGGTCTGCGGGCATCGCTATAAGCCTCGGACTGTCGATCAGGGCTATGTCATCGCAGAGCGAGAGGGCTATGTCGAGTTCGTGGGTGGAGAATATGATCGATTTTCCGCGTTCGCGGGCGAGCCGGCCCAGGAGCGAGCATAAGTCATAGCGGTTGGGCATGTCGAGAAACGATGTTGGCTCGTCAAGCAGCATCACAGGTGTATCTTGGGCGAGGGCCCGCGCTATCATCACGCGCTGGCATTCGCCGTCGCTCATGCGGTCGAGCGGTCGGTCGGCGTAAGCCTCCATTCCCACCATCTCCAGCGATTGGTCGACTGCGTCACGGTCCGCGTCAGAAAGACGCCCTATCCAGTCAGTGTATGGAGCGCGGCCCATGCCCACTACATCGCGGGCGAGCATGTTGGGGATTCTCACTTTCTTGGTGGTCACGAACGCCACGGTGCGCGCCCTTTGCTCCAAAGTCATCTGCGAGATGGATGCAAGCCCAACTCCGTCGGTCAGATCTATCTCTCCGGCCAAGGGCTTGTCGAGGCCGGCCAATGCTCGCAGAAGAGTCGATTTGCCGGTGCCGTTGCGTCCGATGAGGCCTACGAGCCGCCCCGGCATGAAGTCGGCGTCGGCATTCTCTATCAGAAGCCGGCTGCCGTATCCCACGGTGAGGCCTCGCAGCCTTACCGCCGGGTTATGCTGTTGTTTTTCAGTACTATCCATATCACGATGGGAATGCCAAGCATGGCGGTTACGGAGTTGATGGGGAGCACGAGGCATTTCGAGGCTATGTCGCAGGCGAGCATAAGGGCTATGCCTGTGAGGATTGTGGCCGGCATCAGCACCCGATGGTCAGACGTCGCGAAGGCGGCTCTTGCCACGTGGGGCACTGCGAGGCCCATGAATCCGATTGGGCCGCAAAAAGCGGTGACAGTGCCGGCGAGAAGCGTGGTCGACAGGAATATCATGGCGCGCGAGCGGCGCAGGTCGAGGCCCATGGTCACTGCGTATTGCTCTCCGAAGAGGAGCAGGTTGAGGGGTTTTATGACGGCCACGCTTATCACGAGGCCAGCGGCCACGGCAGGGATGAGCAGCCACATCTGGGAGACTGTGACATCGCCAAGCGAACCCATGGTCCACATCACGAAGCTTTTCAGCGCGTCTTCATGGCTGAGGTATTGCAATATCTGCACTACTGCGCCCACTCCCGATGAAAACATCATGCCGAGAATCAGGATCACCATGATGTCTTTTATGCGGCGCCCTACTGCGGCTATCACCGCGAGAACGGCTGCCGAGCCTATCCATGCAGCGCCGGCAATGCCCATCTGGCTCAATGCAGCGCTTTGGAGGCCGAACGCCGGCACCGCCAGCAGGAAGATGGCCACGCCAAGGCTTGCTCCGGATGTGATGCCGAGCACGTAGGGGCCGGCAAGCGGATTGCGAAAGAGAGTCTGCATCTGCAGGCCGCTTGCCGACAGGGCGGCTCCGGAGACTATGGCCACCAAGGCCTTTATCAGCCTGATGCGGCGCACTATTGAGATTGTGGCGCTGTCGCCCCGCCCGCAGAGCGCATCCCATATCTGCCCCGGGCTTAGGCTCACCGAGCCGGTCATCATGTCGGCGGTGAGCAGGACCATGATTACGGCTCCGAGGAGAGCAAATAGTATCGCGGGCCTTGATTTCATTCCAGGCGCTGATAATAGGTGAATGGCACAGAGTCGAGCACTCCCGGGTGGAATATCTTTATCAGGTCGGTGAGCATGAGGTCAGGGTTGACCACTCCGCTCTCCCAATAATCGTTGCCTCCGCCGGGGGTTGCACGCAGGGTGGTGTTCCACACCTGCTTGTCGCGCATGGGCTTGGTGGCCTTGAATTTAGGCAAAGCGGCCTGCATCTCGGCAAGCGATGTGTATTGCCCGACGTTGATCCAATAGTCGGCGCCGTCTGTCAGCAGGTAGGCCTCTTCGATGTCGATTGGCAGCGATGTGTTGGTGCCTGTCTTTGAGTATGCGTATTCGGCTCCGGCATCGCTGATGAGCGTGGCCACGTAGCTTGTGGTCGGGGCCATTACCCACGAATCGGCGTAGGGGGTGTTTATCATCACTTTAGGATGCCTGGACAGGGTGTCGGCCATGTCGCGCAGGGCCGTGTAGGCTGGCGCTATTGTTTCAAATCTGCGCTGCGCCTTTGGCCTTTGGCCGGTGATTTCGCCTATGGCCACGATCCACTCGGCTTTGCCCAAAGGGTGCTCTTCGAGATATTCGCCCATGTATGCGTATGGGATGCCGAGCTCGCGCAGTTTCCCTTCAAGCGCATTGGAGCCGTTCACTCCATATAGGAGCACGAGGTCAGGGTCGATGGCCACTATGGCTTCGTAGTCAATGCTGTTGTCGAATCCTACGTCGGGCACGTCGGCGCGTGCCTTGACACGTTCATTGCTGATGAATCCCTTCCCGGAGACGGCGGCCACGCGGTCAGTCTCGTCTATCGCATCGAGCATGGCTATGTATGATGACGACATGCATACGATGCGCTTTGCCTCGCCTGCGTCGAGCACCTGCCCGGTGAATCCATCCGGGGCCTTCTCGCCGTCACGGGCTATGAAAAGCATCGAAGCGTCATCCTCGCCGGCTCCCTGCCAGGGCGTGCGGCACACGAGTATGCTGCTTTCGGCGCCGGGGGCTGTCTTTATTTCGAATCCGCCGGCGTATGTGGGTGTGTAAAGGGTGATGTCATAGTCATCGAGTTGCTGATCCCGATGTCCGGCGCATGCTGTCAGCAGCGATGCGGCAAGCGTGAGATATAATAGGGGCTTTATCATAATGGTCGTTATTTCGTTATATCGTTATTTCGTTATATCGTTATATCGAGAATTCGAGTCTACGATATATTCAATCAATTTCCGGTAGAATGGATGCCGGCTCAAGGTCTCGGCCTCGCCAATGATCACGAGTTTCATGCGTGCGCGGGTCATGGCCACGTTCATGCGCCGCAGATCGCTCAGGAAGCCTATCTGTCCGCTATCATTGGCGCGCACGAGGCTTATGAATATCACGTCGCGCTCCTGTCCCTGGAATCCGTCGACGGTGTGCGCCGTGAGTAGATGGCGGAACCGCTTCAGCTCCTGCGACCGCTTTATGCATGAGCGCAGATATTGCACCTGAGCCTTATAGGGCGATATGATGCCAAAGTCGATGCGCTCGTCGAGCACCCTCTGCGGCCCGATAAGCCTGATGTATTCCATCAGTTTGCTCAGCAGCAATTCGGCCTCGGGTTTGTTGATGCGGCCAAAGCTTTCGCCCACGAATTGCTCCTTATAGTCAAGGCCTGAGGTGTCTATCCAAGATATCGGCGCGTCCATGTCGAGAATGCCGCGCCATTCTACTTCGGGAGCCGCTTTCAGCATGCCTCCATAGAACCATTCTGACGAAAACTTCATGATGGGCTTCGACATGCGGTATTGCGTGTCGAGCAGGGTCACGGCTTCGGCGTGGGTCTCCGCCAGATGCTGCATCAGTGTGCGTCCGAGGCCGGCTTTTTCGGCTTCGAAGCATTTTATGGTTGGAGGCAATTGCTGATGGTCGCCGGCCAGCACCACGCGGTCGGCCTTGCGTATGGCTATCCAGCAGGCCGCCTCCAGGGCTTGCGCGGCTTCGTCGATGAAGAGTGTACCGAATTTACGCCCGTAGAGCAGCCGGTGGTTGCTGCTCACCAAGGTCGACGCCACCACATGGGCGCTGTTGAAAAGGTCGGCGTTGATGGAGATTTCAAGCTCTTCGGCGCGGCCTTTGAGCCGGCTGAGGCGCGAGCGCATGGATTCGCGCTCGCTGTATGACCGTTTGCGGGCCTGCGAGCGCAACTGGCGCATCTCTTTGCGTATGGCCCACAGCTCGGGATATGACGGATGGGCCTCGAATCGGCGCTCGTAGGTGAATGACAGCATCTTGTCGTCGACTCTCGACGGATTGCCTATGCGCAGCACGCTCACGCCCCGGTCGACGAGCTTCTCTGAAATCCAGTCGACAGCGGTGTTGCTCTGCGCGCACACCAGCACTTGTGGCTCGCGGTGGAGTGTCTCGAATATGGCTTCGACCAGGGTGGTGGTCTTTCCGGTGCCGGGAGGGCCGTGCACGATGGCCACGTCACGAGCCGACAGCACCTTGTTGACGGCTGATTCCTGCGAGGGATTGAGCCAAGGGAGCCTCACCGGGTAAAGGTCGCGGAATTGCGCTTTCTGACGCCCCAGCATCAAGTCGCGCAGCGAGGCGAGCCGATTGCCCTTGGCATTTGACACGGCGTTAAGCGCTTCAAACATGGCTTGATAGCTCGTTTCGTCAAAATACAGCTGCACGCCGAGCATCTCGGCGCCCTGCACATCGGCTATGGCTCCGGCTCCTGGCATTGCCACCACCATGCGCTGCTCGTCGGCATAGCTCACGGTGGCTGTGAAGTTGTAGTATGAGAGGGTGCCGTCAGAGTTCTGGCGGAAGAAGCATACCGGGCGGGAGAATTCAAATCCGTGCTCTATGTCGGTGTCGGCTGACCGGGTGATCTCAAGCACAAGCTGATTGAGCGAGTTGTAGTATGATCGCCCTGTCTGCACCGGAAACCATGCCATGCCCCGCTTCACCTTGCGCATCACGCCCATAGCCTCGGTCTGGCGCTGAAATTCCTCCTTCTCAAAGAGGTATTCCATGCGCAGCAGCATTGCCTGACGCTGCAGATGCCCCTGTGGGCTGACGATGTCGCCTTGTTGCACTTTCATGTCGCAAAAGTACGGAAAAAAAGCGAAATAACACTCATTGACGGCGGGTATAATTGCGATGCGCGGTGCCGGGGAGTCAGGCAAAGCGTATGTCGGCGAGGTCTTGTATGGGGATGTCGTCGTAAGTGATGGAGAGTGAAGATAGGGCTGCCGGGATGGTGAGGGTGGAGAGCAGCGACCAAGCGGGGCGTCCGAAGTCGTATGATTTGCCGTAGAGCAGCATACGGGCGCCTGCGTAGTCGAATTCGTAAAAGCCGCCTCCGAGGCAATCTTCGCCGGGAAGGAGCAGTTGGCGGTGGAGGTTGACGTTTCCGAAGCGGAAATGGCCGGTGTTCGTGACTATGAATTTCTGGGCCATGCGGCTGTCAGTATTTGAAATTTAGGAGCCGGCGGTAGACTTGGTGCACAGGCAGGCCCATCACGTTGTAGAAACTGCCTTCGATGCGGCGGATTGATGCGGCTCCGATCCATTCCTGTATGCCGTAGGCTCCGGCTTTGTCGTAGGGGCGGAATCTGCACACGTATTCGCGGGCGAGGTCGGGATCGAGATCAGCGAAATGCACCGCTGTGGTTTCGGAGAATGATTCTGTGCCTGCGAGAGACGCGATGGTGACGCCGGTGACCACATGGTGCTCTCGCCCGCTGAGGGTCATGAGCATATCTACGGCTTGATCTTCATCTTTTGGCTTGCCGAGCATGATGTTGCGCCCGTCGGCGTTTACTATCACTCCGGTGTCGGCTGTGAGCAGTATCATGCCAGGGGCAAGGAGCGATGCGTGGGCTTCTGACTTTAGCTTGGACAGATATTCCGGCACCATGGCGGCGTCCATGTCGGTCGGATATGTCTCGTCCACGTCCCTCATGGGCGGTATGCTGAAGTCGGATGAGATCATGGCCATCAGCTCGCGTCTGCGGGGAGAGTTGCTGGCCAGGAGTATGTGGGCCGCTGTGGGGTTGAGGGTTCCTAAATCCATTTTTTTCAGTCTTTGAAATGGTCGGCTATAGGGAAGTGTGTCACCATCCGAAAGCGTCGTCATGGGTGAGCCATACGCCTCTTGCTTTGAGCATCTCTTCAAGCAGCTCGCGGGCCACGCCGTATCCGCCGTTGGCTTTGGTGATGAAGCAGGCCACGGCTTTTATGTCGGGGGCGGCGTCGGCCGGGGCCACGGGCAGGCCCACACTCTGCATGGGGAGCATATCGGGGATGTCGTCTCCCACGTAAGCCACCTCGTGCGGTGTCAGCCCTCGGCGCCGCATCCACTCTTCGAGCACAGGCAGCTTATCGGCGGCTTTGAGATATATGTCGGTGATGCCCAAAGCGTTGTATCGGTGCGCGATCGACTCTGTGTTGGCGCCGGTGATGATCGCGATTTCGATTCCCATCTTGCGGGCCAGCTGCAGGGCGTATCCGTCTTTGATGTTGACCATGCGCTGCGGCACACCGCGGTCGTCCATCGGAATGGTGGATGGAGACAAAACTCCGTCGACGTCGAATGCCACGCCGCGCAGGGCGTTGAGGTCATAGTCTATTCTGCTCATTTCCTCTTGTGGTTTGCTATTGATTGGGTAAGGGTGTCGTATATGATGAGGTCATCGCCCTGCAGGCGCTCCCTGTGCTTGGCTATCACCTTTCCATCGCCGCGCGCGGCGGGGCCGGTCTGGGCCATGTCAGGGTGCATGCGCATGGCTTTGGCCAGGGTGGCCTCAAGTAGCGGGCGCATCACGTCGAGGCCGTATCCGTCCTTTTCGAGCAGGTCGGCTGCGATGGCCCAAAGGTTGTTGGCGAAATTGCAGGCGAATACGGCGGCGATGTGCAGTGTGGCTCTGTGGGCTGAGTCAGCGGCGTAGACCTTGTCGCTGATCATGCGCGCAAGGGCGGTGAGGCTGTCAAAAGCCTCCTTGGTGCTCCCTTCGATGAAGAATGGCACATTGCGCACATCGACGGCGTCGGCCTTTGAAAATGTCTGTAGCGGATAGAATACTCCGGTCAGGGCTGAATCGCGGCTTATGGCCTCGACGGGCACGCTGCCCGAGGTGTGGGCCATTATGCCCGACACTTTGGGCATGGCCGAGGCCACAGAGGCCACGGCGTCGTCCTTGACAGATATTATGTAGTAGTCGGCGTCGGGCACTATTGCTGACAGGTCGCTGACATGGCTGCACTCCCTCAGCCGAGAGGCCAGGGCTGCGGCATGTGACGGGGTGGGGGAATAGACCTGCACCACGCGGGCCACAGCGTCAAGGGCCGGCGCAAGGCTCCAAGCCACGTTTCCGGCACCTATGTATACTATTCTTGGCCGAGCGTCCATGCTCCGATGTGCACTTTCTCCCACATAAGTTTGTCAGGGTCTACCGGCTTGCGCTGCTCGGCGCTTATGCCCAGTGACAGAATCACCGGCACCTGCATCGCGTCGGGGATGCCGAGCAGTGATTTCACTGTGTCCTGCGCCGGCTCGCCGGCTTCGTTGTCGCGTCCGCGAAGCTGTATCCAGCATGAGCCTACGCCAAGGGCTGCCGCCTGAACGTGGATCAAGGTCGCGGCCACGGCGCAGTCTTCGATCCATGCGTCGCTCTTTTCCGGGTCGGCGCATATGGCTATCGCCAGAGAGGCGCCTGCCAAAGGCTTGGCTCCGAATGGCTTGCACTGCGAGAGAGCCTGAAGCATGGCTTTGTCCTCGACCACCACGAATTGCCAAGGGCGCGCGCTTTTTGAAGACGGAGCCAGCAACCCGGCTTCGAGTATCTGCTTGATTGTGTCAGGGCTGATTTCCTGGTCTGTGTATCGGCGTATGCTGTGGCGCTCAAACAGCAGTTTGTTGAGGTCTTTGTCCATGGCGATTCGTGTTTTGGCTATTGTGAAACGTGAGGGGCCGCGCCCCTCGGGCGTGTCATTGTCTGATTATTTCACCCTGTAGACCCAGGCGCCGGCGTATTTCTCGCGGTCGTGCCGCACGGCCATGTAGGCGTCAGATTGATTGGCGAAGCCCTCGGAATATACTCGTATGCGGCCTTCGGCCTCGATGATCTGCCAGGAAGGGTCGTTGAGCGATATGAAGCGGCGTGCTTCGTCGGTGGAGGTGAATGACCCCACTATCACCAGATATTTTGGCTGCTCTTTGGGCTGGGGGGCTTCCTCCGCCTCCGCAATGGGGCTGTTGCTGCCTGTGATGCGCAGGATCGACGGCATTTGCTTCGCGGCGGGAGCATCGGCCGGCATAAGGGCTTCTACCGGAGTCTTCTGCACCGACGGGGTGAGGGATGCGAGGGTGGCGTTGTCGACCGATATCGGAGTGGACGCCACCATGCAGATGCCCAGAAGCAAGGCCACGGATGCGGCCACGCGCACAAACCTGCCTGCAGGCGAGTATGCCCGCACAGAGGCGACGGCTGCAGGCGCTTGATCGCGGGCGGCTGAGGCGGCCGGGCTGAAATCAAAGAGCGGGAGCCCGCATGTGGAGGCACTCGACAACGGCGACACGAAGGTGCGGAATTCAGGCGCGAGCGCTCCTGATGCTATAGACAGGGTGCCGAGCCGGCCAAGCGGCAGCTCGCCCTGGGAGTAGAGCTGTCGCAGCATCGCCTCGGTGCATGAGGCCACGATCGCGCTGGCGGCATCGTAGCTGATGCCTTCGGCCTTCGCGAGCGAGCAGGCGAGCAGCCCGTCAGACTGCTTGAGGGCGGGGTTGAAGGCGAATACCCTTGATGGAGGTATAATAGTCAAGGTGTCGCAGTCGATGCGGGCGCTTTGGTAGTGCGCCAGCACGGCTCCGATGCCGGGGATGATCACGCAGTCGTTGCGCGACATCAAGTATTCGATATGCCTAATCAGGGAATTCACACCGCAAAATTACTCTAAATTTTTTTAGTGCCCAAATGTTATCGGCATCTTTGGTCAAAAGTTATCGACAATCGGCCGCAAATATCTACATCGGATAAAAGTTATCTACATTTTGGCCGACTTATCTACATTCCCCGGCTTTTTATCTACATTGGGGGCTGCGCGTGTAGAAAATTCGGTGCCAGACGGCTCCGTACCGCCGCTTTCCGGCGCATCAGCCAAATGGGCGTGAGGCTATCTGAGCGCGTTTTCTAAAAAAATAGCCTGCGGATATGCGTTATTTGACGGAAATTGGCTAATTTTGCGATTAATTACACAATATAAAGAATATTATGGCTGAAAACATCAAATCAGCGGCTCCAGAGGAGGCAAAAGGCCTTAACTTTGTTGAAGAGATAGTGTTTAATGATCTGCGTGAGGGCAAGAATGGAGGCAGGCTCAACACCCGTTTCCCCCCTGAGCCCAACGGGTATCTGCATATAGGTCACGCAAAAGCCATCTGCATGGACTTTGGCATAGCCGCAAAATTCGGCGGAACGTGCAATCTGCGTTTCGATGACACCAATCCGGTAAAGGAGGATGTGGAATACGTAGACTCGATCAAGGAAGACATACATTGGCTTGGCTTTGACTGGGGCGACCGCCTCTACTATGCTTCTGACTATTTCCCGCAGCTCTTTGATCTGGCCGTGCGCCTGATCAAGGAAGGGAAGGCATACGTCGACGACCAGACCTCAGAGCAGATAGCCGAGCAGAAAGGCAATCCCTCGACTCCCGGACAGGAAAGCCCCTACCGCAACCGCTCGGTGGAGGAAAACCTCGACCTGTTCATGCGCATGAACGCCGGTGAATTTGATGAAGGCGCGCGCGTGTTGCGCGCGAAGATTGACATGTCTTCGCCCAATATGCACTTCCGCGACCCTATAATGTATCGCATCATCAAGCATCCGCATCACCGCACAGGCACCACCTGGAAGGTATACCCCATGTATGACTTCGCCCACGGCCAAAGCGACTACTTCGAGGGCGTGACCCACTCGATCTGCACCCTGGAATTCGTGGTGCACCGCCCGCTCTACGAATATTTCGTCAAGGAGCTCGCCGATGAGACGTATTGCCCCCGCCAGATCGAATTCAACCGCCTCAACCTCACCTACACCGTGATGAGCAAGCGCAAGCTGCTGCAGCTGGTGAAGGAAGGCCTTGTCGACGGCTGGGACGATCCGCGCATGCCCACCATCTCAGGCATGCGTCGCCGAGGATTCACCCCGCAGTCGATACGCAATTTCATCGACACCATAGGATACACCAAGTATGAGGCCCTCAACAGCATCAGCCTGCTTGAGCACGCCGTGCGCGACGACCTCAACCGCATAGCCACCCGAGTGATGGGCGTGGTCAATCCGCTCAAGGTGGTGCTGACCAATTATCCTGAGGACAAGACTGAGATGGTGGAGATGGAGAATAACCCCGAAGATGCAAACGGCGGCGTGCACCAGATGCCTTTCAGCCGCGAGATATACATCGAGCGCGAAGACTTCATGGAGAATCCTCCGAAGAAATTCTTCCGTCTCGCCCCCGGCGGCGAAGTGCGCCTCAAAGGTGCCTACATCATCAAATGCGAAGACGTGATCAAGGACGCCGATGGCAACGTCACAGAGCTCCGCTGCACCATCGATCCCGAATCGCGCAGCGGTCTGCCCGGCGCCAACCGCAAGGTGAAGGGCACGCTCCACTGGGTGTCGGCCAAGGATGCCGTAGACGCCGAAGCGAGGATGTATGACCGACTCTTCAGCGTGGAAAATCCCGCAGGCGAGCCTGATCGCGACTTCCGCGACATGCTCAATCCCGATTCGCTCAAAGTGGTGAAAGGCGTCAAGATCGAGCCATACGCCGCCGAGATAGCCAAGCAGGGAGCCAAGCTACAATTCCAGCGCATAGGCTACTTCACGCCTGATTACAGCTCTACTCCCGATCATCTTGTATTCAACCGCACCATCGCGCTTAAAGACAGCTGGGAGAAGGAGCAGAAAAAATAATACATGGACGAAGACGAGCAGTACGTAGACAATCGCGACCAGGTGCTGGCCAGATTTCGGCAGCAGCTCGGCAAGCCCTTGTCAGAGAGATTCTTTGACGAGGATTTCCTCTTGGATGTTTTCGATTACGCCGGAGACATCCAGGATGACTATCTGCGCATGGAAGCCATGATGTGCCTTGCGCGTTTCTATCCTGACAGCGAGCTGTTTCAGGAGCGCAGAGGCATATTCTATTCCCAGTATTCCGATGAGGCCCGCTCGGCATTCCTGTCAGACAACGCCGAGACTGACTGCATGATCATCGAGATTCTGCGCGTGAAGGACGCCATGCCCGAGGGCGATGACGCAGCCCGGGCTCTCGATGGCCTGATAGGACGATATGACCATCTGTCAGACGAGGAGATAATACAGTTTGTGGGGCTGGCCGCGTCGCTGGGCCAATTGCAATGGCTCAAGGACAATATGCCCATGCTGAGGGAGAAATGCGACAACGCCAACGTGCTTCCGTACGAGGTGGCCGTTGCGGCCGACACCTGCCATGACAACGACTTCGCCATACAGCTTCTTGAAGAGCTCACCGAGGCGGAGCCGTTCAATTCATACTTCTGGATGGCTCTCGCCCGGCAATATTTTGAGGCCAACGAAGGAGAGAAGGCGCTTTCGGCCGTAGACTATTCCCTGGCTATCAACCCCGAGGCTCCCCTGTCGCTTCTGGTGAAGGCCCGCATACTCTATGCGATGGAGCGTCCGCTGGCCGATGTGGTGCCGCTTCTTAATAAGGCCGCCTCGTTGGCTCCCGACAATCTCGACATAGCCAGGTACACTGCTTCGGTATACTCCGCCGAAGGCATGCCGGAGAAATCGCGGGCTGTGATGATTGCGGCTATCGCCAACGGAGCCCCGCAGATTGAGGTCATCCCCGACCTGCTCGCATACGGCGCCGATAACGCCGACGAGCTCTTCGACCGCTACTACAAGCTAAATGAAGACAACACCCAGGTGATGTGGGCCTCGTGGGCCCAGCAGCTTTCAATGCAGGGATTTAATGACCTGGCCAATAAAGCCCTCGCATGCTATGAGCGCCATTCCGGAGAGAGGATACCGTCGCTCTTCGCCGTTGAGGATGAGTTTTTGGCAGGCAATTTCCGTGAGGCCATATCCTGTCTTGACCAATACATCAAGGGGGTGCAGGGCAATGAGGTCGACTTCCCGTCGGTGCTTGCCGTGCATCTGATATCCATGGTCAAGACCGGCGAGGTTACCAAGGCCGCAGCCCTGTGTGACTTTATCGAGAAAAACATCGACGTGACCCAATACCGCAGCGTGGCCAACAGGCTTGAGTTCATCGGCGTGATGGCCATAGTGACCAATTTCAAAAGGCGCCTGTCAGAAAAGCCGTTGCCCTCAGACTGGGACGATTGGGATCCGCTCGCTTACTGGTCGTGAGGGATATCCGGCAGGAAGCATAACAAGACAATAATTATTCACTATCACATACATTATCAACAATGGTCGCATTCTTTAAGAAAGGTACTTCCAAGATCTATGCAGTAGACAGCGTGTCTGCGCTGACAGACCTTGACAAAGAAAAGCTCACATGGCTTTTCGACGGTGCCACCCCATTGGCTTCAAAGCAGGTGAAGGGCGTTTTTGTAGGCCCGCGCAAGGAGATGATCACTCCCTGGAGCACCAACGCAGTTGAAATCACCCAGAACATGGGCATGGAGGGCATACTCCGCATCGAGGAGTTCGAGCACGCCGATTCTGAAGCTCCCGCCTATGACAAAATGCTGCAGAGGGTGTACAACGGGCTTGACGGCAATGTATTCAACATCAGCCGCACACCCGATGAGATTGTATACATCGACGACATCAGCGAATACAATAAGCGTGAGGGCCTGGCGCTTAGCCCCGAGGAGGAAGCCTATCTGCGCGATCTGGCAGCCAAGTTGGGCCGCCCGCTCACCGACAGCGAGGTTTTCGGATTCTCTCAGGTCAATTCGGAGCATTGCCGCCACAAGATTTTCGGTGGCACATTCATCATCGACGGCGAGGAGAAGCCTATGTCGCTCTTCAGCCTCATCAAAAAGACATCGGCAGAGAATCCTAACGGACTCGTGTCGGCATACAAAGACAATGTGGCCTTTGTCAAAGGCCCCAGGATCACGCAGTTTGCTCCTGAAAAGGCCGACGAGCCCTCAATATTCGTAGAGAAGCCCCTCAACACCGTAATATCGCTGAAGGCCGAGACCCACAACTTCCCCACCACCGTTGAGCCCTTCAACGGCGCCGCCACCGGCAGCGGCGGCGAGATTCGCGACCGCCTCGGCGGCGGCAAGGCATCTCTGCCCCTGGCCGGCACAGCTGTGTATATGACCTCGTATCCGCGCCTTTCGCCCGAGCACCGCTGGGAATTGATCACCAATCCGCGCGTGTGGCTGTATCAGACACCAGCCGAGATCCTGATCAAGGCCAGCAACGGCGCCAGCGACTTCGGCAATAAATTTGGCCAGCCCCTGATCTGCGGATCGCTCCTGACATTTGAGCATGATGAGAACGGCAAGCTCTACGCATACGACAAGGTGATAATGCTTGCCGGCGGCGTAGGCTACGCAGCAGCCAAGGATGCCATCAAGGGTGTGCCAGAAGCAGGCCGCAAGGTGGTGCTGATGGGCGGCGACAACTATCGCATCGGCATGGGCGGCGGCGCAGTCTCGTCAGTAGAGACCGGGCAATACGAAAACAGCATCGAGCTCAATGCCGTGCAGCGCGCCAACCCTGAAATGCAGAAGCGCGTGAGCAATGTCATACGCGCCCTGGCCGAGGGCGGCGACAACCCCATCATCTCTATCCACGACCATGGCGCAGGCGGCCACCTCAACGCTCTCTCTGAGCTCGTGGAGGCCACTGGCGGACACATCGACATGAAGGCTCTGCCCATCGGCGACCCCACTCTGTCGGCCAAGGAAATCATAGGCAATGAGAGCCAGGAGCGCATGGGCATGGTGGTGAAGGCCAAGGACATCCCCTATATCGAGCGCATCGCGCAGCGTGAGCGCGCCCCGATGTATGTGGTGGGAGAGACTACCGACGACCATCGCTTCGTATTCGAGCAGGCCGACGGCGTGAAGCCTATCGACCTGGCCATGGAGGATATGTTCGGAAACTCGCCGAAGACTGTGATGGAGGATGTCACCGTCGATGTGAAATACAAGCCCGTAGACACAGATCCGAGCAAACTCGACCAATACGTGCGCGACGTGCTGTCGCTTGAGGCTGTGGCCTGCAAGGACTGGCTCACAAACAAGGTAGACCGCTCTGTGACCGGACGCATAGCCCGCCAGCAATGCCAGGGCGAGATACAGCTCCCGCTGAGCGACTGCGGAGTTGTCGCTCTCGACTATGAGGGCAAGGCCGGCATCGCCACCTCGATCGGCCATGCTCCGCAGGCCGCACTCGTAGACTCTGCCGCAGGCTCTGTGCTCGCGGTGGCCGAGGCTCTTACCAATATAGCAGGCGCCAATCTTAAGAAGGGTCTCAAGAGCGTGTCGCTCAGCGCCAACTGGATGTGGCCCTGCAAGAACAAGGGTGAGGATGCAGCCCTCTACAAGGCTGTGCAGGCTTGCAGCGACTTCGCGATCGAGCTTGGCATAAACATCCCCACAGGCAAGGACTCTCTGTCGATGACGCAGAAATACGGCCAGGACAAGGTGTACGCTCCCGGCACTGTGATCATTTCTGCTGCAGGCGAGGTGTCATACGTGCGCCGCACCCTTTCGCCCGTGATCAAAAACAGCGTCAACTCACAGCTCTACTATATCGATTTCTCATCTGACGCCCTCAAGCTCGGCGGCAGCGCCCTGGCCCAGACCCTCAACCGCCTGGGCGACGAGGTGCCCACAGTGAAGGACGCCGGCAAATTCCGCGACGCATTCGCGGCTGTGCAGCAGCTCGTCAAGGGACGCAAGCTCCTGGCCATGCACGATGTCAGCGCCGGAGGCCTTATCACCACGCTCCTTGAGATGACGTTCGCCAACAAGGACGGAGGTCTGAAGATATACACCGAAGGCTTCAAGATGTACGGCGAGACCGACCTGGTGAAGATTCTCTTCTCGGAGAATCCCGCTGTGGTGATCCAGGCCGACGATCGCCAGAAGGCAGATGTGGAGAAAGTGCTCGACGAGGCCGGGGTGAAATACTTCCCCATCGGCTGTCCGCAGCAAGAGCGCGTGATCATGGTGACCCATGACGACGCCGAGCATCTCTTCGGCATCGACTATCTGCGCGACGTGTGGTATGAGCCTTCTTACATGCTCGACTGCCTGCAGAGCGGCGAGAAGTGCGCCGCCATGCGCTTCAACAACTACAAGCAGCAACCCCTGCGCTATGCCCTGCGCCCCGACTTCAGCGGCAAGCTTTCGGCCTACGCTCCCGAGGGAGAGAAGCGCGCCGGATCGGGTGCGTCCGAGCGTCCGCGCGCGGCCATCATCCGCGAGAAGGGCGTCAACAGCGATCGAGAGATGGCATATTCGCTCTATCTCGCCGGCTTTGACGTGGTCGATGTGCACATGACCGACCTTATGAGCGGACGCGCCACCCTTGAGGATGTGAACATGATCGTATTCTGCGGAGGATTCTCCAACAGCGACGTGCTCGGATCGGCAAAGGGCTGGGCCAGCGGATTCGTATGGAACGAAAACGCAAAGCGCGCTCTCGACAACTTCTACAAGCGCACCGACACCCTCAGCCTCGGCGTATGCAACGGCTGCCAGCTGATGATAGCCCTCGGGCTCATCAATCCCGAGCATGAGAAGCCCACGCGCATGGACCACAACATATCGCACAAGTTCGAGTCAGAGTTTGTGGGCGTGACCATCCCGGAGAACAAGTCCGTGATGTTCGGCAATCTGTCGGGCACCCGCACCGGCGTATGGGTGGCTCACGGCGAAGGCCGCTTCCTGCTGCCCGAAGGCCTCGACAAATACAATGTCATAGCCCGATACAACTACAAGCAGTATCCGGGCAACCCCAACGGCTCTGTAGGGGCAGTGGCCGGCATCGCGTCGGCCGATGGCCGCCATGTGGCCATCATGCCACACCCCGAGCGCAGCCTGCTGCCTTGGCAGTGCGCCTACTATCCGCGCGCCCGCCGCAATGATGACGTGACGCCCTGGTTCAAGGCGTTTGTCAATGCCCGCGAGTGGATCGAAGCCAACAAAAAGTGAAAAAGTGAATAAATGAAGGGCGGAGGCTGTCTGACATAGTTCGGGCGGCCTCCGCTTCTTTATGTGGAGGTGCGTTTCTCCGAAACGCACGGGCTTCAAGCATTGCCCTTGTTTTCCGGAGCAGGCCATTGGCGCCGCACGGCGTTTTGCGGTTTATTTGCAGCTCAAATTTTGGGAAAAGGGATTTTTTTCGTAGATTTGCATGAATTATCCCATTTCAGGGATTAACCCTACGTCAAGCAACAAAAAACATAAAACAAGATACAATGAAATTCGTCGTAGCAAGCAAGACACTCTATTCGGTAGCTTCATCGGTGAGCAAGGTGATCAATGCGAAAAACACTATTTCTGCCCTCAATAACTTCCTTTTTGAGCTTAAGGACGAAGATCTGTGCATCACAGGTTCAGACGCCGAGAACGCCCTGACTGCCAGGCTGCAGGTGGCAGACTCTGAAGGCGAGGGCCGCTTTCTGGTAGATGCACGCCGCATAGTAGACCTTCTGAAGGAACTTCCCGACCAGCCGCTGACGTTCACCATCGACGATTCCACCCTCGAGATCGAGATTTCATACAGCAACGGACAATACAAGATGATGGCCATCTCGGGCGACCAGTATCCCGAATACAAGAAGGAAGTGGCCGATGAGGAGCCGCAGACTTTCGTCACAAAGGCCGAGCCTATACTCAAAGGCATCGACAAGACCATCTTCGCCGTTGGCACTGATGACTTCCAGCAGCGTCTGATGGGCATACTCTTCGATATGCACCCCAATGACATCACCTTTGTGGCCACCGACACCCGCAAGCTCGTGAAATACACCAACGCAAACGTGGCTCCGGGGCTCACGATGCGCTGCATCGTGCCGTTCAAGCCCGCTGTGGTGATGAAAAGCATATTCTCGAAGGACGACAATCTCACAGTGACTCTCACCTCGAAGAGCGCCACCATAGAGAGCGACACGTTCACATTCAACTGCCGCTTCATTAAAGGCCCGTATCCTGACTATGAGCGCGTCATCCCCAAGAACAACCCCTACACGCTGCGCGTAGACCGCCTGCGTTTTCTCAATGCCGTGCGCCGCGTGGGCGTCTTTGTCGATCCCGGCTATGGCATGGAGAAGTTCAAGATCACAAACGACAACGTATATCTGAAGTCGAATGACCCCAGCCTCTGCACAGCCGGCAACGAGGTGCTCGACTGCGAATACGAAGGCGCGGAGCTCGTGATAGGCTTCAGCGCACCCTTCCTCATCGAGATATGCAATGTGCTCACCACCCAGGACATCATCGTGCGCCTGAGCGATCCGAGCCGTCCTGGCGTGTTCTGTCCTACCGAGAATGACGAGAACACCGACCTGCTGATGCTGCTCATGCCAATGAATGTCACCGAATTCTAAAAAAAAATAATCGACGCGAGATATGGAGCTGACTCTCAAAAAGCCGATAATATTCTTTGACCTCGAGACCACGGGTGTCAACATCACACATGACCGCATCGTGGAGATATCCCTGATTAAGGTGATGCCCAACGGCGAGGAGATACGGCGCACGCGCCGCATCAACCCTGAAATGCCCATCCCGAAGGAATCGACTGACATACACCACATCACTGACGATGACGTGAAGGATGCGCCGACATTCCGCCAGGTGGCAAAGTCGCTCGCGCAGATGTTCGCAGGCTCTGATATCGCCGGATTCAATTCCAACAGGTTTGACATCCCTATGCTCGACCAGGAATTTCAGCGCGCCGATGTCGATTTCGACTTTTCCAAGGCTCGCTTCGTGGATGTGCAGACCATATTCCACAAGAAAGAACCGCGCAATCTGGTGGCCGCATATCGGTTTTATTGCGGCAAGGATCTTGAGGCTGCCCACAGCGCCAATGCCGACACCGAAGCCACATACGAGGTGCTTAAGGCCCAACTCGATCATTATCCCGATCTTCCACAGGAAATTGAGAAATTGGCCGAATTTTCGAGCCAGAACCGCAATGTTGACTTCATGGGCAGACTGATCTATGACGACAGCCGCCGCGAGGTGATCAATTTCGGAAAATACAAGGGCCAGGTGGCCGAGGAAGTGCTGCGCCGTGACACCGGCTATTATGACTGGATCATGAAGGGCGACTTCACCAAGAATACCAAGGATTGCTTCACGCGCATCAAGCTGCGCCTTAAGAAATAATCACGATGTTGAAGGGCAAGCACATAGTGCTGGGCATCACCGGCGGCATAGCCGCCTACAAGTCAGTGACGTTGCTGCGGCTGCTGGTGAAGGCCGGCGCTGAAGTGCAGGTAGTCATCACGCCCAGCGGCAAGGAGTTCATCACTCCGGTCACGTTGTCGGCATTGTCGGGAAAGCCGGTGATATGCGATTTCTTCACGGCCAACACGGGCGAGTGGCATTCGCATGTCGACATAGGCCTTTGGGCCGATGCCATGGTCATAGCCCCGGCCACTGCCTCTACGATAGGGAAGATGGCCAACGGCATTGCCGATAATATGCTGGTCACCACCTACCTGTCGGCCAAGGCCCCGGTGTTTGTGGCTCCGGCGATGGATCTCGACATGATGGCGCATCCGTCGACTAAGGCCAATATCGAAAAGCTTCGCTCCTATGGCAATCATATCATCGAGCCTGCCTCCGGCGAGCTTGCGAGCCACCTTGTGGGGAAAGGCCGCATGGAGGAGCCGGAAAATATAGTGAAGGTGCTCGACCGATTCTTTGACGACCCGGCCGATTTGCCGCTTTCAGGCAAGCAGGTGCTGATCACCGCCGGCCCTACCTACGAGAAGATTGACCCGGTGAGGTTCATAGGCAATTATTCGTCGGGCAAGATGGGCTATGCCCTGGCCCGCAAGGCTGCGGATATGGGTGCCGACGTGGTGCTCGTGAGCGGCCCGGTGAGCCTTACTATAGACCATCCGCGTGTGAGGGTGGTGAGGGTGGAATCGGCCTGCGAGATGCTTGCGGCATGCGTTGAGGCGTTTCCTTCGAGCCGGCTGTCGATCATGTGCGCTGCGGTTGCCGACTATGCTCTCGAGCATGTCGAGTCCGCAAAGATAAAGCGTGAGCATGGCGAGGCCCCGGTGTTGCGCCTTGTCAAGAATCCTGACATAGCCGCCACTTTGGGCCAGATGAAGGCTCCCGGCCAGATACTCGCCGGCTTCGCTCTCGAGACTGACCATGAGATGAGCAACGCCGTGGAGAAAATCAACAAGAAGAATCTTGATTTCATAGTGCTCAATTCGCTCCGTGACGAGGGCGCAGGTTTCCGCACCGACACCAACAAGATCACTATCATAGAGGCCGGCGGGGCCGTGCATCCTTATGAGCTTAAGTCGAAGGACGAGGTGGCCGCCGATATAATCAGGTTTTCGATAGATAAGTTGTAATATTGCAAATCTTATAAGTCTTATAAATTTTATAAATCTTATAATTATTTTAAGTTGAAGAAATTCATTATATTCCTCGTGAGCCTTGTCTTCGCGATGGCCGCAGTGGCGCAGGAGCTCAATTGCAGGGTTGAGGTCAACGCGTCGCAGCTCGCCGGCACCAACAAGTCGGTGTTTGAGACTCTGCAGCAGGCCATACAGGAATATATGAACACCACGATATTCACCAACGCGCAATTCTCTCCCAACGAGAAGATTGACTGTGTGCTTTTCTTCACGATCAAGGAATATGACGAGAACAGGGTGATGAAAGGCGATCTGCAGGTGCAGTCGACTCGCCCTGTCTACAACAGCGCGTACACCACCACTCTCATAAATTTCAAGGACACGAAGATCGACTTCGCATATGAGGAGGGCGTGCCGCTGACATATTCGGTCAATTCGATGGAGAGCCAGCTCACGCAGATACTCAATTTCTACGCCTACCTGATTCTCGCGGTAGATTTCGACTCTTTTTCGCCAAAGGGAGGCGAGCCGTATTGGGAGCGTCTGAAGCAGATAGTGCAGCAGGGGCAATCATCGGGCGAAGTGGGCTGGAAGGCTTTTGAAGACACCAAAAACCGCAGCGCCGTGCTTTCGGCTTTCACCGACAATTCCACCTCCGTGCTGCGCGACCTCCTGTATCAATATCACCGGCAGGGACTCGATCAGATGTCGGTGTCGCCCGACCGCGGACGCGGAGCCATACACAAGGCTTTGTCGGCGCTCGAGGCCGTGTACAAGGCCAACTCCATGTCGGTGGGGCTGTCGATGTTCAGCGACGCTAAATTTGACGAGCTCGTCAATATATACTCAAAAGCCACTTCTACCGAGCGCAAAGACGCCTACGAACTGCTGCAGGGCATATATCCGGCAGAGACGCAGCGCCTTGAGAAGATACGCAAAGGTGACGAATCCAACAGATAGAAGATGCTACGCAAACTGCATATTTCAAATTACGCCCTCATACCTCTGATTGACATCAAGTTTGACAATGGGCTGAATATCATCACCGGCGAGACGGGAGCCGGAAAGTCGATCATACTCGGCGCGCTTTCGCTGTTGCTTGGCGGACGCGCCGACATGAAAGCCATACGCGATGTGTCGAAAAAGACGATCATCGAGGCCATCTTCGACAACGGCGGCTTCGACAGCCTGCGGCGCACCCTTGAAGACAACGACATTGATTGGGACGAGGAGCAGTGCATACTGCGCCGCGAGCTTTCGCCTTCGGGCCGTTCGCGCGCTTTCATCAATGACACCCCCGTCACCCTGCAGCTGCTGCATGACGTGGCCATGCGCCTTGTAGACATACACTCGCAGCATCAGAATCTGCTGCTGGCCGACCATGACTATCAGCTCTCTATCATCGACAGCCTTGCCGGAAACGGGCCTCTGCTTGAAAAATACGCTGCCGCATACGCCCAGTATCGCCGGGCGCTTAAGAAATATACCGACACGCGCGATATGATAATCCGCAACCGCTCTGAGGCTGAATTCATATCTTTCCAGCTCGATCAGCTCAATGAAATGCGCCTGCAGCCCGGAGAGCAGGAGGATCTGGAGCGTGAACGCGGGGTGCTTGCCAACATGACCCAGATAAAAGAGCATCTTTCTGACGCGCTTGACTCTCTCTCTCTGCGCGACGGAAACGCCCTCGCCGCCCTCGACAGCGCTGCCGACAGCCTGCGCAGGCTCAGCGACGTATTTGACGACGCCGATTCTCTGGCCGAGCGCCTTGAGAGCGCGAGGCTCGAGATCAAGGATATAGCGGAGACTCTCGCTGACTATGACGGCGACATGAACGCAGACCCGGCCACTCTCGATGCCATAGATGAGCGCCTGGGCAAGATATATTCGCTTGAGACGAAACATCATGTCGACACTTCAGACGACCTGATAGCTCTGCGCGACAAGCTTTCCGAGCAGCTAAAGGCCATAGACAACGCCGACGAGTCGCTCACTGCCTTGCAGGAGAGCGCCAAGGCAGCCAAGCGCCAGGCATCGCTGATAGCCAAGCAGCTGTCAGAAAGGCGAATGGCAAAAGCAGTGGATTTCGCCGAGGAGCTCAGGCAAAGAGCTATGCCGCTTGGCATGAAAAACCTCAGGTGCGAGATTACTCTGCAGCAAGGCAAGCTTTCGCCCACGGGATTTGATTCTGTCGATTTCAAATTCGCCTTCAATAAGAACCAGCCTCTTATGTCGGTGGGAAATACGGCATCAGGAGGAGAAATTTCGCGTCTGATACTGTCGATAAAGTTTGTGGTGGCCGAGAAGATGCAGCTGCCCACCATCATCTTTGATGAGGTCGACACCGGCGTCTCAGGCGATGTAGCCATGCGCATGGCCGCCTTGATGTCACAGATTTCAGAGAAATCACAAGTGATAGTGATCACCCATCTGCCTCAGATGGCTTCGATGGGATCCACTCACTTCAAGGTGTACAAGGAGGACGACGACACGGCCACCAATACCTGCATACGCCGTCTCGGCCCGGAGGAGCGCATTGGCGAGATAGCGCTGATGCTCAGCGGAGATGCCGATGACCCTACCGCCAGGGCTACGGCAGCTACCCTGCTTAAACAAAAATCGATATAACGAAATATCGATATAACGAAATTTCGTTATATCGAAAAAAAAACATAAAATTATGGACAGCAATGATTATATCTACGGCCTGCGAGCCGTGATCGAAGCCATCGAAGCCGGCAAGAGCATCGACAAGATTCTGATAAAGAAAGATCTGCAAGGCGATCTCGCCAACGAGCTTTGGGATCTGATACGCCGCCACCGCCTATATGCGCAGAAAGTGCCTGTGGAGAAGATCAACCGCATCACGCGGAGCAACCACCAGGGCGTGGTGGCCTTCCTGGCCTCTGTCAATTATACCCGCGTGGGGCTGCTCGTGCCTGAGCTTTACGATGCAGGAGTGCTGCCTTTCGTGGTGGTGCTCGACGGCGTGACCGATGTGCGCAATTTCGGTGCCATAGCCCGCACGGCTGAATGCTGCGGGGCGAATGCTCTTGTCATCCCCGAGAAGGGGAGCGCTAGCGCCGGAGGCGACGCCATGAAGACGTCGGCCGGAGCACTCAACTACATCGAGGTGTGCCGCGAGCGCAATCTTGAGGCAGGCGTGAAGTATCTAAAGGACAATGGTTATCAGATAGTGGCCGTCTCGGAGAAGGCTGACATGAATTATACTGAGGCAGACTTCACTACTCCCGTGGCTTTGGTGATGGGAGCCGAGGATGTGGGCATATCTCCCGAAATCATGAAGCTCGCCGATACCCGAGTGTCGATACCGATGTTTGGCAAGATCGGATCGCTCAACGTCTCGGTGGCCGCCGGGGTGATGATGTATGAGGTGGTGCGCCAGCGTCTCAACTCTGACATGGAGATAATCTGATATTATATTTTCGTTATAACGTAATATCGTTATTACGAAAGCATAGAGCCATGAAGCCCGCGGGCTTCATGGCTCTATGCTTTCAGGGGCAGTTTTTATTTCTTTCCCCAGTAAGTCTTCTGGTTGTTGATACCGGCGTATACGATGCAAGCGCCTCGCGTGGGCGATTCCCAGTCACATTCGCGGGCTATGCAGAGTTCCACGTTGTTGGCGGTGAGTATCTGGGTGGCTTCGTCGAATTTCCATTTGCCTCCCTTCCACGGGCCGGATGTGATGGTGTGGTCGGCTGCGAAAGTCATCGAAACGGCCTCTTTCTGCGTGGCGTATTTATAGCCGAGGTCGATGTGCTGCCATGTGCCAACGAGTTCTTCCTCTTTCACAGGTATGTTAGGCACTGCTCCGTAGCGCTCGGGCAATACCACGGGCCAGCCCGAGGGTGTCCACTTTATTGAGCGTATGTGGCCGAGCATGATGGCGTTGGGAGCCCAGTCGTCATATCCGTTGGGGAAACGACCCTGGGATGAGAAGTACCAGTTGCCTGAGTTGTCAGAGAATACAGCGCAGTGGGATATACCCACCCATCCCGGGCTGTCGTTGAATTTATATGGATGCGTGACGATGGGGAATGCGTCTCCGCCGAAGTTGGTGACGTCAACGCCGTCGATGCCTACATACGGGCCTGTAATCTTGCTTGAGCGCACCACGCGTGTGTTGTAGGGCACGTCAAGGCCGTCGTATGCAAGGAAGAGATAGTAGTATCCGTCATGATAGATGACCTCCGGCCCCTCAGATCCCTGCCAGCGGTCATTCATCTTGCGGGTGGCGATAAGTCTGCCGTAGGGGGCTATGTCGTCGGCAGTGCCCCAAGGGTCGGGGAGGGGATTGAGTGTCTTTCCGGTGGCGGGGTCGAGCTGCACAGCTGCGATGCCGCAATGCCATGAGCCGTATACGAGCCAATGTTCGCCCTCGGGCGTGATGATGAGTGAGGGATCGATGGCGTTCCAGCGGTTGTATGCGAACCATTCCTTTCCGGCAGGGCGCTTCCAGTCGGTGCCACGGTCAGAGGCAGCGCATATCACGAATCCTTTGTCTTCCCATACGTTTGAGGCCGGGTCTGTTGTCTCCATCATGCCGATGAAAGAGCGCTCGGGCCATGTGCCTTCGCCGTTGATCAGGTCGCCGTCGCACACGATCGAATAATACATGCGGTATTTGCCTGACCCGATGTTGCGGGCCGTAGGCGCCCAATATCCGAATTCCTTCATGCTGGTCAGTTCCTTAAGGCCGAGTTTTTTGCGGTATTCGTTGACCTTGTCCTTCACCCATGCCGGGGTTGAGAGCATGGTGCCTCCGAGGTATTCCCAGTTGACGAGGTCGCGTGAGCGGCGTCCGTGGAAGTGACCGCCGGCGGTGTGGGCGTTGCCGAATGACGCGTCGGTCTGATACATGTAGTAGTATCCGTCGTCGGCGAGCATCACCGTGGGGTCATGCACATTGGCAAGGTTCCACTGCGCGCGCTTGCCCCAGTCGGCCAAGGTGCGGTAGTCGTCAGGATAGTTCGGACCTCTGTAGGCTTCGATTTCCGGCGGTGTCACGCTTGTGCTCTGCGAGGCCTCGGTGGTGACGGTGGCCTGGGGCGAGTATGTGACCTGTCCGTTTACCACGGCATAGGCTCTGACATAATATTGCGTGCCGGAGGTGAGCGACGATATCGTTGCCGAAATCTTGCCCGATGTGACCGATGCCACAGCCTTGGGGTCGGCGGTGGTGGGATTTTGCTGCTGAGAATAGCAGAAACCTGCTGCGGAAGCCGATGCGCCTGAGATTTTTACGTCGGCAGCCGCGTCGAAAGAAGTCTCTGTTACGTTGGAGGTAGTGACAGAGCCGATGGTGACGGATGCGTTTTCGCTGCCTCCGCCGCCTTCGTCGCTGCTTGAGCATGACGCCAAGGCCAGAATGGCCATCACCCCGGCCGCGATGCGCAGCCTGCATTTTGAAATATCCATATATCTAGTATCTAAATTTTAAAGAAAAATTCGATATACCGATATAGCGGGATATCGGTATATCGAATTTCACAGGTTACGGATTAATTACCATCCCGGAGTCTGCTCGTATCCTGTGCGGATGAGCTCGTCGTGGCGGATGGGCAAGAAATAATTCTTGGGAGCGCGGAATGTCACCTTCGGGTCTACGCGGCTGGGGCCGTAGGTGTACGTGAGGTCGCTGTTGGGGTCAGCGAGGCTCTCGTCATATCCGGTTATCGACACGCCGTAGAGGTTGTATACCTGACGGTAGTAGGGCAGTGCGGCCTCGGCGTCTCCGCTGACGTTCTGCTCGTGGAGTTTCCAGCGGCGAAGGTCGAACCAGCGGTGATCCTCGAAGCAGAGCTCGATGCGGCGCTCATTCTGCAGGCGCTCGCGCAGCTGCTCCTTGTTGGTGATGGTGTAGGGGGGCATGCCTACGCGATCGCGCACCTCGTTGACGTAAGGCAGGGCTTCGGTAGAGCGTCCGGCTTCGTTGAGGGCTTCGGCAGCGTTGAGGAGGATCTCAGCGTAGCGGAAGATGGGGCAAGCGTGGGGCTGGTCGCCTACGGTGCCGTCCCAGCGGATGTTGTAGACATACTTCTTGCAGTAGTATCCGGTGGCTGTGCCGCCGTTGCCGCGAGCGTAGTCGGCTCCGTGGAAGTTGTCGTCATAGTTCATGTTGAGCGGACGAGCCTCGTCGGTGTCGCCCCAGATCATGCCGTGGTGGAAGATGGTCTGGGCCATGCGCGGGTCGCGGTTGACGTAGGGATTCTGCGGGTCATACTTCGAGTCTTTGTCGATGGCGAGGCCGTTAGTGGTCTCGTAAGCGTCGACAAGGTTCTGTGTGGGATTGCAGTATCCGGTGGCGCTGATAGAACCGGTGAAGCCGCAGGGAGCGTTGAAGTACTCAAGGTTGCGGGTGGTCCATACAGAGCGGCTGAGGATGTACTCGTTGTTGTACACCGGGTTGGTGGTGAAGCAGCGGTAGTAATTCTCATTGATGTCGTCGTTGTTGTACGTGTAGAGGCGGTAGGGGTTGCTGCACCTGCGGTTGGCGTCGATGAAGTCGGTGGCAGCCTTTGCAGCCGCTGTCCAGCGAGCCTGGTCGCCGCTGGGGTTGTAGAGGGGCGAAGCCAGGTAGAGGAGAGCGCGGCTCTTGAGGGCGTAGGCGGCGGCGCCGTTCACGCGGCCCCAGTTCTCGGCCTCGTTGCTGTAGCGGAAGGGCAGCGCGTCCTTGTATTTGTCGCACTCGTTGGCTACCCATTGCAGCACTTCGGCAGCGAGTGTGCGGGGAGGCAGCTGCATGCTGGGCTCGAGCATCAGGGGATTGCCCTCGGCGTCGTCGCCGAGCAGGGGCACATCGCCAAACCATGTGCAGAGGTCAAACTGCAGGATGGCGCGTATCACGTGGGCCTCGGCCACCCAGCGGTCATAGAGCTTGTTGTCGTCGCCGCTCTTCTCGGCGTTGCCCACCACTTCGGGGCGCGCATTCTTGATGAACTGGTTGCAGTGGCGTATGCCGGCTGTGCGACCGTTCCAGTAGTGGTTTGCGAAGAAGTGGTTTGTGGCGTCATATGAGTCGGCGTTGATGGCATGGTAGTATGCCACGCCCCAGTAGTCGACAGCGTTGTCGGTCATGCAGTCGTTGCTCAGGCGGAATTGGGTGTCGCTGTAGCCCTCGAAAGCATCCGGCAGGTAGGTGTATGCGTATGCCAGGTGGCCGCGGGTCTGGTCGTAGTCAGAGAATACGAGGTCAGGCTGCAGGGTGAGGTCGACCTCCTTGTCGAGGAATCCCGAGCAAGATGATGCTCCCGCCAGGGTGAGCGCCGCTGCGGCGTATGTGAAAATATTCTTTGTTTTCATTGTTTACGATTGGTTTGTTAGAATGCCACGTTGATGCCGAATGAGAATATGCGGGTCTTGGGATACCACCAGCAGTACGACAGGGGCTTCTCGGGGTCCATGCCTTTGGGGAGGTGGCTCCATGTGGCTACGTTGTAAGCGTTGAAGTATACACGGCACTTGGTCATGTAGGCCTTTGCGATGAGCTTCTGTGGCAGCGAGTATCCGAATTCGATGTTGCGGAGCGAGAAGTAGTCGCCGTTCTGGATCCAGATGTCGTTGTTGTAGCTCGAAGTGGTGCTTCCGCGAGAAGAGTCCTCGGTGTTGTAGGTGTAGCTCAGGCGGGGCCACTTGGCGTTGATGTTGCGCGGGTCGGTAGGATCGTCGGTATAGTATCCCCATGCGTTGACAACCTCGTGGGTGGAGTTGTTTGAGCCCCATTCAGAGAATGTCATGGAGGGCGAGAGGAATACCGAGCGGTTGAGGTAGGCTGTGCCCACTACGCGGAGGTCAAATCCGGCGTAAGCCACGTTGATGGCAACAGAGGGAGTGAGGTCGGGGAGGAGGGTGTAGCCCAGGGGCTTCATGTCCTTCGAGTCAATCACGCGGTCGCCGTTGATGTCCTTGAACACTGCGGTGCCGAGCTTCTGTCCGCCGCCGGAGAATGAGTTGTAGGGGTATTTCTCGGGGTTGGCGATGGCGTCTTCGGCAGATGTTGAAATCTTGTCGGGGTCAGATGCCCAGAAGTCGAACTGGTACATGTTCCAGCCGCCGATGATGTCGGCGTTGCCGCTCTCGTAGATCGCAGCCACCTCGGCGTAGTCGCGGATGCGGTCGCCGGTCTTGGCCTGCCAGGGCACCTGCGGAGTGACTTCGTCCATTTCGGTGATCTTATTCTTGTTGTATGAGAGCATGCCTTCGATCGAATATTCTACCTTGCCGATCTTGTTGGCGTGGCCCACAACGAGCTCGAAGCCGTGGCTCTCTACCTTGCCGTAAGAGTCTTGGGCGAAGCTGATGCCGAGCATCGAGGGGATGGTGGAGCGAGATACGAGGATGTCGCTGCGCCATTCCTTGAAGATATCGAAGTTGCCGTAGAATTTCTTGCCGAAGATGTCCCAGTCGAGACCAAGGTTGACCATCTTCGATACTTCCCAGCGGCTGTTCGACGATCCGGCGCGGGCTTCCCTGTAGCCGGGAACCCATACGTTGGTGGTGCCGAACATGTAGCCGTTGTTCTGCTCGAAGATCGACTGATAGGGATAGCGGGGAGCGCCGGTGTCGTTCATGCCGGTGGTGCCGTAGCTTGCGCGGATCTTGAGCAGGTCAAGCCAGTCGTTGCGCAGGAATGATTCCTGTGATGCGATCCATGCGCCGCCCACGCCCCAGAATGTTCCCCAGCGGTTGTTGGGGTCGAAGTTGTCAGAGCCCATGCGCGATACGTTGCCGTTGATCACATAGCGGTCGTCGTAGACGTATGTGAGGGCGGCGTTGTATGACAGATAGCGGTCAGACGAGAGGTGGAACCAGTTGGCCGAGTGCGGGCCGCGGTTGCGGCGGCGCATATAGCTGCGCATGAACACGTTGGCGCTCACATTGTGCTTGCCGAATTGGCGGTTGTACTTCAGTCCGCCACGCAGGTTGAGGGTCCAGGAGTTGTCGCGCTCGTTGGCCGAGGGGTTGGTGAGCTCCTGATAGCGGTTGGTCTGCGTGTAGGTGAAGTCTTCCACGTTCTGCACCGATGTGTTGGTGTAGTCGTAGCTGTAGGTGTTGATTGAGTTGTGCTGTGTAGACTCGAATCCGTCGTAGGCGTCAAAGCTGACTACTACTTCTGCTCCGAGGCCGGGGGTGATGACTCCAAGGTCGCCCTCTACGTTGAGGGTAGAGTAGAGCTGGCGGCGGCGGTTCTTCTCCTGGCCCGATGATCCGAGCTGATAGAGGGGGTTGTTGGCCAAGCCGTCGACGTAGATCTCGCCGTTGGGGCAGTAAACCGGGCGCATGGGGTCAGCCTCCACGGCGCCGAAGGTGGTGAGGTTGAAGACCGATGCGGTGGGCTGCATGATGTTGTCGATGCGGCCGCCGAGGTCGAGACCTACCTTGAGGTATTTGTTGACCTGCACGTCGAGGTTAGAGCGGAGGTTCCAGCGGTTGAGCACGTGCTGGGTGTTGAAGCCCTTGTTCATGCTTGTGCCTTCGTTGCTCCACATGCCTTCCTGGCGCAGATAAGAGAACGAAATGTAGTACTTCGCGCGGTTGTTGCCGCCGGAGATCTGCAGGTTGGTCTTGTACACGGGGGCTGTCTCGCGGTAGAGGACGTCAAACCAGTTGGTGTTGAAGTAGCGGTAGCGGTCCATGCCTTCGAGAGTCTCGCCGGCGCATACGCGGCGGTATTTCTCTATCTGCTCATCGGTCCAGCGCGGATCGCGTCCGTCGAGGTAGGCCACCTGGTTCATCGTGAGGGCGTGGTTGTATGAGTTCTGGTTCTCAACCTTGCCTGTCAGAGTCTGGAAGCCGATTTCTTGAGTGAACTCGATGTTGGTCTTGCCTTCCTTGCCGCGCTTGGTGGTGACGAGCACCACGCCGTTGGCTCCGCGCATGCCGTAGAGGGCAGTGGCGGCCGCGTCCTTGAGGATGGTGACATTGTCGATGGGGAATGCGTCGAGGAACGAAATGTCGCGCTCCACGTTGTCGACGATGATGATCGGGTTGCGTGCCGATGCGTTCATGGTGCGCACGCCGCGGATGTAGAGTTTGGTCTCTGACCAGCCCGGCTCCGATGCCACCTCATAGGTCTGTGTGCCGGCGAGGGTAGAGTTGAAGGCGTTCTGAAGCACTGTGATGGGATAGCGCTGCAGCTCCTTGCCGCTGACGATTGACGTAGCCTCGGTCATGTACTTCGCGGGCTTCTTGTCGAAGGCCACGTCGCGCAGGTGAGAGTAGATGTCGTCGTCGGGGAGGAGGATGATCACCATGTTGTCGGCAGCGTTGGCCACGGTGTCGATCGAAGAGATGTATCCTACCGATGATGTATTGATTTCATCGCCGTTAGCGGCGCCTTTCAGCACGAAATTTCCGTCCATGTCAGTCAGGGCTATTCTGCTCTGCTCGGCCACGTTGACCACGGCTCCGGCGATAGGATTGCCGTCGGGGTCGGTGACGCGTCCCTTGAGGTCGGCGGCTGTGGCCACTGACATTGACAGGGTGCTTGCTACGAGCAGCGCCGCGAGCGGACGCATGCCCTGTCGGGTGGTATTGTTAGTTATATTTTTCATTTGGATATAGATTCACTGTTAATTCCAACCGGGGTTGTTCTCAATGTTAGTCTTCCAGGATTCGGTCTCGGGGATGGGATAGAGGTACATCTTTT
The DNA here is from genome assembly GCA_947525975.1 of uncultured Muribaculaceae bacterium. Classification (GTDB taxonomy): domain Bacteria; phylum Bacteroidota; class Bacteroidia; order Bacteroidales; family Muribaculaceae; genus CAG-873. The sequence goes on along the minus strand of CANNVE010000006.1, from coordinate 52,820 downwards.
CCTGGAATACGCGTTCCTGGGCCACTTTGCGGGTGACAGAGCCGTCTTCCTTGACCTCGACGCCGTAGATGGGGCGCGAGAGGGCCTCAACGGCCACGTTCCAGCGGCGCACGTCCCACGGGCGATGCTCCTCGAAAGCGAATTCCACGGTGCGCTCCTTGTGGATGAAGTTGCGCATGGCATCCTGTGAGTTCAGGTCTGCGCGGTCGGCTACGTCGCCTGTGATGCCTGCGCGGTGGCGCACTTGGTCGAGAAGGCTGCAAACTTCAGTCTTGTTTGAGGCGTAGTTGATCTCGTTGAGGGCCTCGGCGTAGTTCATGAGGATCTCGGCGTAGCGGATGATGGTCCAAAGGCGGCGAGCTGATCCGCCATGGTTGCTCGAAAGCACGGTCTGGGGGATGTACTTGCGCATGTAGTATCCGGTGGGAGTGGAGTTGGCGTTGCCGGCGGGGTTGTCGGCATGGCCTGCGATCACGTCGATGTACGGGCTCGGACGCATCGTGCCCCACTCTACGCCCTGGTAGAGGACGGTGGCGGCAAAGCGCGGGTCGCGGTTGGCCCACATGGCGCTTGAGCCTTCGCGGTAGCCGCTGGCGGCGTTGATCGTGGGCTGGCCGTTGACATATACGGGTGCGCCGGTGGCGTCATAGTTGGTGAATGGGGCAGAGCCGTCGACCATGTCGTACATGTCCACGAGATTCTGCGAGGGGCAGTTGCCTCCGCGTCCGCCTTCGCCCACGGGGCTGTCCATTACTATCTGGCTCCAGCCTATGTTCTGGTCGTTGCGGAAGAAGATGGTCTCATGGTTTTGTCCGGCATAAGGCTCGCGCAGGATGGCGTTGGTGTAGTTCTCCATGCCCGAGTGGTTAAGCTCGTCGAAGAGCTCGAATTTGTCGCCGAAAGTGTCGATGAACTTCTTCGATGCGTCGGCGGCGTCCTGCCAGGTGATGCCTGACTGAGAAGCGTAGCGCGGAGAAGCCATGTAGAGCTTGATGCGCGAGAGCATGGCCATGGCCATGGGCTGCGAGAGGCGTCCGATGCGGTTTGCGTCCCAGGCTTCGTCGTATGGCAGCAGGTCGTCATATGCGTCTTCGAGCTCGGCTATAACGAAGTCAACCACGTATTCCTTCACCGACGGGCGGTTGAGGTAGGGGGTGATCATGTCTTTGTCAGGGTCGAGCACTTCCTCGATGATGGGCAGCGGACCGAAGCGCAGGAACATCTCCCAATAGAAGAATGCGCGGAATGCGCGGGCCTCGGCTACGGTCTGGCGACGAAGCTTCTCGTTCTCTTCCTTGCTCTTGGTGATGTCGAAGGGCACCTGGTCGATCTGGGTGATGACGCGGTTGCATTTGCGGATGCCGCGATAGCGGCTTTCCCATGTGTCGATGAGCTCGCGCGATCCGGCACCGGCATAGTAGTTGCCGATGTTGAACGAAAGGCGAGCGCCGCCGGTGGCGAACGATGTCTCTGACAGGTCGGTGGCTGCGTCGACCCAAGAGTCGTTCATGCAGGCCGCTCCGTGGCGGAGGAAGTTGTATGTGTCGGTGTGGAAATAGTAGAACATATTCCAGTCAGACAGCGTCTTGTCCTCGGTGAGGTCAGACGACGGCTGCTTGTCGAGGAAGTCGCTGCAAGAGGAGAGCGAGATTCCGCCAAGGGCAATGAAGGCCGCACCGGTGAGATTCAGAATATACTTTTTCATGATGATTTCGGCATTAGAATTGGATGTTTACGCCAAAGTTTACGGTCTTGCAGATGGGATAGCGGTTAGAGCCGTTGCTTTCGGGGTCGGTGAGGCCTCCGAGGTGATCCCAGGTGACGAGGTTGTTGCCGTTGACGTAGAATCGGCATTCGCTCATGCCTGCGTGGCGTATGAGCGAGAGAGGCAGCGAGTAGCTGAGCTCTACGTTCTTCAGACGGCAGAATGCGCCGTTCTTGAGGAAGAACGAGTTGGTGCGCTGGTTGTGGTCGCCGTAGCTGTCATAGTGCAGCAGCGGATATTTGGCCTTGGCCAGGTTTTCCTGCTCGGAGAGAGCGGGATTCCAGCGGTCGAGGTGGTGCTCCTTGACTTTGCCGCCGGCCACGAAAGCGTACATGGCTTCGGCGTCGTAGTAGCGGCTCACGTGGTCAACGCCCTGGAACATCACAGAGACTCCGAATCCCTTCCAGTTGGCGCCGAGGGTGAGGGCGTAGGTGTTTTCGGGGATGTTGGTGTATCCGATGAATGTCTCGTCGCGGTCATCGATGAATCCGTCGCCGTTCATGTCGCGGTATTTCAGGTCGCCCACCTTCACGGTGCCGAATGTCGACTTGGGGAAGTTGGGATCGGCCAGGTCAGCCTCTGTGACGAAGCCGTCGCACTGCAGGCCGAAGTATTGGTCGATGCCGTGGCCTGTGCGCTTGCGGTATGAAGTCTTGCCTGCGGGCTCGTTCATCTCCTTGATCTCATTCTTTGCGTGAGAGAAGTTAGCGCCGATGTTGTAGTTTACGTTGCCGATCTTGTCGTTCCAGCGGAGCTCGATTTCAAAGCCCTTGTTGGTGGTCTCGCCAAGGTTGCCCACGGCTGATGTCACACCAAACCAGAGGGGACGTGTGCCATACTCGCAGAGGATGTTGTCGCGCTTCTCGTAGAAGTAGTCGAGGACACCGTTGAGGCGGCTGTTGAAGAGGGCGAATTCAAGACCTGCGTTGTACTTGTGGGCACGCTCCCAGGTCACGCCGTAGTTGGGGTATTGCTGCTCGAAGATACCGGTCTGGCCCGAAGACGCACCAAAGTAGTAGTCATTGCTGATCTGCGACCATTTCTGCTCGAAGAGGAAGCGCTGGCCTGCGTAGTTGTCATTGCCGACCTCGCCGTAGCTTGCGCGCACCTTGAGGTTGTTGAGCCAAGAGCGGGTGCTTTCCATGAAGCTCTCCTCGGTGATGCGCCAGCCAAGCGAGAAGGCGGGGAAGAAGCCGAAGCGGCGGCCCTTCATGAAGTTTTCAGAGCCGTTGTAGCCGGCGTTGATTTCGGCGAGGTACTTGCCCATGAAGGCGTAGGTGATACGGCCCACGACGCCTTGGTAGCGGCGTGCCAGCTCAGAGTTTCTGCGCAGGTCATTCTGCATGTAGAGCACCATTGCGGTCACGTCGTGCACTTCGTTGAATGTGCGGGCGTAATTGAGCTGGGCTTCCAGATAGAGCTTGTAGACGGTGTATGAGTCGTAGCCCGAAGCCATGATCTCGTCCTTGTTGAATCTGTTGTACGAATCGATCGATTCTGGAGCGTTGCGGTCGATGAGCTCGTAGGTGGCGAAGCCCTTTGTGTATCGGTTGTTGTGGTAGTTTTCGTAGTCAAACGAAGCCATAGCCCTTGCCGAGAGGCCCTGGGTGATGAAGTCGAGCTTGTAGTCGGCTATAAGGTTGGTCTCGTTGATGGTCTTGATGCCCTTGTGGTATCCGCCCTCGGAGAGCACGGCCACGGGGTTGCCCTGGTACTGCGATGTGCCTGAATAGAGGGTCTTGGTGCTCTCGCCGTTCTGCACGGTGTACGATACGGGGAAGAGCCAGCCGGGCATGTGGTTGATCTGATAGTAGATGTTGCTGTAGTTTGCTTCCTCGCTTGAGTTGGGGCCGCGGCGCTCTTCGAAGCGGGTGCCGAAGTTGACTGACACGGTGAGGTCCTTGGTCAGGAAGAGGTCAGCGTTGGCGCGGAAGCCGTAGCGCTTGTATCCGATCGATGACTTGTTGCCGTATTGGTCGTTTGACATTTCCTTGAAGAGAGAGCCCTGGTCATAGTATTCGAGCGAAGCGTAGTAGCGCATGCGCTTTGTGCCGCCACGGATGCTTGCGTTGTAGCGCTGAGCGGGAGCAGAAGAGCGGATCACTTCGTCATACCAGTCTACGTTGGGGTAGATCATGGCGTCGAGGCCGCTGAGCTGGCCGAGCGAGCTCTTGCGGAACATCTCGATGTCGTTGGCCGAATACTGCGAGGGCAGGCCGTCGTTGGCGAGGGCTTCCTCCAGGAGGGTGACAGAGTTGTAAGAGTCGAGGTATGTGTCCTTGCGGGTAGGGGTCTGGAACTGCCAGTTGGCCGTGAGGCTCACCACGGGTTTCTGCTCCTTGCCTCGCTTGGTGGTGATGAGCATAACGCCGTTGGCGCCGCGCACACCATAGACTGCGGTGGCCGAAGCGTCCTTGAGCACCGAGATGGTCTCGATGTCGTCAGGGGCGATCTGCGAGAATGAGCGCTCGATGCCGTCTACGAGCACCAGAGGCTGGGCGTCGCCTGCGAATGTGGCGCGACCGCGGATGTAGATGGCTGCGTCGTCAGCGCCGGGCATGCCCGAAGTCTGCGATGTGATCACGCCGGGCACCTTGCCGGTGAGAGCCTGCGAGATGTTGGCGGCAGGGGTCTCGAGCAGGTCGGCCGCGCCCACCTGCGAGATGGCGCCGATCACCGATTCCTTCTTCTGCTGGCCGTAGCCTACGACCACCACTTCTTCAAGGGCCGTCGATGAGTCGTCGAGGGTCACTGACAGAGACGACTTGCCTGCCACGGGCACCTCCTTGGTGTTGTATCCGATATAGCTTATGGTGAGGACCGCCGTCTGCGGATCTTGCACGATAATGACGAAGTTGCCGTCAATGTCGGTGATTGTGCCGGCGCTCTTGCCTTTTTCTATAACAGACGCGCCGATCAGGGGCTCGCCCTCGCGGTCCTGGACTGTGCCGGTGACCTTGGTCTGGGCATAACCGCCAAGCACGGCCAGCAGCATGAACGCCGCCGTCAGCATGGCCATTCGCTTGAGCGATGAGGCGATGCCTGCTGTTTTGCCTGAGTTATTCATTACTGTGTATTGGATTTAAGTTGTTATTATTTGAAAGCGGCCACTGTGAATTGGGCTGACTGCATCTCCAGGTACGAACCGTCGACGAGGAGGAATGCGTTGATGGTGTCATCTTCGTCGCCTGTGGGAGCGGTGAACACCTCTTTATATACAGTGCCGTTGGGGCAATTCTGCGCGGCGGTCACTGTGGTCGACTCGCCATTGCGGGCTATGTTCATGACCACGTTGGCGCCCTCCATGTTGGTGCGGAAGTCGGCCCATTCGGAGTCGTTGGTGGGGTAGCCTTCGTTGGCCCACTTTCCGTCGCCGTAGCTTGCGCCCCATCCGTAAGCGTCAGAGCGGATCACGAAGTACTCGCTGTATCCGTCGGCTCCGCGCTCGGCGTTGGTGCTGACGCAAAGGTTCCAGTTATTCCAGTTTCCGCCGCCGCTGGTGTGGTTGGTGAAGGCCAGGTGCAGGGCAGTGTTGCCGGGGAATGAATAATAGTCGGAGAATTCTGACCACCAGGCTGTGGTGCAGTCGGGTAGGCCGATTTCTGACTTGGTGGCTATCGGATATTCAAAGTCGTCGCCGTTGTCGCTGCCCGGCTCTTTTCCGATGTTGCCCTTCTTGGGACGCTTGTTCTCCTTATCGGTCAAGGCATTGCGGTAGATGTTTACGTCATCGACCAGAAGCTGCTGTGTAGACTCCAGCGAGCCGATCTGCACGGTGGATGCGTTGTTCATGAATTCCACCATCTGCATGGTGTCGAAGTCCTCTACGGTCACTTCGGCTTTCTTTTCGCCGTCGACGGCGATTGCGTATCCTTTGTCGTTGATGGTGACTGCCACATAGTGCCATTCGCCTCCGGGTATGTATCCGGTGAGCGCCTCGGCGGGATCGTTGGCCACGAATGTGCCGGCGGTGGTGTTGTAGTCGATTTTGCCATTGGCTGTGAACGAAAGCGAGCCATAAACGCTGTAGGGCTCGGCTTCGATTCTTGAAGCGGCCTCGGGAGCGGGAGACGATGCCTCATTGACAAATGTGATGATGGGGCTCTGGATGTCCTGATCGCCGATGGGGTTGCCTTCCTCGTCTTTTTCCATGGGCTGGTGCATCCAGAACGTGAAGGATGCAGCCTTCTGGCACTTGAGGTTTGCCAGCGGATTGGCGAAAGACACTGTGCCCTGATTGAGCTGGAGCACGGGGCTCTTGGCGATGGCGTCTGTGACAATTTCGGGAGCTGTACCGCCCGTAGACTCAACCACGACGTATTTGTCGGGATCGAGAGCGGTCTCATCGTCGAAATTAATCTCGCCTGCCTTTTGGAGCGTGGGATAGACTTGGTTGCCGGCCGGCGGATCGGCCTGTCCCCAGTCATCGTTGCACGAAGTCCCTGCCAGCAGCAAAGCGACTATTGCCGCTTGCGAAGCGAAAAGATTCAGTTTCATAAATGGTTTGTATTAAGGTATTGTAGTTTTGGGTTGTCTGTCTATGATCCGATGTGGCGCGCAGGTTGGCGTCTGTCGGGGGATTTAAGGCGGTAGGTTGGACTATTGATTATTTTAAACTAAAAATTAGCAAACAAAAGAACACGCAAAAATACATTTTTTAACATGCTCCGGGGTGGATGAATGGTTTTTTATGGTGGATTTTTTGTCTATTCGGGGGTGGACACAGGTTCGGCGCCCTGCATCACAGCGCTGGGCGGAATACCGTAATGCTTTGTAAAGCAACGGGTAAAATATTTTGAGTCGTTGAATCCGACATCGTATGCTATTTCAGAAATGTTCATCGTGTGCTCGTCGCGGTGCATTCTGATCAGGTCGAGCGCCACCTTGAGCCTGTAGTCGCGTATGAGTTTGTTCGCGGCCTTTCCGAGCAGGCTCTGCAGCTTCTTGTTGAGCACGGTGCGGCTCACTCCGAGGTCGTCGGCGAAGTCGCCCACCTCGTAGTAAGAGTTCTTGTAGTTGGCTTCAATCGTCTCTATCACCTGCTTTATGAAGCGGGAGTCTGGCGAGTCTTCGATGATATCGGCATGCTGTGGCTCGGCGGCGGTGTCGGCGGCAGTGTCTCCGGCGAATGACTGCATCATCTTGCGGTTTTGAAGTTGCCGGTTGGCGATAATCGCGTCGATGCGCGCCATTAGCATCTCCTCGCCGAAAGGCTTGGTGAGGAATCCGTCCACGCCCGTGCGGTAGCTTTCAATCTGCGTCGACTGGGCGGTCTTGGCGGTGAGCATCAGCACCGGTATGTGCGAGGTCTCGAAGTCTTCCCTTATTTTGCGCACGAATGCCAGGCCGTCCATGCGTGGCATCATCAGATCAGATATGATGAAGTCGATGTCGTCGGTCTTCAGAATCTCGAGTGCCTCGATGCCGTCAGAGGCTTCTTTCACCCTGAATCTCTCGGATAGGATACCGCGCAGGAAGGCTCTCATGTCGGGATTGTCCTCGACTATGAGCATTGAGGGCAGCCTGCTTTCCGACGGGCTTGATTCGGGGGCTTTGGCCGATTCAGCGCCCGCCGGCTCCTCTATCAGCGGCAGCAGCATGCGGAAACAGCAGCCCGGGCCATGGTTGTTTTTTGCCTTGAGGGTGCCTCCGTAAGCCTCCACTATGCTTTTGCAAAGGTGCAGCCCCAGGCCGCTCGATCCCATTGGCGAGGGATATTTCATCTTTGTCTGGCCCTGGTAGTATTTGTCAAATACCTTGTCGAGGTCATTGGGGTCGAGGCCGTCGCCCGTGTCTTTGACATTGACATATAGCATCGGGCGCCCGTTCTCGCCGGCCTGGCGCAAATCGGCGGCGTAGATTGATATTGTGCCGCCGTCGGGAGTGTATTTGGCTGCGTTGCTGAGGAAATTGTGCAGGAGCTTGCGCATAGCCTCGCGGTCGAAGTATATTTCCGGCTCTGAAAGGTGGAAGTAGGTGAGCACCTTGATGTTGCGTTTCTGCAGCACATTGCTGAAATTCTGGGCCATGTCTTCGACGAAGGCGCGGAAGTCGCCCTTCGACCTCACTATCTCCATCTTTCCGCTCTCGATCTTGCGGAAATCCATCAGTTGGTTGACGAGCGACATCAGATATTGGGCGTTGCGGAAAGCCATGTGCAGCTGATCCTGCACCTTGGGGTTGTCGCTCATCTTGATGGCATGCTCGATAGGCCCGAGCACCAGCGTGATCGGGGTGCGGAATTCATGGGTGAGATTGGTGAAGAACGACAGCCTTTCGACCGTGAATTGCTGCATCTGCAAGGCCTGCTCCTCGATGCGCTGCTTCTGGGCCGAGATCTCTCGTGTGCGCTCCTCCACCTTCATCGCGAGCTCTGTCTTCTGCCGCAGCAGCCTCCTCACCCTCATGCGCCATAGCAGCCATATCATAGACAGCGATATCAGCGCCATGAGCGTGACGAACCAAGACGTGTTGTAGAAATACGGCTGCACGTCGATCGGGAGGGTAGATTCCTTGCCGTGAGCTCCGTATTTTACCCTCAAGGTGTAATGGCCGGGCGCGAGGTTGGTGTATGAAGCGTCGAAACGGCCTTCGGGCAGCAAGATCCAATCTTTGTCAAAGCCGTCGAGCATATAGAGGTATTGGCTTGCCGGGCCTGAAGAGAAATCGAGAGAGGAGAAAGTCACGGCGAAAGATCGGTTGCTCTCATGCAGCTTCACCCTGTCGGCTACGCTGATGTCTGCGTCGACGTATGCGTCGACATCATAAGTGTTGTCGACAGACAGAGATGTGAATATCACCGGGCCGGGAATGGCCTGTCGCTTGCCCTGCGGCCTGATAGAGATCAGGCCCGACATCGAGCCGAAGTATACCTCAGAGTCTTGCGACGATGCGGCGGCGTTCCAGTAGAATGTGTCATCGGGCAGGCCGTTTCCTTTCAGATAGCTCTGTGTCGAGCCGTCGTAGGCCGAGATTGACGTCAGGCCCTTGTGGGTCGACACCCAGATTGATTTTCCGTCGAATGCGATGCCTTTCACAGCGTTGTGGGCCAGGCCGGTCGATATGGTGAAGTTCTCGAAATGCTCGCCTGTGGCGTTGACCGAGCGCCTATAGAGGCCGTGGGAGTCGCTGCCCACCCAGAGCGATCCGTCGGGGCCGATGGCAAGATAACTGACATTTTCCTTAATGTTGCTTTCGGGGGAATTGAGCATGCGGTCGAGGCATCTGAAGTCCCACGCATCGCCTTTGCGCGAGCGCAGGTCGATGTCATACAGGCCGTTGTTGCATCCCATCCAAAGGTGGCCATTGTCATCGATCACAGCACCGAGCGGGCCGAAAGCCCAATCCTCTGAGCCGGGAATCGGCGATAGCGTGCGCCCGTTTTTGCAGTCGTAGAAGAAAATTCCCGGATTGGCGCCGATCCATACGCCGTCATTAATATAGTCGTATACGATCGAGCCGATGTATCGGCGCTGCATGCCGGCGAGCATGTCGATCTGCATCAGGCTTTCGCGCGGATTGTCGGTATTGATAAGCGTGATGCCACCTCCCCACGTGCCCACCCACAGGCGTCCGCTGCTGTCCATGGTGATGGCGCTGACCGAGTTGTGGGGGAGGGAGTTGGATGCGTCGGCGGCTTTAGTCAGGGTGCCTTCAGCCGGATTGAACACCGACAGGCCACCCTCCACGCATCCCACCCACACTGTGCCTTGCGGATCAGCATATATGGCGTTGACAGGGTGTGTGGTGGGGTAGAAGCCGCAGTTGATTGCCTTTGGCGACAGCAGGTTGACGCCTCCCGACTCGGTGCCTATCCATACGTTTTGTCCGTCGACGAGAATGCAGTTGACAAACGGGCTGTTGAGGCCTGCGTCTGACTGCTGTATGCGGGTGAAATCATCGTTTAGGGCGTTGTAGATGCTGTATCCGCATAGGGTGCAGGCTATCAGCCGGTTGTCGGGGCCTATGGCGAGGTCTGTGATGAGGCTTTGGGTTAGCGTGGTCTCGTCGGTCTCTACGCAGGTGTAGAGCTTGTTGTGCCTCGATGCGATGCTGTGCCTGACGAGGCCCTCGGTGGTGCCTATCCATACGTCCTCGCCCTTCTCTATGATCTGGTTGACTGAGGATCCTGGAGGTATGGTGATATTCAGCGGCTTTGCGTCGATCAGGCCTTCTCTCTCAGATTCGGGCGATGGAGACAGCGAGTAGATGCGGTCGTCAAACGCTGTCCAGATCTCATTGCCTATCTCTCTGAATATGATTTTGGCGTGGGGGCCCTTTGTGTCGAGGTCGGAATATGTCTCCAAGAGTCCTTCGGCATTGAATGTCAGGCAGATGATTACGCCTTCGGTGCCTATCCAGATGTTTCCGGATGAGTCGGCCGTCACGGATGATATTTCCTTGAGGGCCAAAGGCTTTAGCCTTGGTGAAATCTCTTCGAGGGCGATGGCGCGCATGCGGTCGAGATCGATAACGAACAGGCTTGAGGCCGAAGCGGCCCACAGCCTGCGGAATTTGTCTTCGGTCACATTGCGCACGAAGTCGCATGGGATGGGATGGTCATGCGAGCCTTCGGCGAATGTGAGGAGCGAATGCCCGTCATATCTCACAAGTCCTCCCCCGGCAAGCGACAGCCATACGAATCCTTTCGAATCGCGGTAGATGTCGTCGATGAAGTTTCGTCCGAGCCCGTCGTCGATGGTGATGTAGCTCATGCTGAAAGATGACGGAAATTCCGCCCGGGCAGGCGTCGCACTGAGTAAAAAGCAGCACATGGCGAGGGCTATCCTGAATGCAGGGGATAGCCCTCGCCATGTGCTGCTTTTTACGCGCTGCGCGAAGCGCGCTGCGCCTCGCGCAATGCTTATTCCGTATGATTCTCTATGGTGCATGGTTCGGACTCAGGTATCTTGCGATTGTGACATCAATGATGATTTGTCGCGAAATTACACAAAAATACCTAAACAATCGCAAAGATGTATGTTAAAAATGCAAGGTTGTCCACCTTTTTTTATGCAAATTACACCTTTTCGATTGATTTTTTTGTGTAACTTTACGATGTCAATCAAAATCACGTTTTTTACCATGAATATTATTTTCTCGATGCCGTTGCTGGCGCTCGCGGCCATTATGGCCTCATGCTCGAGCGCGCCGTACAGCATAGAGCACGAAGACAATCCGTGGGCTGACGACTACGCAGATGTAGCCATGCCCGACAGTATGGACGCCTGGGGCACATACAATGTGCATGATCCGTCTCTTCGCAAGGTGGGAGACTATTATTATATGTATTCTACCGACGCTGTCTACATGCCGAGGCGCCCGCACGGCAAATGGCCAAAGACCGGTTTCCTGCAGATGCGCCGCTCGGCCGACCTGGTCAACTGGGATTTCCTGGGCTGGGCATTCGACTCTATCCCGGGCGAAGGCGCGAAATGGGTGGCCGACAACAACGGCGGCCGAGGCCCCGGAAACATCTGGGCTCCCTACATGATACCCGCGCCCGACGGCAAGACCTTCCGTATATATTATTGCCTCTCGGCTTTCGGGAAGCCCACTTCCGCAATATCCCTGGCAGAAGCCCCCTCGCCGGAAGGCCCGTGGGAGCATAAGGGCATAGTGGTGCGCACCAATGCCGAGACGCCCATGAACGCTATCGACCCTTCAGTGGCGATCGATGCCGAGGGCCGCTATTGGATGCACTACGGATCATATTTCGGAGGACTCTACTGCGTGGAGCTCGATCCCGCCACCGGCCTGGCGAAGACCGAGGGCGACCTCGGCCATCTGGTGTGCCGCCGCGCCGACTACGTGAGGGGCAATCTTGAGGCTCCGGAGATAATATACGTGCCCGAGCAAGGGCGATACTATTATTTCGGATCTTATGACCCGCTGATGACTACATATAATGTGCGCGCTGCGCGCGGTGACAAAGCCGAAGGGCCTTTCAATGACTTCTTCGGAAAAGAAATCTCCGATACCACAAGCAATTTCCCCATCCTCACAGCTCCTTACCGTTTCAGCGAGCATGTGGGCTGGGCGGGCACAGGCCATTGCGGCGTTGTCACCGATGGCGAAGGCCGTTATTTCATGGCCCATCAGGGACGTCTCGCACCGTCGTATCAGATGATGGACCTTCACCTGCGTGAGATGTTCTTCACCCCCGACGGCTGGCCTGTGGTTTCGCCTGAAAGATACGCGGGCACGCCGGCCCAAGTATTTGCCGACAAGGACATGGCCGGAGATTGGGAAATAATACGCGTGATAGAGCCGGAGGCCAAAAAGGATGCCATGCCTGAGCCGTCGTCCGACGGAAAGCGCGACCCGCTTGACGGAAAATGCAATCTGTCGATTCCCCTCAGCCTCATGGCCGATGGATCTACCGATGGCGATTGGAAATGGGAGTTTGACCCCGAGACCCAGCTCCTCAGCCTAAAGTCAGACAATGAGGAAATCTCCGGCCTCATAGTGCACCAGGGCCATGACTGGGAGCTGGAGCAGCGCACTATCCTGGCCACAGGCCTTGACAGCCGCGGTCGCAGCGTATGGGCAAAGCGCGTGAAGTGACATCGCGCATCCATGCAGAGCATTTTTATATGAGTATCCATAAACTTTAAATTCTATATGACAATGAGAAAACAACTGCTTCTGGGCGCTCTCGCCGCCATGGCTTCGACCGCTATGGCCGCCTCTCCCGTCACAATCACTCTTGACGTCAACGACGAGTCGCCGATCATACAGAAGGAAATCTACGGACAGTTTGCCGAGCATCTCGGCACATGCATATACGGCGGCATCTGGGTGGGCCCCGACAGCGACATCCCCAACACCGACGGTTACCGCAACGACGTGCTTCAGGCGTTCCGCGAGCTGAAGGTGCCTGTGCTGCGCTGGCCGGGCGGTTGCTTTGCCGACGAATACCACTGGATGGACGGCATCGGCCCGCGTGAGAACCGTCCGCGCATGGTCAACAACAACTGGGGAGGCACCGTCGAGGACAACAGCTTCGGCACCCACGAATTCTTCAACCTCTGCGAGATGCTCGGATGCGAGCCGTATTTGAGCGGAAATGTGGGCAGCGGCACCGTCGAGGAGCTCGCGAAATGGGTGGAATACATCACAGCCGCCGACGGCCCGATGGCCAAGCTGCGCGCCGAGAACGGACGCAAGGAGCCTTGGCACCTGAAATACCTCGGCGTCGGCAACGAAAGCTGGGGATGCGGCGGCAACTTCACTCCCGATTATTACGCCAACGTATATCGCCGCTATCAGACATATTGCCGCAACTTCAACGGCAACCGCCTCTATAAGATCGCATCAGGCGCCAGCGACTACGACTATAACTGGACCGAGGTGCTGATGCGCGACGCCGGTCGCTTCATGGATGGCATCTCGCTCCACTACTACACCGTCACCACCTGGAGCGGAAGCAAGGGCGCAGCCACTAAATTTGACGATGACGCATACTATTGGACACTCGGCAAGTGCCTCGAAATCGAAGACGTGATCAAGAAGCACGTAGACATAATGGACCGCTACGATCGCAGGGGCCATGTGGGTCTGCTCGTCGACGAGTGGGGAACATGGTGGGATGAGGAGCCCGGCACCATTCGCGGCCACCTCTATCAGCAGAATACCATGCGCGACGCCATGGTGGCAGCCCTGTCGCTCAACGTATTCCACAACTATACCCGCCGCGTGAAGATGACCAACATCGCCCAGATAGCCAATGTACTGCAGTCGATGGTGCTCACAAAGGGCGACCAGATGGTGCTCACCCCCACATACTATGTATTCAAGATGTATGTGCCTCACCAGGACGCCAAACTTGTGCCCGTGGACGTGAACACAGCCTATCGCAAGGTCGATGGTGGCCGCCTCGTGCCCAACGTCAGCGCCACAGCCTCGGTAAAGGACGGCGTATATAGCATTTCTCTCACCAACGTTGACCTCAACGAGACTCAGCCTGTGGAGATTGCCCTGCCTGCAGGCATGAAGAACGCTAAAGTGACCGGTGAGATTCTCACCTGCGCCAATATCGCCGATTACAATGACTTCGGCCAGCCCGAAAAGGTGAGCCTGAAAGCCTTCAAGGGCGCCAAAGTGGAAAATGGCAAGCTCAAGCTGACAATGCCCGCCAAATCGATCATCACCCTTTCGGTGAAATGACAAAATAGCCCAAGATGAAGAAATTTTTTCTGACGATAGCCGTCGGCGCTGCGTTTGTGGCAGCGCCGTCGCAATCCACGGTCTACATGACCCGCGAGATATCGCCCGAGGCGTTGGTTGAGGTCTACAAGGCGCTTGGCCGTCCGGCCGACGGGCATCGCGTGGCTGTGAAAATCAGCACCGGAGAGGCCGGAAACCCTAACTATCTGAGGCCCGATCTCATACGCAATCTCGTAGACAGCGTGCACGGCACCATCGTGGAGTGCAACACCGCATACGGAGGCAAGCGCAACACATTCGACGCCCACTGGCAGACTGTGCATGAGCACGGATTCGACTCAATCGCCCCGGTTGACCTGATGGACGAGGAAGGGCAGATGAAGATACCTGTGCGCGACCGTCGCCACATCAAATACGACATCGTGGGCAATCACCTGCCCAGATACACTTACATGGTCAACCTGGCTCACTTCAAGGGCCACCCCATGGGCGGATACGGTGGCGCGCTCAAAAATGCGAGCATAGGAGTGGCATCAGCCGACGGAAAGGCCAACATCCACACCGGCGGAAAGGTTGAGACCGTGGAGACAATATGGCAGAATACCGCTCCGCAGGACGTATTCCTTGAATCCATGGCCGCAGCCGCTCAGGCCGTGCATGACTATTTCGGCGAAAACATCATATATATCAATGTGATGAACAATATGTCGGTAGACTGCGACTGCGTGGCCCATCCAGCCGAGGTAAAGCTCGCTGACTATGGCATCCTCGCGTCGACCGATCCGGTGGCCCTCGACAAAGCCTGCTGCGACATCATTTTCAACATGACAGCCTCAGAAGGCAACGACAACGCGCCCCTGATGGAGCGCATCAGCAGCCGCCACGGCCTCCACACCATCGACCACGCCGAAGCGATAGGCCTCGGCACCACCGACTACGTGATAGTCGACCTCGATAAAAAGTGACGGCCGACCTCAAGGCAGGAGCACACCGGCTCATGTTAAAGTGGAGGTGCGTCTCTCCGAAACGCACATAAGCCCGCGTTGATTGGGCACATGATAAAAGCCTCGGGTGAAAAACCCGAGGCTTCTTGTTCCACGTCCGCTCGGCGCGGCTCAAAGGCCTATCACGAAGCCTACGATCACCTCGATGATGCCGAGGCCGAGGGCCACCCAGTCAGCGAGTTCCCAGTTGCCGGTGAACTTGTTCATCACGTAGGCTGACGATGTGGTGCCAAGGCCGGCTACGACCAATGCCACATTCCAGTCGTAACCTAATTGATTGCAGCCTATTATCATTAAGGCCGATCCGATCAGCTTGACCAGAACGCCTCCGAAGGGGACTATCACACAGATGAGTCCGATTACAGCTAAAGCTATTCCCATGATAGAAAGAAATTGGAGTTAATGATATGGTATATTGTATAAAGGTTTATGCATGACAAATTGTCCGCATGGCTCGATGCCATCGGATACAAAATATGAGATGAGGGTGTCGTGTGGTATTTAGGGCTATACAACATATTCCATCAGGGCAAATCTTGCCTTTCGTCAACTCTGCCAGACGGGACGCAGATATTTGGTGGAATAGGGGGAGAAGAGCCGTCCCACTACTTTCAGCCTCAGGCCGAATTGCCAAGGTAGTGTAATCTCCCACCGGAGTAGCTTTCCGGTTTGCATCGCAAAATTAAGGAAAGTTTCTGAAATTACAAAAAAAAATTTGAGTTTTGATTTGTCGGATTCAGTGGAGATGAAAAAAGGAGGGCAAGCCGGCTGCCGGCTTGCCCTCCCGCTTTTTATGGAAAGAGGGGATTATTTGTCGTTGACCATCTTCACGGTGCGGGTGCGTCCGTCAGAGAGGGTCTCGATCACGATGTAGATCTGTCCGTCGGCTGCTGCCGGCTCTGCCACCTCGATGCCTGAGGCGGTGAAGTACCTGCGGCTTACCACGTCGGCCGAATCGCTGTCGATCGAGCCGATGCCTGATGTGGCCACTGCGTTGAGCTCGTATGTCTTGCTCAGGTCGCCAGCTGTGGCTGTGACGATGATCTTGCCGGTGAAGGTCTTGGTGAACGATGCCACGTCGCCGCTGAACGCCAGGTCAGCGCAGTCGCTTGACCATGTCACTGCCGGTGTGCCGCCCACGTTGAAGTATGTGGTGACATTCTCCGGAGTGTCTTCGCCGGTGAGTATCAGCTGGGCTGCATGGAACATGGCTGCCTCATTGTCTGCGAATCCCTTGACCACGGGGAATGTGGCGTCATCCACAGAGTCAAATCCATCGCCGAGGTTGAGGGCGGCGAGTTCCTTGACGCTGACAGCCTTGGCTGCGAAGCCCTTGTCGTTGTCGCAAGTGTTAGAGCCGAGGTAGTAGGTGTCGGTCATCTTGTTGTCGGCTGACCAAAGCTTGCCGTTTGTGGCGCTCAAGCCTATGATCGATCCGCAAGAGTCGGCGGGAGCCTCAATCACGCCTGCGTTGTAGCAGTTGATGAATTGCGTCTTGCCCTTTACGGGAGTAGACACGAGGCCGGCCACGCGGGCCAGACCCTTGACCTTGCCTGTGTTGTAGCAGTTCTTGAATGTAGCGCCCGACTGGCCTGCCAG
Organism: uncultured Muribaculaceae bacterium; assembly: GCA_947525975.1. Lineage (GTDB taxonomy): Bacteria > Bacteroidota > Bacteroidia > Bacteroidales > Muribaculaceae > CAG-873. The sequence continues at coordinate 36,284 of CANNVE010000006.1, read as the reverse complement.
ACCTGCAACCTCAAACGATGACGCGACGTTGGTCTTGTCTGACTGCACGTCGCTGAGCGATTGCACGTCGCCTGCGTTCCAGCAGCCCTCTACAAGGCCGTCGGTGGGAGCGCCCCATGCTATCAGGCCTCCGGCGCGGTCGGCCTTTGCGGTGACGTTGCCTATGTTATAGCAGTTGATCATCTTAGGCTCCTTGCCGGCGAATGCCGAAACGATGCCGCCTACCATGCGGTTGCCTTCGATGTCGCCCGAGTTCCAGCAGTCGGTCAGGGTTATCATGCCGCTGATGTATCCGGCTATGCCGCCGCCTTGGTTGCCGTCGGCCACGATCAGGCCTGTGTTGTAGCATTCGGTGTAAGCGACTTCGGTGCCTGCTGCGGGAGTGCCCTGGTATGATCCGGTGATGCCGCCTGCGTAGGTGTTGGCGTTAGAGATGATCGTGCCGGTGTTATAGCAGCGGACGAACGATGATCCAGGGGTGTAAGCTGCCACGAGGCCTGCGGTGGGGTAGCCTGTGCCGAGAGACTTGGCTGATTCCGATGACATGTCGCCTTCGTTCCAGCAGTCAGTCAGGACGTACTGGGCGTTGGCGGCAGCAGTGCTCGATGTGGGGTAGCCTGCAATGAAGCCTGCGATCTTGCCCGCACCCGAGATAGAGGTGGCGTTAGAGCAAGAAGTGAAGGTGTAGAGGCCGTTGCCCTTGGTTCCGGTGGCTGTGCCCAGGAATCCTGCCACTGTGTGGGCCCAAGCGGGGGTTGCCACAGTGATTTCGCCTTCGCTTCGGCAGTTGTCGTAGGTCGACGCAAGGGCAGTGGCTGCGAAGCCGCCGATGTTGGCCGGAGTGGCCTTTGCGAGCGATGCGGTGTATTCGATCTTGCCCGTGTAGCGGCAGTCCTTGTATGCTACGCCTGCAGCGGCAGTGCTTACGAGGCCGCCGATGTTGGCCGAGTTGCTGCTGATTGATCCGCCGAAGGTGACCTTCTCAAATGAGGCGCCTGTGTAGGCATTGCCCACGAGACCGCCGGCATTGGCCTTGTTGGTGGTGATTGCGGCGTTTGAAGTCACGTTGATGAGCTTGCCGTAGAGTTTGTCGGCCACAGATGCCGCGAAGGTGTGGGTCGATGTGACTGTGCCTTCTACAGTGAGGTTCTTCACTGTGCCGGCAGCGTCGATGGTGCCGAAGAGGGCCACGCTGTTGTTGGCTTTCGATTTGAGGGCGAATCCCTTGAGAGTGTGGTTGTCGCCGTCGAATGTGGCTGCCATTGTGGTCACGCCGTTGGCGCCGATGCGCGAGGGATTTGCTCCGGCGAAGTCGATGTCGGCGCTCAGCTTCACGTATATGCCTTGCAGGTTCTTGCCTGTGGCGTCAATGTAGGCTGCGAGAGCATCCCACTCGGTGGGGTTGCCCACCAGGTAGGGCGACTCTTCTGTGCCCTTGCCTGCCAGAGGCATGGCCGGCACTGCCTGCACTAATATGGGACGGCGCACGCCTGCCTTGTTGACGGCGATGAGCGTGTCGGCCACCACTTTGGTCACATTCTGCGGAACTGTCATCACCGATCCGTTGATCTTGAAGTCGGTGCCGAAGGCCATCGACCATGTGGCGCCGTCGGTGAGTTCAACGTCATTGAAGAGCTCGGCCACTGTCTGGCCCTCGGCCACCTTGGCTATCACCTTGCGGGCTGCTGCCACCTTAGGCTCGTCGGCGAAGACGGTGAGGGTGGGATACATGCCGGCGGTGTAGTTCCAGATGTCGGCGGAGAGACCCTCGAGAGGCTCGCCCGAAATCAGGCGCGAGGTCTCGGTGGGGAAGATATTTTCGATGTCGCTGTTCTCGCCTGCCTTAAGGCCGGTCGTCTGTACGTCGAAATAGGTGTTGGCGATATTCTTCGTGCCCTTGAGGCCGAGCACGGCTCCTGTAGTGGCTGCGTTGCCGCAGTATACATTGCCGAGGTTGAGGCAGCTGATGAGGTCATCGGCGCCTGATCCTGATGTGGATTTGCCTTCCATGCTGGCCGAGATGCCGCCGGCGTTGTTGAGGAGGGCATTGACTGTGCCGTAGTTTACGCAATTCTTGATCGTAGAGCCGTTGCTTCCGCCCGCGATGCCGCCTGCGCGCTGGCGCTGGTTGCTGTAGTTGGTGCAGATAGCGATGGCCGCGATGTCACCTGTGTTGGCGCAGTTCTCGATAGTGCCGTTGGTTGAGCCTGCGATGCCGCCCACGTTGGCGTATCCCGAGGTGATGTTGCCTGCGTTGTAGCAGTTGCGCACCACTCCGCCCTTGTTGATCTGGCCTGCGATGCCGCCGATCCAGCAAGAATAGCCGATGACGTCGGCGTAGTTGCGGCAATTCTCCACAAGACCGTCGAGCGAGGCTACGAATGCGCCGCTGTTGCCGTAGAATTCAAATTTCGATCCGGCGCCGATGTTGACGTTTCTGATAACGCCGTTCTCGCCCAGTCGTCCCACAAGTCCTGCGTAGGATCTGCACTCTGATGTGTTTAGGGTACCGAGGGTGGTGGCGGTGGGAGGTGTCGACCATACTACGCGTCCGGGGATGAGGATGTTGTCGATGGTGTGTCCGCGACCGTCAAATACGCCTTGGAATTTGATTGACGCAGCTCCTACTTCGCCTTCTGCGTTGATGCCTTGGAAAGCCGGGTCAAGCTCCATGTCGATGTCGTTGGTCATGGCGAAGTGCATGCCTTCGAATGTCTGGCGCTTGACGGTGGTGGCTTCAGAGAGGGCTATCATGTCGGCTTTGGTCTTGATCAAGAATGGAGACTCGGCTGTGCCTTCGCCTTCAAACGGTATGGGGGCGATGTTGATGAAGTGGTAGGTCTGCACGTCGCCGTTGACCACGTAGAGGGTATCCACGCCAAATTCATTGCCTATCTGCAGGGTGTTGTTGCCCACTACCTTCGAGTAGTAGCCTTCGGTGAATAGCCTCTGGCCTTTAGCCAGCAGGAATTTGGTCTGGCCGAGGGCCGTGAGCGGGGTGTTGCCCCTGATCATCTTGAATGAGTCGCCTGCCTTCATGTCGACAGCCGAAGCGCTGAACATGGCTGATTCGGTGTTGGCCAGCGTCTTGATGCGCGGATATGCGCCTGCTGTGAATGTCCATGCGTCAGAGGGGAAGCCCTCGGGTCCCTGGGCCGATGTCAGCTGGGCTGTGGTGGCGCCGAAGCGCGTGGAGCCGAAGTTGACCACCTGCTTGTCATAATATATGTTGACGAGCTCGGGGTTGGTGCCGTCAATAATCTTGCCGATGACCTCGTTGCAGTTGTTGCGGTCATATTGGTATGTCTCCACCTCTACGGTGGCCGATGTGTAGCAGTTGGCCACGCGTGGAGTCTTCTTCGACGAACCGAGCTGTATCTGGCCTATGATGCCGCCGCCCATGCGGGTGTATCCGTGCACGATGCCTGACGAATAGCAGTTCTCAACAATGCCGCTTGAGAGGATGCCGACAACGCCGCCGATCTGTGATTCGGAGGCGTAGGCGCGCATCACGCCTGCCGAGAATGAATTGCGGAGGCTGACGTTCTGCACGGCGCCTGCCACGCCGCCTACGATCTGGCCGCCGTCTGACGAGAGGTTGGCGTAGGTGATGAGGCCGCTGAAGTAGAGGTCAGATGCGTCGGCGTCGAGTATGTTGCCGATGACGCCGCCTGCGGGCGAGTTCGCGCCGGTGATGTAGACTTTGGTGCCTACGGCAGAGCAGAATTGCGCGCCGCCATGCACCTCGCCTGCCACGCCGCCTACGAAGCCTGAGCCCATCACGCCGCCGCCGATAGCGTGGCTGTTGGTGATCTTGCCCGATACGATGCCGGCCACGGCGCCGTTGCCGCCGCTGGCTCCGGTGACAGCCGGATTCTTGACCGTCACATTGTCGATCGAACCGATGCACCATGCGGCCAGTGCGCCTGCGCTCAGGCGTGTGCTGTTGACCACGGGAGAGTCAAGTACAATGTTTTTGAGCACCGTAGTGGTGTCGCACATGCCGAAGAGGCCTGCATACAGGTTTGAGCCTCCGTCAACGTAGAGGCCTTTTATGGTGTGGCCCTGTCCGTCGACTGATCCGGCGAAGCGCTGATTCCAGGTGTTGCCGATGGCGTCAAACTGGTATCCCTGCATGTCGATGTCGGCTGTGATGGCGAAATGCTTGCCGAGATATGTGCGGGTGTAGGTCTGGTTGCCGTATTTTCCTACATAGTTGTCGTCGCCGTTCACCTTGTCAGAGAGGAGAATCAGATGGTCGAGCGATGAAATCTTGTAGGGATTGGCCACTGTGCCGTCACCCTCGAAGTCGCTGATGCTCAGCTCGGGATAGCTGAATGGAGTGTTGGCCGTGAGCACTGCGTCGATCAGGCGTCCGGCGTATGAGCTGGTCTGGGGATTGAGCAGCGACCAGTCGGTCCATTTCAGCGTGGTGTTGTTTGTGGGCTCGGCCGCATCGGTGGTGATGATGGGCGAATACTGGGTGAGATTGCCTGCATCGTTGAATGCCAGGCACTTGATCATGATCCATGAGCCTGATGAATTGATGAAGGCCACCTGGTTGTTGAATTCAGCCGTGCGGTCGCGGTTGAGCTTGACTGCGACTTCGAGTCCGCGGTTGAATATGTTGGTCACCGACATCGTGTTGGGCGAAGTCTGCTTTATGACCACGTAGTATCCGGCCTGCTGGTCGCTGGTGTTCTTGTAGGTCATTGTGCCGTTAGGCTTCTGCAGCAGCATGTTGTAGTAGGCGCCTACAAATTTGTCTTTGTTGTTGCCGGCTGTCTGCACGTAGATGCCCCACCAGTCAGATGTGAAATCGATGGATCCGTCGGCGGTGACGGTGCCGGTTATTTTCGCGTCATAGTCGGGAGCGCCGGTGCCTTGCTGGGCCACGGCGATGTCGAGCACGCCGAAGCTGGTGTCGGTCATTATGTACTGGCGCGGAATCGTCACGGTCGATGTGGCCTTGTCATAGTGGGCGCGCACATCGCAGTTGTTCCAGAAATACTTGATCGTCACAGAGTCGCCCTTTGCGTCTGGCACCACCTGCATGGTAGATCCGCCGTCAAAGCCGCTGCTTGTCAGCGTGGAGTAGGTGCCGACGTAGAAGCCGTTGATGTCTGCGGCGCGCTGCGGCGCCTTGGCCGCTTTCCTGGCAGAGGCTGATGCCGATGCCTTTGTGGCGTCGATCGATCCCGGCGGAAGCACTTTCAGCTCAAGCCCCTCGGTGGGAGCGATGCTGAAATTGCCGCCTGCCGCTTTTGCCGGAGAAGCATAGCGGTTTGTGATCTCTCCTGCGGCCGACATGATGTCTGTCTGCGCCGAGGCGTTGTAGCCGGAGGCCAACACGCCTAATCCCAGAAGCAAAGAAGTAGAGATCCTTCTCATAATTTGATTAGTCTGAGGGCGTTTTTGTTTGAAATTATAGATGCCCGGCGTCGACATCCGGCTGTGCCCTCAGATTGGCAGCCGGTGTCGCGCTTTATGCTGACCTATTGGAGTCGATGGGCTTGCTTTTTGATGGTCTTCAGTTGGCCGATGTGATGGCAATCTTCTTCGCCTTTCCGCCCTCTACCTTGATGTAGATGCCCGGCGCTGTGGGCTTTGAGATGGGGCGGCCCTGAAGATTGTACCATTGTGCGGGAGCGTCGGAGAAGTCAGCTTCGATTGAGCCGATGCCTGCAGTTCCCGATCCGGGCTTCACGCTGAGCTCGATCTTGCTCACGATGCACCGGGAAGTGGCGTTGCCTGAAGATTGCGCCAGCCTGAAAGCGGGTTTCTGAAGCGAACCAGTGCTGTAATGCAGCGTGACGGTCTCGCCCTTTTTCACAGATGGGTTTGACGGGCCTTCGACTGTGCTGACGGGTTTCCATGTTTTGCCGTCGGTCGATGAGTACAATCTGAATACTGCAGGTGATGTGGTGGGGTTGGTGATCGTGATGGCCACGTTCTCCACTGTGGCGTCGATTTCGCCCGATTGCGCTTCCGAGCCCTTCACGGTGGTCAGCACGGGCGTTGCGGCATCGGCCATGAGCTCTATGCGCGCTCCTTTGGTGAAATCCCAAGAGGTGAATCTGCCTTCTACGCCCTTGGCGTCTTGGGTGGTGGGGCTCATCAAGGCGAAGTCCTCCACCAGGGTCGGCACCTCGTCATTCACGGCCTTGAAGCTTACGGCGCCGTCAGCATCGACGGTTATGTTTTCGATCACGATGGGTGATGACAGGTTGGCCCATGACCTGAGCGATGGGGTGGTGGAGTTGTTTATGGCAGTGACGTTTCCGCTGCCGGGGAATGGATCGCCATTGGTGTCGGTGATGCCGTTGGCCGTGCGGTTGGGGGTGGCTCGCAGCAGTGTGTAATATGTGTGGTCGCTTGTGGCGTTGACGCGGTTGTTCTCCCAGATGGCCGGGTTGGTTGAGTCCACGCGGTGCACGAGCAGGCCCTCGCCGGGGAGATATTCGTCCCAGCGTGTCTTGATGCGGCTCTCGAGCAGGAAGTATTCGCCGTCATTAGCCGAGTTGATGCGGCATCCGTCGGGCGTGTCGCCTTCGTTGAGCGGATTTATGGTGTAGTCGCCGGCCTCTGTGATGACGCGCGGAGCGGTGAATCCGAGTGAATAGCGCTCATAGAGGGAGTATCCGCAGGGCGTGCGGCTCATGTTGAGGTATGATCCGCTCGCCATCACCGACCATTTGGCAGGGTGGTCGGCCTGGCCGCCTGTCTCATAGTCTACGTCGTAGAGGTCAGGCAGGCCGAGCACGTGGCTGAATTCGTGGCATATGGTGCCGATGCCGTCGAGCACCTTGTTGGCGGGCACGCCGTAGAGCTCGGTCGAGCAAGCGTATCGTCCGAATGACACGCCGTCGAGGCTTAGATTCATCACCGTGGAGGCGTGGGGCCAGATCAGCGTCTCGGGATTGCCTGAGAAGTTGGATCCGCCGCCCGAGAATATGAAGTAGACCATGTCGACCTCGCGGTTTCCGTCGGTGTCATAGAGCGAATAGTCGATCAGGTCGTTGGCGGCGCGCAGAGCGGCGACCACCAGGGTCTGCGCTCCGCTTGATTTGCGCGCGAAATGCTGTGAATAGTTGATCTTTACCGGGCCTACTACGTCAAATTTAGGGTCGAAGGCTCCGTTTGAGTTCTCATAGTAATAGTCTCTGACCGAGCCGGTGTATTCCACTTTGCTCGGTAGCAGGTTGTTGGTCATGTAGCCGTCATAACCGCGCTTGTTGACCATCTCGTCAAAAATCTCATATATGTCTGAGCGTGAGAATGGTGCGTCGTTGTATTCCACCAAGATCACCAGCCCGCGGAATTTGCTGTAGTCGTATCTTCCGCCACCCAGCACCCTGGCTTGGCCGGCCCTGCGCTTATCTACAGAAAGCTGATTGGCTGGGGTAATTAATCCCTTGACATTTAGTGTATTAGTCTTGCCTATCGCTGCGATTTGCCCGCTCGGAGCCAATTCGCCGTCGACTGAAAGGGTGGCGTATTCCCAAGCCAGCGACTCGGGATTGTACACCACCTGATAACCGTCGGATGTCAGGGTGTAGTTGAAGTATTCATCGCCGTAGAGCTGCAGAGTGACTTTCGAGCCGTCGGGCTGGATCACTGTCTGTGGCTCCGGGTTGGCGATCACTGCTTCAGAGCGAAGCAGCGGCGAGGTCAGCAGCATCGTGGCGAGCGCCGTCCTCAGAATAGCGTTGCAGGTGATTTCCATAACGTTATTGTGTTACTTTTTGGGTAGTAAGGGGCGTAGTATTGGCACAAGCTTGTTGGCGTAGTGGCGGAATCCGAGGTCGGTGAGGTGTATGCCGTCGACGGTGCCGTCATCTTCCGGGCCGTCGAGGCCTTCGCTTGTCACATAGTATAGATTGTCGGGATTTTCAGCCTTCAGCTTCTCATAGTTGCGGCGGAATGCGGCGTTCTTCTTCGGCAGGTAATTGCCGAAGTATGAGTCATATCGGCTGTAGGGATAGATCGGGCCTTCGAGCATCACGATTTTGGCGTCGGGGCGTGCTGTGCGCAGTGTCTTGATGAATCCGTAGGTGAGGGTGTCGCATTGCATCTCGGTGCAGTTGGGCACGGGGTCGATCAGGAAAACGTCTACGTCGGGGATCTGCGCCATGGCCCTGGCCACGCACTGGTCCTGCTTGCCCTCGCCGGAGAATCCGAGATTTATCACCTCGCAGTTGAGTTCGCGGCTGATGATCGCCGTCGGGCCCATGCCTGTGCGCGAGGCGCATCCGCCTTGCAGTATCGAAGTGCCGTAGGCCACGATGCGGTTGTCTGACGATATGAGGTCAAGCGAGCCGGGAATGATGGTGGCGCCTGAGTCTACCTTGATTTTCAGGTTGTCGACTCCATCGTAGAGGGGTAGATACACCATGTATTCGTGCATCTTGCCATCGAGATTCTCCACGTATGTGGCCTCGCACATCTTCGTGTCCTTGTCTTTGAGGTAGGGGCGGTTGGTGTTGACGTGTCTCCAGGCCGAGTCTCCCTCGAATATATACAGGTCGGTGCCCTTGATGCCGGTGTCGGCCATGTGCACCATGTGCGCGTTGTAGAATAGGTTGTATTTCACGCCGATGCGGGTGGAGTTGGTGGCGAACCTCACGGCTATGCCTGCCGAGCATTGCTGGCGCTCCCAGAGGGTGGGGCGCACGCTGTCCTGAAGCCATTTGGGCAGGCGGGCGTAGGGGCGTTCTGTGTCCTTGAATCCTTGGTTGATCACGCGCAGGTCCTGGGCGTCGACGTATGTCCAGGGCTTTTCGTCTTTGTTGTCTTGAGCCGATGACGCTATCGGGCAAATGGCAGCCGCCGCGATGGCGATGGCTAATGATTTGAGAAACATGAAGAGTAAAAAAATTGAATTCTAAGATACTGAATTTCGATTTACGGAACCTATTTTGACCAGATACAAAATCCCTTTTTAAGGCACTTTGTGTGATTTCCGCTAAATTAGTGAATATTTCTTGAATTCTGTTAAATTTTTACTCAAAAAATCACTTGCGGCCTACTTTTTTTTAGAATCGCATTTTCCTTTGATCGGACAGCCCTCGCATCCGCTCCCGCAGACGTCTTTTTTGCGTGTGGCGCGGCGTATGATCCATACGATAGCCATGAGCAGTATCAGCCCCACGCCCGTGGCCTGAAGTACGTCGTTGAGTGTCATTTCGCCTTGATTTTGTCGTAAAGTTCCTGTGGAGAGAGCGTGGCCGGATGGGTGGAGAAGTCGAGCAGGAAGTCGCAACCTTCGGCGTATCGGCTGCAGCCGTAGGCGGTGCGTCCGCGCAGCAGGTGGCCCTTCTTGCATTTGGGGCATTTGATGGCTTCGAGGGTCTCCACTTTCTTGCGGCGGGTGCGTTTGGGCTTCTCCTTTGCGTCGGCTCCGCCTTTGGGCGATTTGGGGGATGGCTTCTTACCAGCCTTGGCAGATGCGGTGTCTTTGTCGGCGTCGCCATTGCCGACGTCGATCTTGAAATTGGAGTTGTCTGACATCACATTGACCACGATCTCCGACACCATCGTCTTCAGCTCGGAGATGAAGTCTGATGCCGCGTAGGAGCCTCGCTCAATGCGGCGCAGCTTGTTTTCCCAAATGCCGGTGAGTTTGGCGCTTTTTAGCATTTCGTCCTTGATGGTGCCTATCAGGGCTATTCCTGCCGGGGCGGCCATTATATTTTTGCGCTCGCGGTATATGTATCGGCGCTTGAAAAGGGTCTCGATTATTGCGGCGCGGGTCGATGGGCGGCCGATGCCGTTTTCCTTCATAGCCTCGCGCAGCTCTTCGTCGTCCACGGTCTTTCCGGCTGTCTCCATGGCGCGCAGCAGCGTGCCTTCGGTGTAGTATTTCGGAGGCTGCGTCGTCTTTTTCACTATAGCCGGCTCGTGAGGGCCTGACTCGCCCTTGGTGAAGGGTGGCAATATGCGGTCATCGTCGTTTTTCTCGTCGGCTTGCGCCTCTGATTTGCTCTTTTCGTTTTCGTATAACGCTCTCCAGCCCGGATCGTTGATCACCTTGCCCGAAGCCTTGAAGTCGATGTCGGCGGCCTTGGCCAGCACGGTGGTGGTGGTGAAAGCGCAGTCAGGATAGAAAGCGGCTATGAACCGCAAGGCTATCAGATGATAGAGCTGGCGCTCATTGCCTACGAGCACGTGGGGCGATTGGCCTGTGGGGATGATGGCGTGGTGGTCGGTGACTTTCGAGCTGTCGAATACCTTTTTGCTCTTTGGCAGTTTCGGCATGGCCAGGAGCGGGGCGGTGACGGCGGCGTAGGGTGCCATGTCGCCAAGTATCTTCGGCACCTTGGCGTAGATGTCGTCAGAGAGATATGTGGTGTCGACGCGAGGGTAGGTGGTCACCTTTTTTTCGTAGAGCGACTGTATCAGCCTAAGGGTCTCGTCGGCTGTCCAGCCCCAGCGCTTGTTGCATTCTACCTGCAGCGAAGTCAGGTCGAAGAGGCGCGGGGGTGCCTCCTTGCCTTTTTTCTCAGCCACGTCGGTGACAGTCAGCGGCTCTTTCGCTATGCGCTCCACCGCGGCCTCGGCGTCCTCGATCTTGGCGTATTTCTTGCCTTGCGCGGAGAATGTCACGTCGCGGTATACGGTACGCAATTCCCAATAATCTTCAGGCTTGAAGTTGGCGATCTCAAAGTGCCTTTGCACTATCAGCGCCAGCGTGGGGGTCTGCACTCGGCCAATCGACAGCACATTGCCGGGCGATGAATATTTGAGCGAATAGAGCCTGGTGGCGTTCATGCCGAGCAGCCAATCGCCGATGGCGCGCGAGAGGCCGGCCATGTAGAGATTCTGATATTCCGACTCCGGCTTTAGGTCGGCGAAGCTGTTTCTGATCGATTCTTCGGTGAGCGAAGATGTCCAGAATCGTAGCACGGGGCATTTCACCCCGGCTTTCTGCATCACCCAGCGCTGTATCAATTCACCCTCCTGGCCGGCATCGCCGCAGTTGATGACCTGGTCGGCGCTATGGCTCAGGGTCTCGATCACTCGGAATTGCTTTTCGATGTAGGTTTCCGGAATCACCTTTATGCCGAATTTGGGGGGTATCATGGGCAGCTGGCCTATGCTCCACCGCTTCCAGAGGTCGGTGTAGTCGCCGGGCTCTTTCAGGCAGCAGAGGTGACCGAATGTCCATGTGACCACGTAGGGGCACGTGTCAGGCCCCTTGAAATAGCCGTCGCATTTGATGTCGGCTCCAAGGATATCGGCTATGTCGCGAGCCACGCTCGGTTTCTCGGTGATGCAAAGGATCATACAGCGTATATTCGGGTGACGGGTGCTTTTATGCGATTCTGACGCTCCCGGCGGCAGCGTCAGAATCGATGTTTTAGAGTGTTTTGGCCTGCTGCCAAAGGGCTTCAAGCTGGTCGAGGGTGAGGTCGGAGGGCTTCAGGCCCTGCTTCTTGGCCTCGGCCTCTATGTGGTTGAACCGCTTGATGAATTTGCGGTTGCATCGTTCCAGTGCATTCTCCGGATTCACCTTGTAGAGGCGCGCGGCGTTGATCACTGAAAACATCAGATCGCCGAATTCCTCTTCGAGGGCGTCGCGGTCAAGCTCATTGGCGTCGATTTCCGCCTGCACTTCGCTGATTTCTTCCTTCACTTTCTCCCACACGTCAGCCGGCTTCTCCCAGTCAAAGCCTGAGTTTGCGGCCTTCTCCTGTATGCGGAATGCCTTGATCAGAGCCGGCAGTGCGGCGGGCACGCCGTCGAGCACGGCCTTGTTGCCGCCTTTCTCCTTGAGTTTTATCTGCTCCCAGTTGACCTCTACCTGATGCGCGTTGTCGGCGTTGACATCTCCGAATACGTGGGGGTGTCTGAATATAAGTTTGTCGTTGAGGGCGTCGGCCACGTCGGCTATGTCATAAAGCCCTTTTTCCTGTCCGATCTTGGAGTAGAAGAATATATGCAGCAGCACATCGCCCAACTCCTTGCGTATGTTGGGGGCATCATTGTCAGCGAGAGCCTGAGTCAGCTCATACACTTCTTCAATCGTGTTGGCGCGCAGGCTTTCGTTGGTCTGCTTCGCGTCCCACGGGCATTTCACGCGCAATATGTCGAGAGTGTCGAGCACACGGCCCAGCGCCTCAAGTTTTTCTTCTCTGCTATGCACGGGTATGATCTGTGTTATTTATTGTTCCTGTATGTTTCTTCGGCGGATGTGAGCCAGCGCTCAAATGCCGTCACATTTTCGTCATATTCCCTCGGAGCCGACAGCGGGCGGCCTTCGTTGTCGAGAAGCACATAGTAGGGCTGCGAGGCTATGCCGAACTTATGGCGCTGCAGATAACTCCACTGTTCGCCCACGGTGGTGATCTCCACTTCCTTGCCGTTCTCGGTCACGGTGTAGGGGGTCTTGAGTTTGCGGGTCTCGTCGACATAGAGCTGTATCATCACGTAGTTGTCTTCGATGAGCTGGCGCACTCCGGGAGTGTCGAATACGGCAGCCTCCATCTTGCGGCAGTTGACGCAGCCATAGCCTGTGAAGTCTACGAGCACGGGCTTGCCCTCTTCCTTAGCGTAGGCCATGCCCTCGTCATAGTCGCTGAATACGTGGTATTCGCCACCGTAGAGGTTGAAGTCCTGCGTCTTCAGCGGAGGCACGAATGCGCTGGTGGCTTTCAGGGGAGCGCCCCAGAGGCCGGGCACAAGATATACGGCGAAGGCGAATGATATGATGGCGAGGAAGAAGCCGAGCACCGAAGTGTGCTTGCTCTCGTCGTCGTGCGAGAAACGTAGTTTGCCCAGCAGATACATGCCCAGCAGAGCGAAAAGCACGATCCAGATCGAGAGGAACACCTCGCGGTCGAGTATGCGCCAGCCGTTGGTCATGTCGGCCACCGACAGGAATTTCAGGGCGAGGATGAGCTCGATGAAGCCGAGCACCACCTTCACCGAGTTGAGCCAGCCGCCGGATTTGGGCATGCTCTTGAGCATCGACGGGAAGAAAGCGAAGAGGCCGAAGGGGATGGCAAGGCCAAGGGCGAAGCCGCCCATGCCCACAGCCGGGCCGAGCTTGCTGCCGTCGGCAGCCGCCTCCACAAGGAGCGTGCCTATGATGGGGCCTGTGCAAGAGAATGACACGAGCACCAGGGTGAAGGCCATGAAGAAGATGCTGATGATGCCGGTGGTGTTGTCGGCTTTGGCGTCGACGGCATTGGTCCACTTCGACGGCAGCTTGATGTCAAACGCTCCGAAGAACGATATTGCGAACACCACGAGGATCACGAAGAACGCGACGTTGAAGCCCGCGCTCGTGGCCAGGGCGTTGAGCTTGCTGGCGCCGAATATGATCGTGACAGCGATGCCCAGCACCATGAATATCACTATGATGCTCAAGGCATAGAGCAGGGCGTTGATGGTGCCCTTGCGCTTGTTTTTGTTGCTTTTGAGGAAGAAGCTCACTGTCATCGGTATCATGGGCCATACGCAAGGCGTGAGCAAGGCCAGCAGGCCTCCCAGGAAGCTCATGAAGAAGATCGCGGTCCATGAGTTTTGCCGGGCCGACGATATTTCGTCGTTGATTTCGCCATCGACGGGCTCCCACCACATCTGCTCTTCCGCATTTGTGATGATGGGCGATGCGCCGGTAGATTTTGACGGCGCGGTTTTTTCCTCAACGGCGGGAGCAGGCGTTCCCGATCCGAACCGCAGGGAGAATTTCTCTTTGGCCGGAGGAGTGCATGACGCGTCGTTGCACACCATGAAGCTCACCACACTGGTGATGTTGGCGGCTGTGGCGCCTTCAGTCAGCTCGAAATCCTGGGTGAAAGTCACCTTGCCTTCCCACCAGGGTATCTCGGCGTTGAGCAGGTCATCGACGTGGATTGACGCTGGCTCCGACGGGGTGACTGCGCCAAGTTTGAGTCCGCTTGTAGGCTCGACGGCGAATGATGTCACAGTCAGCGGAATATCGAGGCCTGCGGGAGCCTCCATGCCATAAATGTGCCAGCCGGCGTCGATGTCGGCCGTCCACACGATTTTGCCCGATGTCGGCGATATGGAGTCGATTGAAGCCGACCATGTGACGTACTGCGGGGCGTCGGCTTTGGCATTGCCCGCGCCGAGAGCCAGGCCAATGATGGCGGCTATGATGAGTCTTAAGTTGAGGAATCGCATTTTGGTGGGGGATTATTTTATGTCGAGTGTGATAGTCTCAGTGTGCGGCGGCAGGCAGTTGGCGTCGTTGCAGCTCATGTATGTCACCGAAATGCTGATTTTTTTCGCGTTCTTATCCACGCGCTTGATTTTCTGGGTGAATGTCACCTTTCCCTCCCAGTATGTGAGGTCGCAGCCAAACATCTCGTCGGCCACCTTCTTTGGCGCGGGGCTCGCCTTGGGCTGTCCGACAAACTTGAAGCCCTCTCCGGCGAATTTTATCGTGGTCGGCACCGGTCCGGCGTCGGGCAGGTCAGTGTCATACATGTGCCATCCTTTGCCAATGTCGGCTGTAAGGGTGATGGTGCCTTGCCCGTTGGATCCGAGTTGATATGCTGCCTTCCATTTCACTGGATTCTGCTTTGCGGGCCCCTGCGCGGCGGCCAGGCAGCATAGCATTACGGCAGAAAGGAAAAAAGTGACGATGCGTTTCATTATGCTGTATTTAGAGTTATATCGGGAATAAAAGCGCTGACCAAAGCCAGACGTATCATGCAAAGTTACGAATTATTTCCGTGATGTCAAAATGCGAGCCTCGGCCCGATCCGTCATGATTATGAAAATTAACATAAAAACGCAAAAAATAAGGTTGGAGACGCATTGGCGCATCCCCAACCTTTGGTGTCGTTTACTTGGAAGGTATCACTTTATCACGCCAAGCTTCTTGCCCACCTTGACAAAAGCGGAGATGGCGCGGTCGAGCTGCTCGCGGTTGTGGCCGGCGCTCAGCTGCACGCGTATGCGGGCCTTACCCTTGGGCACCACCGGGTAGTAGAAGCCGGTGACATAGATGCCCTCTTTCTGCATCTCGGCGGCGAAATCCTGCGACAGCTTGGCGTCATAGAGCATCACCGCGCATATGGCCGACTGGGTGGGCTTGATGTCGAAGCCTGCGGCGAGCATCTTATCGCGGAAATAGCCTACGTTCTCCATCAGGCGGTCATGCAGCTCGTTGCTCTCCTTCAGTATCTTGAACATCTCGATGCTGGCGGCCACGATCGACGGAGCCACAGAGTTGGAGAAGAGATAGGGGCGCGAGCGCTGGCGCAGCATGTCGATCACTTCTTTCGGGCCGGTGGTGAATCCGCCCATGGCTCCGCCGAAGGCCTTGCCGAGGGTGCCGGTGAAGATGTCGATCTTGCCGTATACGCCGAATTGCTCGGCCACGCCGTGGCCCGTGGGGCCCACCACGCCGGCCGAGTGGCTCTCATCGACCATCACAAGCGCGCCGTATTTTTCGGCCAGGGCGCAGATCTTGTCCATCGGGGCCACATTGCCGTCCATGGAGAATACACCGTCGGTGGCGATGATCTTGAAGCGGCAATCCTGCGCTTCCTGCAGCTTCGCCTCAAGATCGGCCATGTCGGCGTTGGCGTAGCGGAATCGCTTGGCCTTGCAAAGGCGCACGCCGTCGATGATCGACGCGTGGTTGAGCGCATCGCTGATGATGGCGTCCTGCTCGGTGAGCAGAGGCTCGAAAAGTCCGCCGTTGGCGTCGAAGCAAGCGGCGTAGAGTATGGTGTCCTCGGTGTGGAAATAATCGCTGATGGCGCGCTCAAGCTCCTTGTGCATATCCTGGGTGCCGCAGATGAAGCGCACCGACGACATGCCGTATCCGCGCTCATCCATGCCGCGCTTGGCAGCCTCTATCAGACGCTTGTTGTCCGACAGGCCAAGATAATTGTTGGCGCAGAAGTTAAGCACTTCCCCGTCAGTGCCCTCCACTCCGATGGCGGCGCGCTGGGGGGTGTCGATTACGCGCTCGGTCTTGTAAAGGCCGGCTTCCTTGATGTCATTGAGCTCCTTTTGCAGATGCTCCTTGAAATTTGCGTACATGGTATGTGGTTTTATGTAGATTTTGATTTCCGTCCCCAAAAGTACGCAAAAATCCTCAAAAAACTATCCTCACATCAGAAAAAAATCTCCGACAGCGGAAATCGGCATTAATTGTACCAATCTATGTTATGAGCCATGGTATATTCGTTGATGTAAAAATATTCACATCAGTTGTTCTGATGTATCAATATATTAACCGATATTTCTGGAAACGACTGGTTGGTTTGTCTGGAATCGTCATTTGGATGCGAGTCCCAATAAGCGGATTTAGGTAACGCTCTCTGAACTTGCGTTTGTCTTGAAATCCACAATAGGTAGTTATTTCAGCTAATGAATGGGGTTCTTTACAGAATTCTATGATTTTTTCTTCAATGGTTTTGTCATATTGACTTGTGCCCTGACTTGTGCCCTGACTTGTGCCCTGACTTGTGGGTTGACTTGTGGGTTGACTTGTGGATTTCGACAAGTCGGCTTCAGTGGTCGCTTGGGCTGTTACGCGGAAAGCGGTGATTGTATTCACATCAAAGACCGCGGGAGTGTTGCCGTTTTCTTTGAGCATTTCCTGAACACGGGTCACGCCACGGTAGAACGACTTATCATATTTTTCGGTTATGCGCCGATAGCGAAAATTTTTGATTTGGGGGCGAATGGGTAAACTATTGTATGCAAAAAGTTGTTTTTGATATTGATAGGTATTTATTGAATAGAATGGTTTTTTATTAACTTCAACTGTTTTCTGTCATGAAAAGGATATTTGCATTGATGCTTGGTGTGGTGGTGGCCTGCGTGGCCGGCACTTTTAAGTCGGAAGCTTGCACGAGGGTGGTATATACGGGCGACACCGCCGCTGTCGAAGGCTCTGGCGCGCAGGCCCTGCGCATCGTGGGCCGCTCTCTCGATTGGTCTACGCCTATTCCCACCAACTTGTATGTCTACCCCAGAGGAATGGCCAAGGTGAGCAATAATAAGGGGAAAGTGATTGAATGGACATCGAAATACGGCGCCGTATATGCCGTGGGCTATAATGCCGGCATCACAGAGGGCATGAACGAGAAGGGCCTCGCCGTCAACGGGCTTTTCTGCCGTGGCACCATCTACAATTCGCCGGAGGCTGAGGAGGCTGATTTGCCCCAGATGTCTCTGTCGGTGATTGCGGCGTGGATGCTCGACAACTGCGCCACCACCCGCGAAGTGGTGGATATGCTTAAATCGACAGAGTTCAAGATCGTAGGCTCTACATTTGACGGAGGCACCGTGTCGACCCTGCACTGGGGCATCACCGACGCCGAGGGCAACACCGCTATCCTCGAATTCCAGAAGGGCGAGATGCTGATCTATGAGACTGAAGTGCCGGTGCTGACGAATGATCCCGCATGGCCCGACATGCTTGCCATCAATCATTACTGGGAGGGCATCGGCGGAGGCAATTTCCTGCCCGGATCGGTGAAGAGCCCTGACCGCTTCGCGCGCGGATATTTCTTCGAGACGAACGTGGAGCGCACTAACGATCTAAACACCGGCCTGGCTGTGGCCAGAAGCATCATCAACAATTGCTCGGTGCCGTATAAATATTCGCTCGGAGACAAGAACCTGAGCCAGACGCAGTGGCGCAGCTTCTGCAATCTGCGTGACAAGCAATATTATTTCGAGCAGGTCACTGACCTCGGCATATACTACGTAGATTTGATGGAGTGCAATCTCGCCCCGGGAGCCTCTGTGTTGTATTTCGACACGGAGAATGCCCGCAACGCCATCGGCAACATCACCGGGCAGATGGTGGAGAGCAAGCCGTTCACGCCGATGTATTGACCCTATTGTGAAAATGCATTTTTCAGCGGGCTTTCCTTAGCGGGCAAGCCCGCTTTTTTGTTCGGTAATCAGCCGATGTCAGAAGCGAAGTTGTTAAAAATTTGTAAAATGTTGGTTTTTATAGTTTAAATTTTTAACTTCGCGCCAAAATTATACAATTATTCTGATACCATAAGTAATGGAAGATATCGAACAGTATTTTATCGACTTATTGAATCAAAATAGAAGCATTGATATAGCCGAGGCCGAATTCAAGAAATACATTGCTGAAGATGCCGAGCTTAAGGCCGTATATAGTGAGTGGTGCCACGAGAATGGCAGCTCGGAGCGGCTTGGCTTCAGGGATTTCTGCGAGGAATACCGCGACAATCAAGATCTGGTGTGGGATTCACTTTCTGACTACAATGAAGACTGACCGCCGCTGGCCCGCAGAGTGGGAGCCTGCGAGGGCTGTGCTGATGGCATGGCCTCACCGCGATACCGACTGGGCGTATATGATAGATGAGGCGCAGGACTGCATCGCCCGCGTGGCGATGGCCATTTCCGGGCGCGCGCAGGTGGTGATGGTGGCTCCGGATATCGACGAGCCTCTTGCCTTTTTGCGTGGGCGTGGCGCCGATATGTCGCGCTTCAGGCTGGTTGAGCTGCCCACCAACGACACCTGGGCCCGAGATTTCGGGCCTATAAGCACTGTCGGCGCTGACGGGAAGGTGGCTGTCTGTGATTTTCAGTTCAACGGCTGGGGCCTGAAGTTCGCTTCTGACCGTGACAACATGGTCACCCGAGGATTGGTCGGAGCAGGCCTATTTCCCGACGCAGAATATCGCAATGAGTTGAGTTTCACCCTTGAGGGCGGCTCTATCGACATCGACTCCGATGGTACGCTGCTCACCACAGCCGAGTGCCTGCTCTCGCCCAACCGCAATGGCGCGGACTCACGCGAGCAAATCGAAGCGAAATTGGCGGAGGCGCTTGGCGCCGGGCATCAGATATGGCTCGGGCACGGCTATCTTGCGGGCGATGACACCGACAGCCATGTCGACACGCTCGCCCGCTTCCTGCCGGGAGGCGTAATCGCATATACGGCATGCGACAGGCCCGACGACGAGCATTATGCCGAGCTGAAGGCCATGGAAGCCGAATTGAGAGAGGCACGCAGTGCCGCCGGCGAGCCTTATCGGCTCGTGCCGCTCTGCATACCCGAAGCCATATATGACGAGGACGGATTGAGGCTGCCCGCCACTTATGCCAATTTCCTAATTGTCAACGGCGCTCTGCTGCTGCCTACGTATGGCTGCGCGGAGCATGACCGGCGCGCCATAGAGGCTTTGTCGCAGGCTGCGCCCGGCCTTGAGATTGTGCCGGTCGACTGCAATGCTCTCATACGCCAGCACGGCAGCCTCCACTGCGCCACCATGCAGCTCTTATAATATCTCGGCTACCACGAAGTTGCTGCCTCCGACAAAGATGACATCGGCGGGAGAGGCGTCGGCCTTGGCCGCGCTGAAGCCCTCTGTCACGGAGTCGTATGCCTTTGCCGTCAGGCCATTGGCCGCGGATATGTCAAGCAGTTCGGCCGACGGGCGCGCTCTCTTTGAGTCAGGCTGCACAAGATAGTAGACGGCGTTTTTCGGAAGGATAGAGAATATCGATTCGGCATCCTTGTCGTTGGCAAACCCTATCACCACGCGCAGCGTCTTCTCCGATGCTATGCGCGCGAGCCTCGGTGCCAGATATTTCCACGCTCCCGGGTTGTGGCCTGTGTCGCACACAGTTTCAGGCTCCTCGCCCAGTCGCATCCATCGGCCCATGAGGCCCGTGCGGATCTGCACATCGGCGAGCCCCTCGGCTATGGCATTGTCTGAAATGTTGAGGCCGCAGTCCTCGCGCAGCATGCGCAGGGCCGCCATTGCCGTGTTCACATTTTTTTTCTGCCACTCGCCCTCGAGGTCGCAAGGCATCGAAGCCGCGGCCAGCGGATATACGCTGAATGCGTATCGGCCATCAGGCAGCGGCCGGCTGTTGATCATGTGCTCCTCGGCAAATGTGATTGGCGCGTAGGCCTTCTCGGCTGCCTCGACAAAGACCGGGCGTGTGCGCGCGGTGGACTCGCCTATCACCACAGGCACGCAAGGCTTTATTATGCCGGCCTTTTCGGCGGCTATCTGCTCAACGGTGTCGCCAAGCAGGGCTGTGTGCTCAAGGCTGACGTTGGTGATCACGGAAAGGAGAGGCGAGATGATGTTGGTGGTGTCGAGGCGGCCTCCGAGACCGGTCTCGATGATGGCCACGTCAACATTGCGGCGCGCGAAGAAATCGAAGGCCATGATGGTGGTGAGCTCAAAGAATGAGGGGCTGCACCCCAGGTCCATGCCGCGGTATCTCTCTACGAAATCAACTACTTCCTCCTCCGAAATCATTTCGCCGTCTACGCGCATGCGCTCGCGGAAATCCACAAGATGGGGCGATGTGTAGAGGCCAACTCTGTATCCGGCAGCCATCAGGCACGAGGCCAGCGTGTGCGATGTGCTGCCTTTGCCGTTGGTGCCTGCCACATGCACCGCCTTGAAGCGGCGGTGAGCATCGCCAAAAGCGCGCGAAAGGATTCGGGCGGTGTCGAGGCCGGGCTTGTAGGCTCCGGCTCCAACTTTCTGAAACATGGGCAACTGCTCAAACAGCCACTCCGTGGTCTTGCGGTATGTTTCCATCGTCTTTCAGAATATGAAGAGGCCGGCCACTCCGGCCGCGATTATTACCAATATGGGATGCACCTTGGTGAAATACACAGTGCAGAACGACGCCACGCAGATCGATATGCTCCAGATCACGCTGTAAGTGTCGGTGCCGAAGTTGTCGCTGTTCATCAGCAGCATGGCTGCCGATGCTATCAGGCCGACCACCACGGGGCGAAGCCCCGAGAAGATGCCCTTTATGACACCGCTCTCCCGGTGCCTGCGTATGAAATGGCTTGCGTAGAGCACCATAAGCGATGAAGGTAAAGTCACTATCAGGGTGCACAATATCGAGCCGATTATGCCGAAGATGGGCGACGAAAGAGCCGGAGACGATGTCTGCGGCACCACGTATCCGATGTATGTGGCGGAGTTGATGCCGATGGGGCCGGGCGTCATCTGCGAGATGGCCACGATGTCGGTGAAAACCTTTTCGGTGATCCAGCCTTGGCCCACGATTTCACGCTCGATGAGCGAAAGCATGGCGTATCCGCCGCCAAAGCCGAATATGCCGATCTTGAAATAGCTCCAGAGTAATTTTAGATAGATCATCATGGCTGTGTTTTTTTACCTTGCTTGAGGGCGTGGTTGAATACGACCCAGCCGCCGAGGCCGCCGAGCACGATCCAAAGGATGGGGTTGGATATCACGGGTATCTTCGACCAGATAGTCAGGGCCACTACTATGGGGATGATCACTGTCTTCCAGTTGATTTTGGCCGCTTTGGCGGTGGTGAGCACTGGGGCGATGATCAGGGCCACCACTGCGGGCCGTATGCCTTTGAATATGGCAGAGATAGTGGGGTTGGTGCTTATCATCTCCGGGGTGAGGAATATGGCTATGGCCAATATCATCAGGAACGACGGCAGTATCGTGCCCAGCGCGGCGCAGGCGCTGCCGCGCTTGCCGAGGATGGTGTCGCCGACCGATACCGAAATGTTGACGGCGAGCACTCCGGGCATCGACTGGGCCACGGCCAGGAGGTCGAGAAATTCGTCTTTAGATATCCATTTGCGTTTATCCACTATCTCACGCTCGATAATGGCGATCATGGGCCAGCCTCCGCCGAAGGTGAATGCTCCGATCTTGAAGAAGGTGGCGAAAAGCTTCCAATATAATTTTTTGTTGCCCAAAGCTTATGCTTTTTATGTGAATAAATGGTCAGGTGAGACGGGCGGAGCGTTCCGACCCGTCTCACCTGAAGCCTGAAAAGAGGTTTTATTTCGACAGGGCTGCGATTGTGGCCTTTATCGATTCGATTTTCTGAGTGGCGTCGGCGAGCTTGTTGCGCTCATTCTCCACCACGGCTGCGGGAGCGTTGTTGACGAAGCGCTCGTTGCCGAGTTTCTTCTCCACCGATTTTTTGAAGCCTTCGAGATATGCCAGGTCCTTGTTGAGCTTCTCGAGCTCGGCCTCGACATCGATCTGATTTGCCAGGGGCACGTTGAATTCAGTGGTGCCAACCATGAATGTCGATGCGGCAGCGTCCTTCTCGGCCTGCTGGTTGAGGGCCGACAGATTGGCCAGTTTCCTGATCACGCAGGCGAATGCCGGCTCTGCAGAAGCCACCGCGTTGAGGGCGAGAGGCTCTTTTGAGGGGATGTTCTTCTGCGCGCGCACTCCGCGCACTCCCGTCACGATCTCCTTGGCTGTCTCCATCTGGGCGATGATGTCGGCGTCGAATGCCGCAGCCTTGGCCACGGGGGCGTACATGATCGATTCTCCGGCGGCGCGCTGTGCCAGATGCTGCCAGAGCTCTTCGGTGATGAAGGGCATGAAGGGATGGAGCAAGCGAAGCAGCTGGTCGAAAAATCCCATGGTGGCGTCGAATGTGGCACGGTCGATGGGCTGCTGATAGGCAGGCTTCACCATCTCGAGATACCATGACGAGAATTCGTCCCAGAAGAGGCGGTAGATGGCCATCAGGGCCTCATTGAGGCGGAATTTGGCCATGGAATCTTCCACTTCTGCCAGCGTCTTGTTGAGCTGGGCTTCAAACCAGGCGATAGCTGCCTTTGAGCTTTCGGGCTGATCGATGGCGTCGCTCACCTCCCAGCCCTTGACGAGGCGGAATGCGTTCCAGATCTTGTTGCAGAAATTGCGGCCTTGCTCCACGAGCTTGTCGTCATACATGATGTCGTTGCCGGCGGGGGCGGCGAGCATCAGGCCCATGCGCACGCCGTCGGCGCCGTATTGGGCTATGAGCTCGAGCGGATCGGGCGAGTTGCCGAGCATCTTCGACATCTTGCGTCCGATCGAGTCGCGCACGATGCCGGTGAAATATACGTTGCTGAAGGGCTTGTCTCCGGCATATTCGTATCCGGCCATGATCATGCGGGCCACCCAGAAGAAAATGATGTCGGGGCCTGTGACCAGAGTGGCCGTGGGGTAATAGTATTTGATTTCCTCGTTGCCCGGGTCGAGAATGCCGTTGAAGAGGGAGATCGGCCACAGCCAGCTTGAGAACCACGTGTCGAGCGCGTCGGGATCCTGCTTCAGGTCTTCGGCCTTGAGCTCGGGCATGCCGCTTTGCTTGCGGGCTTTCTCGAGTGCGAGAGCCGCGGTCTCGGCCACCACGATCTCTGTCTTTCCGTACTTTCCGGTATAGTAGTAGGCCGGTATGCGATGTCCCCACCATAGCTGGCGGCTTATGCACCAGTCCTGGATATTCTCAAGCCAGATGCGGTAGGTGGTCTTGTATTTTTCGGGCACGAACTTGATGTAGTCGTCCATCACGGGGCCGAGTGAAATCTCGGCGAAGTGCTTCATGTTGATGAACCACTGCTCCGACAGCTTGGGTTCGATGGGCACCTTGGTGCGCTCGCTGCATCCCACCTTGTTCTCGTAATCCTCGACCTTCTCCATCAGCCCGGCCTCGATCAGGTCCTCGGCTATCTGCTCGCGCACGGCGAAGCGGTCCATGCCGAGGAATTTCTCGGTGGCGGGAGAGCAGGCGCCGGCCTCGTTGACGGTGGCGTCGTCATTAAATATGTCTATGGTCTCAAGATTGTGGTTCTTGCCCAGCATCTGGTCATTCTTGTCGTGGGCCGGAGTCACCTTGAGGCATCCGGTGCCGAAGTCGACCTCTACATATCGGTCTTCGATCACAGGAATCACACGGTCCACAAGCGGCACGATCACTTTCTTGCCCTTGAGCCAGGTGTTCTTCGGGTCTTTGGGGTTGATGCACATGGCGGTGTCGCCCATGATGGTCTCGGGGCGCGTAGTGGCGACCACGGCGTATCTGCGGCCGTCGGCATCGCGGTGCACCACCTCGGCTTCGTCGCCGGTCTCGCCGGTGAAGTCGTCATCGGCTATGTAGTATTTGAGGTAGTAGAGCTTCGAGTGCTCGTCTACGTAGAATACTTCGTCGTCACTGATGGCAGTGCGGTTCTCCGGGTCCCAGTTCACCATGCGCAGGCCGCGGTAGATCAGCCCTTTGTCATAAAGGTCGCAGAATACCTTCAGCACGCTCTCCGAGCGCACTTCGTCCATGGTGAAGGCTGTGCGGCTCCAGTCGCACGATGCTCCGAGTTTGCGCAGCTGCTGCAGTATGATGCCGCCGTGCTTGTGTGTCCACTCCCAGGCATGCTCCAGGAATTGCTCGCGGGTGAGGTCAGTCTTCTTGATGCCGTCTTTGGCGAGCTTCTGTATCACCTTGGTTTCGGTAGAAATAGAGGCGTGGTCGGTGCCGGGCACCCAAAGAGCGTTCTTGCCCTCCTGGCGGGCGCGTCGCACGAGTATGTCCTGGATGGTGTTGTTGAGCATGTGGCCCATGTGCAGGATGCCTGTGACGTTTGGCGGAGGGATGACTATGGTGTAGGGTTCGCGATGATCGGGCACCGACCTGAAGAGGCCGTTCTCGTCCCAGTATTTATACCATTTGTCTTCGACCTCGGCCGGAGAGTATTTGGGTGCAAGTTCTTCCATTGTAGAGCGCTTATAAAAGTGTTTTTATCAAGGCGCAAAATTACAAAAAAAATCGCAATTAAGAAAATGTTTCCGAATAAAGCGTTATAGCCCCGCGCATAATCGCGGTCGGGCCGGGAGGCGGGGTTCGGCGTCGCGGTGCGATAAGGGCGCCCTGCCGTCCGCGCCTTGTGGGTATGCGGATGGCAGGGCGCCCTTTGTGTTGGCTGCCCGGCCTGCGGTGTCAGTCGTTGGCGGCTACGGCTTTTGGGGCGTTGAAGAGGCGGGGTGCGAACTCCTTCAGGCATCGGCGCCATGTGAGGAATTCGTGGGCGGTGCCGGGCGATTCGTAGTACACGGTGTTTATGCCTGCGGCGTTGAGTCCGTCGCTCAGGCCCTTGGTCCTTTCGGGATGCTCTTCGGAGCCGATGCCCAGGAAGAAGACGTGCACATTGTCGTTGAATGCCTTGCGGTCCTTGAACACGCCGTCGTATACGCTGTCGAGGTTGTTGAGGTCGATGTGGCCGGCGCCGCTGAATGCTCCGATGTATGCGAATTTATCGATATTGGCCAGCGTCGTGTTGAATGTGAGCAGTCCGCCCCACGACAATCCTGCCATAGCGCGGTGCTCGCGGTCTGAAATTGTCTTGAAGTTGGCGTCGATGTGGGGTATGATTTCTTTCACCATTATCTCGGGGAATTGGCCGCCGAAGCGCTTCATGGCGTCCATGCGCGATTCGCCTTCCTTTACGTCAAACTGCTCGATATTGCCGTTGTCCATGACCACGATCATAGGCTCGGCCGAGCCGTCGGCTATCAGATTGTCCATGATGAAGTTCATTTTTCCCTGGCTGGCCCAGCTGGTCTCGTTCTCGCCCATGCCGTGCTGCAGGTAGAGCACGGGGTATCGCTTTTCAGGGTTGGAATAGTATTCGGCGGGAGTGTAGACGAGGCATCGGCGCCATTCATTGCGTATGTTGGAGTAGTACCAGCTTTGGTTGACCAGCCCGTGGGGCACATTCTTTATGGCGTAGTAATCGCCATCGGCCTCGGGCACCTCTACGCCGCTCACCCAGCGTCCCATGCCGAAGAATGATTTGGTGTTGGGATCGGCATAGCTCACGCCGTCGATAACCACCTGATAGTAGTGGAATCCGGGGGCTTCCGGCTCTTTTGATACAAGCGACCAGAATCCGTCGGCTTCTTTGGTCATTTCACCTCTGAAGCTTATCTCCACTTTTTTCGCGTCTGGGGCGAATACTCTGAAGTGCACGCGCCCGTCATCTCCGATGCGCGGATATTCGGCGCCGGCCACGTTGTGCTCATTGGCTACGGTGCCTGCGGGGATAGCCGGTTGCTGGGCCATCATTGTCATGGGAGCCACAAGCAATGTGGCTGCGAACAGTTTGATCAGCTTTTTCATGGTTGTAGAATGTTGGTTTTGTTGAACGTTTTGGTTTCGTAGATTCTCTTAGGCCAAGATATGACCGATGATTGATATCGCAAAAATAATGATTATTGCCTTAAAAAATTTGAAAATAAGTCAGCGTTAGTGTTTGTTAATAAATATACGCTGAAAAATCTATTTGCATTTGCCTATGTTTGCTATTTGGCGGCCTATATAAAAAAAGAAAAGGAGATACTCTCACGAGCGTCTCCCATTCCATTCATCACATTATGCTTAATATTTGTCGAAAGTTCGATTGTATCAGTACCTGCTCTCGACTACGTCCCAGTCGACTATGTCCCAAAGCTTTTTGAGATAATCGGCTCGCATGTTTTTGTAGTCGATGTAGTAGGCGTGCTCCCAGACGTCGAAAGTCAGCAGCGGGTTGAGGCCCTTGGTCAGAGGATTCTCTGCATTGGAGCCTTGGGTGATGAAGAGTCTGCCGTCTTCATCGCTGCTGAGCCACACCCATCCTGAGCCGAAGAGCCCGGCACCGGCCTCGACAAATGCTTCCTTGAATTTGTCGAACGATCCGAAGTCGCGGTCGATGGCCTTCCTCAACTCGCCCGAAGGCTCGCCGCCGGCATTTGGCGCGAATGAGAAGAAGTAGAAGATGTGGTTCCATGCCTGGGATGCGTTGTTGTACAGCGGCCCCTTCGCCGTCTGTATTATCTCCTCCAGCTCCATGTCTTCGTACTCAGTGCCTTTGATAAGGCGGTTGAGATTGTCGATGTAGGCTTTCTCGTGCTTGCCATAGTGGTATTCTATGGTCTCTTTGCTTATGATAGGCTCAAGCGCGTCCTGAGCGTAGGGGAGGGTTGGTTGTTCGTAAGTCATATCGAAGAAGTTTTTTTGATTCTACGATTGTACAACAACGCGCCTTATGTCTATGTTCGATTTACATTGCAAATTTAACAATTAAATCATTGTATATCCAAATAAAAAACGACAAAAATCGTCAATTGTTACAATCCGCAACAAAATTGCAACCCAAAAAATTTCTTTGGATTCAAGTGTAATGAAATCGGAGCCTGACCGTGACAGTTTTTCACGGATCGAAGCGCATGAGCACGCATTCATTCTGCCCGGCGGCGGAATGCACAGTCATTTGCAGGTAAATTGAGCGCCCCGGAAGCCTCTCGGCGTGGGTAAGCACGCGGTTTTTCTTGTCGCGTATGAAGTAAATCGAAGTCTCTTCGTCAGAGACGCGCACATATCCCCGGCCTTCGAGCCGGGCTTTGCGGCTCTTGCCTTGGGTGATGACCGAGCCGTGAGGGTCGCGCACATCGAAATGATAATACGGAGCTTCAGGCATGTCTTGCGGCGAACTGATCCACATATAGTCCCATGATCCCGAGGCGAAGCTGACCACGCATTCCGACCCGTTTCCCTCAAGCGTGTAGGCATGCGACTCAGGCGAGATTGAGTCGACAAACACATCGTCGTTGCAGCCGGCGAGGGCGAGCGCCGCGATAATCATGGGTGTCAAGCGTTTCATACGTGTCAGTACAACAACCCCGCATATCCTTCAATGGTGGGGAAATGTAGATTAGTGGTTCACAAAGTTACGGATTTTCTTTGAATCGGGGTGTATGGCTTGTGGATTTTTTTACTTATATTTGCACGTAGGATAATTAATAGATTTGATAATGTCAGGATTGTATGTGCATGTGCCTTTCTGCCACAGCAAGTGCGCCTATTGCGATTTTTATTCCATGCCCGACAGGGGCGGCGACGCAAGGCGGAGATATGTCGAGGCAGTGGTCAGGGAGTTCGGGTTGCGCCGTGAGGGATATGGCTGCTTTTCCACAGTATATTTTGGCGGTGGCACTCCCTCGATATTGACAGCCGATGAGATAGGCGGCATCGTTGATGCGCTTCCGATGGAATCTGTAGAGGAATTCACTATAGAGGTGAACCCGGAAGACGTCACCGGCGAAAGGGTGGAGATGTGGCTGGCTGTGGGCGTCAACCGCGTGAGCATGGGTGTGCAGAGCCTTTGCGACTCGGAATTGCGTGCCGTTGGGCGCAGGCACAGCGCACGGCAGGCCGAAGAGGCTTTTCGCCTGCTGCGCGAGGGCGGCATCGCCAATATCAGCCTTGATCTCATCTATGGCCTCCCCGGGCAGGATCTTGACTCCTGGGAGCGATCGCTTGGCGGAGTCATTGGGCTCGGGCCTGAGCATATTTCAGCTTATTCGCTGACATTCGAGCCTCGCACTCGGCTCACCGCCATGTTCAAAAAAGGAGAGGTGAAGGAGGTGGACGATGATGTCGCTGCCCGGATGTATGAGACGTTGACAGAGCGGGCGTCGGCAGCAGGATATGACCATTATGAAATATCAAATTTCGGAAAGCCGGGATTCCATTCCCGCCACAACAGCGCTTACTGGGATGCTACTCCCTATCTTGGCCTTGGCCCGGGTGCCCACAGTTTCGATGGTAAAGACAGGCATGCCAATCCGCCATCGCTCACCGGCTATCTTAAGGCATTGGAAAGCGGAGTGCTGCCCACCGAGACGGAGGAGGAGACAGAAAGCGACCGCTTCAACGATATGCTTATCACAGCGTTGCGCACAAGCCGCGGACTGGATCTCGATGCCGTGCCGCTCGGGCGCATCGATCAATTGATGCGAGATGCGAAGCCGCATATCGAACGCGGAGCGCTTGTGGGCTCAGGTCGAAGGCTGCTCATCCCGGAGCGGGAATGGCTGATGGCTGATGCTGTGATGCGCGATCTGATACAGGATTGAGATGCCCCCCTGTCACTCTGATGCCGTGAGCCTTCCGCACATAGGCGCGAATAGGCAGTAGCGGCAGTTTTCCTTCTCTTTGGTCTGGTAGAAGGGCATGTCGGGGTCGAAGATTTCGTGGATGATGCCTGCGAATCTCTCGCGGAAAGCCTCGCGCAGGGGCATCTGTTCGCCATCAGGGCCGGCGCTGACTGTGGCGGTGCGGTAGTCGAATATCTCGCGGCCTTCGATGGTGATCAGCGGTATGCCCTTGGCAATATTTTTGAAGAGGTATATCATGGGCATAATGCCGCAGTCCTCCTCGAGCTCGGCGTATGCGAGCGAATATAGCAGCAGCTGGAATATGGCGTGGCACTTGTGGTTGGTGAAGATTTCATCGAAGTTTTCGGCGTCGAGCGCGTCAGATCCGGTCTTATAGTCGATGAAGCGCAGGGTCTTTTCCGGAGCCCTTAGCTCGTCGATGCGGTCAATCGACATGGTGAAATTGATAGTATGCTCAGCGTCGATGGGCCATCGGTAGGTGTGCCCCTTCTGATTGCCGGCGTATTCGGCTTCGACAAATCTGAATTCGCGCCCCTCGCTTTCGCTTTTCAGCATGGCTTTCACGTATTTGGCGATGACCCTGGCCAGCACGCGGCCCTCGCCGGGGATGTCTTGCAGACGATGCGTGTATTTGTCGAAATAGTATATTTCATTCATTGCCTCGAGAGCCATCTGGTTGAGGAAGTCATCGAGATGAGGGTCGGCCACCCTCGCGGCTATCTCACGCGGCGCTATCCAGCCTCCGGGGTCCTTCACCTGCAGGCTGAGCAGCCTGTAGAAGCGCTCTGCCACTTTGTGCACGATGCTGCCGTAAGAGGCTGCATCCATGTATTCCGGATCGGGATTGTCGAAGTTTAGCTTCTTCACTTCGCGCAGATAGAATTGAAGCGGACATTTAAGGTAGGTCTTGAGCGATGATGCCGAAAAGCGCAGCCCTCCGTCGGGTGTCTTTAGCCTGAGCAGGTCGGCCATCACTTCCGGCACCTTCTTGATGGTTATCACGCGGTCCTCCTCCACTTCCATGCCAAATTTGGTGGAGTGGATCTCCACCCCTCCCTTGTCGGCGTATGCGTCGATCAGCTGCAGCAGATAGCGCGAGATTTCTCCGCCCGACATATCGGGCGTGCGGCTGTCGTAGGTCAGGGCCAGGCGCTTGGCGCGGGAGATGAGTCGGAAGAACTGATAAGAATTGTTCACCTCCTCATTGTCGGCCGTGGGCAATCCGTATCCGTGGCGCAAGGAGTCAGGGATAAGCGACAGGGCCGGATTGCGACGTGGGAAAATGCGCTCGTTGAGCGACAGCACCACCAGGTTGTCGTAGTCGAGAACGCGCGCGTCGGGGATGCCCATCACCTGCAGGCCCCAGACCGGCGAGCCGTTGAGCTGCAGGTCGAGGGCGAAAAGCAATTTCTTTATGAGGAAGAAATATGTATGGTCGGTCATCGTCACCCTGTAGGTGTCGGCGAGGCCGAAAATCTCGTCGACGGCGTCGGCGTAAGCCCTCAACAGCGTGCCGTCGGCCTCCGGCAGCGCGCCAAGCGCAGAGATGAGGTCGATCAGATAGCGGCGGGTTCCCTCTTTTGAGGGTTTGCCGCCGGGCGATTTGAATATGGGGGCGAGCGATGGAAATGAAGCCGTGATTTCCGCCGAGTCTACGTGGTAGAGCCTTTCTTTTCTTATCTTGTCGGCAAGCGCCACTGCCGATTTCTTGTCATATAGCACGGCGTAGGGGTTGGTGAGCACGTCGATCACGTCGCGGTAGAAGTAATGCACAGTGCCGTGAGATGTGTGGGCGCGCTCCTGCATGGCAAGTATCGACAGGAAGAGGGCGGCGAAAGATGTCGACGAATATGGCACCTTCATTGCCACATTTATCGGAAAATACATGGGCGGGATAGATTGCAGCATCGGAGACAGCAGTTTCTCCGACGGCAACACTATGCCTGTGGTGGGAAGCGGCATGATGTCTGATGACGGGTTGGGCGCCGGGGCGCCGGGGACAGCATCATGCGAGGCCCATTTACGCAGCACATGGGCCGCTACCTTGGTCTGGCCTACGTTTGACGACGTAGGGTAGATGTCGGCCTTCGGCATCGACACTATAGGCTCGAGGTCAAAGTCGGCGGGCGATTTCAGCTTTCTTGACAGGGGCAGTATGAAGTCGCCGGCGCGGCATCCCTGCTCGCGAAGCATGGGCGATGCGGTGTCCCAGAAAAAGTCGGCTATGCCCAGCTGTTGCAGGCGCTCGAGTGTAAGCGTGCGGGCTGTGGAAAGCACGTAGAAGCCGATGAAGGCATAACGCTGGCCTCCGAAGTCCTCGATGCCCATGCTTTTGATTTCAGACAAGGCCTCGCGCGATTGGCGTCCGCTGTAGGTGATGCCCTTCCGGTCGAGCTCGCTGTTGAATTCGTCGTACAGCTCTCCCATCAATTCCCAAAGTTTCAGGAATTTGTTGGCGGCATGGCTTTCGTCATCGTTTGTAGGCACATGCTGCCAGAAGTTTTCGAGATAATTCCTGTAGTCTCTTTTGTCGCCGAGTATCTTGGCCACCTCTATTTGCTCGGGGGTAAGGTATGAGGCTTCGATCTCTTTCAGCCCTTTGAGGTTTCTGAATAGTTCGACCGGATTGGCCATGTACGCGTCTACGTCAGAGAAATCGTGAAGGGCGATGTTGCCCCAGAAAATAAACGTGTCGAAGTCGCGGGCCTGGTCGGCGCGTCCTTTGCGGGCGAGCACCCTTCTGTAGCAGTCATACAATATGAAGAGCAGCTCGGAAGGCGATCCGAGCGGGCGGGCTGAGAATTCCTGAGTGAACGACGTGATGGTCACCAGTTTGGGCATGAAGCCAATGGTATCGATCGAGTCTTTCAGGTATTTGCGCATGTGCATGGCGCTGCGCTTGTTGGGAAATACGAATGTATATGATCCGAGGTCGCGCCGGCGCTCTGGATCGCCGGTGTAGTAATCGGCCACCTGTTTCAGGAATTTCATACGCTACAAGGGGTTAGGCTATTGCTTTAGCAGAAGTATGGTCTTGATGGCGACATCAAAGTTCACAAGCTTTGCGTTGGCGTTTGCGGCGATGTCAGCCTTGGCGTCGTTGAGGGTCTTGAAGATTTTAAGCACGTTTCGCTCGTTGATGAATGGCGAGAAGCGCGCGCTGAATGCCATCTCCGAATTGTTGAGGCAATTTAGGTCAGGTGTGTGTATGTTAAGTATGAAATTCTCCCTGACCATGCGGGCGCAGTATTCAAGAAATTTTATTTCGCGCTCACGTCCGAGGCCTGCCACATCGGCGGCCCAAGCCTTGAGCGAGGCCACATCTCGGGTATATGCCTTGCGCATCAGCTCCATGAACAGCTGCAGGTATTCATCGCTCTCCTTCGACAGCGATATGAGCTTTGTGGCCTCGGAGACATTGCCTGCGGCAAGGCGCGATATGCGGGCGGCAGAGTCGGCGTCGAGGCCGTATCTGGCTGCCATGTATCCGGCTACTTCCGCGTCGCTGTATCGCTTCACTCCGATTCGCTGGGTGCGCGAATATATGGTGGGAAGTATGGCTCGCGAGTTGTCGCTCGTCATTATGAAGAGGGTGTCGGCGTAGGGCTCCTCCACGAGTTTCAGCAGCTTGTTGGCGGCGTCTTCTTTCAGTCTCTCGGGCAGCCACATCAGCACAATCTTGTATCTCGACGAGTGGGCGGTGAGGCTGAGCTTGCGCAGGAGCTCGTTGGCTTCGCTCACGTATATCAGCGGCTGGGCGTTTATGTTGTCGAGTTTCAGCAGCCATGACTCGAAGTCCATGAATTGATTCTCGGTCAGGAGATCGCGGAAATCGGTCATGTAGTCATCGCTTATGGCCGACGACGAAGATGATTTCTTGACTATCGGAAAAGAGAAATACGTATCGATCTGATTGAACGCCTCATGCTGCAGGCATGACGGGCATCGGCCGCAGCTGTCGCCGTCTGGTGTGCGGTCCTCGCAGTGTATGTATTGGGCGAAAGCCCGCGCAAGGGCGAATTTTCCGCTTCCGGCGGGTCCCTCAAGCAGCAGGGCATGCGGGATGCGGCCCTTGTCGGCCATGTCGCGCAGGCGGCGTTTCACATCTTCATGTCCGGGGATGTCAGAGAATTTCATTGGCTTTTTCTTGGGGGATTGGTTGATGGGCGTAAGATCTCAATTTGCTCAATCGCCTCGGCGGGCGGCGCCTTTCGCGGTGAATCCGTGCTTGAGGATGTATTCTTTCACCTCCTGGAAAAGGTCGGTGGCGAATACGAAATCGTTAAGGGCTTTGCTTTCGGTGGCGAAAATCTTTTTCATGTCGCCCACCCATTCGCGGTGGCCTTTGTAGATGAACACGATGTTCTCTCCGATGCCAAGCACTGAATTCATGTCATGGGTGTTGATCACGGTGGTCATGCCGTATTCGTGGGTGATGTCGATCAGCAGCTCGTCGATAAGAATTGATGTGCGCGGGTCGAGGCCCGAATTGGGCTCGTCGCAGAAGAGGTATTTGGGGTTGAGAGATATGGCGCGGGCTATGGCGGCGCGTTTCTGCATGCCTCCCGAAATTTCCGAGGGGTATTTGTTTTCCGCGCCGGTCAGGTTCACCCTCTCGATGCAGAACATGGCTCTGTCCTTCATCTCGGCCGGAGTCATGTCGGTGAACATCACCAGCGGAAACATCACATTGCCGAGCACCGTCTCGCTGTCGAAAAGCGCCGAGCCCTGAAAGAGCATGCCTATCTCCTTGCGCAGGTTTTTGATGTCTTTCGGCCCCATGGTGATGATGTCGCGCCCGTCAAACAGGATGCGTCCTTTCTCGGGTTTGATCAGGCCCACGAGCGATTTCATGAGCACTGTCTTGCCCGATCCGCTCTGGCCTATGATCAGGTTGATCTTTCCGGTCTCAAAAGTGGTGGTGATGTCATGCAGCACGGTGCGCCCGTCAAATGACTTTGTCACATTCTGTACTTCGATCATTGCAGCAGGAGTTTTGTGAGTAAGACGTCGAAAAGAAGTATGAGGATCGAGCTGGTCACTACGCCTTTGGTGCTTGCCGAGCCTACCTCGAGGGCGCCGCCCTTGACGTAATATCCGAAGAATGATGCCACCGACGCTATGATGAACGCGAAGAAGAGCGACTTGATCAGGCCATACCAGATGTACCATTCCTGGAATAGCGCCTGCAGGCCGTAGACGTAGCGCGACACCGTGATGAGGTCGGTGACGAGCGCCACAAGATATCCGCCAAGTATCGACGTGCCCATGCACAGGATCACGAGCACCGGCATGAAGAGCACCAGCGCCACCACTTTGGGGAGCACCAGATAGTTGGCCGAGTTCACGCCCATGATCTCAAGGGCGTCGATCTGCTCGGTGACGCGCATGGTGCCTATCTCTGACGCTATGTTTGACCCCACCTTGCCGGCGAGTATGAGGCAGAGGATTGAGTTGGAAAATTCGAGCAGCACGATGTCGCGGGTGGCGAGGCCTACGGAGTAGGCCGGAATCAGCGGCGACGCGATGTTGAGCTGCATCTGTATGGCTATCACCGCGCCTATGAAAAGCGAGATGATGATGACCAGCGGGATCGAGTCGATGCCGAGCTTAGAGACCTCGGCCACGGTGCGCTTGCCGAAGACGCGCCAGCGGTCGGGCACGGAGAATACCCGCGCCATGAATATGCAGTATTTGCCAAAATTGCCTATTGACTCTATCAGTGACATTGTTGTATATTGAAAAAAACAAACAAATAAGATGTTGTAAGTGCAAAGTTACGATTTTTTTGTGGCCTATCTTTGCCTTTTATCCTAAATTTGTGTCCGTTTCTGACCGATTTTTATTAATTTCGCAGTCGGGAAGTGTTTTCCCGCCATAATATTTTTCATAGTCTCATATTATCAACAACTGAATATGCTCATAATCGGTATCGCCGGCGGCACCGGATCAGGAAAGACCACCGTCGTCAATAAAATAATCAACAGATTCGCGCCCGGCGAGGTAGCCGTGATGCCTCAGGATTCTTATTATAAGGATTCGAGCCACATCCCCCCGGAGCTCAGGCAGAAGATCAATTTTGACGAGCCTGCCGCTATTGAGTGGCCCCTGCTGGTGCAGCACCTCAAAGAGCTTAAGGCCGGAAACACTATCGAGATGCCCACATATTCCTATCTCACCTGCACCCGACAGGAGGAGACGGTGACCGTGGCTCCAACTGATGTGGTCATCGTAGAGGGCATACTTGTGCTCACCGACCCGGTGCTCCGCGACATGCTCGATGTAAAAGTTTTTGTCGACGCCGACGCCGACGACAGGCTCATTCGCGTCATCGCCCGTGACTGCATCGAGCGCGGACGCACTCCGCAGATGGTGATCGACCGCTATGAGGGAGTGCTTAAGCCCATGCACTGCCAATACATCGAGCCTTCGAAGAGGTTTGCCGACTTGATCGTGCCTCAGGGCGGCAGCAACATCGTGGCCATAAATCTGCTCACTGACTACATCGACAGCCGCCTTAAGCGAGCGAAGTGAATGCCGCGCAAAGCCGGCAGTCATGATCGGGCAAGGAGCATCGCCGGCGGCGATGCATATTCTTCACCAACCTATACTCCAACCTTATGGAAGAGGAAAAAATCGAATTAGAGAAAATTGAGGTTATCGAGCCAGCCGAAGGCCCGATGGTGCTCCGCACTGACAATCTCGTGAAAAAATACGGCAAGCGCACTGTGGCCAACCATGTGTCGATCGATGTCAAGCAGGGCGAGATCGTGGGCCTTCTCGGGCCTAACGGAGCCGGAAAGACCACCACCTTCTATATGACGGTGGGGCTTGTGCAGGCCAACGAAGGCCGCATCTTCCTCAATGATCTTGACATCACTAAATATCCTGTCTACAAGCGCGCGCAGGCCGGTATCGGATATCTTGCGCAGGAGCCAAGCGTATTCCGCAAGATGACGGTGGAGGACAATATACGCGCAGTGCTCGAGATGACAGGGCGCCCGAAGGAGTATCAGCGTGAGAAGCTTGAGAGCCTGATACGCGAATTCAATCTCGCGAAGGTGCGCAAGAATCTCGGCGACCAGCTTTCGGGCGGCGAGCGCCGGCGCACCGAGATAGCCCGCTGTCTGGCCATCGATCCGAAATTCATCATGCTCGACGA
Organism: uncultured Muribaculaceae bacterium; assembly: GCA_947525975.1. Lineage (GTDB taxonomy): Bacteria > Bacteroidota > Bacteroidia > Bacteroidales > Muribaculaceae > CAG-873. The sequence goes on along the minus strand of CANNVE010000006.1, from coordinate 404 downwards.
GCCTTTCGCCGGAGTCGACCCGATCGCCGTAGAGGATATCCAGCAGGTGGTCTATAAGTTGAAAGAGAAAAACATCGGCATCCTGATCACTGACCACAATGCTCCCGAAACCCTCAGCATCACAGACCGCGCGTATCTCCTTTTCGAGGGGCAGATACTTTTCCAGGGCACAAGCGAAGAGCTGGCCGAAAACCCCATTGTGCGTGAAAAATACCTTGGACGCAATTTCATATTCCGCCGCAAGCAATTCGATTGACGAATGTAGGCGGATTTACGTATGGTGCGGGCGCGATAAATCGCGCCCGCACTTTTTGTGACCTCTCCCGGATTATTGTATCGTGTCGGCGGGGGCGAGCAGCAGTGAGTCTACCTTTTGCAGCAGGGTGTCGGGCGGGGTGATGAGG
>CANNVE010000005.1 GCA_947525975.1 uncultured Muribaculaceae bacterium | reverse complement strand
GAAGTCAAATCTCTCAAAGAGAAACTCGCCGCTTACGAAAAGCGGTTTGAAATGCTCGCCACCGAATACGTTGAACTCGCCGAAACCTGTCGCGAAGAAGGCTGGGAACTCGACTCCGCAATCTCAAACTACGAAAAGGCCATATCGCTCTCTCCCGAATACTCCCCGGCATGGATAGGCAAAGGCAAAGCGCTGGCCCAGATGGGCGAAACCGACAAGGCTGTGGAGGCGTTCAAGCGAGCATCGGCCATCGACCCTGACGACTACCGCCCGCTCTACGAATGCGGAGTGGCGCAGATCAATGCCGGCGACGTAGCCATGGGCATGGATTCCCTGCTCCAGGCCCTGCAGAAGAATGACAAGATCGCATCGATACACATGGCCTTGGCCGACGGATATGAGATGGTAGGCGAGACCGACGAGGCCGAGGCACACCGCCTCAAAGCGAGAAAACTAAAAGGCCGGCGAAAATGAATGCGCCGGACCGAAGCATACCCATACAGAACAGACACAGCAACCACATGAAACTGATACCGCTCATAGCGTCGCTCCTATGCGCCGGAGCCATCTCTGCCGCCGAGCACCCCGACACATTGAATGTATGGCCCGACGGCGCGCCAAACGCCTTCAAATCGGGCCTCCCATCTGAAACCATCAAAAAGAACAACCTTGTGCTCGACCCGATACTGATAGTGTATCCGGCGGCCGAGCCCAACGGCCAGGCTGTCATAGCGTGCCCGGGGGGCGGATACGGCTATCTGGCCAAATACCATGAAGGCACCGACATGGCGCCGTGGTTCAACGAGCGCGGCATCACCTACGCAGTGCTTCTCTACCGCATGCCGGAGCAGCATCACGATGTGCCGCTGAGCGACACGCAGCAGGCCATCAGGCTCTTGCGCTCTAAAGCCGACAAATACGGCATACGCCAGACAGGCATCATGGGATCATCGGCCGGAGGCCACCTGGCATCTACAACCGCCACCCACTTCGCTGACGACTCTGCCAGGCCCGACTTCCAGATACTCTTCTATCCCGTGATAAGCCTCGACCCGGAGATTACGCATAAGGGCACACGCACATCGCTTCTGGGCGACAACCCCGACGCAGCCCTCAACTGGCTGTATTCCAACGACACCCAGGTATCGCCTCAGACTCCTCCGGCTTTCATCATGCACAGCGCCGACGACAATGTGGTGCACCCCGACAACAGCATACGATACTATCAGGCGCTGCGCCAGGCCGGAGTGCCCGTGACGCTCAGCATCTATCCCACAGGCGGACACGGATGGGGATTCCGCGATGATTTTCAATACAAGGATGCCTGGACAAAGTCTCTTGAGGTATGGCTTAAAAACCTTAACGGCAAATAGGCGCAATGGTCACATTCAGCAATTGCAAAATAAATATCGGCCTTGACATCGTGGCGAGGCGTACCGACGGATACCACGATCTGGTCACGGCCATGGTGCCGGTGCCCTGGCATGACGTGATTGAGATAGTGCCCGCCGACAAGACCGAGCTGATATGCCTTGGCCGCAAGGTAGACTGTCCCCCGGAGAAAAACCTGGTGATGAAGGCATACCGAGCCATTGAGCAGCGCTATGACATACGCCCCTACAAGATCATCATGCAGAAGATCGTGCCTGACGGCGCAGGCCTCGGCGGAGGCTCGGCTGACGCCACCGCGATGCTCCGCCTGCTCAACGATGCCGAGGGCCTTGGCCTCCCGACTGAAACAATAGCCGAAATAGCCGCCACCATCGGCGCCGACTGTCCGTTCTTCGCCTACGACCGCCCGATGCTGGCCACCGGCACCGGCACCACGCTCACGCCCGTAGACATCGACCTATCCGGCCTGTGGCTGCTGATAGCCAAGCCCGCAGGCGTGTCGATATCGACCAAACAAGCCTATGCCGGCGTGAAGCCGTCCATCCCCAATGAGCCACTTGACCGGCTGCTACGCCTGCCCATAGACCAATGGCAAGGACGCATCAAAAATGACTTCGAGCCATCGATTTTCGCCATAGCCCCGCAGGTGGAGCGCCTTAAACGCGAGATGCTGCGCGCAGGAGCCGTCTACGCCTCGATGTCAGGATCCGGATCATCGGTCTACGGCCTCTTCCCGATGGAGCCATCGCCTGAGCTCGCAGACATAGAGGCCGCAAAGACATTCCGCCTGTGAATCGGAGAAGCCCGCTGTGAGCGGGCTTACGGCGCGTGGGGCAGAATTGGCCCGTGCGTTTCGGAGAAACGCACCTCCACATTTAAAGGGAGCCTGTCTGACGATTTCAGACAGGCTCCCTTGTGATTTATATGTCACTATCAGATCAGCGTGACAGGGCGGCCACTTCCTGGCCTTTGTCATTGTAGAGATGGAGAGTCTTTCCGTTCACCGAATAGGTCGATGTCTCCTCCAGGGCCACAAGCATCTTGCGCTCGGTGTCAGAATTCTCACACATGCGCATGGTCACGGCCATCTGCGCGAATGAGATAGAATTTGGCTTCTGCGGATCGATCATGATGCCGCCGTTGAAATAGTTGCACCCTGTGTTGCCGTGCACTTTCTGCTCGGGGATGTCAAAAAATATGTCGACCCCCTCTACATCCACCTTCTGGCCATCAAGCTGGGTGAATTTCCACTGGCCGTTGAGAGCCTCAAGATTGTGCTTGCGCAGCGTCATCAGCCGTGCACCGGCATCATCAGATAGATACAGGTAGGCCTCATTGCCCTTGGTCTCTACGCTTGCGGTCACCGTGACGCCATCTGCGAGCACAGCGTTGATGGCGCTGTCAAACTTGACATCGGGGCAATACATGCGTGTGGAGATTACATTGGAGAATGTGATCTTGTCAGCACCGCCGAAAAGGAAATTGCCGTTGACTATATTGCAGCCGTTGCTGGCGTAGAACTTACCGTCGCTTTCCGAGAAATTGATGTAAGGCATATCGTCTTCGCGCGATATCTTGTATTTTCCGGCCTCCATGATCACCCATTCGCCGTTAAGCTTGCCCGCAAGCACGCTTGTGGCCGAGCCCGACGAGGCCGAGCGGTTGACGGGCGTGCCGGCGATATTGTCAGGCTCCTGACGTGTCTGCGCAGGCTGGGCCGGCTCTTGCTTTTGCGGAGCAGAAGCCTCAGTCTTGACACCGCTTTGCGCAGGTGTATTCCCGGCTCTCTTTGAAGCCGAGCATGAGGCCATCGCCAGCACTAATGCGGCGCTCATAATGGCACCTAATATTCTGATTTTATTCATTGTTGCTTTGTTCAAATATGTGTTTCAGTTTAGAGAACAACCGGTTTTTCTCAGCCTCCGTCGGCTGTATGTTCTCCGATCCCTTGAGCGACTCGATGGCCGACTGCTCTTGGGCAGAAAGCTTCTCTGGCATATACACCATCACATTGATGAGCTCGTCGCCACGGCTATAGCCCTCGCTGCTCGGGAGTCCCTTGCCGCGCAGGCGCAGCACCTTGCCGGGCTGTGTGCCGGGGGCGATCTTCAGCCTTGCGCGCCCGCCTATGGTGGGCACCTCAACCGAACCTCCGAGCACGGCTGTGGGAATATCGAGCATCAGGTTGTAGATCACGTCGTTGCCATCGCGTATGAGTTCGGGATGCTTTATCTCTTCGATCACTACGAGCAAATCGCCCGGCTGTGCATTCTCGCCTCCGCGACGCGGGAAATTGCCCTTTCCGCGCAGAGTGAGGGTCATGCCGTCGGATACGCCGGCCGGGATGTTGAATGACACCTGCTCATCCCTGCGCTCCACGCCTTCGCCACGGCAGTAGGTACACGTCTGCGAGATGGTCTTGCCGGTGCCCTCGCATTCAGGGCATTCGGCCTGCGACTGCATGGCGCCGAGAATAGTCTGCTGCACCCTCGATATGGTGCCGGTGCCGTGGCAGGTGTGGCAGGTGACGAAAGCTGTGCCGTCCTTTGCGCCGGTGCCGTGGCAATGCTGGCACTCCACGAATGTAGGTATCTTCAGAGTCTTTGTGGCGCCGTTGGCGATCTCATCGAGAGTGAGCTTCACGCGTATGCGCAGGTCGCTGCCCTTGCGCACTCTCTTGCGGGCGCGGCCACCGCCGCCACCCGTGGCGCCGCCGAATCCGCCGAACCCGCCGAATCCGCCTCCAAAAATGTCGCCAAACTGCGAGAAGATGTCCTCCATCGACATGCCGCCGCCGTAGAAGCCTCCTCCGCCGCCACCGAAGCCCTGCGGACCCATATTGTGGCCGAATTGGTCGTATTTCTGCCTCTTCTCCTGGTTGCTGAGCACATCGTAGGCCTCGGCAGCCTCCTTGAATTTCTCCTCGGCCTCTTTGTCGCCGGGATTCTTGTCGGGGTGATATTTAATGGCCAGCTTGCGGTAGGCTTTCTTTATCTCGTCGGCGGAGGCCGTCTTGCTTACCCCAAGCACCTCGTAGTAATCTCTCTTATTGTCCATCGTGGAATAATTATTATAATGTGTTACCGGCCTTCATGGCCGGTGAGGCCTGAACGCCAAGCCTGCTGATTTCCAATCGTCAAACGCTGATGCCCGGATCAGTCGCCCACAACTACCTTGGCGTGGCGCATCACCTTGTCGTTTAGGGTGTAACCCTTGGTGGTGGTGTCGATCACCTTGCCCTTGAGTTCGGGGGTTGGTGCGGGTATCGTGGCGATAGCGTCGTGCAGGTCGGCGTCAAAGTCAGCGCCGGTGCTTTCTATCACCTTCACGCCGTTGTTGCCGAGAAATTTCACCAGCTTGTTGTAGATAAGCTCCATGCCCTCGCGCACCTGCTGTCCGTCAGCGTCGTCCTTCGTGGCCTCGAGGCCGCGCTCAAAATCATCGACGATCGGGAGCAAATCCTTGAGCACACGCTCCGAAGCGTTCTTGATGATTTCAGCCTTCTCTTTCACCACACGCTTGCGGTAATTGTCGAAGTCGGCCATGAGATAGAGATAGTCATTGCTCTTCTTCTGCAGAGCCGCCTCGGTCTCCTCAAGCTTCTTGTACATGTCAGCCACCTCGTCGGCCTCCGAGTCATCGACCTCTACGTCCTGCACTTCAGCGGCATCTTCGATAGTCTCCTCAGCCAGATTCATAGTGTCGTCGCCCTGCACCGGGCCCATGTTTGTTGTATCATTCTGTTCGTTTTCAGCAGGTTTTCCCTGCTTCTGATATTTCTTATCCATGACAAATAAATTATTTTAAAAAATACACAACAAAAACTTTGCCAAACTCAGCAAAATTCACCCTGTGACATACATTTTCATAACAACTGACACCCCCATAACGTTCATCACCACCCCCATCATACCATAACTACAAAAAAAGGCGGAACATTTAATTTGTTGGGGGCGTTGAGCGGGATGTTGGAAAAAATTCGTAACTTTGCGGAGAAACCTATTTATTCTCACAAGATTTTAATCAGCGGATAGCAATGGAGCAGGAGCAGATCAGCCATCTTCAGCCGGGGAGCACCCTTCGGGGCGGACGATATACAATCACCAGAATGATCGGAGCCGGAGGCTTCGGGTGCACTTATGAGGTGAGCAGCGGCGACAGCCGATACTGCGTGAAGGAGTTTTTCATGTCGCAGAATTGCAGTCGCGAGGCCGGAAGCGGCACTGTGCGCATCATCAATACGTCGCAGATCGATCTCGTCAACCGCTCGAAGAAGAAATTTCTTGAAGAGGCCACTGTGCTGCGCATGATGAAGCATCCGAGCATAGTGCACGTGGTTGACATCTTTGAGGAGAACGGCACAGCATACTTCGCCATGGACTACATCGAGGGGGTGTCTCTGCAGGCTATGTCAGACAGCAAGGGGCCGATCCCCGAGGAGGAGGCCATAAGCTATATCAAGCAGGTGGCCAACGCTCTCGACTTCGTGCATCAGCATCACCGCCTGCATCTCGACATCAAGCCCGACAACATCATGGTCGACGGCTACGGGCGCGCCATCCTCATTGATTTCGGCGCGTCGAAATATATCGACCAGGATGTAGACTCATGCTCTACATCTGTGTTCCAGACTCCCGGATACGCTCCTTTGGAGCAGGTGAACGGCGATGTGACGAGTTTTGGCCCGTTCACTGACATTTACGGCCTCGGGGCCACATTCTACAAGGTGCTTTCAGGCGTCACGCCCGTGAGCTCGCCCATACGCGCCGACGGCACTGACCTTGAGCCGCTGCCCGAAAGCATAAGCGCCAATACGCGCAAGGCTGTGATGGCTGCCCTCTCGCTCAACCGCAAGAAGCGCCCTCAATCAGCCAAGGAGTTTATGGGCATGATCGACGCTGATGACGCCGAAGAGGTGCAGGCTGACGTATACACCGAAGTAGAGCCTGATGAGATTGAGGAGATTGTGGCCGAAGTGGCCGATGCCAACGCCGCCGGCACGGGATATGTGGAGGCTCACACGCCAAATCCCTTCCGCGACAACCGACGCGGAGGCAAGAAGCCCGACAGAGGCCGCAAGATCAACTCCAAGACTCTGATAATCATATATGCGGCGATAGTGTGCGCATTCCTCGCCCTGCTGCTTATGATGATTTGAGCCATATTCAGATTGCCATTTCCGTTAGCAACCCTCGGCGAGCGGATGCTAACGCAGGCATATGCGCGTCAATCCTCGCCGTATGACGCCAGCACGGCTGCAGGCTGGCGCAGAATGCCTGTGGCCGAATCGAGATGCGCCCGCCCTATGGCAGCCGCCCGATCGGGATGCGCGGGAGCGAGATTGCACATAAGGCGCAGCCCGGCGTATTTCTTCATCTCTTCGTGGCTTTCGCAAAGGTCAAGGGCAAGGTCGAGGGCGTATGCGGTGTGCCTCAGCAGCTTCAGGCAAAGCACATCGGCCACCTCGGCCGACGGCAGCTGCGATATCCACTCTTCGGCCATCTCCCGGTCAAATTCTGCCGCAGGCATGAGCATGGGCGCTATGAGCATGCTCTCGCGGGTGGTGGAGTTGGCCCACACCTGGCAAGCGAATTGCTTTGACTTCTCTGAGCGAGAGGCTATCTCGGCGAGCTGGGGCAAATTGACTCCGAAAATTATCTTGAACGGGCAGCCGCCCTGACGCAGCGCGTCGGCCACGATGCCATTGCGCATAGCGAACATCGATCGCTTGAGCGCCTGCATGGGATTGTATTTTGTCTGTGTCTCTTCCATATTTGCAAACTAATTGCAAAGTTAAACAATCTGTCCGGAAAATGGGCACAGCTATAGTTTTTTTTTGTACTTTTGCAGTGCTAAAACAATTTTCCGAGAGGCCTGAAACCCCTCTCACGAGACGATAAATATGCAAGTGAAAAGGATATTCAAGGATTGGGCGCTTATCTGGGCCATGCTCTTGGGCGTGGCCGGATATTTCGTGTTCGAGGCCATGCACCCGTCGGCTCGGATGCACGCCATGGCCCGCGATGCGGCGGCCATAGCACAACCCATGCTTATATTCGCGATGCTGTTCCTGACATTCTGCAAATTTGATCCCAGGCATGTGAGGCTGCGCCGGTGGCACCTTTGGCTTCTGCTCACGCAGTGCGGACTTTTCGCCGCCATATCGGCTGTGCTGATGGCCATGCCCCACAGCGGCATGCGCATATCGCTCGAGGGAGCCATGATATGCCTCATCTGCCCCACAGCCACAGCCGCAGCCGTGGTGACGCGCCGTCTGGGCGGCGACATGGCGGGAATCACCACTTATACCATCCTCATCAACATGGCCGTGGCCGTGGTGGTGCCGGCGCTGCTGCCCTTCGTGCACCCCAACCCTCAGATCACATCGCTGACCGCATCCATCATGATATTGAGCAAAGTGTGCCCGCTGCTGATCATGCCTCTTGTGCTGGCATGGGCTGTCAGATTCACGATGCCTCGCCTGCTCGGCATACTGGTGCGGGCGCAGGACGCCCCCTTTTATCTATGGCTTGTGGCTCTCGCGCTGGCCATCGCCGTCACTGTGCGCAGCATAGTGCACACCGATGTCGACATCGCCACCCAACTTTGGCTCGTGGCCGTGTCGCTCGCCTGCTGCATATTCCAGTTCTGGGCCGGACGCAAGATAGGATCAGGATATGACGAGACTGTCACCGCCGGCCAGGCCCTCGGGCAGAAAAACACGGTGTTCGCCATATGGATGGGATACACTTTCTTCACGCCCATAGCATCTATAGCGGGAGGCTTCTACAGCATCTGGCACAACATAGCAAACTCATACCAACTCTACAAACACAATAAAAACCAACTGCGAGCATGAAACTCACTACCTTCATAATGGCCGCATCGACCTGCTGCCTGAGCCTGGCGCTGGCAGGCTGCCACGCCAAAGACGATGGAGATCTCGGCCACCACCATCACGGCGACAACACCAGTGAAGCCGAAGCCCACAGCGAAGCCAAGGACAGCCATGGCGAAATCACGCTTGACCCGCACATGGCCGAGCAATTTGGCGTGAAAGCAGCGAAAGTGGTTCCGGGCGAATTCCGCACCGTGATCACCGTGTCAGGCCAGATTGTAGACTCCCCAAATTCGTCGGTCATCGTTTCCGCGCCGACATCAGGCATCCTGAAATTCAATCCCGGCATCAGCCAGGGCGCGCAGGTGGGAGCCGGCTCCGGCATAGCCACAATCTCCGCATCGCAGATGTCGGGAGGCGACCCCAACGCCATGGCCAAGGTAAACCTCGACGCCGCCAAGAAGGAACTCGACAGGGTGACGCCCCTGCATGCCGACGGCATCGTGTCGACCAAGGACTACAATGCCGCCCGCCAAGCCTACGAGCAGGCAAAGGCAGCCTACAGCTCATCAGCCGCGTCTGGCAGGGCCACCGCCCCGAAGGCCGGCGTCATCACTGCGCTCCAGGCCCAGCAGGGACAATATGTCAACGCCGGAGACCCGATAGCCACAATATCGAGCACCACCAATCTGACCCTACGCGCCGACCTGCCCGAGAAAAACTATTCGATGCTGCCACAGCTGGCCTCGGCCAACATACAGGCTCCCTACGCCGACGATTGGATCAGCCTCTCGGCCCTTGGCGCGAAGCGCGTGTCGGCTCCTGCATCGGTGTCGTCGCAGAGAGGATACGTGCCCGTATACTTTGACTTCGCCAACGACGGATCGTTCATCCCGGGCTCATACGTCAACGTCAAGTTGCTGGGCCAGCCACGTCAGGACGTGCTGAGCGTGCCCGTCTCGGCTGTATCAGAGCAGCAGGGGGCGCACTTCATATATGAGCGGCTCGACGAAGACTGCTACCGCAAGATCCCCGTGAAACTGGGCATGAGCGACGGCATCAACGTGGAAATACTGCAAGGCCTCAAGGGCGGCGAGGACATAGTGAGCGAAGGCATGGTGGCCGTGCGCCTGGCCGAATCTTCGGGCGTTGCGCCCGAGGGGCATTCGCATAACCATTGACAAAAGCCCATCAGATCATGCTTAACCGTATCATACATTTCTCGCTTCATAGCCGGCTGACTGTGTTGGTGCTGACCGTGGTGGCCATGGTGGCCGGCATGGTGGCCCTCATCGACACTGATGTCGACATATTCCCCGACCTCAACGCGCCCACTGTGGTGGTAATGACCGAAGCCCCCGGAATGGCGCCGGAGGAGGTGGAAAAAACCGTGACATATCCCATTGAGACATCGGTCAACGGATCTTCGGGCGTGCGTCGCGTAAGATCGTCGTCGACCACCGGATTCTCAGTAGTGTGGGTGGAATTTGACTGGGACACTGACCCATACCTCGCCCGGCAGATAGTGTCAGAGCGCATAGCCGGAGTGGCCGGAAGCCTGCCCAATGGCACCGGCACCCCCACCCTTGGCCCGCAATCATCGATACTCGGCGAAATGATGATCATCGGCCTCACGAGCGACAGCCTGTCGATGGTGGAGCTCCGCGACATCGCCGACCGCCTGATAGCGCCCCGCCTGCTGGCCGTGAGCGGCGTAGCCCAGGTCTCGGTCATCGGCGGAGACCCAAAAGAATATCAGATACTGCTATCGCCCGAAAAGATGCGATACTACGGCGTGAGCCTCGACCAGGTGCTCGCAGCCGCAGAGAGCCTCAACGACAATGTTGGAGGCGGCATCCTTTATGACTACGGCAACGAATACATCATAAAAGGCGATGTGAACACCACTGACACCGACGAAATAGGCGCATGCGTGGTGAGCAGCGACGAAAACGGCATCGTATGCCTGCGCGACGTGGCCGATGTGGTCGTGGGCGGAGCTGTGCCAAGGCTTGGAGCGGCATCTGTCAAGGGCAAGCCCTCGGTGCTCATCACCGTGAGCAAGCAGCCGTCAGTGGGCACCATCGGCCTAACCGACCAGATAGAGGCCGTGCTTGCCGAGCTCAGGCCGTCGATGGGAGCGGATGTCACCGTATCGACCGACATTTTCCGCCAGAGCGACTTCATCAGCAACAGCATAGGCAATCTCCAGCGCTCGCTCTTCGAAGGGGCGATATTTGTGGTGATAGTGCTGTTCTTCTTCCTGATGAACCTGCGCACCACCATCATCTCGGTGGTGGCCCTTCCGCTGTCGATCATCATCAGCATCCTTGTGCTTCACTTCATGGGATTCACCATCAACACCATGAGCCTCGGCGGCATAGCCATAGCCATCGGCTCGCTGGTGGATGACGCAATTGTCGATGTAGAGAACGTGTATAAGCGCTTGCGCGAAAACCACGCGCTCCCGCCAGCCGAACGCTTGAGCGTGGTCGATGTCGTTTACCGCGCCTCGGCCGAAGTGCGCCTTCCGATCTTCAATTCGTCGTTAATCATCATCGCTTCGTTCCTGCCTCTCTTCTTCCTCAACGGCATGGAGGGACGCCTGCTCATACCGCTCGGCATAGCGTTCATTGTGGCCCTTGTGGCGTCGACCATCGTGGCCCTGACAGTCACTCCGGTCCTGAGCAGCCTGATGCTCGGATCAAAAAAGGCCATGTCAGCCATGAGCAAGGAGCCTTGGGTGAGCGCCCGCATGAAAGCCGCATACAGGAACTCGCTGCAACGCGCGCTCTCGGCCAAGAAGCCGATGCTGATAGGCGTTGCCGCCGTGTTCGCGATATCCCTCGGCCTCTTCTTCACGCTCGGGCGCAGTTTCTTGCCCCCCTTCAACGAAGGGTCGTTCACCATCAACGTATCTACCCTGCCGGGCATATCGCTCGAGGAGAGCGACCGGGTGGGCCGCATAGCCGAAGAAATCATCCTCAGCGTGCCGGAGATCAAGACTGTGGCCCGAAAGACCGGACGCTCTGAACTCGACGAGCACAGCCTTGGCGTCAACGTGTCGGAAATCGAGGCCCCCTACGAGCTTGCCGGCCGCTCCCGTGGCGCAGTGGTACGCGAGCTCCGCGAAAAACTCGGCCACATCCCCGGCGCCAACATAGAGATCGGCCAGCCTATCTCCCACCGCATCGACGCAATGCTCTCGGGCACTGAAGCCCAGATAGCAATAAAGCTTTTCGGCGACGACCTCAACACGCTATTTGAGATAGGCAACAGCATAAAGACAGAAATCGCCGAGGTGCCTGGCATCGTGGATGTCAACATCGAGCAGCAGATGGAGCGCCCGCAGCTTGACATCAAGCCAAAGCGCGATATGCTCGCCCGATACGGAATCACCATGGCGCAATTCCGCCAGACCGTGGAGACGGCCCTTGCCGGCACATCAGTGTCGAAGGTATATGAGGAATCACAGCCTTACGACGTAGTGGTGCGCTTGCGCGACGACAGCCGCAACACCATAGCCGACATCAGCGATATCATGATCGACTCGCGCGACGGCCTCGTGCCGCTTTCGTCAGTGGCGGAGATACGCTCGGCCACAGGCCCCAACTCAATCAACCGCGAGAATGTGAAGCGGCGCATCGTGATCTCGGCCAATGTCGACGAGCGCGATCTGCGCGGAGCTGTCAACGACATCCGCGAGAGAATCGAGGAGACAGTGGACATGCCTGAAAACTACTATGTGGAATACGGCGGCCAATTCGAGAGCGAATCGAAGGCGTCATCCACTCTCATGCTCACTTCGCTCGGAGCTTTGCTGATCGTGTTCATGCTCCTGTACCACGAATTCAAGGACCTGAAGCAGGCTCTCGTAGTGTTAGTCAACATGCCGCTGGCTATGATCGGAGGCGTGATTATACTGCTATGCACCGGAAGCGACCTCAACATCCCGGCCATCATCGGATTCATTTCGCTCCTGGGCATCGCCACGCGCAACGGCATGCTCCTCATATCGCGCTACAATGCTCTCAAGGCCGAAGGCATGGGCATTACAGAGCGTGTGCTGACCGGATCGACTGACCGCCTGCTGCCCATCATCATGACAGCGCTGACATCGGCCCTGGCCCTGATACCGCTCGCCATCAACGGCGGCCAGCCGGGCAATGAGATACAGTCGCCCATGGCAATCGTGATCCTCGGCGGACTGGTGTCGTCGACCATACTCAACATTTTCGTGGTGCCCGCCCTCTACATACTTATCACTAAGAAATAAGCCCCACCTGACCACATGGCAATCAACATCAAACTCTTACATACACTCGCCGCTTCTTCCCTACTTTGCGCCACATCAGCCATGGCGCAGCCTGACATCAATCACACGGTGAGGACAATCGTAGAAAACAACACTGACCTCAAGGCTATGCGCGCCGACCTGTCGGCCCAGCGCAATGAGGCCTCTGACGCAAACTCGCTCGAAAATCCCGAAGTAGGATTCTCGCGCGTATGGGGCCACCGCGATGTCGGCAACAAGTGGGACATCGACGTAAGCCAGTCATTTGACTGGCCCGGCCTCTACCGCACCCGATCAAAAGCGGCCGACAAGGCTTTCTCCGCGGGCGAAATGGCTTTGGCGGCATCTGAGCTCGACATAGCCACTCAGGCAAAGGGGCTGCTGATAGAACTGGTGTATGTGCGCAAATGCATTGCCGTAGACAATGTGCTGCTGAGCAACGTGGCAGAAATGCAGGCTGCCGGCGACAAAGCCTACGAGCAGGGATACGCCACCATCCTCGACCAGCGCAAACTGCAGATACAGCGATACACGATGGAAAGCGAGATTGCGGCATTCGCGGCCCGCGAAGCCGAAATAACAGCCGCTCTCCAAAGCCTCAGCCCTGAAGCCGAGCTTCAACTCGGGCATATCGACGCTTACCCGATAGAGCCGGTCCTGACTGAAGCAGACTATATGGAGCAAGCGGCTTCACTCGACCCCGCCTTGCTGTCGCAGCACCTCACAGCCGAGACCGAAGGCATCAACGCCAAGGCAGCATCGCAATCGCGCCTGCCGTCATTCTCAGTGGGGCTGCAGCACGTCAACGAACTCGGAGACAACTTCACAGGCTTCAAACTCGGGATGTCGCTGCCATTTTTCCAGAATCGCAAAGCGCGGGCCACAGCCATGATAAGGCAAGACATGGCCGAAGCCTCGGCCAGATCGATATTGGCGAGCACACAAGCCGAAATCTCAAGCAAGATGCAGTCAATGGAAATCTGGCGACGTGGAGTAGACAACTACAACCGGGTATTCGGCGACAACTCTTACCTTACACTGCTCAAAAAAGCGCTTGACGGAGGCGAAATCTCGATAATAGAATACCTCAACGAGACAAACTATTTCCACGAGACCACCTTGGTGTATCTCGAATCAGAATACAACTACAATAATGCGCTGGCTTGGCTCAACCGCTACAGCTTGCTTTCTGAAATATGACAATAGAGACAAAACCGATGGCCGACGCCGATCTTGACCGGGCGCGGCAAATATATCTTGATTCTTTTCCGCCTGAAGAAAGACGGCCTTGGGACGATATCGTGGCCAAGCATACAGCTGCGGCGGCCTCACCCATACCCGGTTTCTCCCTCCTCGGCATATACGCCGACGGCATCTACGCAGGCTTCATAACGATATGGCGATTTGACGGCTTTGACTATGTGGAGCATTTCGCCATCGACCCTGAAAAGCGAGGAGGCGGACTCGGAGCCAAGGCAATCTCCTCGGTGCTGTCAGGTTTCAGCTCAGGGAGACCCGTGGTGCTTGAGGCCGAGCATGCCCACCAAAGCGCCATGGCCACGCGGCGCCTCGGCTTCTACGAGAGGTGCGGCTTCACCGTGCACCATGCATTCCAATACATACAGCCTCCCTACGCTCCCGGCCTGCCCGAGGTGCCGCTGTTGCTGCTTTCAGCCAACGCCACAACCACGCTGCCGTTAGACTGCGTGGCCGCAACCCTCCACCGGCGCGTCTATAATACTGTCGACCCAAAGGACGACAACTGAACGAAACCATTCCCTCCCCTTGGAACGACCACTGAACGAAACCTTAACCCCCACTCCCCCTCATGCTATCTTCACAATTAGCCGAAGCCATAGGCATTAAAAGCGACCGCAATGACCGCATATCATCGTGGCTGATAGACAGCCGCGACCTCACATATCCATCTGAAACCATATTCTTCGCATTGCGCACCGCCGGAAATGACGGCCACAAATTCATTCCCTCCCTTTTAGAAGCCGGAGTCAGGCATTTTGTGGTGGACCGAGGCTATGCAGTGCCAGAAGGCGCCGGTGCGGAATTCTGGAAAGTAGACAGCGTTGCAGAGTCACTGCAGGCCATGGCCGCGCATGTGCGCAACCTCCATGCCGACATCCCGGTCATCGGCATCACCGGAAGCAGGGGAAAGACAGTGGCCAAAGAACTGATAGCTCGATTGCTCCAATCAAGATTCCGCATCACGCGCTCGCCCCGCAGCTTCAATTCGCAGATCGGAGTGCCCCTGTCGGTATGCGCCATCGACGACTCCACACAAATAGGCATCTTCGAGGCCGGCATATCATGCCGAGGCGAGATGGAAGCTCTGAAAAAGGTGATCGAGCCCACAATAGGCGTCTTCACGTCGCTCACCGATGAGCACAGCGACGGCTTCACTTCAATGCAAGAGAAAGCCGCAGAAAAAGCAAAATTATTCACCGGATGCTCCGACGTGTTCTATCCCGCCGACAGCGGCATCATCGAGCAGGCGCTTAAAGCCGTAAAAGAGCGGAATTCCGGATTGAGACTACATCCCGTTGACGGCACAATCGAAGACTTGGCCATAGCCGTGGCCACGCACGCCGCAAATGTCGCCCCCGACGCGGCATCCATACGCGGCATCGCATCGAAAATCTCTCCGCGCATCGACGTGACCGAGACCCTGCATGACTGCCTGATCGTATACGACGGATTCCCTTGCCACACGCCTTCACTCGCCGCGGCAATAAACCACGCACGGCGTCACACTCCGCACGGCCGACAGATCACACTTGTGCTCGGCGGAGGATACTGCGACCATGACCAGGCTGAAATAGGCCGGCTCGCCGCATCGACAGGCATTTCCCGCATCATAAAGGCGCGAAAGCCATCAGACTTTATCGAGCGCTACTCAATCAATGACTTCAGCGAGGAAGCCATCCTTGTCTGCGGCCCAGCCGAGGAAGGATTTGAAGACATCAAGACCCACCTCGAGGCGCCGAGGCATGACACGGTGATGGAAGTGAATCTGCGATCGATCGTAGATAATTTCAACCTCTACCGCTCAAAACTCAAAGCCGGCACCGGGCTTATAGGCATGGTCAAGGCTTCGGGATACGGCATCGGCGCGCTCGAGCTCTCGAAGACTCTGCAAAGCCAAGGCGCATCATACCTGGCCGTTGCAGTGATTGACGAAGGGGCCGAACTCCGGCGCGGAGGCATCACCATGCCCATTATCGTGATGAATCCCATCACAAACAACTACAAGGCGCTTTTCACCAACAGGCTTGAACCGTCAGTATTCTGCATTCGCGAACTCGAGATGCTGATTTCAGAGGCCAAGCGCCTCGGCATCACCGACTATCCTGTGCACATAAAGCTTGACACAGGTATGCACCGCGTGGGATTTCTCGCCGACGAGATTCCGCAACTGCTATCCATCCTCAACAGCCAGCGGCAGGTGAAAGCAAGCACCATATTCTCGCATCTGGCCACGTCGGACTGCCTCGATCTCGATTCATACACCGAGGGGCAGCTGCAGGCTTTCAGAGAGATGAGCGACAGCATCATCAGCGGCCTCCCCTACCGGCCGAAGCGCCATGTGCTCAACACGGCCGGCATCATGCGCTATCCCGAACATCACTATGATTTTGCCCGACTCGGCATAGGCCTCTACGGAATTTCGCCTGTGCCCACAGCCGACAAGCACTCTGTGGTCTCGAGCCTTTACACCACCATTATATCTCTCAAGCACTGGGGCGAAGGCACGTCCATCGGATATGGATGCAAGGGAAAGGTGACATCGCCTTCTGTAATAGCAACTGTACCCATCGGATACGCCGATGGCCTCGACCGACATCTTTCAAACGGCGCGGCATCATTCCTCGTCAACGGCAAGATGTGCCCTGTGATTGGCACCATCTGCATGGACCAATGCATGATCGACGTCACCGGAGCAGACGCCCGCATCGGCGACCGCGTGGAGATATTCGGAGAGAATGCCCCCGTAGAGCGCCTTTCAGACACGCTCGGCACCATCCCCTACGAAATATTCACATCAATCTCCCCCCGAGTCAAGCGCATATACTACCGCGAATGACATCACCGGCTCTTAACTCAAGACAAAAAGCTCGCAGAGGAAACCTATGCCGACGATAAGACCGAGAGAATCAAGCGCCCACCTCCACCATCGGGTCGCGCCCTTATCTTTGAAGTCATTGTATAGGCCGACCGCTGACGAGACAATGAAATAAATACCGAAAATAAGCACTAACCAGAAATCAAAGCCTTCCATATTCAGATCAACTAATAATTATACTTTACAATAGAACCACAAATCCGAGAAATATCATAAGCACAAAGATAAATAAAATAAATAGAAAATCTACGATACACATCATCAATTCCGCTTTGGGGAAACATTCAAGATGAATCCATTGGAATATGTCGCGACAACACTGTCATTCATATTCAGGATATACCCATTCCTGTACGTTCCGATTATGCTTGAATCATTATCCAACAAATAGCCGTTACGGTAAGTGCCTCGCACTTTATTATCGGAATCAAGAACATACCCATTCTTGAAATATCCGACTATACTTTTTTTCGAAAGCCCGTCGACATTGAGATGTGTTGAGCACGAGGGAAACGACAAAAGCGATACGCAAAATACAAACAGGAGTCCTTTCTTCATATATCTCTCACAATTGATACGTTAACATCAGACGGGTGCCCACTTGCTTACTATGCACCCTTGGATACTTAGTAGATACATTGCCCTCTCTGATCTCCAAGTCATCGTAACTCGTACTACGCCAATACAGATCAACTCCAGCCGACAAATAAAGTCGTTTCAACAATCGGCATTTCATTGTCGCTTCCAGATGATTGAATGTTGATGTCGACCGATCACCCTGAATATTGACAGGCTTACCATCCGGTGCGGTTGACCAATCAGCATTTTGGTCATAACCTTTCCATGTATAGACTTTGTAAAATTGATTTGCCAGACCGATAATCAGTCGGTCTTTGAACAGATTAGCATTGATGCCCGCCTTTAACGAGAAGCCTGAGCCCCAATTATAGTTACGGTGATAGTCCCTGTAAAAGTCAGTCAGGATTCCTGCGAGCATCAGGCCATTGGCATGAAAATAGCCTTCAAAAACAAAATCATCAGATGGAACATATTGGGCCATGACTCCACCTCCCACCGAAGCCGGAGCACCAAGCTTGTAGGGCACGACACAAGGAAACAACTGACTGCGATTAGGTTCCCGTCTTTTGATAGTGTCAGAATCAAAAAAGTCAAAATGCTGGTACATACCAACTGAAGCCTTGACATTCTTCTTATCTACGATCTCTTTTGACAACAGACGCCCTACAATCTCCACCCGGCTTAAAAGCGGCTGTGTTTTTATGCCTTGTATTTCCATCAAGAAAGAGAAGTAGCCGTAGGGCGTTTTGGTCACATCCTCAAACTTATCACCATATTCAATCTTTATCTGCGCAGCGGCTCCTACTCTTGTTCCTTCATCGTTGTCCCAAAGAGAAAGCATTCTTCCACCCAAAGACAATTCCATGTCAATAGGCGGAACACCAAATCTTCTGCCGGTAGTTGAACGACGACGCCATGCGTCTCCGGTTATCATTCGTGTCAGTCCGCGCATGGGATTGATCACGAATGCAGCCGCCTCCCTTCCGAATCTTTCTCCGCCGCCACTTGTGTCATCTAATATCAGATCTGATGCACGATACAACACCTCTCCTATCGCAGCTCCACCTATAGGTGTTGCAATAATATCATTAGTAGATGGATACTCGCATTCCATAAACATCTCCCACATGGCACTTCCTCCTATGGCGAACAACTCTGATTGCCAGAAATTGAAGCCATTAGACCGTCCTGCATTGAAAAAAATGCTGCCATTATACGGATGATCAAACATATTGGTATGCAGATGGTCATCATCCCATTCAAAGCCATGCTTGAAATTCTCTTTAATGGTGTTCCAAGAGATATAAGCATAATGGCCGTCAAGGACGTATCGATCAAAAGCCCACAAACCGATGTTGAAACCTATAGTTTCCGCTCCAGCTCTCCAAAAGTGTTTATTTTTCTGACGCCTGACGTCTACACTATCAGGCAAAACCGGCAAATGGAATATGTGGCGATGGCCTTGACTGCATCCATCAAAATGCTCAGCAGAACCACAAAAGGGGGCTACAGCATCAACGTTGTCACGAGCCGGCTCATGCGCAAATACAATTAAAGGGAAAAGGATGATTATAGAAATAATGATTACTTTCATAAAACACAACTTTGTTACCTGAACGATAAGCAAAGTTACGGTGAATAAACATAAAAAATCTCAACAAATGTTGAGAGTCGATGTTTTTAACATTGGTGGCGGTCGCTTTTTCGCAATCGGCTCAAATGAGTGGGAGTGATATTGAGAAACGATGCGATGTCCTTGAGCGAAAAGATGTCAAAGAGGTCGGGATACCTGACAATGAGCTCTTCATACCTCCGCTGAGGCGATTTGCGGTACAGATCCACGTATCTATCATAGACTGTGGCATATACCGCTTCGGTAGAGTGCATCACAATATCTCGGAAATCAAGATCGGAATCCATAATTTCTTTGACCGTTGAAGACGGAATGCAGAATATCTCGCAATCTGAAACCGCCACAATCGCCAGCTTGGCCCTTTGCCCATACAGACAGAATGGCCAGTCGGCTACAAAACCATCGCCAAACACCAACCCCATGACATGCTCCGCGCCGTCATCCGAATAAGCCACATATTTAAGCGCGCCGGAAACGATAAACCCGATATATCGGCCTACCTCGCCAATTGACACGAATTCTTCCCCCTTGGCCAAACACCGCAAAGCGCCCTTTCTGACGCAAAGCCTGCGCCAGGCATCAAAATCGATATGCTCGATATATGTATTGAAATTGTCAGTCATAAGCGCCGATTTTCCAAATGACAAAGTTACCTCAAAATACTGACATGCACAATAGCGCATGTCACCCTTATGCGCATATCTCATCGATGAGTCAGTGAAGATAGAACAATTCACTTAAGCAATAGTCGCCATCCGCGAAGGGCTGCACATTCTTGTACCGCCCGCAAATGTTAAATATTCTAAAAAACCCATCATAATCAAGATAGATTCAATAAAAAGTCATAATTTTGTGACAACATACCGCTTGCGGAGGCCCTTGAGGGTTCGCGGGCGGGATAAAGATGGCTTGCCATAGTGGCAAGTCCATGACATATTGAAAAGCGTTTATCCGCGCTCTTTCTTGACTGCTTGAAACTTCGCAACTTTCAAAGGTAAAGTCAGGGATGCAGCAACGGTAGATGTCTTGTGTGGATATGTATATTCAGCCCCGGTAGGCGCGTGAGGCGCTGCCGTGGCTCATGATACATATTTGCGTGAGGCCTCTGCAATCGTTGCTCGTTCTACTTTACCGGGCAATGCGAAGGCCTCAAGCAGTGAGAACGGGCAACCGATGATGGCACTCACGCTTTTTTCGTTTTTATCAATTTCGGATATAGAGGGCTGATCCGAGGCAGAGAGTTAACCATGAGTTCACTATCGCATTTTCTGTCGCTGGCTCTGTTGGTGTTTGCGTTCCAGACATCGATGGCCGACGTGACGCATGTGGTCGTTGAGATGCGCAACGGCAAAACCACTACCTATCAGATCAACGGCAATCCAAAGGTGGAATTCGCCGATGGTCAGTTTTCAATCAACGCAGGCGCATCAGGCAAAATACAGATGCCATTGGCCGATGTGCAGAAATTCTACTATAAAGATGACGGATCCGGCTCAGCAGGCATCGCCGACATCTCAGATGGCGAACAAATCAGATATACCGAAAACGGAGAATCGATTGAATTCCTGCCAAACGCGGATGGCACAGCACAGATATATACCATCGGCGGTGTCAAGATTAATGAAATCCGTGTGAGCAAAGGCCAACCTGCTGGCATATCGCTCAGATCGCTCAATGCCGGCGTGTATGTAGTGAAGATCAATTCCACTTCTTTCAAAATCGTAAGGCCATGAGACTGATATCACACATGCTATTGGCTATCACCGCGTTGTTGGCCTCAATCACGGCTCACAGCCAAAATCTGATTGACGTGACAGATGACATCCTGATAGTTTACCAAAGGGAAGGCGTGACCACGCATCTGCTTAAATCGGATGTGGACTCGATGAAACTGTCAAACATCGACGTCGACAGCGTGGTGCACACCAACTATGTGGTGCAGGAAATCATCACCCCAGACAGCATCTACAGAATCGCGCTCGCGGAGATCGACAGCATCTCGCTCAAGCCTGCCCCTACCAAGCTCAAGCCCGGCGTGATAAACCTTGAAGACAACAAAGGATACCTGCGCACATACGTCCTCAGATGCGAACTTGACAACAGCCACATCTATTTCAGCAACTGGCTGCAGGAGTCAAAGCTGCCACCCGTGGGCAGCATCCTTTACGCCGAGGAAAACGCAAAATACAACCTCCCCTACGGCTTCTACGGCAAGGTGAAATCAATAACAAACACCGGCTCTAAATACGACGTGGAGTGCGAGGACATACCTTTGGATGATGTATACGAGACGTATTGCAGGGCTTTCATTTATGATGCCGGGCAAGATCACACATATTACCCACCGGAAACATTAATGCCTGATGATGAATCAACAACATATGCCTCGTTAAAGTCTCCCGGAATTTCGGAAGACTATATCGGAGCTCCTATTAACTTTCCTAAACGGACATTCGACTTCAACGAAGAGACCCTCAAAGCGGGGATTGAACTAGGGGATTTCAGTCTTATGGGGGAACCCGTTAATAAAACTCTGGAGGAATTGAAAAAAGAACATGAAGAAGATTACAAGTCTGAAAAAGAAAAAGGATTATATGGATCCGTATCCAATCAAGTATCAGTCGCGATGAAAATTTTCGCGACAAAATTAAAATTAGGAGAACCATTTTATGTATCGGGCTTGACTGAAATCACTTTCAATTCCACGATAAATATTGGCTTTCAAGGTAAGATAACGAAAAAAGCCAGAAAACGTAAATGTATTTGGCAACCCCCAAAACCAATCTTCATAAGATTAGGCAACGGCTTCTTTATTGAAGTAAGCGCAGACTTATCTCTTATAGGCAGGTTTGAAGGTGAAGGCGGAATGAAATTTGGGGCCAGTTCACAAGATAAGGTGATTGCATCATTCTCGCTTTGTAGACCCGGAACATCTCCCAAAAAGAGTGAAATGCATTTCAAGCATGCATCACATACAGTAGACTTTTGTACCCTATATGGAAAAGCTTCAGTTGAAGGCGGACTGAGGGTCTCTTTAAACATCGCTCCTTTGACTAAATACATAGTACATGCATCTGTATTTGGTGAAATCGGAATTAGAGGCGTCGCATCTGTTTCCATGAATGCTATCGATATTTTGGATGCAGAAACTTCTCCAGGATTATATAGGAATATGACAGATGACAATGCTCTAAAAGTAGAGGGATATACCAAAATAGGAGTAGCCGCAGGAGCATTATTTGACACATTCTTGACCGATTTGGATTTCGGACATGAATGGACAAAAACATTCTGGAACAGCTCACTCATGTCGAATATGACCAAACTTGAGCGTCACAATCTACAGCATATCAGATACCACTTCGAGTCAGAGCCTTTCTTGGACAGAGTCATTAGGGGAGCAAGCACCCGAAACTATTCATGGAGCCTTAATCCTTTCTTCTCGATAAAGGACGTCACCCCAGGGACCAAATTCCCGCATGACTACACAATCAAAGAATTAAAGGAAGACAATACTCATCCATATTATTGGGCATTTACTTCTCTTGATAATGGGGCCGATATAACGATAAATTCTTATTATCTGAATCCTCTGCATATGTATGAGGTGACACCATACGCAATGCTCACTAAAACGACTTACTCAACCGATCTAAACGAGGAGCCAAAATATGAGTATTATCCGATTATGATTGACGAAGCCAAACGTTTTGATTTACGATATGTAAAAGATATGTCGGCAAGCTACTCTTACCTCTTCCGTCAGAACTCGACTAACCGCCACATGCTTAACATTCAGGTGCCAACTCCCGACCTAAAAAAAATTGAAGGCGTAAAGGAATGGGGCGTCTTCTTCGCTCCCGCAATAGAAGAAGTACCGGGTTGTGACATTATAAAGAATGAAAATGGCTGGAACTATTATAACTATGATGCAATCAAAACATCAGCAAATTCTTTCGCATTCGCTCCTGACGAATATGTAGGTGATATCGACTATGCCGGCATTCCCGCCGAGTCACAGATACTTGACCGGGAAGTGGAGTTTCAGTTGCCGTTCTACGCCGGATATTACGCAAAATACGAGGATGAGGACGGATTTGAGAGAAATGTGCTGCTATCGGTCAAATACCTGAATCCAACCAAAAGATACTCGTATGATGACACTCCAACATGCTCGGGCTGGACAGCCAATTGGGCACCGGACAATAATGGTATATCACAGATAAAAAGCTATACAGGCACCATCCGGCATCGATTGACCAATTCGCTTCTGTGGAGCGATACCTATGACATTTCCGGTGCGAGATTCAGCCTTTCACAAGAGGTGCTTTCGTTCAACCCGTTCATAAAGTCAAGTGACATTCTTTATCAGAATTCTCCAAGCGAATACAAACGAGAACTGAGGTTGAGTCCGGGGTCAACCCACACTATATCCAACTCCGTGCAAAGCACCCGTGGCAACAAACATATGAAATGGGAATTTACGCCCCCATCCACTGCACCGGTATTAAAGAAATGATATCAACCCAAATAAATAATCAATCATGTTAAAAAAACATCTTCTGACCGCACTAATGTGCGGCATCGCGGCATTGGCAGCCAACGCCGCGACAATCCCAGTAAAGCTGGTGAAGACAATCAGCGCAAGCGAAACTGCCGCAGCGCTCGACAAGAACAATAAAATGCTCCCTGTCACCATAGAGTATCAGGGTAACAACGCGAGATTCACCATCTATGATGAGAATCTATCTACCGTGAAAAAGCAGTTTATCCTCAATGACGTCTACAATAGCAATTACAGGGACCCAAACCCTGTATATCCTTTTGATCTCGGAGCGCCCTATCAACTCAATGCCAATGTGTATTTGACTCAAACACTTTTCAACGCAGACGAAAAGTGGGAAATCGTAATCCGCTCGGGAGATGAATATTATTCAACTTCAACATACGAGGTATACAATGAAGATGGCGATTGCCTCGGCGAAGTTCCCAGTATCAATGATCTTGATGGAAAAAACGAATTGATGGAGTATATCTATTTGAATGGGGAATTCTATCTTGTGGGATTCGATGACAACACCATCAACTTCTACAGCTGCAAGCCCGGCGCTGCTTCAGTGCCCTCGATCGAACTCGGACAGTCTGCTGTCCGCGCCTACCCCAATCCCCTGCCTGCAGGACATTCGTTGACCGTAGAACTCGCCGCACCCGCCGACGAAGCCACTACAGTCGAGGTTTACGACATCGCCGGACGCCTCATCACCTCTGCCAAAGCCACAGCCGGAGAAACCAAAGTGGCAGTTCCTTCTCGCCGCCTGCGCAATGGCAATTATGTCTACACCGTGAAATCCAACGGGCAGACTATCGAAGAAGGCAAGATCATCGCGAAATAATCCTTATTGAATCCACAAGTGGCCGACTTTTCTTAAGCCGGCCACTTCTTAAACGGCGCATGGGACTAAGCCCCATACGCCGTTTCTTCGTATTTTTTGTATCTTCAACTCAGCCTTTTGAGGCCCGCAATTGGCTTATGCGCTGGTCAGACAATCCTGTCGCATTTTTGATGACATCATCTGTCATGCCAATCTTTATCAGATTCAAAGCCACCAAATCAATAGCTTCGGTGCGCCCTTCTTCTCGGCCTTCGGCGCGACCCTCGGCGCGACCCTCTGCGCGGCCCTCTGCGCGACCTTCGGCACGCCCTTCGGCGCGGCCTTTCTCACGGCCTTCGGCAAGGCCTTCTTCGCGGGCCGTGTCAAGCACGTCGTTCTGCACCATGATATTGTCCATGTGCACGTCATAGGCGCGCCTTTCTTCAGTGGTCATCGACAGCAAGCGCAGCTTTTCCTTCACCTGCTGCAGCCCGGGGGTGCGCGTGTCGTCCTTAACGATCCCGCTCTTAAGATAGACCATCCACTCATCCAGGGCCGACTCCGGCACTTTGGCGTACTGGTTCACCCTCACAAGAAAATACTCCGGAAACACCTCCTTGGGCAACTGCGGGATAATTTCCCCGTCCTTCTCCTTTATGTTGACCAACAGGTCGTTGCCAGTGTGGATGCCCTTGAAGCGGGTCACGCCGTGATACACATAATCGTCGCCCTGGCCGTAGTCGCAATAAAGAAGGCTGATGGAGTACACCTTCTTGACCTGGTCATACTTGTCGCCGATATTTATGTGCTCGGTGATGGCCTTGCTTGTCCCGTAAAGGATTCGCTGCAGATAATACAGCTGGCGTGTAAGCTGCACCTCGATGATGATGATGTGCCCCTTGCTGTTCTTCGCTTTTATGTCCACGCGGTTGAACTTGTCTGAATCGCACATCTGGTTCGATTCGCTTTCCAATATCTCCACTATGGTCACTTCCTCCTTGAGCAAAACCGAGATGAAACCCTCGAGGATGCCGAAATTGGCCTTGTCACGAAGCATGTGCTTCATGGCCCAGTCAAACCGAATGTAATTTCCTGCATTTTCCATATTCACGCCTATTTATCCGCAAATATAACGTTTTTTCCCTTTGATTCGGCCACTCTCCTCATTTTTTTTCGCAAGAGAACCCGAAGCAAAGGGAAAAAAACCGCGCCTGACGGCAAACGACCTGAAAAGAATCAATTGCGGGCGGCCGCGATGGCTTGCGCCAATTGGTCAGGGCATGATGTGGAGCGATTGCCGCAGCGTATCCCCGCAAGGCGGCTGTGAGCCTGATCGGCTTCCATGCCTTCGAGCAGGGCGCAGAGCCCCTTTGTGTTTCCGTTGCATCCTCCCACAAACTCTACGTTGCGGAGTTTTCCGTCTACAATGTCAAAGCTTACCTGACGCGAGCATGTGCCCACGCAATTGTGAGTATATTTCATTTCAATCAAATTTGGAGTTTCACAAATATCGCATCATGCAGGAGTGCCTGCATGAGTGAGATGAATGATGCGCTGGTTGGATGACCCCCTGAATCGCAATGACAAATCACGGAGAGCCTCCACATAAGGGCCTTCGACCAAAGCATCCACAGCACCAAGTATGCGGCTTAGGCTCGGCGACGCCTGAATCTCCTCAAGGGTGAAGCCGGTATAGCACCATATAGTGTAGCCTGCTTCTCTCAAGCGCTTGCACAAAGGCAACATCTCATCAATCTGATACAGCGGATCGCCGCCGGTGAGAGTCACGTTGAAT
Organism: uncultured Muribaculaceae bacterium; assembly: GCA_947525975.1. Taxonomy (GTDB): domain Bacteria; phylum Bacteroidota; class Bacteroidia; order Bacteroidales; family Muribaculaceae; genus CAG-873. The sequence continues at coordinate 114,399 of CANNVE010000005.1, read as the reverse complement.
CCATTCTCCTCGACGTGAGCCATCAACTCGTCGACTGAAACCTCACGCCCGGCATCAAACGGCCATGATTGCCTGTTGTGGCAACCCGGGCATTGGTGGGCGCAGCCCGCGAAATAAATCGATGTCCGCAGCCCGGGCCCATCGACTATAGTGCCGTCGATGATGTCGAGTATTCTCATTTGTGCACTATGCGGTCGTTGAGTTCAGCGAGTTTTGCCTTGTTCCATCTATCGGTGGTGCCCACAAGATATCCGGTGATGCGCTGCAATTTATCTATGTTGCGGCTTTTGCACACAGGACATTCGTCGAGTTCGGCCTGGGCGTCCTCATATCCGCAATCCATGCATCGGTTGCGGTTGTGGTTGACCGAGCAATATCCGATATCATATTTATCCATTAGATCCACAATATCGGCGATTGCCTCGGGATTGTGGGTGGCATCACCGTCAATCTCCACGTAGAAGATGTGTCCGCCACGCGTTAGCTCGTGGTACGGAGCCTCAATCTTCGCCTTGTGGCGAGGAGAGCAATGGTAATATACAGGCACATGGTTGGAATTAGTGTAGTATATCTTGTCGGTCACGCCGGGAATCTCACCAAATGCCTTGCGGTCGCGGGCAGTGAATTTACCCGATAGACCCTCAGCCGGAGTGGCGAGGATGGAGAAATTATGCTGATAACGATCCGAAAATTCATTGACGCGTTCGCGCATGTGGCCCACGATCTTCAATCCGAGCTGCTGCGCCTCATCGCTTTCGCCATGATGCTTGCCAACAAGCGCTATCAGACACTCGGCAAGACCTATGAATCCGATGCCCAGGGTGCCTTGATTGATTACCGACTCTATGGTGTCGGTGGGGTCGAGGCTTTCCGCTCCATTCCACAGACGCGACATCAGCAAGGGGAATTGCTTGACGAGAGCAGTCTTCTGGAAGTCATATCTATCGCAAAGCTGACGGGCCGCCACTTCGAGCACATAGTCGAGCTTCCTGAAGAAGGCCGATATGCGCTCCTCCCTATCGGCTATGTTCATGCACTCAATTGCGAGACGCACGATGTTGATCGTGGTGAAACTGAGGTTGCCACGCCCCACAGATGTTTTCTCTCCGTATCGGTTCTCAAACACGCGGGTGCGGCAGCCCATCGTGGCTATTTCATAGAGATAGCGCTGTGGATCATCGGCGCGCCATTTCTCATGATGGTTGAATGACGCATCAAGATTGACGAAGTTGGGGAAGAACCTGCGGGCAGTGACTTTGCAAGCGAGCTTGTACAGGTCATAATTTCTGTCGCCGGGCAGATAGCTCACTCCCCGCTTCTTCTTCCATATCTGTATGGGGAAGATCGCGGTGGCACCGTTTCCGACGCCTTCGTATGTGCTGTTGAGCAGCTCGCGTATGATGCAGCGTCCCTCAGCCGAGGTGTCTGTGCCATAATTGATCGAAGAGAACACCACCTGATTGCCGCCACGCGAGTGTATGGTGTTCATATTGTGGATAAAGGCTTCCATGGCCTGATGCACTCGGCTGGCAGTGCGGTTTACGGCGTGCTGCACATATCTGTCATCCCCCGTGAGTCCGTCAAGAGGCTTCTTCACGTAATCTTCAATCTCCACATCATACAAGTGATGCAGATCCACGCCCTGCAACCCCTCGATAGTCTTCACTTCCTCAACGAATGACGACCTCACGAACGGAGCCAGATAGAAGTCGAAAGCCGGGATGGCCTGGCCGCCGTGCATTTCATTCTGGGCGGTCTCCATCGAGATGCAGGCTATGATGCTGGCCGTCTCTATGCGTTTGGCCGGCCTCGACTCGCCATGACCGGCTACGAATCCATTTTTGAGTATCTTATCGAGCGGATGCTGCACGCATGTGAGGCTCTTTGTCGGATAATAGTCCTTGTCGTGGATGTGTATGTAGCCTCCGGCCACAGCCTCGCGTGCCTCCGGCGAAAGCAGATAGTCATCTACAAACGGCTTGGTGGTCTCGCTCGCGAATTTCATCATCATGCCGGCCGGAGAGTCAGTGTTCATGTTGGCGTTCTCGCGAGTGATGTCGTTGTTCTTGGCCTCTATGATTTCAAGGAACATATCGCGCGTCTTTGCCCGACGGGCTATGCTGCGCTGATCGCGGTAGGCGATGTATCGCTTGGCCACCTCCTTGCGGGGGCTCTTCATGAGCTCAAACTCCACCTTGTCTTGAATGTCTTCGACAGTCATGCGCTCGCTGCCCGACATGCCTATGCGGTCAGAGATGCGCTGTATGAGAGCCTCATCCTCGCCGAGTTCGGTCTGGAGCATGGCTTTGCGGATAGCGGCCTTAATCTTTTCCTCATTGTAGCCCACGACGCGGCCGTCGCGCTTGATGACTGTCTGTATCATGATGTTGTTCTTGACTTATGTTCAGGTTTAAGATGTTTCTGTTATTCTGGTCTAAAAAAGCTCAAATCCGGTGGCTTTTCCGATGCAAAGTTAAGTAAAAAAAATAACATTCCCACAAGAGAAACGCAGAAAATAATCAACATTTTCATAAGACCCTACAATCCAAATGTTTACAATTTTGGAAAACTTTTGCCATACATCAAAATACTTATTTCATTAAATATCAACATTTTAGCATTATATTTTGGAAAACTCTATCTACTATGCCATTGACTAAAAGACAAATGAAGCGGTCGATCCCCATTCGGAAACCGACCGCTCTATTATCATTTCTCGACGAATGCGTCACTCAAGCAGGAAGCGCTCCACATCGATGGCCGCGCGACAGCCCGATCCGGCGGCGGAAATAGCCTGCTGATAGGTGGGATCTGCCACATCGCCGGCGGCGAAGACGCCCTTGACGCTTGTGGCCTGCGAGCGTCCCTGCACTTTTATGTATCCTTCTTCATCGAGCTCCACCTGGCCACGGAAGATTTCTGTATTTGGCTTATGGCCTATCGCGAGGAAGAAGCCGTCGATGGCTATATCAAACTCCTGCTCCATGTCAGTGCCCTTGTTCTCCACAAGGTGAGCGCCTTCGAGATATTCCTCACCGAAAAGCCCGAGAGTGTTGGTGTTGAACAGCACCTGTATCTTGGGATTCTCAAGCACGCGCTGCTGCATCACCTTCGATGCGCGCAGGTATCCCTTGCGCACTATCAGATAGACCTGCTTGGCGAGCCCGGAAAGATACATTGCCTCCTCGCAGGCGCTGTCGCCGCCGCCCACGACGGCAACGTTGCGGTTGCGGTAGAAGAATCCGTCGCAGGTGGCGCAGGTGGATACGCCGAGGCCTTGATATTTTTTCTCATCGGGCAAGCCCAGATATCGTGGATAAGCTCCCGTGCAAATTATCACGGTTTCGGCCTCAATCTCTTCCTTGCCGTCCACGACAGCCTTAAGCGGACGCTGCGAAAAGTCAACCGAAGTGATGCGGCCACTACGAATATCCGCACCGAAGCGCACAGCCTGATTTCTCAAATCCTCCATCATGCGGTTGCCGTCAATGCCCTCGGGATATCCCGGAAAGTTCTCCACCTCTGAAGTAGTGGTCAACTGGCCGCCAGGCTGATGCCCTTCGAAAAGCACAGGCTTCAGATTGGCGCGCGATGTGTATATGGCCGCTGTGTATCCGGCGGGGCCTGAGCCGATGATCAGACACTTTATCATAGTCAATGTATATTCTTTTGTATTTTAACGTTAAACAATCATTTGATTAACAAAAAAGCGTAGTCCTTTGTTTGTTCACCGCAGGTCTATCACTTCCACTCCCTGATAAAGCATCAGCGGATAGGCGAATACGCCATCACCTATAGGGCTGGCTGGCTTGGAGATGGAAATGATGTCGACAGACAGGCTGCCGCCCGATGCAAAATCAATCACTATCGATGTTGGCAGCCATGTGGCTTTCGATACAGTGACGACTGCACGCTTCACCGATGCTGACTTATCTTTTGGCGATAGCGCCACTGATGCCTTTCCTTCGGAGGCCTTGACGCTCTTGGCCGCATAGGCTTCGGAATATCGGCTGATTATCTCGAATGGGTTGATCTCAAGCAACTCATCAGGCGTGGGCGCTGAAAGAGTGGTCTCTCCGGTCTGTTCAGAAAACGACCAAAGGTCAGAACCGTTATACCATGACGCGTATTCCGGAGTCACTAACGCGAATTTCTTGCCTGACATCGAAAAAGATCCTTTCTGTGCTTTGCCGCCGTCAGAGACTACGCTGAAAGCCGCATTGACGCCATTGCCGGCAGTCAAGGCGCGGGACGCATTCTTAAGCACTTCTTCGGCCGACATTGCAAAGGCCGACATCATGAGCGCCATCAAAAAAACAGTTGTTAATACGCGCTTCATGTCAGAATTGTGATAGCATTTGTTCGAGTTGCATAGAGTCAACCAATATGGCCCTTGGCTTCGAGCCGTTGACCGGTCCTACGATGCCGGCAGCCTCCATCTGGTCCATCAGGCGCCCGGCTCGGTTGTATCCGATGTTGAACTGACGCTGCAGCATCGACGTCGAGCCCACCTGACGGCTGACCACGAATCGGGCTGCGTCGTCAAAGAGGCTGTCCTTGTCAGCGCCAGGGCCGGCGAATCCGCCTTCCTCACCTTCGGGCACGTATTCCGGCAGATAATAGGCGTGCTCATAGCCCACCTGTCCGTCGATCCACTCGGTGATGCGCTCCACCTCGGGCGTGTCGACAAAGGCGCACTGCACACGCTCAAGGCTGCCGTTGTGCGAGAAGAGCATATCGCCCTTGCCAATGAGCTGATTGGCACCGGTGGCATCGAGGATGGTCTTTGAGTCGACCATCTGTATTGTGCGGAAAGCCATGCGTCCGGGGAAGTTGGCCTTGATCGGACCGGTGATCACATTGGTCGAGGGGCGCTGAGTGGCGATGATCATATGCATGCCCACAGCGCGGGCCTTCTGGGCTATGCGCATGATGGGCGCCTCCACCTCCTTGCCGGCCACCATTATGAGGTCGGCAAACTCATCGACCACCACCACCAGATACGGCAAGAATCGGTGCCCGTCGGCTGGGTTGAGCCTGCGCTCGGTGAATTTCTTGTTGTATTCTTCCAGAGCCCTCACGCCAGCGTCCTTGAGCAGGGCATAACGCTGATCCATCTCGATGCAAAGCGAATTGAGCGTCTGCACAGCCTTTTTGGAGTCTGTGATTATAGCATCGTCCTCACCGGGCAACTTGGCCAGATAATGGCGCTCAAGCTTGCTGTATAGGCTGAATTCCACCATCTTCGGGTCGACCATGACGAATTTCAACTCTGACGGATGCTTCTTGTACAGCAGTGAAGTGATGATGACATTGAGGCCAACTGACTTACCCATGCCCGTGGCACCAGCCACAAGCAAATGGGGCATCTTGGCCAGGTCGGCTATGAATATTTCGTTTGAAATGGTGGCGCCCAAAGCCATAGGCAGCTTCATCTTGCACTCCTGAAACTTCTTGGAGGCGATCACCGAGCGCATCGACACTGTCTGCGGATCGCCGTTTGGCACCTCTATGCCCACCGTAGGCTTGCCGGGGATCGGGGCTATGATGCGGATGCCGAGAGCCGCGAGGCTGAGGGCTATGTCATCTTCGAGGCGCTTTATCTGCGAGATGCGCACGCCTTCAGCCGGCACAATCTCATATAGGGTGACAGTGGGTCCCACCGTGGCCTCGATACGCGATATGGCTATGTTATAGCTCGCGAGGGTCTTCACGATGCGATCCTTGTTTTCCTGCTGCTCTTCCATGTCGATCACGCCGCCGCAGTCCCTCTCTTCGAGCAGATCTGCGCCGGGGAGCACATAGCGTGGCAGCTCGGCCTTATGGTCATAAAGGTTCGATGCCCTGCTTTCGGCCTCGGCGTCGGCGAGGGCGTCCATCGCCGCCAGGTCGGCCATCTCTATTTCATGGGCCTTCACAGAGAAATCCTCAGTCACAATTTCAGTTGAAGGCGCAGCCGCCTCAGACCGGCCAGGCGAATAGGGATTAGACTCCGCTACAGCCGGCTCTTCGGGGCGCTCCACCACAAACGGTGTGTCGGCCACCGATGCCGATGCCATTTCGGGCCCGGGCGCACACACCGCTTGCTCAATAGCGGCGGGGGCAGGCTCATCAAGGCTGATGGTGAAATCATCGGCGGATGCCTCCGTGCTTTCGGAGGCATCAATTTCTATGTCAAAATCATCCGGCACGTCTTCAAGGTCTGCAATCGCGCCGCCTGCATCCTGCACTGGCGTGTCATCGATCGGAAACAGGTCATCGCGCGTGGCGGGAGTGTCGTCAACCTCAATGGCCACCGGTGCCTGCTCTACGGCAGCGGAAGCTGGCTCGGCAGGCTCTTCGGCCTTGGCCTCGGCTTCAGCCGCCAGGTCGGCAAGATGCTTTGCCTTGGCCTCCCGCTCGCGCTTGAGCTCTTCCTGCAGGCGTCGGCGCTCAATGGCCATGCGCCATGCTTTCCAAGCGCGTGTGAGTTCGTCGAGATACACGCATGCCACAGTCACAAGCAGCATGGCCGAGACGCAGATAGCCCCGAGCACAGTGGCATGCGATATAAGAAATTCGTTGACGAAATAGCCGTGAGTGCCGCCCCACTTGATCACCGAGGGGGTGTTGTATGTGACAAGGCCGAGCACCACCGAAGCAGTGATGGCCACAATCAATGTCTTGAATGTCACTGACCAGAAATTGCATTTCTTGAATCCGAGCACAGCAAGAGCCAAAATCCAGGAATACACGATAAACGCCAGCGACCCTACGCCAAGGGCGTCGCAAAACAGCGCCTTCGCTATCCACGCGCCGAATCCTCCGGCTGCGTTCCTGACGATGCCGGGATCTGACGCTATCTGCGCCTGACTCATATTCTCGACAATGCTCTGGTCAAATTTCGCGTTTTTGAAGTGCGACACAAGGGCCACCACTATAAATACGCTCAAGAACAGCAGGAAGCAGCCAAAGAAGAGCCGCACCCGCTCATCGAGGAAGAATCTCACAAATGACGGCAGCCGCCTGTCGGCGGATTCTGACGCCTGAGGCTTGGCTTCTGCCTCGGGCTTTTGCTCTGCGGCTGGCTCTGCTGGCTCAGCCGCCCGTTGGCGGCGGGTCCGCTCCGGCTTTCTCCGGACAGGCGCCTCCATCTCCTCCTCGGCTTCAGGCGCAATGGCCTGGCGGCGATAATATCCGCTGTCAGGCTCATACCCGTCGAGGGCCATATCTAAATCATCTGATTGCGACATAATGATATGCGTGTATTTTTTTTAGTATTCAACTTATGAAATCCTCAAAGCGCGCTCAGGCTGTCGATAGCCGCGAGCGGATCATCGGCCTTGAAGATGTAGCTTCCTGCCACAAGAGCGGTAGCCCCGGCCTCGGCCAGGCGGCGTCCGGTGGCGAGATTCACGCCTCCGTCGATCTCAATGAGAGCCTTTGACCCGGTCTCGTCGAGAAGGCGGCGCAGGCGCCCTATCTTTCCGATTGTGTTCTCTATGAATTTCTGGCCGCCAAAGCCCGGGTTTACGCTCATCAGAAGCACCATGTAAAGCTCCGGAGCAATGTCGCGCAGCATCTCCACGGGCGTGGCCGGATTGAGCGTCACGGCTGGCTTCATGCCCATGTCTTTTATCTGCTGCACAGTGCGGTCAAGGTGCACGCACGCCTCCTGATGCACATTCACTATCGCGGCTCCGCAATCGCGGCAACGCGAGATGTAGTTCTGCGGATTCACTATCATCAAGTGCACATCGAGCGGCTTCGATGCCTTTGCCTGAACGGCGCTGATGACCGGGAATCCCATAGATATATTGGGCACGAACACACCGTCCATGACATCGATGTGCAGCCACGACGCAGAGCTGGCGTTGACCATTTCCACTTCCTGGTCAAGACGTCCGAAATCACAAGCCAAAAGCGAGGGAGAGACAATCATAAGGGTTCAATTGATAGTGAATGATGCTATTAGGGGTAAAGGCGGATCATTTGGACTCCGACGGCTTCTTGCCGCCTTTGAAGCCGTTCCAGGCAAGAAAGCCTATGGCTATCACACCGATGCCGAGGCCTATCCATGTGAGGTAGGAGTTATACTGCTTTATCTGCGACTCAAGCATCTCAGGCGGCACAGCCTGCGCAAGCAGATAGCCGACGAATGCAAGAGCGCAATTCCACACCCCTGCTCCGAGCGATGTGTAGAGGCAGAATTTCCATATGTTCATCTTCGCGAGGCCGGCCGGAATCGAGATCAGCTGGCGCACCACAGGCACAAGCCTGCCGATGAATGTCGACGCAGAGCCGTGCTTGTCGAAATAGTCCTCTGCCTTGCGCACCTTATCTTCGTTGATGAGGCAGGCGTGGCCTATGCGCGAATTGGCGAATGCGTAGACGATGGGGCGACCGAGCCACATGGCCAGCACGTAGTTGATCAGCGCTCCCACAAGCGCTCCCGCCGTGGCTGCAAGCACCACAAGATATACGTTGAGGTCAGCCGTGCCGCTGGTGCAGGCTATGTATGCGGCCGGAGGCACCACCAATTCCGACGGGAAAGGGATGAACGAACTCTCTACCACCATGAAGACAAACACAAACCAATAGCTGGCGTTGGCCAGAAACCACACGAAAAATTCATGGGCGTTGAAGATGCCGAGAGATATTAAAAGGTCAATCATTGCTCGATAATTGTCAGGGGGAAAATATTATTCACGCAAAGTTACAAAAGTTTTTCTTTAGCCCGTGAAAAAAAAGCCCATTTTTGACAAAAAAACCTCATACCCCCGAAAATGATACGCATGTGATACTTTTTGTAGACATCACCGCCCCAAAGGTGGATAAAAATAATCACATATTTACACCCGACTTTGCTAAATTAATTGTATATTTGCAGTCAGAAATTAATATTTACTTTAAATCAACACCTAACAGCAATGCGTTTTTATTCCCTTTCGCTGATCGCGGCTATCTGCGCCGTGGGGGCAACCTCATGCTCGCAGAAGCAGCCTGAAGCGACTAAGACTCTTTCAGGGCTGGTTCCGGAAAATTTCGACGCAACCGTCGACGGCAAGCAGACCGGCCTCTACACCCTCACCAACGCCAACGGCATGGAAGTTTGCATCACCAATTTCGGCGGCCGCATCGTTTCGATCATGGCCCCTGACCGCGAAGGCAATTTCAAGGATGTGGTCCTGGGCTTTGACAGCATAGCCGACTACATCAACATTCCCTCTGACTTCGGCGCAAGCATCGGACGCTACGGCAACCGCATCAACCTCGGCAAATTCGTGCTCGGCGAAGACACAATCCAGCTTGAGCGCAACAACGTGGAGAATCCCGCATACGCCGAAGGCAACGGCGAGGAAAAATTCCTGCATCAGCTCCACGGCGGATTCAAGGGCTGGCAGTATCAGGTGTATGACGTGGTCGAGGCCAACGACTCGTCGATCACCCTGGCCTATGACTCGCCCGACGGCGACGGCAAGTTCCCCGGCAACGTGAAGGCGCAGGTGAAATTCACGCTCACCGCCGACAATGCAGTAGACATCGACTACACGGCAACGACCGACAAGCCCACTGTGATCAACCTCACAAACCACTCTTACTTCAACCTCAACGGCGACGCCTCGATGCCCATCACCAACTGCGTGCTCCAGGCCAATGCCTCATTCTACACTCCCATCGACTCTACTTTCATGACCACCGGCGAGATCGCCACCGTCAAGGAGACTCCCCTCGACTTCACAGCGGCAAAGGCTGTGGGCGAGGAGATCGACGTGGTAGAGAACGAGCAGATAAAGAACGCCAACGGATATGACCACAACTGGGTGCTCGACACCAAGGGCGATGACTCGCAGGTGGCAGCCACGCTGATGTCGCCCGTCACCGGCATCACCCTCACCGTCTACACCAACGAGCCCGGCGTGCAGATCTATTCAGGCAACTTCCTCGACGGCTCTGTCACCGGCAAGGGCGGAAAGACCTACAACCAGCGCGCAGGCATCTGCCTTGAGACGCAGCACTACCCCGACAGCCCCAACAAGCCCGAGTGGCCATCGACTGTGCTCAATCCCGGCGAGACCTACCACAGCCACTGCGTATACAAATTCGGTGTGGAAAAGTAAAAAAGCCCTCCCTACACGTCAATAACAAACCCTAATCAAACATAAAAATGGCATTATTAGACTGGTTAGTCATCGGACTATTCTTCATTGCCCTGATAGGTATCATCCTGTGGGTGATGAAGCAAAAGCAAAACAATGCCGAGGATTACTTCCTCGGCGGCAAGGACGCCACCTGGATCGCAATCGGTGCGTCAATCTTCGCTTCCAACATCGGATCTGAGCACCTCATCGGCCTCGCAGGCTCCGGCGCTTCGTCGGGCATGGCTATGGCCCACTGGGAAATCCAGGGCTGGATGATCCTCCTTCTCGGCTGGGTGTTCGTGCCCTTCTATTCGCGCTCCATGGTGATCACCATGCCCGAATTCCTCGAAAAGCGCTACAACCCGCAGTCGCGCACCATCCTGTCGGTGATCTCTCTCATCAGCTACGTGCTCACCAAGGTGGCCGTGACCGTGTATGCAGGCGGCCTCGTATTCCAGCAGGTATTCGGCATCGACCAGCTCTGGGGCATCGACTTCTTCTGGATCGCCGCTATCGGCCTCGTCATCCTCACCGCCCTCTACACAATCTTCGGCGGCATGAAATCAGTGCTCTACACCTCTGTGCTCCAGACCCCCATCCTTCTGCTCGGCTCGCTCATCATCCTGGTGCTCGGCCTCAAGGAGCTCGGCGGCTGGGACGAAATGATGAGGATCTGCTCGGCTGTAAAGGTCAATGAAGCCGGCGACACCATGGTCAACCTCATCCGCACTAACGATGACCCCCAGTATCCCTGGCTCGGCGCCCTCATCGGATCGGCAGTGATCGGCTTCTGGTACTGGTGTACCGACCAGTTCATCGTGCAGCGCGTGCTTTCAGGCAAGAATGAGAAGGAAGCCCGCCGCGGCACCATCTTCGGCGCTTACCTCAAGCTCCTGCCCGTATTCCTCTTCCTCATCCCCGGCATGATCGCTTTCGCCCTGCACCAGAAGCTCGGCAGCTTCCTGCCCCTGACCGAAGCCGGCCTGCCCAACAGCGACGCCGCCTTCCCCACCCTCGTGGCCAAGCTGCTGCCCGCCGGCGTGAAGGGTCTCATCGTCTGCGGCATCCTCGCAGCCCTCATGAGCTCGCTCGCATCTCTCTTCAACTCTTCAGCAGCCCTCTTCACCATCGACTTCTACCAGCGCTATAAGCCCAACACCGACCCCAAGAAACTGGTGCGCATAGGCCAGGCTGCTACTGTGGTCATCGTGATTCTCGGCATCCTCTGGATTCCCGTGATGCGATCAGTGGGCGACGTGCTCTACCTCTACCTGCAGGATGTGCAGTCAGTGCTCGCTCCGGGCATCGCCGCTGCCTTCCTGCTCGGCGTCTGCTGGAAGCGCGCCACAGCCCTCGGCGGCATGTGGGGCCTCATCTCCGGCCTTGTGGTGGGCCTGACTCGCCTTGGCGCTAAGATCTACTACACCAACGCTCCCGAAGCAGCCGACAACATCTTCAAATATCTCTTCTTCGATCTCAACTGGCTCTTCTTCTGCGGCTGGATGCTCGTATTCTGCCTCGCAGTGGTAGTGGTTGTCAGCCTCTGCACCAAGCCCAAGGCTGAAAGCGAGATCCAAGGCCTGGTGTTCGGCACCTCCACTCCCGAGCAGCGCGCTGAGACACGCGCCAGCTGGAACAAGTGGGATGTGATCCACTCGATCATAATCCTCGGCATCACCGCCGCCTTCTACTGGTACTTCTGGTAATCCCCCCCTTTTGAGTCATCTGCTGTCAGCTGACAGCAGATGACTCAAAACATTTACACTAAATACTAAAACAATGCTTGAAGAACTCAAAGAAAAAGTATTCCGCGCCAACCTTGACCTGGTGAAGCACGGACTCGTCATATTCACCTGGGGCAACGTCAGCGGCATCGACCGCGAGAAAGGCCTCGTGGTCATCAAACCCAGCGGCGTAGACTACGACACCATGAAGGCAAGCGACATGGTGGTGGTAGACCTCGACGGAAACGTGGTGGAAGGCGACCTGCGCCCTTCATCTGACACCCCCACCCATGTGGCCCTCTATAAGGCATTCCCCGAAATCGGTGGCGTGGTGCACACCCACTCCACATACGCCACCGCATGGGCGCAGGCCGGAAAGGACATCCCCAACATCGGCACCACGCACGCCGACTATTTCCACGATGCCATCCCCTGCACCGACGACATGACCGAAGCCGAAGTCAAGGGCGCATACGAGCTTGAGACCGGCAACGTCATCATCAAGCGATTCGAAGGCCTCAATCCCGTGCACACCCCCGGAGTGCTCGTGAAGAACCATGGCCCCTTCGCCTGGGGCAAGAATCCGGCCGATGCCGTGCACAATGCCGTGGTGATGGAGCAGGTGGCCAAGATGGCTTTCATAGCCTATTCGGTCAATCCAGGCCTAACCATGAATCCGCTGCTCGTGGAGAAGCACTTCAGCCGCAAGCACGGCCCCAACGCCTACTACGGCCAAAAGAAATGAGGCCAACACGAGGCTTTGCATAAGATAACACTATTATTAATTAAGCATAAAAGGACCTCGCCACCGGGCGCGGCGCATAATTTACAGAGAATAGCCGCGTTATCGTAGTGACAATCCTATAAATCAAAAAAAGAATCAACCTTATAAACCTATAATATTATGGCAAATTTCAATGAACTCGAGCTTTGGTGGGTAACCGGCGCACAGCTCCTCTACGGCGGCGACGCAGTTGTCGCTGTCGACTCTCACTCTAAAGAAATGGTCGACGGCCTCAACAACTCCGGCAATCTCCCCATCAAGATAGTATACAAAGGCACAGCCAACTCTTCTAAGGAAGTTGAGGCTGTGATGAAAGCCGCAAACAACGACAGCAAGTGCGTGGGCATCATCACATGGATGCACACCTTCTCTCCGGCCAAGATGTGGATCCACGGCCTGCAGCAGCTGCGCAAGCCCCTGCTCCACCTCCACACACAGTACAATGCCGAGATACCCTGGGACACCATGGACATGGACTTCATGAACCTCAACCAGAGCGCTCACGGCGACCGCGAATTCGGACACATCTGCTCTCGCATGCGCATCCCCCGCAAGGTGGTGGTTGGTTACTGGAAAGACAGCGACACCCAGGAGCGCATAGCCGTGTGGAGCCGCGTGGCCGCTGCTTGGGCCGACGCTCAGGACATGCTCATCATCCGCTTCGGCGACCAGATGAACAATGTGGCCGTGACCGACGGCGACAAGGTGGAGGCCGAGCTCCGCATGGGCTATCACGTTGACTACTGCCCCGTGAGCGAACTGATGGAATACTACAAGAAGGTGGCCGACGCCGACGTGAAGGCTCTCGTCGACGAGTATTTCCGCCTCTACACCATACAGGAAGGCCTCGACAAGGACAGCAAGGTGCTCTACGAAGCCGCAAAGGCTGAGCTCGCCATCCGCGCTTGCCTCAAGGCTAAAGGCGCAAAGGGCTTCACCACAAACTTCGACGATCTCGGCACCGACGACATCAACGATCCCAACTTCGTGGGCTTCGATCAGATCCCCGGCCTCGCATCTCAGCGCCTGATGGCCGAAGGCTATGGCTTCGGCGCCGAAGGCGACTGGAAATCAGCAGCCCTCTACCGCACCGTATGGTACATGACACAAGGCCTTGAGGGCGGCTGCTCTTTCCTCGAGGACTACACCCTCAACTTCGACGGCAAGCAGAGCTCAATCCTCCAGGCCCACATGCTTGAGGTTTGCCCCCTAATCGCCGAAGAGAAGCCCCGCCTGGAAGTACACTTCCTCGGCATCGGCATCCGCAAGGCCCAGACCGCTCGCCTCGTATTCACCAGCAAGCCCGGCAACGGCGTCACCGCTACCGTCGTAGACATGGGCAATCGTTTCCGCCTCATCGTCAACGACGTGGAGTGCATCAAGAGCAAGCCCCTGCCCAAGCTGCCCGTGGCTTCTGCCCTTTGGGTGCCCATGCCAAACTTCGAGGTCGGCGCCGGTGCATGGATCATGGCCGGTGGCACACACCACTCTTGCTTCTCCTACTCTATCACTCCCGAATACTGGATGGACTACGCCGAAATGGCCGGCATCGAGATGCTCCACATCGACAAGGACACCACCATGGAGGGATTCCAGAAAGAAATGCGCTTCAACGAGGTTTACTACATGCTCAACAAGGCACTCAAATAAGCAAGCCTCATGACAGCCAAAGAAACAATCAAGGCCGGCAAAGCCATCCTCGGCATCGAGCTCGGCTCCACCCGCATTAAGGCCGTCCTGATCGATGAGAAAAACAATCCCATCGCCCAGGGCAGCCACGGCTGGGAAAATCAGCTGGTCGACGGCCTCTGGACATATAGCCTTGAAGCCGTATGGTACGGCCTGCAGGACGCCTACATCAACCTCCGCAAGGATGTGCTCGAGAAATATGACGTGGAGATAGAGAATCTCGCCGCCATAGGCATCAGCGCCATGATGCACGGATACATGCCTTTTGACAAAGATGGCAAGATCCTCGCTGCATTCCGCACCTGGCGCAATACCAACACCGCCCAGGCTGCTGCCGAGCTTTCGGGTCTGTTTGAATTCAACATCCCCCTGCGCTGGAGCATTTCGCATCTCTATCAGGCCATGCTCAACGATGAGGAGCACGTCAAGGACATCGCATTCCTCACCACCCTCGCAGGCTACGTGCATTGGCGCCTCACCGGCGAGAAGGTGCTGGGCGTTGGCGACGCATCGGGCATGATTCCAATCGACCCGGCCACAAAGGACTACAACAAGCAGATGGTGGCCATATTCGACGCCATCGTCGACCGCAAGGGATACTCTTGGAAACTCGAAGACATCCTGCCCAAGAGCCTCGATGCAGGAGTTGCAGCCGGCACCCTAACCGCCGACGGCGCCAAGCTGCTCGACGTATCAGGCCATCTGCAGCCCGGCGCAGTGTTCTGCCCCCCTGAAGGCGACGCCGGCACCGGCATGGTAGCCACCAACGCTGTGCGCCCCCGCACCGGCAATGTTTCGGCAGGCACATCGTCATTCTCGATGATCGTGCTCGAGCATGACCTCAGCAAGCCCTACGAAGCCATCGACATTGTCACCACTCCCGACGGCAACCCTGTGGCCATGGTGCACTGCAACAACTGCACATCAGACATCAACGCATGGGTAAGCCTCTTCAAGGAATACCAGCAGCTGCTCGGAGTGCCTGTAGACATGGATCAGCTCTACGGCAAGCTCTTCAACGCGGCCCTCACTGCCGACACCGACTGCGGAGGAATCATGGCATACAATTTCGTATCGGGCGAGCCCGTGATCGGCCTCGCTGAAGGACGCCCCATGATACTGCGCTCGGCCACCGACAAGTTCAACCTCGCCAACTTCATGCGCGCGCAGATCATGTCGTCAGTGGCTGTGCTCAAAATCGGCAATGACGTGCTCTTCAACGAAGAGAAGATCCACGTAGACCGCATCACGGGCCACGGAGGCCTCTTCAAGACTCCCGGCGTGGGACAAGCCATCCTCGCCGCCGCCATCAACTCTCCCATCACCGTGATGGAGACTGCAGGCGAAGGCGGCGCGTGGGGCATAGCTCTGCTCGCAGGCTACACCGCCAACAACGCCGACGGGCAGTCGCTGCCGGAATACCTCGACAAGAACGTATTCAGCAGCTACGAAGGCTCGACCATCGCTCCCAAGCCAGAAGACGTAGAAGGCTTCGACCGCTTCATCGCAAACTACAACGCCTGCCTCCCTGTCGAGGAAAAGGCCGTGGAAGCAAAGAAGTAACCCCACACCCTATCCAATAAAAAAAGAGCGCCGTCGGTGCTCTTTTTTTATGCGCCATATATTATGCTTAAGTTATAGACCTGTTGCTGGTATATTTCATGCCCGTGCGTTTCTCAGAAATGCACCTCCGCGATGCTGTCGCAGCGAGGACTCCTGTCCATGCCGCACAACTATAGAGAAAGCGCGCACCCTGACCGGATGCGCGCCTTGATTGTTGGAGTCTAATCAGATTAGATTTATTCCTCTACGAGACGGAGTTTCTGTACGTATACAGCCTTCATCATCTTTTTGCGGTTGGTGACAGAGGGCTTCTGGAAGGCCTGGCGAGAGCGGAGCTCCTTGATGATGCCGGTCTTTTCGAATTTGCGCTTGAACTTCTTGAGTGCGCGTTCGATGTTCTCGCCTTCTTTTACGGGTACGATGATCATATTCTTGATGTAAAAGTTTTGATTAGCAATATGGTTGATTAAGCGTTCTTGACCTTGTCAACTACAGCCTTGAAGGCTGCGGGATTGTTGAGAGCGAGGTCGGCGAGAACTTTGCGGTTGATCTCGATGCCAGCCTTGTGGATGAGGCCCATGAGCTGAGAGTAGTTGAGATCCTCCATGCGTGCGGCAGCGTTGATACGCTGTATCCAGAGAGCGCGGAAGTTGTGCTTCTTGTCTTTGCGATCGCGGTAGGCGTAGGTCAGACCCTTCTCCCAAGTATTCTTGGCGACGGTCCAGACGTTGCGGCGGCAGCCGAAGTAGCCGCGTGTGAGCTTCAGGATTTTCTTGCGACGTGCGCGTGATGCGACGTGGTTGACTGATCTAGGCATTTTAGTCTTGTTTTTTGAATGTCAGCGGCTCCGTCTTGGCGGGCTCTTGTCATGCTGAGCATTCGGTTAGTAAAAATGATTATAAATCACGAAGTTTTTTGATAGAGAAACGGATAGATGTAGTCCGGGGTAGCTTAACGCATGCCAAGGAGCGTCTTTACTGCCTTCTCGTCCACCTTGCTTACGAGGCCTGTGTGGGTGAGGTTTCTCTTCTGTTTCTTGGTCTTCTTTGTGAGAATGTGGCTGTGGAAAGCGTGCTTTCTCTTGATCCTTCCTGATCCGGTAAGGGCGAACCTCTTTTTGGCACCGGAATTAGTCTTAATCTTGGGCATTTTAAATTGATTGTTTAAACTTGTGTTATATAATACTTGGCCAACACGTGGCCGGGGTTAGTTTCTAAAAGCTGTGGGTCAGGCCTTCTTCTTGGGCGAGATCATGATGATCATGCGCTTGCCTTCGAGCAGGGGCATCTGCTCCACCTTGCCGTATTCCTCGAGGTCGTTGGCGAAACGCAGCAGCAGCACCTCGCCCTGCTCCTTGAATAGGATGGAGCGTCCTTTGAAGAATACGTAAGCCTTGACCTTCGATCCTTCCTGCAGGAAGCCCATCGCGTGCTTGAGCTTGAAGTTGTAGTCGTGGTCGTCGGTCTGGGGGCCGAAGCGTATTTCTTTGATCACCACCTTCACTGACTTTGCCTTGGCCTCTTTCTGCTTCTTTTTCTGCTGATAGAGATATTTCTGGTAGTCGAGGATCTTGCAAACGGGCGGGTTGGCCGTAGCGGAGATTTCCACAAGGTCGAGCTCGAGGTCTTCGGCCATGCGGCGCGCTTCCTGAATGGTGTAAATGCCGTTTTCAATGTTGTCGCCTACGAGTCGCACCTCGCGTGCGCGGATGTGCTCGTTGATAGCGTTGGCATCTTTGTTGTTTTGCGGACGGCGGTTGGGGCCATTCTGTGGGCGTGGCGGACGCGGTCCGGGGTTAAAGGGCTTTTTCTCCATTCAGTGGGGTTATTGATTAATCATGTTTTCGACCTCTTTGGTCAAATTTTCTGCAAAGGTAGCAATTTTTATCGAACCTTGATCACCTTCACCCTGTTTTCTTACAGAAACTTCGCCATTTTGTTGCTCTTTTTCGCCAACAATGAGCAAATAAGGTATTCTTTTGAGCTCGTTGTCGCGAATTTTGCGTCCGATCTTCTCGTTGCGGTCATCGACGGCCACGCGTATGTCGGCGGCCTCAAGGTGCTTCTTCACCTCGTAGGCGTAGTCGTTGTATTTCTCGCTGATGGGGAGGATCACAGCCTGGTCGGGAGTGAGCCACAGGGGGAATTTGCCGGCGGTGTGCTCAAGCAGCACTGCCACGAAGCGCTCCATCGAGCCGAAGGGGGCGCGGTGTATCATCACGGGGCGGTGCTTCTGGTTGTCGGCGCCTGTGTATTCGAGCTGGAAGCGCTCGGGCAGGTTGTAGTCTACCTGGATGGTGCCGAGCTGCCAGCGGCGTCCGATGGCGTCCTTCACCATGAAGTCGAGCTTGGGGCCGTAGAAAGCCGCCTCGCCGTATTCCTTGCGGGCCTTGAGGCCTTTTTCCTCGCAAGCCTCGATGATGGCGGTCTCTGCGAGATGCCAGTTCTCGTCGCTTCCGATGTATTTCTGCTTGTTGTTGGGGTCGCGCAGCGATATCTGGGCCTCGAAATTGTCGAATTTCAGAGCCTTGAAGATGTAGAATATGATGTCCATCACCTTCAGGAATTCACCCTTGATCTGGTCGGGAGCGCAATAGATGTGTGCGTCGTCCTGCGTGAAGCCGCGCACGCGGGTCAGGCCGTGGAGCTCACCGCTCTGCTCGTAGCGGTATACTGTGCCGAACTCAGCCAGGCGCAGGGGCAGTTCGCGGTAGCTGCGGGGCGAGGCCTTGAATATCTCGCAGTGGTGGGGGCAGTTCATGGGCTTGAGCATGTACTCCTCTCCCTCCTCAGGCGTGTGGATGGGCTGGAATGAATCCTTGCCGTATTTAGCGTAGTGGCCCGAGGTGACGTAGAGCTGCTTGTTGCCGATGTGCGGGGTGATCACCTGCTGGTAGCCGTATTGCTTCTGTATCTTGCGCAGGAATTGCTCCAGACGGTCGCGCAGGGCGGTGCCTTTGGGCAGCCACAGGGGCAGGCCGGCGCCAACATTCTGCGAGAAAGCGAAGAGCTCCATCTCTTTTCCGAGCTTGCGGTGGTCGCGTTTCTTGGCCTCCTCGAGCAGGGCGAGATATTCGTCGAGCATCTTCTTCTTGGGGAATGTGATGCCATATACGCGCACCAGCTGGTTGCGCTTTTCGTCACCGCGCCAGTATGCGCCGGCGAGCGACATCACCTTGGCAGCCTTGATGGGGGCAGTGTTGGGGATGTGCGGTCCGCGGCACAGGTCGGTGAATGAGCCTTGGGTGTATGTGGTGATGTGCCCGTCCTCGAGCTCGCTGATGAGCTCGCACTTGTATGTCTCGTCGCGGTCGCCGAAGAGCTTCAGCGCGTCAGCCTTGCTGATGTCGGCGCGCACGATGTCTTGCTTCTGCTGGGCCAGCTCGAGCATCTTCTTCTCAATCTTGGCGAAATCGGCAGATGTGATCTGGTGCTCGCCAGGGTCGATGTCATAGTAGAAGCCGTTTTCGATGGCGGGGCCGATGCCAAACTTCACTCCGGGGTACAATTCCTGGAGAGCCTCGGCGAGAAGGTGGGCCGAACTGTGCCAGAAAGCGTGCTTGCCTTCGGGGTCATCCCATTTGAAGAACTTTATCTCGGCGTCTTCGTTGATTGGGCGGGCGAGGTCCCACTCCTGCTCGTTGACTGACGAGGCAAGGACGTCGCGCGCCAGGCCGGCGCTGATGCTTTCAGCGATCTGCAGAGGGGTGACACCCTCGGCGTACTGTTTGACCGAATGGTCAGGGAAAGTGATATTAATCATTTATAAATCTATTGTTTAACGATAAATCGCCACCTACAACGTGGCAATCAAACAAATTTCCCGCAAATATACGTTTTTTTTCCGAAACTCCCACCATCCATCCCCGATAAAATCAGCCCAATCCACCAGAAAACCACAATCAAAAACACCATTCTCCGTAAATCCACGGAGAATATTTGGAAGCTTCACCTCAAATGACTAACTTCGAAAGCTATTGCCCTCCATTGCGTGACATCAATACCCTCATAACCAAAGGCATGCTCAGCAACAGCGCGAAGGAGACCGAAACGCCAACTACCCCCTACCCAAATAACCATTTGCCCTTTATATTTTTTTATGCTCAGCCTCTAATGTTTAAAGAAAAATCACATTAAATTTCTTATTAATTCTTTTTCTTTTTTAATTTAGGATTTTCCTTATTACCAAGTTCTGGATGTTCTTGTACATAATTAAGGAATGCTATGCGTGAGGATATTGTCGGATGGTCAGAGTATTCATTGTATAGATGGTCATATTCAGTCCCCAAAACACGCAATCCATTTATAAATTCGTTTCCATAACCAAGATTTTGAAGGAATCTAAAAGCCATTAAGTCCGCCTCATATTCTTGTTCACGTGAAAATTTGAAAGAATATTTAAGTGTGGATAGTTTGATTTCGGTATCTATATTTGCTATTATGGCACCATAATTAGTCCCACTTGTTGGAACACCGTAAGCAGCATTATATGCTTCCATTCCTGCCGCAAAACCATTAAGTCCAGCAGAAATACCACCTATTAACTCATTCTTTCGTCGTTCTTTTGCTTCGGCATATAAACCACGAATATGGTGCATGAGTACACCATGAGTAAATTCATGAGCAACATAACCCATTAGAATATAATAGTTCAGTCCTTTTTGATCCAAAAGACCGGATGTAACACACATTACAAAACCCTCTTCCGTTAATGCAGTAAAAGCATTAACTTCATGTGTATTTACAATATGCAAGGAACAGTTTAGATTGAGGTCAGCAATACCCATATCAATAAGTAAAGAGTCACAGAATCCTTGCATTGATTCAATAATTGCCCCATCATACTGTGGATAAAAGCGAGGTATGTCAGCCATTTTCTGTAGAACTTCCTTTTCTGCTCCTTTCCCTTTCTTAATATCTTTTTTGAATTTAGAAAAGACTTCATTATTATTAATAGCCGCTTTCCAAAATTCCGAAGGATGACTATCTTTTAAAGATTTTGCTTCTTCTGCAACATCCAATTTAGAAATGAGTTTTTTATATTCTTTTTCTGGATTTACGGCCGAAACAGTAAAGAAACAAAGGATACAGAAAATTAAAAAGTGTAGTCGTTTCATATTTAATTTAAGCAATTAAAATCATGTATACACAATCATGGGAACTACCACGACAAAGGCCAAACCGTTTATCATTTTATTGACATGTATTACGTCAAATAGCACGGAGATTATATATAATGCTTTCTGGAAAAAGTAATGGCATTCCTTTCTTTTTGATTTTGAAACTGTAAGTATCACCATGCCCACTTGGTCGGGAGAGAAGCAAGTCAACAGTTATGAGTCCTGCATCGAGAAGTATGTCAAATTGTGGAATAATCGGATTTCGTGTGTGTTCAATGCGGCTATACCTAAAGTATTCTCGACCATCTCGAATTTGATTTTCAACTGTAATCCAAAATGTTTCATGGTGTTTTTCATTCAAACGTCCATGTAGTTTTTGTAAGGTCCATACCGCGAGATCATCGATTCTCTCGCCAAAATGTTTTAACTCAAGCAATTCTTTGACAAGTTCAAGATTCAATCCGAGGCCTTGGCTATTTGGTTGATTACATTGGACAGTGTTCTGATATGTCTTGCGACCGTCACCACAATCATAGCCATATAAAGCCACAATCTCTCTACCTGATTTTAGCTTGCTTAGATTCCAATTAGGTGTTTGAGTGAATAGGACGTTTTTGGAGGAAGACCGCTTCTCTCGGTGACTCTTTAATTCAATGCCCTGATAATCTGGTGCTGTACTCGAATTCTGCGAGATTCCCAACATAGACTCAATGGTTCTTCCTATGCCAGTGTCAGCAGTGACCTCAGATTCAAACCAAGTATCTGAGTGTTGACGGAAAAAAGAAAGCAATTCATCACTTATGGCAGATGAAGCTCGGTAAAACTCACTGATAAAGTCTTTCACAGGGGTTTGACAGGAAGCGTAAAATGCAGCCTCAATGTCACAAGTGGTAATGTTAATAACATAGAATTGACTATTGAGTATACATATTGCGTGAATATCATCGGCCTTTGTAAAATCTTTCAGGCCATAAATCCAAAGGCGTGGGTCTCCTTTTTTAGTAACAGGTCTATATAGGGAAGTATGAGTCTCTATAGCATTACTATCATCAAGAATAACTGTCTTGACGAGTTGCTTGTGCTCTGTACCTTGCAACTGTTCCTCATAATTATGTACACCTTTTTCAAGAAAAAAAGTCCGCATTGGAGCGGTCGCGTCCATGATGCTTTTCTTTAAGCCGGTGGCAGTGAGTTGAACAAGCGTAAACTCAACGTTATGGTTCACCATAAAGGCCATATTCTTTTCCTCAAAAGGAGTGAATGGACGCATATGTATCATAAGCAGATTACTTTATATGTTTAAGAATTGTGTTCGCAATAGCCCTTGCCATAAGGGGAGGAACGGCATTCCCCACAAGCGTAAATTGAGGTATTTCGGATTTGCGCTTGTTGCCACCCGTCTGTCTTTTGCCTTGAAAAACAAAAGAATCGTCAAAGGATTGCAGTCTGGCCATTTCTCTTACCGTCATTGCTCGATGGGCGGAATAATGTATAAAATCATCAGGCATTGTTACCACCGTTGGGCTTTGACCTTTGGGGTTAAGAACGGTGTAATTGCGTTTATTGGAATCAAGGCCAAGCCGGGATAACTCGGCTTTACATTCAGAGTCATAAACTCCATGCTCAGCAATTACTTCAAGCCTACGTTTTACATCTTCGTTTTGTGCGCTTGTCTGATGATTATATAGAGCTGGTTCTTCACAAAAAAGATTATTCTCCAAATCTTCTATATTGCGTACATAAAACGGATCTATTTCAAAATTAAAACGGTGAGATAGCCTGCCCATTTTAGACCATTCGGCAAATGTACGGGCTTCCTCGCTATTGCTAAGATGTCCCTCAACTTCTCTGCGTCGGATTAACGGTTCGTATTCCTCTATTATCCGGCGTTGACCATAGTTGGTTTCCACAGAGCCATTGCCGATAAAGTCCAAGTCGTGTAGTGCTTCATAAACCGTCACTTTCTCATCTTCTGTTACAGTAGCAGGGATTTCATCAATCAGCGGCTGATCTTTCCTGCAACCGATGAAAATAACCCTTTCTCTATTTTGTGGTACGCCATAATCAGCGGAGTGCGCAACAATAGGCTTCGCTACGCGGTAGAGAATAAGTTCGTTAAGAAGATTATCAAGTTCTTCGATTGTACCATTTGCATGTGCATATTCCTTGATTACATCTAAAGTTTCATCAAGAGTAAATGAATATAACCGAATCATCTCTCTAAATTCTTTGACATCAATCGAATCGTGGTCAAACCCCTCAAAAGTGTCAAGAGCAGAAAGAATGGAGTCTATTATTGAAGAATCATCGATAAGAGACAGGAAGCTGTTGAAACCATCGACATAAAGATCATTGTCTATATCGGTTTGGGTTTTGAGATTAATAACACTTGAGGCTATTTGGTTACGAACTTCAGTCTGTCGCAACAGATTGAGGCCATGTCTGATGGTCACAATCTTATTATCTGACTTGCTTAATCGATACTCGATGGTTCGTGTAATACTACGGAATTGATTTTCAAGATACGAGAAATAATCGGTTCTTGCTTTCTCTGCATTTACATCTGAACCGATTTCCATTTGAGCTTTTGTAATTATACAGTTCTTGACAAAAGATGATGCACTTGCAGTCAACACCTTATCAAGATACATCAAGAACTGAGGAATACTTCTGTCATCAATGATAGACCGAATTTCTCGGAGAATAGCATCTTTAAAATGACCTTTATCCTTTGTAAGGAGACCTTTTACATTCTCCATTACAAAATATTTCGGCCGAAGAACACGAATTACATGAAGATAATGAAGAAAAAGATTATCTCGTTTGTCAAAACGGCGTCTGCGCCCTGACAAACTGAAACTCTGGCAGCTGGGACCACCCGTAACGACATCAATCTCCTGTCCATTGAGTTGAAAGAGCAGGCGAGAAATGAATTCCGGATCCATTATATCTCCGGTGAGGAACTTGGTGTCAAGCCCTAACTGGTGATTATAGCGAACTTTGTGAGTCAACTCGCAATTCTCATTGATATCACTGGCAAGGATAAATTTGTAGTATTTATTCTTAGTGTAGGCTTGTAAAAAGCCCTCGCTGATGCCACCGGCACCTGCGAACAAGTCCAAGAACGTCACTGCCTTTTTACCTTTGAGAAAATCTTTCTTCTCTGCCATCGTATTCAAAGAGAAAAGCACTTCCTTTGTAGGGCAGACGGGCGACCGAATCCTTTCGCGGCTACAGGGAAGTCCTTGATATTTTGTGTATAAGTTGTTGCTTATAATGGGCGGTCTTTTGTCTGCGCTTGCGCGTGTTAGATTGCAAAGTTACAAAATTTATTTGAGACTTTGGCTTTCCGCCGCAAAGATATTGACGCAGATGGGCAAGATACCAGCCCATCATTTCTAAATAAAGTTACGCCGGGGTGTTTCATTTGTGGGAGGGGGATGGAAAAGCCCCATGCCGCGGGGGCATGAGGCTTGGGATGGCGGGCGCGGGGGCGCCGTTTAGAGGTTGAATTTGAGCATTGTGAATGAGTAGGGGGCGAGGGTGAGGTCCATCTTTTTGGCGGCTTTCACGCTCTCTTTCACGGGGGCGATGGGCTGAGCCTCGTAGTTGTTCTCATCCTCGGGCTGGCCCGACAGGGTTGTCTTCTCAGCCATGCCTTTCACCTTGAAGCGCGAGAGATTGAGCTTCGCCTTCTTTTCTTTGTCGGTGGCGTTGCAGACCTTGACGTAGAGTGCGCGATTCTTTGTGTCGAGCACCACCGACTGCTCCTGCAGGTATCCTTCGCCTTCCGACTTGTCGGGATCTTCGATCGTCACGCAGTCGCCGTAGTAGTAGTCGCCTGCCGACTGGCCGAACATCTGCTGCACATAATAGCTGCAGGTGGGGTATACCTTCTCGTTGTCGAAATATATGAGGTCGGGATTCCAGTTGGTGGCATTTTTGCGGGCGAAGAGAGGAGCGTATGAAGTCATCACCACGACGTCGCCGTTGCGCTCCACGTGGAGCAGGTACAGAGCCTCGGCCAGAGCGTCGATCAGTTTCTTGTCCTTTGCGGCGTATTCGCCGAGGTAGACGGTGGTCTTGCGGTCGCGCGGGTATGTGTCATATTGGCGTGACTTCATGAAATATTCGCGCGGCTCATAATAGTGCTCGTCGATGATGGGCATTCCGGTCTCGTCGGCCAACTTCCAGCCATTCTCATAGTCGGGATTGCCGGGGTGCGATCCGGGGCCGGCGGTGCCCACGATCACTATCTCGGGATGGGCGGCCTTGATGCGGTCATACATGTATTTGAAGCGCTCGGCGAATTCGGGCGATATCTTCTCCTCGTTGCCAATGCCGAGATATTTCAGATTGAATGGCTCGGGATGTCCTCCGTCGGCCCTGACCTTGCCCCACTTTGTGGTGACGTCGCCGTTGGCCCACTCGATAAGGTCGAGAGCATCCTGTGTCCATTCGTCCATATCCTTCATGTCGCAGGCGTCCTGAGCCTGCTCGGGCCACATGCCCCAGCCGCCATTAGCTCCCTGGCAGCTTACGCCGCAGGGCAGGATGGGCAGCGGCTCCATGCCCATGTCCTCGCACAGCTGGAAATATTCCTGATAGCCGAGATCCATCGACTGGTGGTATCCCCATGTATTCTTCAGGTGCTTGCGGGTCTCTTTCGGACCGATTGTCTGCTTCCAGCGGTAGGTGTTCCAGAATCCGTCGCCGCCGCCATGCACCACGCATCCGCCGGGGAAACGCAGGAATTTCGGGTCGAGGTCTTCAAGAGCCTGGGCCAGGTCCTTGCGCAGGCCGTGGCCTTTATATGTGTCGGTGGGGATGAGCGAAGCCATATCGAGGTCGATGGTGCCGTTGTCGAGCACGAGGATCCATATCGACGCGTTCTTGCAATCTTCGGTAGGCTTGAGCACGCATTCATATTTCTTCCAGTCATTGCTTTCCGCCGTGATCACCGACTCGGCCAGAAGCTTAGGGTCAGCGCCTCGCTGAGGCTCTACAAGGGCCACGCGCACTTTCTTGGCGCCGCCCTCTACATTTCGCAGGAACACAGAGAAGTCATAATCCTCGCCTTTCTTCACGCTGATGCCGTCAAAGCCGTCGTTGCTCAGGCCAAATCCGCGCCAACCTTTGTAATCCTTGAATTCACGGGTGCGCTCTACATAGAGGCGCATATAGTTGGGGTTGTTGGGATGGATCGGATCTTGCTGCTTCACCTCAAGATTGCCGAGCGAGTGGCCCGGGCGTGTCACCCTCCAAGCCGTGCCGGGTCCCCAGCCGTCGCGCTCGATGGGGCTATACTCGAATGAGCCATTCTGTATGAGCTCGGCGTTGAGGCCGCCATCAGCAGAGGAGCTGATGTCCTCGAAGAAGATGCCTATAAGATTGTCACTGATCGGTTTGCCGCCGGCGGGCGCCTGCATCGGCTTCTGGCCAAGCATGCCTATAGCAGACATGCCCACAGCCATGATTGAAAGAATTCGTTTGTTCATTTAAGGTAATTTGGGGTAATATGGTTATTCCATGAAGACGAGATATACCGCAGCTATCAGCAGGATGAATGCTGCCAGATGATTCCAGCGCAGCGTGACCCCCTGGAACACAAACATCACTATCACCGTGAATATCACCAGCGTGATGGCCTCCTGCATGACTTTGAGCTGCACAAGGTTGAAGGGTCCGCCGTTGGCGGAGAATCCTATGCGGTTGGCCGGCACCATGAAGCAATACTCAAGCAACGCGATGCCCCATGAAAACAGGATCACGGCCCAAACAGGCCAATTTGTCGAGATGCCCGACGTCTGCAATTTCAGATGCCCGTACCAGGCAAATGTCATGAACACGTTTGACACAATGAGCAGGAGTATGGTGATTAAAGCCGTAGACATAATCGTTTTGTGGGTCAGCAATATATCCTCAATGTTAAAATCTTATTTTCCGTATGCTTCAAGGCTGCGGCTTCGCATTTCCTTGTCGATCGAGCGTAGGGCTTCAAGATCTATGTAGCGCTTGCCATTGCCTTTGCGCCTGTGAAACACCTTATCTTTAAGCCTGTTGGCTTCAATGCATGCCTCGCTGTGCCATCCCGGAAGTGTCGGCATCAGAGCACCGGGGATACTGTCGAGCGTGACCTTGCTCACCGACGAACAAGGCGGATAGCCGAGAGCGGCCCACATCAGAGGAGCATCATGCCCCGGGGCGATTCCCTCTATCACTATCGACGATGTAGAAATATACCGAGGTATGAAATCCTGGTCAACAGCCCATCTGTCGCCCTGAGCCATCGGGTCGCGCCCCAAGAGCGAATGCCGGAACGATCGCGAGCAGCCCTCGGTGAGATCTGCAGGCGATATGCTCTTGCTCGCCATAGGCTCGGCGAGGATGTCATACACGTTGTCATATCTGATATAGCCCATGCCTCCGGGGTGCTCCCCCGACACAGAGAAATTAGTGCGCACGATGAATCCCTCCGGCGCGTCGGCCACGTCGAAGCGCTTGTATCCGTGATCATCTGTCTCATAATAGGCAAGGCCACCGAGCGCATCCATCACTCCGAAATTGGCCTGCACGCCCATTGGCTTCGGCAACTCAGAGAGCAAAGCCTCGAAATCGGCCAGCGAGGCGCACCGCTCCAGGGCCATCGCCATGACTGCCCCCTCTTGGTCGGCATACCGGCATGTATCGGGCATCAGATTGTACGACGCGGTGTTCATTATGGCGAATCCCGCATCGTTCATCCCCATCCAGGCCTCGCGCAGCAGCGAATCCCCTCCATTGAAAAGGCCGACGTATGCGTGGCGTCCCGGCTTTTCCACCCGGGCGAGAAAATTGTCGGGCGCGCCCGTGTCGCGATGCTTCCACATCAGCGGACGCCCCGTGGCCGAAGCCTCGGCAGAAACGAGGATCGACGTGCACGCTTCGGTCCTTGAAAACGAAAGCGAAAGAGCGAGAGCCGCCCAAAGGACAAGGATTCTATGTATGACGGAAAACATAAATGATCGATTTAATGGCAAATTTAGCATTTTGTTTTGAAATATGGCACTTTTTTAATAATTTTACGCAACTTAACAAAATAATCGCTTATCAAAATATGGACCTCAGCAAATATATCTTCTCCATGCCCATGCAGGTGCGCGACTACGAGGTCGACGCAGAGGGAATAGTGAACAACGCCGAATATCTGCACTATATGGAGCATACCCGGCACGAATTCTGCCGAAAGGCGGGGCTTACATTCCGCCAGATGCGCGAGCGCGGCATAGACCCGGTGGCCACCCGCATCGACATCTGCTACAAGCACCCGCTGCGCCTTAGCGACGAGATGATATGCTGCCTCAACATCGGGCGCCAGGGCGCTCAATTCGTGTTCAAACAAGACATCTACCGCGCCGACGGAGTGCTCGCATCCACCGGAACCGTGAAGATAGCCTGCCTCGAAAACGGGCGTCTTTCGCGCGGAGAAGCCCTCGCAAAGGCATTCGAGCCATACCTGAGCTGATGGAGCCGACCGACAGAATGGCCATGCGCATCGCCATGTCGATGGCCAAAGGCGTATGCGGAAACGCCGGCGACGAACTCCTGGCCCGCATCGGAGGCCCGGAGGAATACTTCGGCTCAACTCGCCGCGAACTTGCGATGCGGTGCGGAAGCGACTTCGCCATATTTGACGACGCATACCGTCGGGAACTCTTGCGGAAAGGCGAACTCGAGGCATCATTCGTCAGGCAAAACGGCATCGACGCCCTCATGCGCTCCGAAGCAGACTATCCCGAAAGGCTCATGCCATGCTCCGACGCCCCTTTCATGCTCTACAAACTCGGGCGATGCGGGCTCAACTTCAAGCGCTCGATAGGCATAGTAGGCACACGCCATGCCACATATTACGGATCCGACTTCACCTCGCGCCTGGTTGCAGACATCGCCAAGGCCCTGCCGGGCACAGCCATAATAAGCGGCCTGGCCTACGGCATTGACATCTGCGCCCACAAGGCGGCCCTTGACGCCGGGCTGCCTACCGTGGCTGTGATGGCACATGGGCTAAACACGGTGTACCCGGCCGACCACCGGTCATACGCCGCCCGCATCGTCAGAGAAGGCGGAGCGTTGGTGACGGAATACGCTTCGACCGCGAGGCTACACCGCTCAAATTTCCTCGCCCGCAACCGCATTGTGGCCGCGCTGAGCGACTGCCTGGTAGTGGTGGAGAGCGACCTGCGCGGAGGGTCGATGTCGACAGCCCGCATAGCGTCATTATACAATAGGGACGTATTCGCCCTGCCGGGGAGAATCAACGACATTTACAGCCACGGCACCAACAAGCTGATAGCCAACCACACGGCCCAGCTCATCACCTGCGCCGACGACATCATCGACGCCATGGGTTGGGACGCCGTGAAGGAGAAAGAGCAGGCATCCCCCACCCTGTTTCCGGTGCTTGCGCCCGAGCTGCAGCAACTATTAGATTTCATAAAAGAAAACCCCAACGCCACGGTCAACGATATGTGCGTGGCATTGGGGCTTACGTATTCTGCGGTTACTGACCGCCTCTTCAGGCTCGAATTCGAGGATTTGATCATCTCAATCCCCGGAGGACGCTACGCGCCCGTGAGCCGGTGACGGAAACGCTTATTTTGCTTTGCTTTGTTTGACGGCACGCAGATAGTCCTGGATGCCGGCGAATATCTTTTCGGCCACTTTCTGGCGGAACTCGGGCGACGCCAACAGCTCCTCCTCTTCGATCGAATTCATGAACATGGCCTCAATCAGAGCGTTGGGATAATCAGTGGGGCCATTGAGCGAGAAGTTGAAATTACCGGTCAGGCCATATAGGTTGAGGCCCGTCTCAAGCATACGGCCCAGCAGAGCCTCGGCCAGCGGACGATCAAAGAGATGCTTGTAGTAGGCCGATGTGCCGGGAGCAGAGAGGGGATCTGACGTCCAGTTATTGTGCACCGAAATGGCAAGGTCAACGTTAGCGTCCTTCCAGATGCGCTTGCGCTCGGTCATCGAGGGGCCGGTATCGCCCTCGCGCGTGAGCACCACGCGGCCTCCGGCCTTCACTATGAGATCGCGCAGGCGCAGTATTATGTCGAGATTCACTTCCTTCTCGGTAAGGCCTGAAGGCGAGTAAGCGCCCGGATATTGGCCTCCGTGTCCGGCGTCAAGGCCGATGGTCACACCTTTGATCGAGAGATCGGCAGGAGCGTGGCGCACGTCGATGCAAAGCACGTTGCCCTCATAATTCACTGAGTATCCCCACTGATATTTCTCCTTAAGCTTTATCACTATCTTGTAGACATCGCTCTCCGGCTGCTCAAAGTATACGTAGTCGACCATGCCGAGATCCATGGAACGCTGCACCATCCAGTTGCTGTTGTCCATAGCTCCATAGAGCTCGAGTTCTATTGTCGACGGGTCGATGCGCGTGTAGGAATAGTAAGGCAGGCGGCAAGGCAGCGACACGCTCACGCGGTCATATTTCCCCCGGTTACTCACCGACCAGCTGCCTGTGACCACCGGCGTCACCGCCTGGTCGGCCGAAACGGTGTATGACTGTGGGATGTAGGCCCAGCGGCGCTCAGACAGAGCCACCTTGTAGAGGCTGCCGCTCTCGCCCACCACCTTCAGCGGAATGTCGGGAACGATGAAACCCATCTTTGAGCCGCCAAGACGATCGCCGCCGTTGCCATATTGCAGATAGGCACCAGGAGTGGAGAGCACGAAGAATGGCGTGGTGAATGTGGCCTCGGCCTGCGGCTTTTGCGCTTTTGCTCCGGTCTTGGCCTTGGGCTGGGCACGGAATATAGAGAAGGCCTTTTCGGCAGTCTCTCCGCCCTTCTCGGCTTTTATTTCGATATTGTTGGCGCCGGGATTGAGGTCAAGCTTCATGGCGAATGACCCCACTGCGTTAGTGCGCGGCTTCACGCCGTTGACGGTGACTTCCGCCCCGGGGGCAGTGGCTCCCACGATGGTCTGGGTGGCTGAGTAGACAGTGTCGGCTACGCCGCTGTACATCTTG
Source organism: uncultured Muribaculaceae bacterium (assembly GCA_947525975.1). Lineage (GTDB taxonomy): Bacteria > Bacteroidota > Bacteroidia > Bacteroidales > Muribaculaceae > CAG-873. The sequence goes on along the minus strand of CANNVE010000005.1, from coordinate 83,375 downwards.
ATGTCGATGGCTTGCATGGCCGATACGCCCGCGATGGCCATCACGGCGACAGCCGTGATTCTTTTGAATTTTGAATTATGCATAGTATGTCGTTAAAAAACTCTCATATCATTATATTCTTTTTTTCAAACAAAAGTCCTATAGATATGCAGGAAAAGTGACTATCACACTCTCACGCATCAGTCAACAAAATCATCTTCAATATTCTTTTTCACTATATTAATATCCACAAAATATGTTCTTAAAGCGGGATCGCATTTATAATAGAAGTTCGTGAGCAAGACCTTATCCGGCTTATACTCTCCAATTTTCTTCCTGTCGAACTCCATCAAAAAGTCAAAGAAAAAATCCACATCAGAGGGCTTGAGCTCCTGCCGCAGTGAATCCGTAAGATAGAAAACGTCAATATAGCCCAGTTTCTCACAATCCTTTTCATACTCTTCAAATCCCCAATTCCACGCATCTAAAATGTGGGAGGGACCCAATGAAAAACTAATATTAATGATCTCAAATTTTTCCCACTTCAAAAGAGATGGATAATTGCCTATTCTCAAATAGTTCAAGCTAGTAAACATAAGGTTTCGCAATATCCCATCCTTACCATTCCAAGAATTTTTCAACATTCCATCACAGTCTTTCAATGATTTTGAACCTGACATAAGGGTGTCGAAATCAGATTGGCTCACAGACAAATAGATTGTATCATTTCTCATCGCCATATAGTCCAACACCTTTTTGATATCCATAAGGTCTTTACATGAGATAGCATCTTGTTTGCATCTTCTTGAAACTATTGTTAAGTCACAATTCGTAAAATATAAATCAGATCCAATTTGGTTATAATCATAAATCATATTGTCTTTATACCACTTCTCTCCATGCACAGCTATGCAGGCCTGCCTTATTTTGGCAGAATTTACATCATTACATTCAAATGAGTAAGGATAGTCAGGCACCAATGCAAAACGCAAATCCGCTTTCGAGTGATTAGTCACCAGCATAATTATGCCCAACACCAACAATCTAAAATAACGCATATGACGATTTAAGTTTATTTGGTTTGAATTCAAGGTATTCATTCTCGTTGTTATATCAGAAGACAGACTATCACACACAAAATTAGTCAAAACATTTCAATTTCACCAAACATTCTACGAAAAAAATCACAGGCGACAACTTGTGTGAAAAGAGCGTTGGGCAAGGAAGCCAAACGTGACTCCCTCAGCTTTCTGCCCCATCAAGTTGTCACCTATGAAAAAAAATCGTCATCCGGCTTGGATGACGATTTCTAATTTCTATAATTAAAAGAAGTTTTTTTACTTTGCGCGGGCGCCGGTGAATACGTAGTCGGTCTTGCCAATTTCAAATTTCAGCATGTTCGTTTTCACCTTCACGTCGTCAAGCAGCAGAGTGGCGTTACGACGGGCGAAATCGTCCTTATACGCGCCTTTGTATTTCGCTATCACTGCGGGAGTAAGAGCCTGCATGTCGGGCACCTCTTGCCCGGTGAGCTCGTTGACGCGGTATTCAACCATGTCGGGCGAGATGTCTACGTTGATGCTGTTTTTGTCAAACTTCACAAGAATCTCATCGTCCTCACCGTCGACATACTGCCATACACCCGACTGCGACACTGATGCGGTGACGCTCGCCTGGAAAGGAGTCACGATGCTGTCGTTGCCATTGAGATCCTCCACGGCAGTGATGACGTATGTGGCCTGCACAGATCCGTCCTTGTCGAAGTTGAGGGTGACGTCCATAGCATTCTGCTCGCCCGGGACATTGTCGGTGACGGTACCTGACCATTCGCCGGCCGGATTGGGCCTGTTGTCGCATGACGTGAATGACACAAGAGCCGCAACAGCGGCGGCATACGCTAATAACTTTTTCATATCTCTGATGCGTTAATTTGAGAAATAACAAATAAGCCTCCGCTCATGTTCATTCTTTGTCAAGATTCACTTCCGGCGTCTGGGCAGGCAGTATCTGGGTCACGATCTTCTGATCCTTCGGATCAAAATCTACGTAGATCTCAGCCCCCTCCTTGACATCCGAGCCTATGATGAGCTCGGCGAGCTCATCCTCGAGATACTTCTGTATGGCTCGCTTGAGCGGACGCGCTCCATACTGGGCGTCATATCCCTTCTCGGCGATGAACGTCTTCGCCTCCTCCGACAGATTGATGCTGAAGCCCATCTCACGCACACGCTTGTAGAAGCCTGCGAGCTCGATGTCGATGATGCGGAATATAGCCGGCTTGTCGAGCTGGTCAAACATGATGATGTCATCGACGCGGTTGAGGAATTCGGGCGAGAAAGCCTTGTTGAGAGCCTTCTGCAGCACACCGTGAGAATACTCCTTGTCTACCTCCTTTGTGGCGAATCCAACGCCCGAGCCAAAATCCTTGAGCTGGCGCGTGCCGATGTTGGAGGTCATGATGATGATAGTGTTCTTGAAGTCGACTCGGCGTCCGAGGCTGTCGGTGAGGCGGCCTTCGTCCATCACCTGCAGCAGCAGGTTGAACACATCGGGATGCGCCTTCTCGATCTCATCAAGAAGCACCACCGAATACGGCCTGCGGCGCACGGCCTCGGTGAGCTGTCCGCCCTCTTCATAGCCTACGTATCCCGGAGGCGCGCCCACGAGGCGGCTCACGGCGAATTTCTCCATGTATTCGCTCATGTCAATGCGTATCAGCGTCTCGGAGCTGTCGAATAGGTATTCGGCGAGCTTCTTGGCCAGGTGGGTCTTGCCCACGCCGGTAGGCCCGAGGAACATGAATGTGCCGATAGGCTTGTTGGGGTCCTTAAGGCCCAGGCGGTTGCGCTGTATCGCCTTCACTATCTTGTCGATGGCCCCATCCTGGCCGATTATGGCGTTTTTGAGCGACGGGCCCATGGCAAGCAGACGCTTTCCCTCGGCCTGGGCTATGCGCTGCACAGGCACACCGGTCATCATGGCCACCACCTCGGCCACCTTGTCCTCGTCTACCGGGGTGCGCAGCTCGCTGAGCTGCTTTTCCCATGCAGCCTTTGCTCGGTCGAGGTCCTCGCCCAGCTTCTGCGCCTTATCGCGAAGAGAAGCGGCGCGCTCGAAATCCTGGTTCTGCGCGGCCTTGAGCTTAGAGGCGTTGGCCTCGTCGATCTCCTTCTCCAGGCGCTCGATCTCCTCGGGCACCTCGATGTTGGTGATGTGCACACGCGAGCCGGCCTCATCGAGGGCGTCGATGGCCTTGTCGGGGAAATTGCGGTCAGATATGTAGCGCTCTGTGAGCTTCACGCAGGCTTCGAGAGCCGCGTCGGAATAGCTGACATTGTGGTGCTGCTCATATTTCTCCTTGATATTTTTAAGGATCTGCAGCGTCTCCTGGGGCGTTGTAGGCTCTACCATCACCTTCTGGAAACGACGCTCAAGCGCGCCGTCCTTCTCAATGTTCTTGCGGTATTCGTCGAGGGTGGTCGCGCCCACGCATTGCAGCTCGCCGCGCGCCAATGCCGGCTTCAGAAGATTGGCGGCGTCCATTGACCCTGAAGGATTTCCGGCGCCCACGATGTTGTGCACCTCGTCGATGAAGAGGATGATGTCAGGATTTTTGGAAAGCTCTGTGAGGATGGCCTTGATGCGCTCCTCAAATTCGCCTCTGTATTTGGTGCCGGCCACGAGGCCGGCCATATCGAGCGACACCACCCTCTTATTGAATAGGATGCGGGGCACCTTGCGCTGCACGATGCGCAGGGCCAGGCCCTCTACGATGGCCGATTTGCCCACGCCCGGCTCACCTATGAGCACGGGATTGTTCTTCTTGCGGCGGCTGAGTATCTGCGCCAGGCGCTCGATCTCCACCTCGCGTCCCACCACGGGGTCGAGGCGGTTTTCGGCGGCGGCACGTGTCATGTCATGGCCGAATTTGTCAAGCATCGGCGTGTCATATCCTGACTTTCCGGAGCGCGAGGCTCTCTTGGCGTTAGTTTCTGACGATTGGCCCGAAGGCTGAGAAGAGCGGGGCTGATCGTCGTCCTCATCTTCGTCGAGAAAGTCAGACCCGGCCTTTGGCGAGGCAGCCTGGTCGGCTTGAGAGACGAGGCGGTAAAGGCTGCGGTAATCGACACCGGCAGCGAAAAATGGTTTCATAAACTCCATGTTTTGGACTTCGGGATTGTGGAAAATGGCCAGCAGCACATGCACCGGCCTTACTGTCTGATGCTTCGCGAAGCGGCATTCGAGCACGCTGAGCTTCACTATGCGGTTGGTGATCTCGCTCACCGAAAGCGTGGGCTCGGATGCCTGATGGTCAAACAGCCAGGCATCGAGCTCCTTCCACAGCTCATAGGCCGACTTCCCGGTAGAGGTCTTCTCTACCAGCGTGAATGGCTCGCTGCCTACCGTAGACAGCATGGCCACGAGCAGATGCGAAGGGTCGACGGTGGGGCTGTTGTGCCTTATGGCCTCCTTCTTCGAGAGCTCGAGCAAAGCCGGTATTTCAGGCGAAAAATTATCCATGCGAAAAATCTTATTAAGTTAGATCCAACTGAGGCCGCGCGGCAATACGCGCCTCAAAGGGGGAAATACAATCATTAACTATTAACAAATATTAAATACAACAATAACCGCACCAAAAATTGCTAAGCGGTATTTGCGAAAAATGTAAAAAAATATTCAGTTTTACGAAAAAATCGTCCCGGCGTGGGGCTCTATGTGAAAAAAAATGACTAACTTTGTATGTTAATTACACAGAATATAACGCGAAAACGGCAAGAATATTTGACGGCTTACGCAAAAGATTAATAAATACTAACTTATAGTATGGTTGACGAAAACCGCATTGTAAAAATCAACATCGAAAACGAGATGAAGTCGGCATACATCGACTACTCGATGTCCGTCATCGTCTCGCGCGCACTCCCCGACGTGCGTGACGGCCTCAAGCCCGTGCAGAGGCGCGTGCTCTTCGGCATGAACGTCATGGGCAACAACAGCGACAAGCCCCACCGCAAGTCGGCCAACTGCGTCGGCGAGGTAATGGGTAAATACCACCCCCACGGAGACTCTTCAATCTACGGCACCGTCGTGCGCATGGCGCAGGACTGGTCGCTGAGGTACACCCTGATCGACGGCCACGGCAACTTCGGCTCGGTCGACGGCGACAGCGCCGCCGCCATGCGATACACCGAGGTGCGCCTCTCGAAGATGGGCGAAGAGATGCTCACCGACATAAACAAAGAGACCGTAGACTTCCAGCCCAACTACGACAACGCCCGCCTGGAGCCTGTGGTGCTCCCCGCAAGATTCCCCAATCTGCTGGTGAACGGCGCTGCCGGCATCGCCGTGGGCATGGCCACCAATATGCCCCCCCACAACCTCACCGAGAGCATCAACGCATCAATAGCCGTGCTTGAGAATCCGGAGATCGAGATTCCCGAGCTCATGAAGTACGTCACCGCTCCCGACTTCCCCACAGGAGGCACCATCTACGGATACGCCGGCGTGAAAGAGGCTTATGAGACCGGACGCGGACGCGTGGTGATACGCGCCAAGGCCGAAATCGAGCAGGAGGCCAACCACGAATGCATCGTCGTCACCGAGATTCCATACGGCGTGAACAAGGCCGAGCTGATCAAATACATAGCCGACCTGGTCAACGAGAAGAAGCTCGACGGCATCGCCGACATCAACGACTTCTCTTCGCACAAGGGCATGCGCATCGTGGTCAAGCTCAAGTCAGACGCCAACGCCAACGTAGTGCTCAACAAGCTCTACAAGATGACCCAGATGCAGGCCGCATTCAGCGTGAACAATGTGGCCCTGGTCAACGGACGCCCGCAGCTGCTCAACCTCAAGCAGATACTCGAGGAATTCGTCAAGCACCGCCGCGATGTGGTGGTGCGCCGCACCAAATACGAGCTCCGCAAAGCAGAGGAGAGGGCCCACATACTCGAAGGCCTAATCATCGCTTCGCAGAACATCGACGAAGTGATCGCCATCATACGCGGAAGCGAAAGCACCGATGACGCAAAGCTGCGCCTGGGCGAGCGCTTCAACCTCGACGACGCCCAGACACAGGCCATCGTCGACATGCCGCTGAAGTCAATCACCAAACTCGAGCAAAACAAGCTGCTCGACTCATACAATCAGCTCAAGGCCGAGATCGACCGCCTCACCCTCATCCTCAATGACGAGAATGTGCTGCGCGAACTCATCAAGAGCGAGCTCATCGAAGTGCGCGACAAATTCGGCGACGAGCGTCGCACACTCATCGACTACACTGCCGGCGACTTCAACGCAGAAGACTTCTACAGCGACGACGATATGGTGATCACCATATCTCACATGGGATACATCAAGCGCACACCCCTTTCGGAATTCCGCGCCCAGAACCGCGGTGGCGTAGGCTTCAAGGGAAGCGACACACGCGACAGCGACTTCATCGAGCACGTATACATGGCTTCGATGCACAATACCATGCTCTTCTTCACCAAGAAAGGCATGGTCTACCGCCTCAAGGTGTACGAGCTGCCCGAGGGAGCGCGCAACTCAAAAGGACGCGCCCTGCAGAATCTGCTCAACATCGAGCCGGGAGACACCGTGCAGGCATACATCGGATACAAGCAGGCCGGCGATGAAGAATTCACGTCGTCGCACTATCTGGTGTTCGCCACCCGCAAGGGCCTCATCAAAAAGACACTCCTTAAGGAATACGTGCGCGTATTGGCAAAAGGCAAGAAAGCCATAGCCATCCGCGAGGGAGACGACCTCATCGGCGTGGACCTCACCGACGGCGACTCAGAGATACTGCTCGCAAACCGCAACGGTCGCGCCGTGCGCTTCCACGAAAGCAAGGTGAGGGCCATGGGACGTGTGTCGGCCGGCGTGCGCGGCATGCGCCTCGACGACGACAACGACGCCGTGGTGGGACTCATCACCATGGAGCCCGGATGCACCAACTCTGTGATGACTGTCTCGGAAAAGGGATACGGCAAGCGCTCGGCCCTCGACGAAATCAAGGACATCGACGGAGTAGAGACCCGCGTGCCCGTATACCGCGTGACAAACCGCGGCACCAAGGGCGTGAAGACGATGAACGTCACCGAAAAGACCGGCCATCTCGTGGCTTTCGAGAGCGTGAATGACGACAACGACCTGATCATCATCAATGAGAGCGGCATCACCATACGCATCCGCGTGGCCGACATCAGGGTGATGGGACGCTACACCCAGGGCGTGCGCATCATCAACCTCGAGAAGCGCGCCGACAGCATCGCATCTGTGTGCTGCGTGCCCACTGACCCCGAAGAGCAGGTAGAGGAAGTTGAGGCCGGAGAGGCACTTCCCGAAATTGACCAGAACGAAATCGACGCCGAAGCCGAAGAGCCCGAAACTGAAGAATCAGAGGCCGACGACGATCAGGAATCCGAAGAATAAAAAAAAATCAAAAAAACTCATATCCATAAATTATTTGATTATGAAAAAAATCAGCCTTCTCAGCCTGTGCGCCCTGACAGCAGTCGGCGCTATGGCCCAGGAATCGGTCGTAAAAGAGGCCGAGCGCGCCATGAAAAAAGACCCCAACCTTGAAGCGGTGCTGAAGATCATCACTCCGGCATTCGAAGACCCCGCCACCAAGGAAATGGCCATCACTTACTTCATCCCCGGCCAGACTGCCTACAAGCAGTTTGACAACATGTTTGCCATGCAGCAGCTCGGCAAGCTCGAAGACAAGGACAAGCCCAAAAAGGCTCGCCTCCTGCTCCAGGGATATGAATACATGAGCAAGGCTCTCCCGCTCGACACCGTAGCCGAGGTAGACAAGAAGGGCAACACAAAGATCAAGACTAAATACTCAAAGGACATCATCAACCAGGTCAGCGGCCACTACACCGACCTCTACAGCGCAGGCATCGACCTCTACAACGCCGATGACAAGCAGGGAGCATACGACCTCTGGAACCTCTACACCACCGTCCTCCCCTCAAACCCCGCCTACAAGGGAAAACTTTCTCTCCCCGCCGACACCGTCATGGCCGAGGTGGCATACAACCAGGCTCTCGCAGCATGGCAGATCGACAAGTATGACGAAGCCCTCAGCTCATTCCTCCACGCCAAGGATCTCGGCTATGTCAACAAAAACATCTATGACTACGCCATCGGCGTGGCAAGCCAGGCCGGCAAGGACGATGTGGTCCTCGCTCTCTGCAACGAGGCTCTCCCTCTCTACGGCAAGGAAGATTCGAAATACATCGGTCTGATCATCAACGACTACATCAAGAACAACAAGTGCGCCGAAGCGCTCACCGTAGTTGACAAGGCCATCGCCAACGATCCTGAGAACGCACAATACTACGTGATCAAGGGCGTGCTCTACGAGCAGGAAGGCGTGGAAGGCGACCCCATGCCCATGTACCTGAAAGCCATCGAGCTCGATCCCCAGAACTCGCAGGCGACATTCCGCTACGCATACCTTCTGCTTGAGAAAGCCCGCAACATCTACAACAACGCTCCGGCAGGAGGCGCCGAGTTCAAGCGCGTGTTTGACGAAGATTTCACTCCCGTCATGACCGAGGCTGTAAAATACTTCGAAAAGACCTACGAGCTTGACGACGAGAACATCGATGCTCTCCGCGGTCTTGAGGAAGGCTACTACCTGCTCAACGACGAGACCAACATGCAGCGCGTGCAGGGCTTGATCAAACTGCTCCAATAATCCCCCTGAACCTACAGCCCTCAATTGCCTGCCCGGCGGTTGAGGGCTTATTGTAGGGGCGCGGCTCATGCCCCCCCCTATCCCACTCCACAAATACAAAACCACTGAACACAAGATGTCAGACACCAACCTACAATTTGACGCCGCCCTTGGCGTATGCCGCGACCTGTTTGTCAAGAAACTCAATGACTACGGCCCGTCATGGCGCATCATGAGACCGGCTGCCGTCACCGACCAGCTCTTCATCAAAGCTAAAAGGATACGCACCCTGCAGGTCACCGGCGAAGCGCGGGTAGACGAAGGCATCCTGCCCGAATTCATCGCCATAGTCAACTACGCGGCGATAGGCATCATACAGCTCCAGCTCGGATATTCCGACCACAAAGACATATCTGCGGAAAAGGCGATAGAGCTCTACGACAAAGCCATAGCCGAGGCTCGCGCGCTGATGCTGGCCAAAAATCACGATTACGGCGAAGCATGGCGAGGCATGAGAGTGCTTTCATACGTAGACCTCATCCTGATGAAGATCGAGCGCACAAAAGAGATCGAAGACCACCAGGGAGTAACGATGGTGAGCGAAGGCATCGACGCCAACTATTTCGACATGATGAACTATGCCGTATTCGGAATCATAAAGCTCACCGAGGAAAATGATTGCTGAAAAGGCGCGGGATTTCATCCGGAAGCACGAATCCCCGATCGTGTGGGCCATGCGCCTGCTGGTCGGGGCCACATTCGTGTTTTCAGGCTTTACCAAAGCCATCGATCCCTGGGGATTCATCATTAAGATAGGCGAATATCTGTCGGCGTGGAATATACACGCCATGCCCGACGAAGTGCTGCTCTGCGTGGCCGCCCTCATATCGATAGGCGAATTCACGGTGGGCGTGCTCCTGGCGCTCGGCTGCATGCGACGCGTGGTGGCATGGCTCGCCTTCCTGGCCATGTGCTTCATGCTTCCGCTCACAGCCTACATAGCCATAGCCGACCCCGTCGATGACTGCGGATGCTTCGGCGACGCCCTTGTCATTTCCAATACGGCCACGTTCGTCAAAAACATATTCCTCTTTGCCTTCGCTTTCGGCCTCGGCAAGCTCAACCATAAGGTGAGCGGCGTGTATCCGCACATCATGCAATGGCTCGTGGTGATAGCAAGCATCGCCTACTCGCTGATACTGGTGATAGTGGGATATTTCGTGCAGCCGATGATAGACTTCCGCCCCTACAAGACCGGCACATCGATCATCTCTGACTCTGAAGAGAGCGTAGGCATGGTCTATGAGAAAGACGGCGCGGAAAAGAGATTCGCCATCGACGACCTTCCCGACTCTACATGGACATTCGTAAGGCGCGAAGAGGCCACGCCCTCCGACGGCCGACTGCTGGCCGTATTCGACGGGCATGACGACGTCACGCCCTACGTTTTCGAAGAGGAAGGCCCCCAGCTGGTGCTCATAGTCAACAACCCCGTCACGCACAACCGCGCCCGGGCCAGCATGGCCAATAAGCTCAACGATTACGTGCAGCGCATGGGAGGCTCCATGATAGGCATCATCGCCGTGCAGCCCGAAAGGCTCGAGTGGTGGAAAGAGCTCGCCACCCCCGACTACGAGGTTTACTGCGCCGAGGACACCTCGCTCAAGGAATTGGCGCGCGGCGACGCCGCCCTTATATATATTAAGGATGGAGTGATACAGTGGAAACGCAGCATATTCTCGTTCGACGCCGACTTCCCCGATTATGACCTCCCGGGCAATGCGCTTGAGCAGGTCTACATCCCCGATTCAGGCCGATGGATCAAAGGCTGGACCCTGCTTTACATCGGTTTCCTCATAGTCGTGTGGCTGCCGTGCGCCACATTCGTCCTGCGCAAGAAGAAACCGTCGGCCCACGGATCCAAATGACGGGCCGCCGATATTTATTGGATTTTTTGCGTGCCAGATTTGGAGTATTGCGGAAAAAATCACTACCTTTGCGCTCATAATTACTACTAACATCACAAAAGGGTAATTAAACATTACGTTTTTTTTTTCCCACTATGTCATCTTTAAGATTCAAAGTAGTAGAGGAGGCGTTCAACAGAAAAGCCGTGCCGGTAGAGATACCCGACGAGCGTCCGCAGGCCTTCTACGGAAAAGCCGTATTCAACAGGCAAAAGATGTTTGAGTATCTGCCAAAAGCCACGTATGATGCTCTGGTCTACGCCATTGAAAACCGCGAGTCAATCACCCGTGAAGTGGCCGACACTGTCGCAGCAGGCATGAAGCAATGGGCCATCGACAACGGCGCCCGCCACTACACCCACTGGTTCCACCCTCTGACCGACGGCACTGCCGAAAAGCACGACTCATTCATCAACCATGACGGCAAAGGCGGCGTGGTCGAGGACTTTGACGGCAAGCAGCTGGTGCAGCAGGAGCCAGACGCGTCATCATTCCCCAACGGCGGCATACGCAACACATTTGAGGCGCGCGGATATTCAGCCTGGGACATTTCATCGCCCGCATTCATCCTCGGCGAGACACTTTGCATCCCCACCATATTCATATCATACACAGGCGAGTCGCTCGACTACAAGACACCCTTGCTCCGCGCGCTAAACAGCGTCGACAAGGCCGCTACAGCCGTGGCCCAGATGTTCGACCCCAAGGTTAAGCACGTCAACACCTATCTCGGATGGGAGCAAGAATACTTCCTCGTCGATGAGGCTTTGTATGCTGCCCGCCCCGACTTGACCATGACAGGCCGCACCCTGATGGGCCATGAGAGCGCAAAGAACCAGCAGCTCGAAGACCACTACTTCGGAGCCATCCCCTCGAGAGTGGAGGCTTTCATGCTCGACCTCGAGCTGCAATGCCACAAACTCGGCATCCCCGCCAAGACCCGCCACAATGAGGTGGCCCCCAACCAGTTTGAGCTTGCACCGATTTTCGAGGAAGCAAACCTGGCCAATGACCACAACCTGCTGCTGATGTCGCTGATGGCAAAGGTGGCACGCAAGCACAATTTCAGAGTGCTCCTGCACGAAAAGCCTTTCGCCGGAGTCAACGGCTCGGGCAAGCACAACAACTGGAGCCTCGGCACTGACACCGGCGTGCTCCTCTTCGCACCGGGAAAGACAGAAGATCAGAATCTCCAGTTCCTGACTTTCGTGGTCAACACCATGGCAGCCGTGCACAAGCACAACGGCCTGCTCAAGGCATCGATCATGTCGGCGACCAACCAGCACCGTCTCGGCGCCAACGAGGCACCCCCGGCCATCATATCAATATTCACCGGCTCGCAGCTGGCCCGCATCCTCGACATGATCGAGAACAGCACCAACGAAGAGCTCACCGACCTCTCGTCGAAAGCCGGATACTCGGTGGGGGTGGCCCAGATACCCGAGCTGCAGATCGATGCCACCGACCGCAACCGCACATCGCCCTTCGCCTTCACCGGCAACAGGTTTGAATTCCGCGCCGCCGGATCATCGGCCAACTGCGCCGCATCGATGCTCGTGCTGAATGCTGCGGTGGCCGACCAGCTCACACAGTTCAAGGCTGCGGTGGATGCCCGCATCGCAAATGGCCAAAGCCTCAAGATGGCGATACTCGAAGAAATCCGCGCCCTCATCAGAGAGTCAAAGCCGATACATTTTGACGGCAACGGATACTCTGACGAGTGGAAGGCCGAGGCAGAGCGCCGAGGGCTTGACTGCGAGACTTCAGCCCCGAAAATCTTCGACAACTACCTCAAGCCGTCGACCGTGGAGATGTTCAAGCGCACCGGCGTGCTGTCGGAGGTGGAGCTCCAGGCCAGAAATGAGGTAAAATGGGAGATGTACACCAAGAAGATACAGATCGAGAGCCGGGTGCTCGGAGATCTCGCCATCAACCACATCATCCCGGTGGCAACCCGATACCAGTCGATGCTCGCCGACAATGTGGTGAAGCTCAAGAGCCTCTTCGAGGGACAGAAAGCCGCCGAAATCGTAGCCCCCGACCTCGAATCAATCGAAAAGATAGCGCGGCACATGGTGGCCATAAAGCAGATGACACATCAGATGATTGAGGCCCGCAAGGTGGCCAACCGCATCGAGAGCCAGCGCGAAAAAGCGATAGCATATCACGACACGGTGCTCAACCTCATGGATGAGATACGCTATCACATCGACAAGCTCGAGAACATGGTCGACAACGAAATATGGCCCCTCCCCAAATACCGCGAACTTCTCTTCATAAGATAACACCCTTCAGAAATAGCTATCATGGCCAAGCCCGCCATGGTAGCTATTTCCGCTTATAACCCAACAAATCTGCAGTGGAGCAACTTAAACACGAATGCGGAGTGGCGATGATACGCCTGCGCAAGCCTCTTGACTACTACAAGGAAATATACGGCACCTACAGCTGGGGTCTGTCAAAACTCTATCTGCTGATGGAAAAGCAGCACAACCGGGGACAGGAAGCCGCAGGCCTCGGCGTGGTGAAGATCGAGTCAGAGCCCGGCCACGAGTACGTATTCCGCGAGCGAGCCATCGGGTCAGGGGCGATTCAGGAGATTTTCAATGCCGTAGGGGAGCAGATAGCGACTTTCGCCGACGTTCTTTCCCGTCCCGGAGCACAAAGTGGCGGCCACCTCACCGATGTGCCATTCATAGGCGACATATACATGGGCCACCTGCGATACAGCACCACAGGAAAGAGCGGCCTGTCATACGTCCACCCTTTCCTCAGGCGCAACAATTGGCGCTCGCGCAACCTGCTCATGTGCGGAAACTTCAACCTCACCAACGTCGACGAGGTATTCCGCAGCATCGTGGAGAGAGGACAGCACCCGCGCATATACAGCGACACTGTGGTCATGCTCGAGCAGCTCGGTTACGCTCTCGACAAGGAGAACAACCGCCTTTACCGCGAATACAAAGGCAGATACTCAGAGCCTGAGCTTTCGAGGATGATCGAGTCAAATATCAGCCTCGAATCTGTGCTGAAGGCCGAGTCAAACCTTTGGGACGGCGGATACGTGATGTGCGGCGCCACCGGCTCGGGCGACATGTTCGCCCTGCGCGACCCACATGGCATACGCCCCGCTTTCTACTACTTTGACGATGAAGTGGTGGTGGTGGCGTCAGAGCGTCCGGTGATACAGACAGTGATGAATGTGCTGCTGCCGTCGGTGCGCGAACTTCAGCCCGGACAGGCAATTTTTGTAGACAAGAACAACAATCTGCGGCTCGCCCAAATCAATGAGCCCGGACGCAACAGCCGCTGCTCATTCGAGCGCATATACTTCTCGCGCGGCAGCGACGCCGACATATATCGGGAGCGAAAGGCCCTTGGCGTGAACCTCGTGCCGTCGCTCATCGACATGCTCGGAGGCACCATCGCGCATGCCGTCTTCTCATTCATCCCCAACACCGCCGAAGTGGCCTACATGGGCATGACCCAGGAGCTCGAGCGCTGGCTCGACAACAGGCGGAAAGACACCATAATGCACCTGCAGAAGGAAGGGCGCCTCACCGCCGATGCCCTCACCCGCATCATGGCCGAGAAAGTGAAGGTGGAGAAAATCGCCATCAAGGACATAAAGCTGCGCACATTCATCGCCGAGGGCGACTCGCGCGACGAACTCGCGTCGCACGTCTACGACGTAACATACGGGTGCGTGGAGACAGATGTCGACACCCTCGTAGTCATCGACGACAGCATAGTGCGAGGCACCACGCTGCGCCAATCGATCATAGGCATGCTCGACCGCCTGAAGCCGGCGCGCATCATAGTGGTGTCATCTTCCCCGCAGGTCAGATATCCCGACTATTACGGCATCGACATGAGCCGCATGGGCGAATTCATCGCCTTCAGGGCTGCAGTTGAGCTGCTTAAGGAACGAGGCCGCCAATACGTCATGGATCAGGTATACGCCGATTGCCGCCGGCAAATGCACCTCCCGGCCTGCGAGCAGACCAACTGCGTCAAGGCCATCTACGAGGCGTTCACCGATGAGGAAATCTCGGCCAAAATAGCCGAAATGCTGACTCCTGAAGGCACCGACGCCAAGGTCGACATTCTCTACCAGACCGTCGATGGGCTGCATGCCGCCATACCCGATCATCCCGGAGACTGGTACTTCACCGGCGACTACCCCACCCCCGGAGGCACACGCCTGGTCAACCGCGCATTTATCAATTACTACGAAGGCCGCGCCGACGCCCGCTGAGGTTCATCTCGGCGATTTATCGCTTATTCCGGGAAAAATACACAATTGTGAGGCACGTGTGCGCAAACATCCGATAAAATCTTTAAAAAATTGTAAATGATTCAAAATCTTGTTTTCCTAATTAGGTTTTTATAATATTATGTTGTAATTTTGAGCACTGAAACAAAATTTCTTATGGTTACAGAGCCTAAACATAACGTAATTCCACAAGAGTTTGAAGACATAGCACCTTACGGTGACTCCACGTTCAAAGAAAAGATAAAGAGCCTGGTAGAAGAGCCGGGATTTGAAAATGCCGTGAAATATGTGCTGCCGGACGTCGACTATCAGGCGTTGGTCAGCCAACTGCTATCGCTTGACAATCAGACGCAATTCCAGCGCCAAGTGATGGGCAGCGTGCTCGAAAAGCTTGAAAAAGCCACTACCTCGGGCATAACTCTGCATGGACTGCACCATGTCAAGGAGGGTGAGAGCTATACGTTCATCACCAATCACCGCGACATTGTGCTCGACGCTTCGTTTCTAAACCTCAGCTTCATTCGCGCCGGCTACCCCATCACCCAGGTGGCCATCGGAAACAATCTGCTCATCTATGAGTGGATCACCGACCTCGTAAAGCTTAACCGCAGCTTCATAGTGAAGCGCGACGTGAAGATGGCGCGGGCACTCGAAGCCGCCAAGCAGCTTTCGGCCTACATACACTACACCATCAACCACCTTCACGAATCAATATGGATAGCCCAGCGCGAGGGTCGCGCCAAAGACAGCAACGACCTCACGCAGGAGAGCCTGATAAAGATGATATCGCTCGCCGGCGACGGATCGGTCAAGGACAACATCCTCTCGGCCCGTCTCTGCCCCGTATCGATATCATACGAATACGACCCCAACGATTACCTGAAAGCGCGTGAATTCCTGCTCAAACAGCGTGATCCGCAATTCAAGAAAAGCCAGCATGATGATCTCTTCAGCATGGAGACAGGCATCCTAAAGCACAAGGGCAGAGTGACATTCCGCATAGGCGGATGCATCAACGATGACCTCGCCTCTTTCGGCTCAGACAACCGATCCGAGATAGTGCGCGAGGCTTGTCGCCTGATAGACAGCAAGATACATGGCGGATACGAAATCTACCAATGCAACTATATCGCATACGACGAAATCAACGGATGCCATCGGTTTGCTGACCGATACACGCCCGCCGACGAGGATCACTTCAACGCATACATCGACTCGCAGCTCGACAAAGTGAATGACATAGGCCCCGTCTCACCCGACGAGCGCCGCTACATGCGCCACATGATGCTCACCATGTATGCCAACCCGCTTAAGAATAAACTCCTGGCAGAGACGCGCCCACGCTGACGCCCTCCTCGCTTCCTGAGCCCGTATCATGCGATTCTCCATACTGTTAGCCATCATTATGCTCGTGGTCAACGTCCTTGTTGACCTTTACCTCTACGCGGCCCTGCGATGCTATGTGCGCAGGCGCCTTTGGGCCCGGATTCAGGCCGTCACGGCTGTATGCCTTCCCACGGCGCTGATCGTGCTGATGCTGCTTCCGCTGAGCAAAGTGGGCGACATGAGTTTTGAAGTGTCGATGTGGGCACTGTTTGCCTACGCATCGATCTATTTGGGCAAATACATATTCGTGTTGCTTGACGCGCTTTCGCGACTTCCCCTGCTGACGGGCCGCAAGCGATGGATTTGGATGACAAAGGCCGGAGCCTGGGCAGGCATCGCGGTTTGCGCCCTGCTGTGGTATGCGGCTCTGACCGACAAGAACCGCATTTCCAGAGTCGAAGTCGAGATTCCCGTAGAGGGGCTTCCCGAGGCTTTCGACGGATTTCGCATCACGCAGATCTCTGACCTTCACGTGGGCACATTCGGCTCCGACACGGCCTTCGTTTCGCGCCTCGTCGACAGCATCAACGCCTCCCGGCCCGACGTGATAGTCTTCACCGGCGACCTTGTCAACCGTCATTCCAAAGAAGCTATGCCATTCATCAAGCCCCTGCGCCGGCTGCGCGCCCCAATGGGCGTATACTCGGTGATGGGCAACCACGACTACGCCGAATACTTTGAGTGGCCATCAGAGGCATCGCGCCTGGCCGACGTCGACAGGCTGAAAGGCTTGCAGAAGGCCATGGGATGGCAGATGCTCGACAATGCCACCCGATGGCTGCGCCTCAATGGAGACAGCATAGCCCTCATCGGCGTGGAGAACGTGGGAGAGCCGCCATTCACCACCTACGGCAACCTTGACAAGGCATACGCCGACATCTCTGACGCAAACACAAAGATATTGCTGTCGCACAATCCCGTGCACTGGGGCCGCGACCTGGCCGACAATACGCAAAGCCGCATCGCCCTCACCCTGTCGGGCCACACCCACGCCATGCAGATAATGATTTTCGGATTCTCTCCGGCTGCTTGGCGCTATGACAACTGGGGTGGCCTCTACTCCGACTCAAAAGGCCAGAAACTATACGTGAACCGTGGAGCAGGCGAAGTCGGCTTTCCAGCCCGCATAGGCGCCACTCCGGAAATCTCTGTTTTCACACTCAAATCTGAATAAAGGTGATCAACATACCTGCCGAAATAGCCAAGCGGCTCGGCCTTTCAGCCAGAAGCGTCGAAGCCACGATCGGGCTCCTCGACGACGGCGCCACAATCCCCTTCATCAGCCGATACTGCAAGGAAGCCACAGGCTCGCTCAACGAAGTTGACATACGCGAGATAGAGAAACTATACGGATATTTCCGCGAGCTTGAAAAACGCCGGGCCTATATCCTCGACACTATCGACAAGCTCGGCGCCCTGACCGACGACTTGCGCGCGAAAATCGAGACCACCACCGACTCGGGCGAGCTCGAAGACCTGTACCTCCCCTACAAGCCCAAACGCCGCACAAGGGCCACCATGGCCCGTGAGAAAGGCCTGGAGCCGCTGGCCAAGATAATAATGGCCGGCAATGCCCGCGACTTGTCGGCGGCCGCCTCCCGCTTTGTCAATGACAAGGTGGCCGACCGCGAGGAAGCCATAGCCGGCGCCAAGGACATCATCGCCGAGTGGATTAGCGAGACTCCGAGGGTGAGGGCTTACCTGCGCTCGCAAATGGAGAAATACGCCATGATCTCGGCCAAAATACCCAAAGGCAAGGAAGAGGATGCCCGAAATTACCTCAACTACGACAACTTCAAGAAGCCCGTAGGTAAAGTGCCGTCTCACCAGTACCTGGCCATCAGGCGTGGCGAGCGCGAAGGCCTGCTGAAGGTGAGCGTGGCCATCGACGACAGCCGCGCACTGCAATATATCAACCGAGGATTCATCAAAGACCATACGCAGAAAGACAGCGCCAAAGCCATCGAAGAAGCCGCCAAAGACAGCTACTCGCGCCTGCTGCTGCCCTCAATCGAGAACGAAGTGGCAGCCATCTGGAAGTCAAAGGCCGACACAGAGGCGATTGCCCTATTTGCCGACAATCTGCGTCAGTTGCTGCTGGCATCGCCCCTCACCGGCAAGCGCGTGATGGGCATAGACCCCGGCATACGCACCGGCTGCAAGATAGTCTGCCTCGACAATCAGGGCAATCTGCTGCGCTACGACGTGATATACCCGCAGCGCGAGCGACAGAAATCGGCGTTGACCGTCACAGGCCTGATTGACAAATACAGCATCGACGCGATAGCACTCGGCAACGGCACGGCAAGCCGCGAGACAGAGCAATTCCTGAGGGTGCTTCATTTCCCGAGGCCTGTGCAGGTGATGGTGGTGAGCGAAAGCGGAGCCTCTGTATACAGCGCGAGCGATGTGGCCCGCGAGGAATTTCCTGACCATGACGTCACTGTGCGCGGAGCCGTATCGATCGGACGCCGACTGATCAACCCGTTGGCCGAACTCGTCAAGATCGACCCGAAATCAATCGGAGTGGGGCAATACCAGCATGATGTGGACCAAGGTGCCCTAAAGGATTCGCTCGACTACACGGTGATGAGCTGCGTCAATCTCGTGGGCGTAAACGTAAACACCGCATCCAAGCAGCTGCTGTCATACATCTCGGGCATCGGGCCGGCCTTGGCGCAGAATATCGTCAGCTATCGCGCCGAAAACGGTGACTTCAAGAGCCGCAAGGCGCTGATGAAAGTGCCGCGCATGGGCGAGAAGGCATTCCAGCAGGCTGCCGGATTCCTGCGCATACCCGGCGCCGACCCTCCGCTTGACAACAGCGCGGTGCATCCGGAATGCTACGGCATAGTGGCGAGAATGGCGGCTGACCTTGGCAAGGACATAAAAGAACTCATTGAAAACAAAGAGCTCATTGACTCAATCGACCTCGCCCGCTACGCATCAGCCACAGTGGGCCTTCCCACCCTCAAAGACATAGCCGAAGAGCTGAAGCGTCCGGGACGCGACCCGCGCGAGCAGGCCGAAGAATTTGAATTCGACCCAAGCGTAACTGAAATCGAAGACGTGCGCCCCGGCATGGTGCTCAACGGCATCATAAACAACATCACCGCATTCGGAGCGTTTGTCGACATAGGAGTGCATGAAAGCGGACTGGTGCACATATCGCAGATGGCCGACCGTCGCGTCAATAACCCGGCGGAGGTGGTCAGGCTCAATCAGAAAGTGAGGGTTAAGGTGCTCGACGTCGACCTCACACGCCGGCGCATCTCCCTGTCAATGAAAGGAATTGACTGATGGCTGAAATCGCTATGCTATGCCTCGGCTCAAATATGGCCGACATAGCCGAGACCAACATCGACAAGGCCGTCGAAGCCATCGGGCACCGCATTGGCCGGGTGACAGCCTTGAGCGGAAAATACCGCACGCCCTGCTACAAGCGCGGGATGGTGACCGACGGCGCGCACTATCTCAACGAAGTGGTCAGCGTGGCTACGTCACTCGATGCCCATGCCGTCGAAAGCATTTGCAAAAGCATGGAGGCCGACCTCGGACGCAGCGAAGAGATGCGCAGGATGCACTTGGTGCCAATAGACATCGACCTTGTGACCCACACTGACTCCATCATAAGGCCCGTAGACTACAACTCACCATATTTCATAAAAGGATACAATAAGATAATGGAACAAAACGCAATCTCCCGCGCCGAAGCCTGGGGCGTAAAGCCCGACGCAAGCTGCGACATGGCCCAATGGCAGTCGCAATATGAAAAGAACGCCGACCTGTGGAATAAACTTTTTGAATACCTGGCCAACACAGACCTCACGACCCTACAGCCCGGAAAAGCGGTGATCGTGCCCGACCGCCTGTGGATCAACGTCATGGAGTACACTCCCAAAGACTACGACTCCACCCCGGCAGAAGCCCACAAGAAATACATCGACCTCCAATACACCATCTCTGGCCAAGAACTCATGGGCCTTGTGCGCGGCGGCGTAGAGGTGACCATGCCATACGATGATGCCAAAGATGTGGAGAAATACCGCCCCACCGGCGCCGTAGAGTTCACCAAGGCCACGCCCGACCGCTTCTTCCTCTATTTCCCGAGCGACATACACCAGCCATCAGTGGCCTCATCCTCCACCCCCACCCCAAGCCACAAGATCGTCTGCAAAATCGAATACGCAGACTGACACCCCATAGATGGAGGCGGAAGTTGGCCCGTGCGTTTCGGAGAAACGCACCTCCACACATCCATATGGCAAACGTCAGAAAGCCGAATGTCTTTGCATTCGATTTTCTGACGTTTGCTATATGCGGGATAATCGCCGTTAAATGAGAACAATCCGTGAAATCCGCGTGAATCCGTCTTAATCTGTGTTCCCTTGCCAACAAGGCATGATGGATGTTGACACGTTCGTTTCGGAGAAACGCACCTCCACCACTTGTAATTCCGCGACAAATATGTTAATTTACGCTAATTTTAGGTACTATGTATTGTAAGGTACTGTAATATTACATACCTTTGCGATGTAAACGACAAAATCACATCACCAGACACAGAAATGAATGCCGACAAAGTAAAATCACAAATGCGCAAAGGGATGCTTGAATTTTGTGTCCTGCTTCTGATCAGCCGGGGCGAGACCTACGCCTCCGAGATCATCTCGCGTCTTAAGGCGGCAAGGATGATCGTGGTCGAGGGCACGCTATATCCTCTGCTCACGCGCTTGAAAAACGACGATCTTCTCGCCTACCGCTGGGAAGAGTCAAACTCAGGACCACCAAGAAAGTATTACAACATCACCGACAAAGGCGCTGAATACCTGACAATGCTGCGCGAAGGCTGGCAAGAAATCACTTCGACAATATCATTAATTGAAAGAATAAACCCTCACACCCCACAGCAAACAAAATGAAACGAGCACTGCAAGCAAACATCAACAATAAGGTCTTCTACATCGACGAGGATGCCTACAATCTGCTTCAGAATTATCTGCGCCAACTCAGCGACGCATTTTCGGGCCCCGAAGGCAAGGAGATAGTAGACGACATCGAATGCCGCGCAAGCGAACTCCTGAGCGAGAGAGTCGAAAACGGAAAAAACGTGATCGACATACAATGCATCTATCAGGTGATCGAGACCATAGGCAGCCCCGAAGAGCTCGGCGCCCAGGCCGGCACACAATATCCTGATGCCGACGACAACACGCCCCCGCCGCCCTACAAGCAAATGAAGAACCTGAAGAAACTTTACCGCGATCCCAATGACCGAGTGCTCGGCGGAGTGGTGGGCGGCCTCGCCAAATACCTCGGATGGAACGCGGGGGTGATGCGCCTGCTGCTGGTGGTGCTCGCGCTCACCACCTACGTAATGCCCATGGTGCTGTGCTACCTCATCGCATGGATGGTGATTCCGCTGGCCAACACACCCCGCAAGAAACTTGAGATGGAGGGGCGCGAAGTGACATTTGATTCGGTGGCGCAAAGCCTCCGCGATTCAGCCCAGGAGCAGTTGCGCAAGATTGACTCGGCCAATGTAGGACACACGGCCACCAGCCTTTTCGGCGCCGTATGCAAGGTGGTGGGCGCCCTGATCATCCTCGCAGGCAGCGTGATAGGGATTTCCGCGCTGATAGGACTCTTTGTAGCCATCTTTTTCCTTATCAACCACTCGATGGGCAGCTCGTGGTTCATTTACCACTTTGATCCCTACACCATGGGCAACATCCCGGTGAGCTGCATCTGGGGAGCATGCATCTGCCTCATCGCAGCCATATTATCTGCCCTGCTGATAGGAGGCGTAGGAGCGGTGGCCTTCAACTGGGAGAGGATTTCCAAGACGCTTCTGTTCATCTCGGGCTTAGCGCTTGTCATCCTGATAACTGCGCTCATCATCCTCACCATCTTCTTCATCAATCACCACACCAAGCCATTCTTCTTCTGAAACACACACATCCATATCCCTCACGAGGCTGTCTGATGAAAGTTTAGACAGCCTCTGCTTGCATAATGAGCATTATTTCACCTGAGCTGGGGGAAGCGAGGCAAAAGGCGCGGGCGCTTTTCAACCGTGGAGGCTGCCGGGAGCGCATCTGTCTGCGGAGCGCATGAGAAAGCCATGCTCAGAAGGAGCATAAGAGACACTATCTGGAAATAATACAGGTTGGGGCCTGAAGCGAAACAGAGCAGAAAGAAATAGACTATGCCATAGTTGACAAACTGCATATTCTCAGGCTTCTTCCTCATCAAAGCCGCTCCCATGAGCCAAAGAAGCCCGATAACGGCAAAAATGCCATGGAGCCAATACAGTCCGGCCCAGCCAACATCTACGAAAAAGCATCCGTTGTCCTGCGTTTCAGCGTCAAAAGCTATGCCCCAGACGCTATTGCCAAACGATGGCATGCCATTGCCTAATATGGGCGTGAGATCTCCCGTCTGGTTGTCGTAGGTGTAGAAGCGCCAGGCCGTGATGCGTATGTCCTCTTTCTCTTCATTATCATCGACTTGCTCTTCCGACAACTCCACCAAAGCTTTGTAGACTGGAATCATAGGCAAGACAAACACCACGATCGCCACGCACGCTCCGCATATCAGAGCCTTGATCTTCCATGACACCCTGCGCATGATGAAAAGCGCCGATAGCAGCACAGTGTACACAATCACCTGCCTTATCACCGAAAGCACCACCATTACCAGCAGAAACGACCCCAAGATCACCCACTTGAATTTCTTGTCGACGAGCCAGCGGTTGATCACATAGAAAATCATGATCGAAAACATCTCAAGAAATATCACGTAGATGCGCACTATGCCTCGGCTGTCGTCGATATCCAGCATCGGCTTGCCAAACATGTTGTTGGGCACGGTGAGCACATTGCAGAAATAGACAATGGCCGACACGACCGCAAGCACCAGATATGTGCGCATCACCTTTTCCGCCGGGAGGTCAAACCGCATGAAGATCACGAACGTCGCATACGACAGGAGCACCGGCAAAGTGGTCACGAACGAGACTTTAAGGCTCTGCTGATGATAGAGCGTAGCCATAAATACCGACACAAGAAGCCCCCCCATAAGCATAAGCCAAGGAGCCAGCGGGTATGAAACCCTACGCTCACTACGCGCATAGAAGGCGGCAACGACTCCGCCTATCAACACCGACAGGTAGAAAAGAGCCTTTGATGCTGACTCTGACAAGATGGCATGGTAATTGAAGAATGCCACCGTCGAAAGCACTATGAACAGAAAAGCGGCGTAGGCCATATTGGTCAGTTTTCGACAGAATTGACTACGCAAGCAAGGCGCGGAAGCCTGCCATCGGCGTATATGCCGTTGATGTACTCCATCTCTTTAGGCGTGGTGACGCCGGTCTTTGCAACTACAAGGGTGAGAGCGGCGCAATCTGCCATGGCAAAGACATCGCTATACCCCTCCATGTTGGCGACATCCACCACCACATAGTCGCTGGCGCTCGTTAGGCCTGCCATGAATTTATCCATGCCTTCGCCGCACAGAAGATCAGCCGGATTGCCATCGTAATGTCCCGCGCCTATCACCACAGGCATCCCGTCTTCGCTAAACTCAGGCGCGAACCGGCCATTTGATCCTATGACATCGGGCAGCGACGCCGAAGGCTTTAGGCCCGGCATCAGCTCAGCCAGCTGGGGCGAGCGGAGGTTGGCCTCAACCAAAACAGTGCGGTATCCGGCTTTTGACAACGAAACAGCAAGATTGGCGGCTATGAAAGAGGCCCCCTCGCCGTTCAGCGCCGAAGTGACCATGACCACATTCCGGCCCGCTCCCTCAAGCGCCAGCATGACATTGCTCCGCAGCATCCTCAGCGCCTCGGCTGCATGGCTGTCAGCCGATATCAGTGCATTGTCTTCGCCTTTCTCCACCTCGACAGAGCCAAGCACCGGAGCCGCTGACATCTTTTCTATCTGTCGCTTTCCGCTTATTGACGCCTTTGGCAATTTTAGCAGAAATACCATGGCAAGGCCTATGCACAGGCCGAAAAACAAGGCTATGGCCAGCACCTTGCTCTTGCCCATTTCAGTAGGAGCGGGCACTGTGTAGGGCGCATCGACCGTGAGCAGGGAGACTGATGTCTTCAGCATACTCATCTCGGCCTCCTCACGCTGCTTAAGGAGCATCACATAGAGCTGCTGCAGCATATAGAGATTACGCCCGAGAGTGGCATATTCCTGCTCTATGCCGGGCACGCTGCCCTTGCGCGTCTCTGTGCCTGCATTTTCACGCCGCAGGGCCGACAGACGCATGCTTGTGTTTTCGTAAGAGCGGTCGACAGTCACTATTATGTTTTCGCGCAGGGCGTCGATCTGCTCATTGAGCTTGCGCAGCACGAGGTTGCTTTCCTTGGCCGAGGAGGCAAGCTTCATGCGCTTTAAGATCAGGTCATTGTAAGCCGCCATTTCGGGGCCGGCTCCGGGCACACTCGGCAGCAGGGCATAGTTGTTTTCCGGATTGGCGAGGAAATCCTTGGCCATACCCAGGATTTCCAGCTCAGTCTGCACTCCGAGTATCTGTGCGTCGAGCGTGCTCTCTTTTCCTACGAGCGTGGCGATGTCAGCCTCGGGATTAACGATGTCGTTGGCCTTTTTGAATGCCGTCATTTTCTCTTCGGCCTGCGCGAGCTCGCCTTCGAGCGTCGACATGCGCTTGTTGACGAAGTCGAGAGTGCGTGTGCTGTTGTCATCGCGGTTCTTATTGCCGACGTAGTTATAATTCTCAATGATCTTTGAAAGCAGCTTCTCGCCGAAGGCGGGGTCGTTGGTAAAGAATGAAAGGTCGATGACATCAGTCTTCTTGCTTGGGGCATAGACCTGCACGGCCTCCGTGTATGAGTATGCCGCCGCATTGTAAGAGCAAAACAAAATGCGGAAAGAGTTGACCGGAGCCTGCCCGTAGAATTCAGTCTTTGAAATGGTGAAAGGGCCGTAGGAGGTCTCAAGTGTCACCGGCAGCACAGCCTTCTCCACGTCGGCGAGAGTGCGGCGCTTGAATTTGCATTTTATGTCGAAAGTGCCGTCGGAGTTCGGGTCGATGTCGAAGCGGAGAGTGGCCCTGATAGTGTCAGGGATGCTCGGAAGAGTGGTCAGCTTCAACTGCGCGTTGTCATAGGCGGGATACCACTTCAGCGGATAGCGCTTCTGCAGATATGAGACGTTGAGCCCAAGATCCCGGGCGGTGCGCTCAAATACAGTGTGGGATTTTATCACAACTATTTCATTCTCGGTTGTGGAGCTGCCAAGCATGTCGCTGATGGGCAGAGAACTCGCTATGTCAAGATACGGCAACAGGCCGCCTGCATTTGACTCCGGCGGCAGCATGAGCTGGGCGAACACCTCGGCGCTTGATTTGCGCACATAAAGATATGCGGCGGCCAGCATGAGCACGGCTATGACACACGATCCTATCAATTTCCATGATTTGAAGCACAGCTTCACGAAATTCTTCAGGTCAAAAGCGGCGACCCATGTTTTTTTATCTTTCTTATCTTCCATTTTTATGATAAGGGCGTATGGGAAGTGATAATTGAAACGCTTGATTCCTGCCACGCGGTCAGCGCAGCAAGGCTATGAGCAGTGAAGCCACCACCGAGCATGATCCGGTGATGGTAGATATCACGCTGAGTTTAAATGCATTATTCTGGTTGTATTCCGCATTGTCTTCACGCACCTCTGTGGGCTCGACATATACGTAGTCATTCTGCCTCATATAGAAATATGGAGATTCGAATACTTCTGATTTCGTGAGGTCGAGGCGGGCCGACGAGCGGGTGCCGTCCTCTTCCTCGCGGATCACGAGGATGTTGTCTCGACGTCCGTAGGGCGTGAGGTCGCCTGTGGCCGATAAGGCGTCAAGCACGCTGAAGCGCGGGCTCCCCACATAGATCTGCCTCGGATTTTTAACCTCTCCGGCCACATTGACCACGAAGTTGTCGTATCCAACTTTCACCAACGGGTCCTGCACATCGGCGCTGATCTTCTCCTCAAGCAACTTTCGCAGCTGGCCAAGGGTCATGCCCGTCACATGGATTTCACCAAGCACGGGAAACTGTATGTTTCCTTCTTTGTCTACGAGATATGTCTGCTGCCTCGGCTGTGACGTTCCGGCGAGATCGCCTTCGGTGGCCGGATTCGAAAGCGGCACATTGTATATTGCCGTGGCGGCCGGATCGGTAGAATTAACGGTTATGACAAGCTCATCGCCGCTCTTGATGCGGGTTTCATAATTTGGCAGCTCCACTGCCGGCGCATTGTCGATATCCTGAAAATACACAAATTTGCTCCGCTTATTGCTTGAACACGAAGCCAACACCGCCGCGAAAGCGCAGATGGCGCAAAAACGCAATACCTTCATCTCTGTATTGTAGTTGTTAATTTTTTTTGATCATATTCTTTATTAACGATGACGCGGGCCTTTTATTATACCACACTCTCAATAATTAATCAGGGGACATTTTTGCCTATAATTTCCTCTCCGCAATTTGTGGAATTGAACAATTATGCTAATTTTGCAGTTATTATTCATAATAAGAAAATTTTTTACCATGGCAAAAATAACGATTCCCGATTCGGAGCTCATAATCAACCCCGACGGCACAGTCTTCCACCTCCATCTCCATCCCGACCAGCTCACCGACAAAATCATCATGTGCGGCGATCCGCAGCGTGTGGACATGATCGCGTCATTTTTCGACACGAAGACATTTGAGGTGTTTTCACGCGAATTTCACACCATCGGCGGCACATTCAAGGGAGAGCCCATCATGTGCATCAGCCACGGCATAGGCCCTGACAACATCGACATCGTGATCACTGAGCTCGATGCCCTGGCCAACGTAGACTTCAACACCCGCGAAGTGAAGGACTCGCACCGCACGCTCACCATGGTGCGCGTAGGCACATCCGGCTCGCTGCAGCCTGACATCACCATCGGCACTCCCGTGATAGCCGAAAAGGCTATCGGATTTGACGGCGTTCTCAACTACTACGCCGGGCGCGACGAGGTGGCCGACCTCGGCTTTGAGCATGCGCTTTGCCGCCACACGGGCTGGAACCGTCTTTGGGCCACCCCCTACGTGGTCGACGCTGACGCCGAGCTCGTGGAGCGCATTGGCAAGGACGATATGGTGAGAGGAAACACTATTTCTGCCGTAGGATTCTATGGCCCGCAAGGCCGAAAAGTGCGCCTCGACCTGGCCAATCCCGATCTCAACCGCCGCATTGAGGAATTTGAATACAAAGGCAGGCGCGTCACAAACTATGAGATGGAGAGCGCTCCGCTGCAGGGCATGGGCGCGCTCATGGGCCACAAGTGCATGACTGTGTGCCAGATCATAGCCAATAGATTCAACAACAAGGCTAATCCCAACTACAAGGCCGGAATGCAGGATCTGGTGGCCAGAGTGCTTGAACGCATCTGATGCCTACACATTGACAAAAACAAAGTCGCTGGCGGATGCAGATCCGCCAGCGACTTTGTTTTTATTTCAGTTTTCCTGATTTGGCTTGATCGACAAGCTGCCATTGCGGCACTATGTAGATCTCGAGCCGGCGGTTGGCGGCGCGGTTGACGATGGAATTATTAGGAACCACGGGGTCTTCCTTCCCCACTCCGTAAGGCACCACATTGTCGCCCTGCATGCCGGCTTCCTGACATAGAAACTCATAGACTGCGGCGGCCCGGTCAGATGTCAAGGCATCAGAATATTGGTCATCGCCAGAGTCATCACTGTGCATCACCGGCAGCAACTTATACATGGTGGGATATTTCAGCATATTGAGGAAAGGCCGCAGGTAGGGCTTGCCGCTTTCGAGGAGTACGACCTCATTGGGGGCGAAAAGCACCGATGCCGGAATGTCAACGACAACGACTTGTCCGTCGCGCGCGAGCTCGACATCCTTGAAATGTTTGGCCAACGAAGCGCGTATGCCTTCCATGTGAGCCATGAGTGGCTTCAAGGCCTTGCCTGTCACAGCAGGCTGAGCCAGATTCTCGGTGAGGGTGAGATTGCTTATGTCCACGCCTTTTTGAGCGTGGAGGCCGAGGCTGAATGCCATGGCGGCTATGATGGAGAGTGCTTTTCGCATACCTTAAGATGTGTGGATGGTTACGTATTCATAAAAAGCCTTAAAGCGGCACTTCAAGAGATGACAGACACTTTTCGAGATCGGCCGACGACAACTTCACCTTAAGATCTCCGCGATAGGCCACCGAAATGTTGCCTGTCTCCTCCGACACCACTATGGCCATAGCGTCGGTGGCTTGAGCCACCCCCAGAGCCGACCGGTGACGGAGGCCGAGGGCGCGCGGTATGTTGTCGTCATGGCTGACGGGCAGGATGCAGCCCGCGGCCACGATGCGACCGTCGGCTATGATCATGGCGCCGTCATGCAAGGGCGAATTCTTGAAGAAGATATTCTCTATGAGGCGCGTGTTGATGCGGGCGCTGATGATATCGCCGGTCTTGGCGTAGGAATCAAGCGGTATCTTCTGCTGAATCACGATGAGCGCGCCGGTCTTGCTCTTCGACATGCTCATGCAGGCATAGACGATGGGCATTATCCTCAGCCTGTAGTTGCTCTCGTCATGCTCCTTGCCGTGATTTAGCAGGCGCTTAAGGAATCGCCATCTCTTGTGCGAGCCGAGATCCACGAGAAATCTCTTGATCTGATCCTGAAACAAAATCACGAGTATCAGAAGGCCGATGCTCATGAATTTATCGAGGATGGTGCCGAAGAGCCTCATGTCGAGGATCTCAGAGCCGATCACCCACACCACCAAAAAAGCCATCACGCCGTAGAAGATGCTTATCGTGCCCGACTCCTTCATCAGCTTGTAGACATAATAGAGGAGGAAGGCGACGATGACGATATCAAGCAGATCTTTTATGCTGAAGTCAACCACGGCTTGATGCTTTGATGTTAGAGATTACCGATAGATGAATATTTCTGCAGTTGCTCGCAGATCTTGACTGACTGCACTGCGGCAGCCACGTCATGCACCCTGAGGATGTCGGCCCCATGCTGCAGCGCATACATATTGAGCGATGTGGTGCCGGCAAGCGCCTCGTCAGCCGAAATGTTGAGAAGTTTTGTCACCATCGACTTGCGGGAGACTCCTACAAGCAGAGGCATCTGGAACACCTTGAAGAATGGCAGATTGCGCAGTATCATATAGTTCTGCTCCAGCGTCTTGCTGAATCCGAAGCCTGGGTCGATGATGATATCGTTGACTCCGGCAAGCTCGAGGGCCGAGATGCGCTGCGCCAGCTCTTCAAATATCTCCATAAGGAGGTTGTCATAGTCTGTGTGCTCGGTCATGTCGGCGGCTGTGCCCCGCATGTGCATTGCGATGTATGGCACATGCAGGTCGGCCACCGTCTGCACCATGTCCTCGTCGATGACACCTCCCGAGATGTCGTTGATGATGTTGGCCGAAAACTCAGTCACAGCCTTGCGGGCCACTGCGGCGCGGAAAGTATCGACCGAGACAATCACATCCGGAGCCACCTTGCGGAGAGCCTCGATGCCAAACTCCAGGCGGCGCAGCTCCTCGTCGACGCTCACATCCTCGCAGCCGGGCCGGCTTGAGTATGCGCCGATGTCGATGATGTCGGCGCCTTGCCTCACCATCTCATCGACCTTACGGCTGACTTCATCCGACGAGAAAGCGCGAGACTCGGCGTAGAATGAGTCAGGGGTGACATTGAGGATGCCCATCACCACCGGATGGTCAAACTGGCGTAGGTCGCCATTAATGTTCAGGGAGAATGGCTTCATTTCGATTGAGGTTTTATCGGTTGCTGCGCTTGCGCTCTATCTCGTCGAGAATGATCTTGCGGAGGCGTATATGATGGGGGGTCACCTCCACATATTCGTCTTCCTTGATGTATTCAAGCGCCTCTTCAAGGCTAAACACCACAGGAGGCACGATACGGGCCTTGTCATCCGAACCGGAGGCGCGCATATTGGTTAGTTTCTTTGACTTGGTGACATTGACCACGATATCGTTTTCCTTCGCGTTCTCGCCCACCACCTGGCCGGCGTATACGTCTTCCTGAGGAAAGATGAAGAATCGGCCTCTGTCCTGCAGTTTGTCGATTGCGTAGGCGTATGACGTGCCTGCCTCGAGGGCTATCAGAGAGCCGTTGGTGCGGCGCTCGATGTCGCCCTTCCATGGCTGGTAGTCGAGGAAGCGGTGGGCCATGATGGCCTCTCCGGCCGATGCAGTGAGCACATTGTTGCGCAGGCCGATGATGCCGCGCGACGGTATCTGGAATTCCATGTGCACCCTGTCGCCGGCCTGGGCTGTCATGCTCAGCATCTCGCCCTTGCGGCGGGTGACCATATCGATGATTTTTGAAGAATACTCCTCGGCTGTGTTGATTGTCAGCAGCTCGATGGGCTCGCACTTCACCCCGTCGATCTCCTTTATGATCACCTGGGGCTGACCCACCTGCAGCTCATAGCCCTCGCGCCTCATGGTCTCAATGAGCACCGACAGGTGCAGCACGCCTCGCCCGCTCACCTTCCAGGAGTCATCATTGTCTCCGCGCTCCACGCGCAGGGCCAGGTTGCGGTCAAGTTCCTTGGTGAGACGGTCGCCTATGTGGCGCGAAGTCACGTATTTGCCGTCGCGGCCGAAGAATGGGCTGTCGTTGATGGTGAAAGTCATTGACATTGTGGGCTCGTCGATGCTGATGCGCGGCAGGGGCTCGGGATTGCTGATGTCGGCCACAGTGTCGCCGATCTCAAATCCGTCTATGCCCACCAGTGCGCATATGTCGCCGCTCGACACGCTGTCTACCTTCTTTCGGCCCATGCCCTCGAATGTGTGCAGCTCCTTGATGCGCTGCTTCGACACGGTGCCGTCTTTCTTGCAGAGGGCGATGTCCATGCCATCGCGCACTGTGCCTCGGTGCACGCGGCCTATGGCTATGCGGCCCACATAGCTCGAGTAGTCGAGTGAGGTGATCAGCATCTGGGCATCGCCTTCATGCACCTTTGGCTCGGGGATGTACTCGATTATGGCGTCGAGAAGCGGCAGGATGCTGTCGGTGGGCTTGCGCCAATCGGTGCTCATCCAGCCCTCCTTGGCCGAGCCGAATATAGTGGGGAAATCAAGCTGATCCTCGGTGGCGTCAAGGCTGAACATCAGGTCAAACACCATCTCCTGCACCTCTTCCGGGCGGCAGTTGGGCTTGTCGACCTTGTTTATGACCACCACAGGCTTCAGACCAATCTGTATGGCCTTCTGCAGCACGAATCGGGTCTGTGGCATCGGGCCCTCGAAGGCGTCTACGAGCAGCAGGCAGCCGTCGGCCATGTTGAGCACACGCTCCACCTCGCCGCCGAAGTCTGCGTGCCCGGGGGTGTCGATTATGTTGATTTTATAGCCTTTGTAGTCAATTGAAACGTTCTTCGACAGGATTGTGATGCCACGCTCGCGCTCGAGGTCGTTGTTGTCGAGTATGAGCTCTCCGGCGTTCTGGTTTTCTCGGAATAGGTGTCCTGCCAGCAGCATTTTGTCCACTACGGTGGTTTTGCCGTGGTCTACGTGCGCGATGATCGCTATGTTTCTGATTTTCTGCATTTGTTTATGCCTATTGGAATATCTTTCTTATTTAATGCGCAAAATTACGAAAAATGATTGGATTTCACGTCAGCGAAGGCGGATTTTGTTTCACTTCAGGCGGAAGTTGTATCCGAGAGTGATGGAGAGGGTCATATTGCGCGAGGCATTGAACGTATCGGCTTTTGTGGCCGAGAACACATTGCCAAGGCCGTAATAGAACCTCCCCTCGGCGTAGATGGAATGCCGGGGCCTTACCCAGAATTCCACACCGAAACCGGCAGTGATGCCATAGTCAAACTTCGAGTGCACATCCATCGACATCTGCTCTGTCATGCGCGCCTTGTCGGGCCAGCCTTCGGCCTCGGTGGGATTGCGGTAGTCGAAGTTGGCCGATGTGCTCTCGCCTATCATATAGCTGAATTCCGGACCAAGATTGAAGAAGCACTTGAAGCGCGACGGGCCGAAATAGATATGGGTCATGATGGGCAGGGCGATGTAGGTGAACTGTCGGGAATAGCTCAGCGGCGCTCCCTCGAAGTCCTCCTTCCACCCTCTTTGGGCAAAATTGAGCTCTCCGACCACGCCCACAAGCCTCTCCTCGGCGTACCGCACCGACACGCCCATGAGCATGCCCTGCTCCCATCCCTGCTTCACAGCCGGGGAAAATGACACCTTCGACATATCGGCTCCGGCATGAAAACCGAGCGATATATGCGGCTTATAGTGCGTCTCGGCCTTGATGGCTGATGGCATCGCGAGAATTGCCGCCGAGAGGCACATCGCCGCCAATGATCTGATTATGCGCATGCGTGGGAATGGGTTTAGAGAACGTATGATTGAGTGGTGCGGTCAGGCATGTATCTGACCAGATACAGGGTGCTATTGATGTATCCGGCCCCTATGCCCGCCGGCACGAAAGAGAAGGCCGACTGTATGCCCAGGCTCACTTCAGCCGAGCCGAGCACGCTGCCGATGTTGCCGTCGGTCTGCTGCAGCCATTTTATAAAGGTGTGGGCGGTGTCGTATCCGAGTGCGGCCTGGTTGGGCACAGCCTCAAGCATCGACTCGCCGTACCAGCGCTCGTATCCGTCGCGCAGCTCGCGGGCCTCGCGGCTCTTCTCGTCGAAGAAGAATCTGGAATAGACCATGGCCTGGATGTCGTAGAGGCGCGTCAGGTGCTCGCCCCGGAAGGCGGTCCAGTCAGGATAGCCGAATACCTTGTAGGCTTCCTTGCCTTCGTCTGTGAGCCTGAGCTCTGACACCATGGGCGCGAAGCGGTTGAAGACCGATACTGCGCCCGATCGGGCAATGAACACGTATCGCCCTGAGCCGTCGGTTCTCACGCCGGCTGCTTCAAGATCGGCTTTGCGCAATGTGTCGGCAAACGGCACGTCTATCACATCAAGCCCCATCGAAGCGTATTTTTTGCGAAGCATCTGCACAAACGGATCCTTCTCTGCGCGTCCGTTGGCCGGGTCGAGTATCACGGGGGTGTAGCCGGGGTAATATTCAAGGATGCCGCTCACGGCCTTGTCGTACATCATGCGGGCATCGATGTATCCCTGCAGCACGTAGGGGTTGGTGAGATGCGACTCATCCTTTATATTGAACATATTGAGCACATATATGCCCTTGGGCGACGCATAGTCTATTATTTCGCGCATCGAGGCCTGGTCTTCGGGGGCGATGACCACCGCCACGTTTTTCTCTTCGGCCAGAAGCAACTGTGCCTCCAAGCCCTCCCGGTCGGAGGCAAGATCCCTGACAATCACTTCGACTTCTTCGCCTCGGTCGGCCGTCAGTTCATTGGCGGCCAGGAGCATGCCGCGATAAAATTCGGCATATTGCTTGGCCTTCTTGCCGGGCTCGGCCTTGAATGGCAGAAGCACCATCAGATTGGGCTTGCGCAAGGTGTCGGGCTGCGCCGCAAGAGTGTCTGACGGATCAATCCATTCCACCTGTGCGTCATCTATCGAGCCGATTACAGCCGTGGGGCCGTCGGCCTGCCCTGCCTGGATGCCGGGCAATCCGCTTCCGCTTCCGGCCACAGTCTCGGGCTGCTGCGCCGGAGATCCGTCGGGAATGGTGAGCATCATGCCTTGGCGCACGCCGGAATTGGCGTGAGGATTGTGCTTGATCAGATCCTCTACAGAAATGTGGTATTTGTAGGCGATGCCTGATATGCTCTCGCCGCGGGCCACCTTATGCTGAAAATCGGCATAGGCCGGCGCCACGGCAAGCATGAAAGCCGCGGCAAGCGAGCAGATGCCCCTCATTAGATTTTGTTCTCTCATTTCAAAAGCATTTTAATCAAATACGCCCTCCACGCTCTCCTCAAGCTTGTCTGACACAAGGCCTGCGTCATAAGCCCCCTCGCAAAGGTCGATGCCTGAGGGGAACTGGAATCTTGCATCCTGCTTGTAGCTGAGCTTGGGATCATCGTATACCGAGCGTATGTATCGGCCATAGATCGGCAGGGCCATAGATGCGCCCTGGCCGTTGGCCATGGTGTTGAAGTGTATGTCGCGTTCGTCGCCTCCTACCCACACGCCCGAAACGAGCTCGGGGGTGAATGCCATGAACCATCCGTCGCTATTGTCGTTGGTGGTGCCGGTCTTGCCTCCGGTCTGGGCTGTGATGCTGTATGGCGGACGGCGCAGTCGGTTGCCTGTGCCTCCGTCGACCACGTTGAGCAATATCGAGAGGATGCGGTAGTAAGCCTTCTGGGAGATCACCTCGGTCTGCTGCGGGGCGAAGTTGGAGATGACAGTGCCGTTGCGGTCGGTGATCGATGTCACGAACACGGGATCGGTCTTCATGCCGTAGTTGGCGTAGGCCGAATACGCAGTGACCATCTCCTTGACCGAGATCTCGCTCGGGCCAAGACAGAGCGACACCACTGCCGGGAGGTCGTTGGTGATGCCCATGTTGTGCATGAGCCTGACAAGGTTGTTGGGGCGCACCACGTCCATCACGCGGGCCGAGATCCAGTTGTTTGAGTTGGTGAGCGCCCAGCGCAGATCGACCATCTCGCCCAGACGCGATGTGCCGGCATTTCGCGGCGACCAGGGGCGTCCGTTGCCGTCGATGAGCGTGGGCTGTGCGTTGAGGAATTGAGTGCAGGGCGTCATGCCCTCTTCCATGGCCAGCGTGTAGAGGAATGGCTTGATGGTGGAGCCTACCTGTCGGCGCCCGGTCGACACCATGTCATATTGGAAGAATTTGAAATTGGGGCCGCCCACGTAAGCTTTTACATATCCGTTGCGCGGATCCATCGACATGAATCCCGTGCGCAGGAAGTGCTTGATGTAGAGGATGGAGTCACGCGGGGTCATCACCGTGTCGATAGGGCCGTCATAGCTGAATACCGACATCTCCACGGGGCGGTTGAATTCCTCTTCGATCTCCTCTTCGGTCTTATGGGCGATCTTTGACGCCACGCGGTATCGCTCGCTTTGGCGGATGGCCGTCTTGATGTGCCTTTCGCGATCGGCGGCGCTCAGCAGCGAACTGTAGGGCGCGTTTGACATCTTTTTCTTTTCCTGGAAGAATCTGCCCTGGAGGTCGCGCATGTGATCCTGCACCGCTTCTTCGGCGTGGGCCTGCATGCGAGAGTCGATGGTGGTGTATATCTTCAGCCCGTCATTGTATATGTCCCACTTTGAGCCGTCGGGCTTGGGATTTTTCTCGACCCAGCCGTACAGGGCGTTGGTCTCCCAAAGGATAGAGTCATCCTTGAATTTCTGCCCTTCCCACGACATGTAGTTCTTGCGCACAGGCTTCTTGGCGAGCAGGAAGCGGCGCAGCTCCTCGCGGAAATACGGCGCTATGCCCTCCTTGTGGTCGGCGGCATGGTAGTCGAGGGTGATGGGCAGCCTGGAGAGCGAGTCGAGCTGCTCCCGGCTGATGAGCTTGCCGCGGCACATCTGCTCAAGCACCACATTGCGGCGCATGCGGGTGCGCTCGGGGTGGCGGCGCGGATTGTAGTAGGCCGGATTCTTCACCATGCCCACAAGCATGGCCGCCTCCTCCACATTCAGGTCTTTGGCGTCCTTGCCGAAATACACCGTGGCCGCCGACTTGATGCCTACGGCATTGTACAGGAAGTCAAATTGGTTGAGATACATCTTCAATATCTCTTCCTTTGAATATTGCCTTTCGAGCTTCACGGCTATCATCCATTCGATAGGCTTCTGCATAGCGCGCGACAGCAGGCCCGAGCTTTGGGGGGAATAGAGCTGCTTGGCGAGCTGCTGGGTGATGGTGGAGCCGCCGCCGGCGTTTTTGTTCTGCATCATCAGCGTCTTTATCAGCACGCGGCTGAGCGCCTTGGCGTCGATGCCCGAATGCTTCATGAAACGCTCGTCCTCGGTGGCGATGAGTGCGTCGATCACATGCTGCGATATGTCGGCGTAGTCTGCGTATACGCGGTTGCCTGTATTGCGGAAGTATCGGCCCATCTCCTCGCCGTCTGACGTGTATATTGCCGTAGCGAATTTGTCCTGGGGATTCTTCAGCTGGTCGAGTTCGGGCATATAGCCTATCACTCCATTATATATCAGTATGAGGAAGGCTATCACAAGGGCCACAATGGCCGCGAATGATATCCACATCCATTTGATCACTTTTTTATACAGCGGCTTTATTGAGGCAGCGCGCTCCTGCCGCGGATTTGCGTTATTGTCGGTTTTGTTTGCCATTGCCTTTGATCCTGCTCGTTAGGTTTTCTGGTAGGCCATCGCCTACGCACGCGAGTGAATTTGCAAAGTTACAATTTTTTTTTCAATGCAAAGCCCCAAAGATGGTTAAATCTTGCGATAAAGCCCACGTTAGGCGGTGCTTTCTCTCGTTGTCAGGCACGAAAATTTCATCAGGACTTTTCGCATTCAAAATGCAGGGGCAATAAGTTTGTTTCAACCTTTAGAATCAGTGATTTCTTGTTCTAATAGCCTTACCCTTTCGACAAGCTGGTCGTATGTTGGGAGTTGACGTTTGATTTCTTCTAATTGCACATTATTGTATGTCGCCACACCCAATGGAGTTGTGATGCCCTTAAACGAAAGCTGAACATCCGTATCCCTCATGTCACTACATATGAGCAATCCGATGGTCGGATTATCTTCCGGTGTTTTCAGTATCTCATCCACTGCATTAACGTAGAAGTTTATTTGACCGGCAAAACTCGGCTCGAATGGCTTCACCTTAATTTCCAGAACCACATATGACCGCAATCTGATATGATAGAACAACAAGTCAATTCGGCGGCTGACGCCGCTTATCACCAACTCCTTCTGCCTGCCAATAAAAGCGAATCCATTGCCAAGCTCCAATAGGAAACGTGTCATCTGATTGCATAGTGCATCTTCCAAATCTCGCTCCGTATATTCCTTTGGCACATGTACAAAGCTGAAATTATAGTTACCACGTGTAATATCCTGCGCCAATTTTGCTTGTGGCAATGGGAGCTTTTCCTTATAATTCGTCAATGCTCCCCCTTGCTCCTCATACAAGTTGGCCTTCAGGCAATTCAATAAGCCCTGCTTTGACAACGACTCATGAACCGTCAGCTTAAGATAGAACAGTGCTTCATCTACCGTCTTACATTTGGAAACTATTTCCACATGATGTTTCCATGGAACACAAGCGAATATGTACGGGAAATTTGCACTTTCTGAATCCTCAATAATTTCTCCACCTATGTGGTGGAGTTTTTCAAATTCCTTTCTATCAAACAACTGCAATTCTCCACCAACATGGTGGATTGGTCTGCCAGAAGAGTAATCGCCAAATTCACCTACAAGTCGCCGAAGTTCTCCGGAATAGAAAAGATACCATTTCTTCATATACCAGAGGTTACTTGTACCAAATCCAGTCTCATTTGGGAAAGCAGCCTGCAAATCAAGGCTCAATTGCTCCACTATGCCTGTGCCCCATTTCTCTTCCGCTTTACGCCGCACGAGGTCTCTCCCGGTCTGCCAATTCCACAACAGTTTTTCAGAATTGACTTTTACGGCAGCCTTGACTTGAGCATGACGATAGCGACCTATGAGCTCAGTCAGCCATTGGGTATATTCGATATCAAGATGCACATCGTGTGAACTGGTGATGTATGACTTCTTTTCCATTAATATTGAAATTTAGAATACAAAATTAATGAATTTATGTGATTTGGAGAAATCAAACTCCATTAATCCAAAAGATTAATCAATGCCTTCTCGAGGCCAGGTTGACGCTCTGACTTGAACTATCATGCGGCAATCACGTTTATATTTCACTATTATGATGCTTATGCCATAGTTTCGAGGCACCTGCCGCTTGCCTCCAAAATCTATTTGGGAAGTAATTAATATAATTTTCACATTGAGGTCACCCACACATTTTATTACTGAATTTCAGCATCATATCTATTAATCAAATAAAATGCGTCAATATTCGCATATGCTAAATAAATATGTTTTATAACATAATTCAAAAACATTTCGTAACTTTGCAGCGTTATAATAGCAAAGAGTTCCAGAGGGAACATGAACAAAAATGTTTAACTTAAGCACTTCAGATTATGTTTCACCGTGTAAAGCGCGCATCAGCATGGTACGTCAAGGAGATGGGCAACATCGACGCTCTCGCCTCCGACGCCCGATATGCTGAATCGAGGCAAGCACTTTGAGCAAGCCCGATCGGCGCAACCGCTCAGCGAGCGTTGCCAGCCCTCGAGAAAATGAATGTTTAACTAAAAAAGTTCAATTACTATGTTTCAACACTTTAAGAAAGCGGTACAGTGGTACTGCAACGAGGCCGCCAAAAACTACGTATGGTCGCCTCTCTCGCCCGAAGCGCACAAAGACTCAAGCGAAGCATTTGACCAGGCGTCAAAGTAAGCTTGACCCGCACTTCCCGGGATTGAAGCAAGCCTGAGCCACAGTACCCGGCTGCCGATCCCTTTCACAGAAATCACATTAACCCCATTAGCAGACTCTGCCCGGCAGGGTCTTTTTTAATGCCCTTAAGCCAACAGACCACTCACCACTACACATCGAGCAGGGAAGATACTGCCCAACAAACAAAGTTAGAGGCCGTCTAAACTCGTCAGACGGCCTCCCTTATGCTTTTATATTAAATTAATGATATTTGCACGAGAGTCACAAGAGGGACGTGGTCAGTCGTAGCGCATCTCGTCGAAGCCTTCGGCGTCGAATTCCGAGGGGTCGTAGTCGTCAGAGCCGTAGAATTCCTCGTCAAGCTCGTCGATATCGGCTGCGGTGGCAGCCACCGCAGTCTTCTTGTCGATGTCTTTCGTGAACTCATCGATGTCGATACTCTGGGCCGGCGCCTGGCCGAGAGAGAGAGTGCACACAGGATCCTTGAGCGTGCGCCCGGTGATGACCTCGCGCAGCTCCATGAAGAGATTGCGGTCAGTCATGTAGTCGAAGTCGAAAAGCAGCTTTTGGCCCTCGTCGTCGAGATTGTCGCTGAGCACGCATTCATCCATCAGCCATACGTCCTGGTCGGTGTCGAAGCCCATGTCCTCCATGGCGATTTCCTTGTTCTTCTCCCAATCATCGCTGCAGATGAAGAAAGAGCTCATCTGATTCTTGTCATAGCCCACCGCATCGCAGATGGCATTCTTCAGGTCGAGGAATGTGGCAGTAGCGTCGATGTCTATTTCTCTTTTGAAGTTGCTGACCTCATCAGAGACGATTCTGAACTTAAATATCATAGATCGATAGTGATTTTCGTGGAAATTATTATTGTGGTGCTAATTTAACGCTTTATGCACAACAATTACAAATATTTTTATGTTTATTTTTGTTAAAATTTGTTTCCAAGAATAGTTAAACGCATAAAACCCCACAATTTATCAATGCGTTAGGCCACGCGGAGAAATACGCGGTTTAACAAGCGTGATATGGCCCGGAGGCCGCTCCCTGCGCCCAAGCGGCCAAGCCGGAGCGCAGAGATCCAGGCGGAGAAAACACTTGTTTGCGTTTTTTTATATTTTTAAATTTAAATTTTAAGCCAAAATAGTAGTTTTTCTCAATTATTTACACTACTTTTGCAAATGAATAGCACATTTGATATGCGCCAACTTTAAAACATACCATTATCACAATCATCTATCACAATAATCACTTGCCTTATGAATCGCCAACAACTTGACAAAATAGACATTCAGATTTTGCAGAAACTGGCCGATGACGGCCGCAAGCCGTACCTGGAGATCGCGCGTGAGCTCGGCGTCTCCGGAGCAGCTATCCACCAGCGCCTGCAGCGCCTGGCCGGCAAGGGCGTGGTGAAGGGCACCGAGTGCCTCATCAACCCCGCAGCCCTCGGCTACGACACCTGCGCTTACATCGGCATCCTGCTCACCGACCCCACCAAGTTTGACAAAGTGATAGCCCACCTCGAGAAGATTCCCGAGGTAGTGGAATGCCACTTCACCACCGGCCACTATGACATGTTCACCAAAGTGGTGGCCCGCAACAACAACCACCTGCTGCAGATCATCCAGACCCACTTCCAGAAGCTTGACGCCACCCGCACCGAGACCATAATCTCATTCAAGGAGGTGTTCAAGCGCCAGATTCCGATCTGCAACGAGAGCATCTAAGCGCCATGCGCATCGCCATCGCATACGCGGCCCTGTTAGCGGCGGCCTCTTCCTGGGCCGCCGATTTCAGCCAGGCCTTCACTGACTCGACTCTGCGCATCGACTACGTGCTCTCGGGCACGCCGGGTGATGTCAGCATCGGGCTCAGAGGCTTGAGCCGTCACGCACATTGGGCTGGCCGGAAGCACAATCTCGAAAAGCCCCTCTACGCGGGCAACGGCGACATCACCGTCACCTCGCTCGATGGCGACACTCTCTACGCTCAATCATTCTCTTCACTCTTCAACGAATGGCTCGACCTCGGGCTCGACGTGCCGTCGTCAGCCGAATGCCCGCTTCTGGTGCCTATGCCGCGCGAGAAGGTGAAGGTGACCGCCAGGCTTCTCGACAAGAGGCACCTCCCCGCCGCCAGCATCGAGCACATCGTTGACCCCGCCGACATACTGATACGCCGGCGTGACCAAAAGCCTTTGACCCACACCTATGTGCACCGGGCCACATACGACGGCCCGCACATAGGCGTGGCAATATTGGCCGAAGGCTATGCAGCCGACGAGATGGAGGCTTTCGTCTCCGATGCGAGCGCAGCATCGGAGGCAATCCTCAGCCACTCGCCATTCGACAGATACGCCGACCGCATCGACTTCATCGCCGTGCACACGCCCTCCGAACAATCGGGGGTCAGCGTGCCAAATGACGGGGACTGGCTCGACACGGCCTTCGGCAGCCATTTCTCCACATTCTACAGCGACCGCTACCTGACGTCGCCAGCCCTATTCAAGATGTACGACGCCGTGGCCAATATCCCGGCCCAGCATCTGATCATACTCGCCAACACGCCCGAATACGGCGGCGGAGGCATATTCAACGCCTACACGCTGACCGCGTCGAAACACGCCGCCTTCCACCCGGTGGTGGTGCATGAGTTCGGCCACAGCTTCGGAGGCCTCGCTGACGAATATTTCTACACAGGCGACACTTTCGACAACACATACCCACTCGACATCGAGCCGTGGGAGCCAAACATCACCACTCTCACGGATTTCGCCTCAAAATGGGAAGGCCTGCTCAAAGCGGGCACCCCGATACCCACCCCTGCCGACAGCGCCGCGGCTTACCCCGCAGGCGTATACGAAGGCGGCGGGTATTCAGCCCGGGGCGTATACCGCCCTGCGCTAAACTGCCGCATGCGCACCAATGATTCGCCGGCATTCTGCCCGGCATGCACCGAAGCATTAGCGCGCATCATACGATTCTACACCGAGCCGCTCGACTGAACGGTTTCCGCGCTCCACCAATCTACAAGGCAACCGCCTGAAATAATAAAAAAACACAGCCTAATCTAAAACCATCCATACAATCACCGACCGCGAAACAGCAACTTAGATTTCTCATACCCACACCTTCAGGCAGCCGACCTATGCCGAAGACATACATACACAGCACAGACTCACCCTAATTCACTAAGAACCCTAATCAAAAACAATTAATACCGCAATGAAAGGAAAAGTGTTTAAAAACAGCAGCGGTGTAGAGCAGGATCAGGCAAAGATCCTCTATGACTACTACATCGATGCCGCTGAAAGGATCGTGACCGAAGAGGAGCGCATCGAGCAGCAGGCCCAGGCCCTGCAGGACGAACGCGCCGAAATCGAAAACAAAATGTCGAGCCTCTGGCTATGGTTCCTCACCATAATCCTGTTCTTCATGTATTT
The DNA here is from genome assembly GCA_947525975.1 of uncultured Muribaculaceae bacterium. Classification (GTDB taxonomy): domain Bacteria; phylum Bacteroidota; class Bacteroidia; order Bacteroidales; family Muribaculaceae; genus CAG-873. The sequence continues at coordinate 41,137 of CANNVE010000005.1, read as the reverse complement.
CATCAAGAAAAACCAGATGAAGAAGCGCATCGAGGAGATCGATGAACAGATTGGCGCGCTCAAAAACGAATATGACAATATATTCCGCGGATACGGAGTCACCAAGCTCGGCGTGGCCTATGTGCCGGTTGCCGAAGAGATAAAATACAACGACCGCAGCTTCATGGTTGACCTCACCGGCCAGGTGGGCGAATCGCAGGTGAAGGTGCAGATGTCGCGCAAGCCCGACCTGCTGGTGGAGACCATCGGACGCCTTGACGAGCTCGGAGCCGAAGCGCCGCTCGTAGAGACCGACGAAAAGGTGGAGGCCGTAGACACCTCCGAGTACTCGTCATCTATACAGCAGGTGCAAGTCTACGACTACATGGGCGCGATGGAGAATGCCCTGCGCACCGTGTCGCACTGCATGCAGGACGTCGACGTATCGTCAGTATCGCTCCCGCTCGTGGCCGACGGCAGCGACTACCTGCGCCACGTAGAGGAATTCGCTACCGACCAGCTGCCCGAATCGGCTCCCGTGATCGAAGTTTTCGACCGCGAGCGCTATGCTTCGAGCATCGACAAATTCAAAGAGCTCAACCGCCTGAAGGACTCATTCGCCGCAAAGGCTCTGCAGTTTGAAGATGTGCTCCGCTCGCTTATCGGCACCCTCGCCACATCGGTCGACGCGCTCTCAAACCTGAAGGAAGCCTCTGTCGACAAGATGATGGACGAAAGCAACGCCCTCCTCTTCAACATACTCAAGGCTCCGTACAACCACTATTCGCCCGTGCTCGAGCGGGAGGAGATAGAGCGCATACGCCAGGAGAAATTCGACTATTCCGACAATGCACAGGGCTACGACCCCTTCAACCTCAAACAGAGCTCGCGAGTGAAGCTCGATCCGCTCACCGGCTCATGGGTGGCCGAAGACGGAAGCACCACCGGATCGCCCTTCGCCGTACACCAGATATTTGAAGATATCGTAGCACCCGTGGTGCAGAGCCTGATGATGGAAAACCGCATCGAGCGCCTCAAAATCTACAATCACATACAAGACCAGAAGATCGAATACCTCAACCGCTGGCATCAGGATACCGAGGCTTTCTACCGCTCAAACCACGCCGAAAGCGCCGATATCATCAACCTGATGCAGGAAGCCCTGCGCAACTACGTGGCTGCCTACACCACCCTGGTGTCGATGCAGCGCACCGAGGACTCTATGAAGCAAAGCGACGGAGAGCTTGACTCCACCGTGGTCAACGCCATCAGCGCATCGTCGGAGAACATGGACGCTTTCGCAAAGCAAAGCGAGGAATTCCAGGCTGCCCAGCTCGAATTCGAGAATTTCATGATGGAGCTCAAGGACGACATCGACCGCCGCGCCGAGGAATTCGGCCATGTAGAGTTCTATGACGCCAAGCTGCGCGACGGATACGCCAACGAGGCCGCCGTGGCCACAGCCGAAGTGGACCAGCTCGACGCGCGCCGCCGCAACCTGGCTTCTGTCAACCCATACTTCGCCAAGAAAGCCGAGCTCCCGCCCGAGCCCGCCCTCGCCGACAAGGCATACGAGCACAGCAGCATCGACCTCCCTGGCCTCGCAGCCGAAGTGCTGGCAAAATAGCCATAATACCAACCTATAATCAGCTTATCAATTATGGCAAGAATAGATTGCGTAGTCGACACTCAGCCGATGGCCAGCGAGCTCAGCTCAGTGTCAAACCACGTCACAGGCACCACAGCCGCCGTAGTGGCCATGAAAGCCGCCGTGCTTAAGGCTGAGTCTGATGCCGCAGACCACATAGTATCGAACGTCAACCGAGGATTTTACTCCCTAATCCACTCACAGATATCGCAGAAGATAGCCAAGCTCACGAGCGATGTCGACTCTTGGGTGATGAAACTGAGCCAGCAGCGCCGCCAACTGGCCGAGATACGCTCGCGTATGGAGCGCGACTACCTTATGCTCACGGCCCGATACACTAAGCTCTTCAACCGCCTCAACCGCAACCTCATCGACCGCATCTACGCTCTCGACAAGCCTGTGATCGACTTTGCCGGCAAGGAGATGGATCGCGAAAGCAACCGCCCGTCGCAGCTCACAGCCACGGTGCCAACGATGCAGAAAGAGGCGCTAACCACCTCGCAGAGACTGCTGATGTCAAGCCTGAAGCACGACAGCCGCAGAGCAATCCGCGCCATGGACTCATACCTGAGGGCCTTGGCCGAGCAGGATGCCCTCACGGCACGCATACTCCTGCCCAAGCCCCTGAAGGCCGACAGCCGCAGCGTGATGGCCCCGGTGATGATCATGGAGATGAACTTCGACAACTCCGGCTCAAAAGTCACCAAGGTATTCTCTGACGAAGACCTTGTGCCGGCCGCCCATGCCGAGCAGATACGCCGCGCGCAGAAACTTATGGAATGGACAGCCCCGCAGTTTGCTTCTCAGGACCTCGTCGGGGACTTCAACGGCATGCTCGCCTCATCGTCGGCTTCCGACCGCGTGAAGCGCACCGCCTATCAGCTCTTCACTGCCACTGCATTCCAATCACTCAGCCCCACACAGTCATGAGCTATACCCGCACATTTCACAAGACGGTGACAATACCATACTCAAGAAATGTCACTGTTGACGGCAAATCGGTAAATATCTCCGGAGAGGTATCGGAAGTTGTGGAGGTCAACATCCACGTAGAGACCGATCCCTTTGACAATCAGGTGCATAAATGCAACCAGAACGTCAATCTCCTCACCGGAGCCATAGCCGCCACAGAGGTAGCTCAGGTGGCCTCGCTGCACAGCAACGCCAAGAAGGTGGGAAAATCAATCGTAGACGGATTCTTCAAGACTGTGCGCTCCGAGATTTCCCAGCAGATATCGGCGCTGAAGTCGGAGGTAGACGCAACCATATCTCACCTGAGCGAACTGGCCAAGAGGTGCGCCGACAAGCGCCGACAGATGCAGGTAGACTATGACCGCATCACATCGCGATACACAAAGACATTCACCGACCTCAACCGCGAGCTCGAAAACCGCATATACATGCTCGACAAGCATGCGTTCGACCTGCGCCGCCACACCGAGAAATACACGCTGCCGATGCTGGGCAGCGAACTCGTGGGCGAAGCCACAGTGACAAGCCTCGAAGAGGCAAAAGCCACAGCGCTATTGGCCGCCGCCAGATCAAAAAGCCTGGCCGAAGGCACCATAGGCCGCATCGACGCATACCTGCAGGAGCAGGCCAAGACTGACGCCCTGCTGCAGAAATGCACAGTGCCGTCGACAGGCCGACAGGTGAAGTACGCCCCGGTGATCCACATACAGAAAGTCTCCCCAAGCCAAAGCATCGACCGCAACACCTATGTGCCCGAAGCCATCATGCAATACGCGAAAGATGACACCGACCGCAGGCTGCAGCAATATCCATGGCAGAGGCTGACTGACGAGAAGATGACCGCCATCAACCAGCATTTCGAAGAAAACCTCTCGGAAAACGCTAACGGCTCATCGCCCCACGACACAAGGGTGAGAGACATGGCCAGGCGCCTGTTCAACGCCGATGCCGGACGGGCGTTCAACTACCAGAATTAACCTCCGGCATCAGATGCTTTTAATGCTAACAACCGACTGAAAAACAAAAATGAAAGAACTCAAAGAAATAAAATTCAACGATAACCTGCTCTTCCTGCAAGACAATCTCGTGACATCGGGCATACTCCCCCAAAAGGCCGCCGAACTGGCCCGCAGCATTGTCGTCAAGGGCGAAACCATAGTGCAAGGTTCGGTGTTCGCGCATACGCTGACCCTTCAGGCTGGCAACCTTGAAATACAAGGAGCCACATACGTGCAAAATGAGCTCTACGCCGACACCGACTATTCGGGCAACGCAAGGTTTGTGAAAGCCGTGGCAAGCGCCGGGTCAATAGTGTCGCGCGCCGCCAAGGCATCGCTGTCATTCGGCAGCGACATCAACGCCAAATCCGTGGTGCTCTACAACGCTTTTGTCAGCGGCAGCATCTACGCCGATGAAATCACGCTTAAAAACTGCGTGGTGATCGGTGGAGTTTTCGCCACCCAGGAGCTAAACCTTGACGGTTGCCTTGTGGGCACGTTCAACGCGCCCATGGTGTCGATAACCGGCGACAACGGCATCCTCCTGCCCAGCGCATTCTCGATAGAGCCCATCAACGCCGCTCCCCTCGCCTCGCTATACAACTACTCGCTCGCCGACCTCGGCGCCCTCTACCAGGGCAAGGAGCAAAGCCCCGAATCCGGAAAAATCAAGGTGAACCTGAAGGACGACGAGCTTCGCGCGCATCTGACCGACGGCGAGGTCAACAAAGCCCTCCGCAGCTACACCGTGGTGGGCAAAGTGCTCGCCGCCGACCTCATCGACACAGACAAGTTCCAGAATCATTTTCTGCTCACAGCCGCCGCCCTCGGCCCGCAGCTGCTGCGCACATACAACATGTCAGACGGCCAGACAAAGCTCACACCCGAGGCCCTGAGCGAATTCTTCTTCGGCATACTCAACGGAAAGATCGCCGTGCAGCCCATGGACGGCCACTTCTCACTAACAGAGCTGACCAACTGATTCCACGTCTGTTTGCATAATAAAAGTGTTCTTACCCTAACTTGTAGATCGGGTAGGAACACTTTTATTATGCAAACAGCAATCAAACTTTAACCGACGGTCACTATTGGCTGCCCGAAGAATGCAGATAGCATTCCGAGCGTGGAAATTGTGAAGTTATGCTGACCACTCAACCATTTTGTAATCTCGCTCGGTCTGCGACCGATAGCGTCAGCAAACTGTTTCTTTGTCAAACCTCGCTGATGCATCAGCTCATCAATGCGGTCAGAGATTTGAAAGGAAAGATCAACCTCATTCTTTACCGCTTCGGGTATCGTACCCAACATTTCATCAAGAGTCTTAGCCGTACGTTTCATATCTCAAAAATGTTATCAGTTTCAATTGATGTTTCGGTTATAGTGACTGAACCGTCTTTCACACCATCAGTTAATAATTTTTCAAATTTTTGCAATGTCATCACATAACCTTTTAACGAAGCATCCTCATCATAGGTACGTGTTGATTTTACACCACCATTACCAAGAATAAGAATCTTATCAGACAAACGCAAACAGTATAGTCTAAGCTTGGATGATGTCACAGGCAATGCCACCACCGAATCTGACATCTTTCCCTCCGGACGGAAATAACGCTCCAGCGCACCGTTCCGAGCGATACGGCTGATGAACGCCGCTATACGAGTATAATCCTCATTGTACTCGACATTGTCGATAAATTTTGAAACAAATTTCTCAAACTCACTCTCTGTATCTCGGAGAAACTGCAACGTGTAAATAGTACAGTTATCTCCCTCTTGTATCAGATATAATTCAACTTCACTCATACTACAATTGCTTATATAATACTATAACGCAAATATACGACAATTATTTCACTTAAAGGTGAAATAAGGGATTTTTTCTTATGTTCCTGTCACTGCAAAAATCTATGGATTAACATCTATTTCAAACCTTATTCTTATCCATATTTACAAAAATATGTAAGCAAAGGCAGTCCACACATTGTCAGACGGCCTCCTCCTATTATATTTCTATTTTCTTTTGCGAAAGAATTGGAAAATTACATAATTGTTCGTAATTTTGTATGATCATCCACGCACTAAAAAGCGAAGGTTTGCATCAACCAAAATCTATCATCACTATGAACGAATCAAACGATACCGCCGCCATCAGGCCACAAAATCTATCGACTCTCGGTTCATTGTCAAAACGTGTGATCGAAAGCCAAGTCTTTGAAATCGGAATTACGGCGATAATTCTGATCAACTCCCTGCTGATCGGAGTCGAGACATACCTCCATTCTGATGCCATAGCTACAGTACAGCTATTTATTCTCGCCATCTTTTCGATCGAAATTCTGATGCGCTATGTGGCTTCGCCCTCGGCAAAGGATTTTTTCTCCGACGGGTGGAATCTCTTCGACTTGTCGCTCGTCATAATCGGATACATCCCCGAAAATCTCTTCGAGGGGAGCACGGCCATGATGGCCCTCAGGGTGCTCAGGGTGCTCAGGGTGCTTCGCCTGCTCAGAGCCGCCAAAGAGATCAAGGTCATAATCGCCGTGCTTATCAAGTCGACCACGGCGATGTTCTACAACGTGATGCTTTTCGGCATCTTCATCTATCTGTTCTCGATAATAGGCGTGTGCATGTTCAGGCTGCCCGACCCCGCCACATTGCAAGGCGAGGAGCTTGAAAGATACAAGAAGCTGATGGAGATCGCCCCCAATTCCCCGGCAAACTCGCCCGACCCGTTCGGCACGCTCGGAGAAGCTATGTTCACCCTCTTCCGAGAAGTCACCGGCGAAGACTGGACCGATCTGCGATACAACCACATCACGGCCTACGAACTGGGCGTGATCAAGACTCCGCCGCTCATCATCAACACATTCCACATCACATGGTTTGTGATCTCGGTATTCCTCCTGCTCAATCTCGTCACGGGGGCCGTGATCAACAACTACCAGATAGTGATGGAGCGTGTGCACAAGCCCCGCGAGAACACCGCCGAAAGCCAAGAGACGCCCTCGCAAACATGATGCCATCAGATTTGATGGTCAGAACGGGCGGAGGATAGCCGAATTTATTTTAGTCTCCGTCTCTATGCGCCCTTTATCGGTTTTCCGGCCATATGGAAGCGCATATGTGACGGATACGCTGATATTTCGCCCTTTCAGGTCGCCAAGTGATTTTGAAACGCTGCTAAAAACTCCGTAATCGGCATTAGTCAGGGTAGACACACGGCGGTCAAGGAAGTTCTCGACACAGCATTCAGCGGCCCAGTTGCCATGCTGCCAACCCAAAGAGAGCCCGTATTGGGCCGGATTGTGGATTTTTGCGCCATCGATGCCAAGCACATTGTAAGAAGGCGCAAAAACGCCCTTCAGCTGCCAATCACCGAACATATACGATGCGCTGAAATCCGCTCTCCAATCATTGCTTTTGGCCGGACGATAAGCCGAATCAAACCGATTGACGCTGAAAGTGGCATTTCCCTTCAGCCGCAACTTGCTGTCAAGGAGATTGACCGACAGGCCAAACGTCAGTTTGTTGTATGAGAAGGTTCCGTCGTTGACAAGCTGATGATACATGATATTATCTTCGGCAAAATATCGGTTTGAAGTATTCTTGAAGTATTTCAGGAAGTCGTATGCTACCGACAGGCCGAAATGTCCGAAACGGCCATTATAGGCCAAAGAGTTTTCAAAGGCGTTCAACTGCTTCAAGTCAGGATTGCCCATAGTTGCCTCGAAGAATGAGGTGCGGATGACGGCATCGTTTTTGTATGACGGATTGTAGATGCTATGCACGTAATTGCCTGTAAGCGATACAGAATGTCTCTGATTGACCGCATATGTAGCACCATAGAAAGCCTTTGGCGAAAACTGATTGTCTTTGTGGCCGCCAATGGTGGAATACAGATCGGCAATACCGGCAGAGACATAGTAAGACAATCCGAAAGGCAGATTTTGGTCAATGTGGAGCATGGCCATCGCGTGATTGTTTTTCAATGTCTGCTTGCTTTGAAAACTGCCTGAATAGACATCATGGTAATAGTTATAGTATTCATCTAAAGTCATGCCGAAGCTGAGGCCATTGCTGAAAGATTTGAAATATCCCAATGTGGCGCTTGCCAACACATTGTCCTCCTTCGTGTGGTTAATAATTTCGTCGGCATGAGTTTCCTGGTAGCTGCTGCGATAGGCGGTGTGTCCGTGGCGGGCGGTCACGATCGCCATAATAGTATGGCCTCCGGGCAGAAAAAGATTATAGTGCATCTTAAGAATAGGCTGCAGGCCCCGCTCACGGCTTTGCCGGGTGGCTTCAGAGGTGAAATCGTATAGCCCGGCGTAAACGATATTATCCCGCAAGATATTTTTTGGGCTGGCGCTTCTGGTCAACGCGAGAGAAACATCGAAAGAATGATTATCCGCGGCATGCGCCAACTTAAAATTGACGTATTGCGAATTTGTGTGAGTCTTGCTGCCGACAGGCGTAATTGATTGATTCAACACCCCGTCATTAAGCTCAAACACGTTATCCGCGCTATTCAGTTGTGAGAAATTATCCCACTTGCCGTTTGCGGTCATTGTCAGCGTCAAGGCGTTTTTCTTGTAGTTGACCATGCCTATGTAGTTGCCGTATCGGCGCGCCAGGCCCTCATCGGCCGAGAGATAGACGTTGCCGCCATAATCATATCGCACGGTGATGAAATTCATCACCGCACCACTCCCTACGTATCTTCCACCCGGATTGCGCTGATAGTCGATCCGGATAATTTCAGATGCGGCGAGAGTGGCGAGTTCGTCAGGATCTGCCTCGACGCCATTGACAAGTATCCTGACATCACGCCCGTCAGCTGTCGAAATAGACTTTGCCGAAGCATTGACAATGAAATCCGGCAAATTCATATTTTCCAACAGAGCATAGCCGTTGGTGCTGTGCTTCTTCTCCAGCCCGGTAGGCCGGAGCATTACTTTCTTTGGAGTTTCAATCTGTGCGTCTGCTGTGACCACCACGTCTTCGAGAGTGGCGGGAATGGAATCTGCAGTGACTTCCTGCTGCGCGAATGCCATGACAGGCAAAGCCAACAATAAGGGGAGAGGTAACTTCTTCATGCTGATGCGATTTTTTCCGCAAAGCAAGCGAAAAAACCGCGATCAAGCGTCAAAAGTTGTCTGACATCTTCCCGGCATCTTCCTGACATTTATCTGACAATGCAGAATATCAATTATTTAACCGCATTTCATAAGAATCACCACGATTGCATACAATCTCGATATTTGCCGAGGCAAGAGCCGCCTTGGTGCGCCTGACAAGCGTATAAAGCGACTCCTCCGCATTGCTTTTACCGCCCCACAATGCTGTGCATAGTTTCGCTTTGTCAACTCTCATACCGGGAGCCTCAATCAACATCCGCGCAAACTGCCGCTGCATTGGAGTGAGCTTGATGCCATCGAGAAGATGAGCCGCCGAGCCTGTCGGGGCAACGCCAACCTCAGGCATTCCTACCTCTTTCCTTCTCCACAAAAACATACTCGCCATAGAAAGAAGAGACAGCGAAAAGAGCACTCCTGGAAATGTCTGGTCAGAAGCCGCGAATACCGATGCCATAGAGCAGTCGGCAAATCCTTGCACCTGTATGGCAAGCCCGTCAACAGCGAGCTCGGGCACAAGCATGATGGAATCAGAGGCTATCTTATCCCCTTGTATTTTAGGGGCCTCATTTTTATCATCGACCAACGCGAGTGAGAAATAGGCCTCATTTCTGAGTGCGGAATTTCTGAAATTCACATCCGACGCCTGATATATGAGTGGCTTGTGTGTAGTTTCGTGCATCTGGCGCAATGCCGCTATGGTGTCCTGACGGGTCCATAATTCACGATTCTCTTTTGTCAACGCAAGCACGGCCTCGTTCAAATCCTCGGCAATGGCCAGTTTAGCAGATGAATAAGAATGGCAAGATGCCACCACAGCCGCAATCATCAATGCCAATGGAACAAACATCGCATACCGCAAAGACGCAATCTTGCTATTGTTCGATGTAAATTTATCCGCATAGTGGTTGTGGTCAATATCGGAATTGTATTTAACGAGAATATCAACATCGCTCTCCCCATTAAATCTGTTGGCGAGAATTGACCAAAAGGCATGTAACTTATTCGCCTTATGCTTTAGGCAAAAAGTGATCAGTCTATGTATGTTGCCATATATCAAGTGCATGACTCTATGTATTATAGATAGCAAAGATAATGATTTTATATATAACAACCAAATCAAAAATCTTATCCAAATGCGGCGCCTGCAGAAAAGCAGCCATTCATATTCGTTATTATGGAATATGAATGGCTGCTTTTATTATGGTTGAAAAATTACGGTCAGATCGTCACTCCCACTCGATTATGCGTTTGGAGGGTGAGAAGGCTGATATATTGCGTATTATGTTTGTCATCTGTTTCATCGGGGTTGAAAATCGGGGACGTTTTTAGTTTTGCAGGCGTGCTGTAGGACAGTCAGTTAAGTTGAAAATTCCATACTGGCTGATAGGAAGTTCAATTCGCTGGTGTCTCATAGCTTGCGAGTGCAAAGTTACATAATTCTCATAACATACACAATATCAAAACGGCTACAATTTTTGCGCTTCCTCTGTGGCTTTAGCAGAATTTCCTGGGGGTATAAAAGATGGGTATTTACGTCACTTATGGGTCTAATACAGTGGCACGTAGGTATCCCCTATTACCCCTCCCGTCCTCCCTGCCCTATAGGGGCGGCATCCGTCTGATTTATGAGACCTGCAATTTTTTTTGTTCCTTGGAAGTGTTTTCTGAGCCTATTAACCAATAGCCTCAGGATGCACTTCTCTCTAATCTATCTCATTCATTTCAAGTCGTTAAGCACCTCATCAATTATATTGATTTGTTTGCGCCCTTTGCGTAGATAGATAAGCCTATTGAGGATGTCACAAAATAGAGTCTTTAAGGTTTCGTCATTGTCAAGATGAACGTAGAGATAGGTATCGTCTATTCCCAATGCTTTGAGCGAGGGGAGAAGACGTTTATAGTTTTTGCAGTTAACTTCAAGGCGGTAGTGCGTACCAGTGAAACCAGTACATTCGGTTATATATGCTTTCCCGCTCGACTCCTCAATCTCTTTGCGTTTGTTATATGTCTTCATTTGGAGTGTAGAATCATCATTGCTAATGCTCAGTTCGGGATGTGCAAACATTCGACTTATACTAATGTTGTAGGCGTGAACATTCAGCCCTTTCACGGATTTACGGTTTGCGATTCGCCCATTTACAATTATGTCGTATGGTGTGGTTTTCAGCAATGCAATAAGTCGTTTCTGTATATTGAAGTCAAAGTCAACGGCTATGTCGATTTTGCTAATACGATAAAATTTCATTCCAAGAGCTGCCTCCACGTAATAACGGGCTTGCAGAATCCATGAGTAAAGTGCGGCATTCTCAAAAGTGAGGTAAACCAGTTGTCGGTTGGGGTTGAAACTGCCACTTCGGAGATAGCCAACGACTCTTACTATATCATAACCATTATTATCTGCATCGGCACATTTAATTATAAACTCGTCTCGGTAATGTCGGCTCTCAATTCTTTCAAGCCACAGTGATGTATTGTCTTCTCCTATATGCAATTTCTTTTCAATGGTACTCAATAAGCTCTTTTGTGCGTCGGAGGCGGTGTATGTAATTTCAAGTGCGTCTATGCACAGCGCGTAATTGAATTGTCGGTTTGCCATATTTATATGTGTATGTTCAATTATATATAGTGGCAGTCGCTGAGTTTTTCAAACTAAAGTGTGCCATTAGTTGGAGTGTGTCAATTTAATCTTGTCGGTAATGGTTGACACACTCTCTTTTTGTACCACTCTAATCTTTTAAGTTATGTTGGTACGGCATACGGTCAGAGGGTGAGGTGATGGAGTCCTTTGTAAAGTTTCATTCGGGTAACATAGTTGCTCATGCCGATATGATGGACGTATGTCATGAGATTGCGAATTTGCTCATCATCGAGGTGAGGCATATTGGCTCTCATCTGTTCTTTTACCCGATTGAAGAGGTCTTGATAATATATAGGTGGCTCACCCTCGGAGTAACGGATGCTGATTGGGTGGTCGGCTTCCAGTAATTCACAGCAGTGTCGATAGTCCATATTAAAGACCAACACCTGCTGTCGCTGATAGTCGATGAAGTGAATAAACGAAATATAGCCCTCTTGCGGTATTTCCTCCACTCTGTTTTTCCATGGAATGATGACATGGTTGAGAAAGAACGGATTTTTAGATTGCTCCATTCGTGGCATTTGATAGTCTCCTAACATTTGACTTTTGAAATTTGCCTCAACCTCGTCAGTGTGTCTTGTGTTTCGGATTAGCCCCAACTCCCCAAGATATGAATTCATTTTCTCCGTTATAGGCTTTAATATAGTTCTACATGAGCCACTGAGATTTAGTAAGTCTGTGTCTGCGATGAACCAACCTATATAAAAGCGGTCACTGTCAAAATAAAAGTCTAATTCTACTGGTTGTTTGTAGAATGGCATATCCAAATCTTTGATTGCATGGGCGAGCCGAGGGGCGAGATTATGCTCAATACATTCAATTCTTCTGTCTGTCTCCTTATATACTATATATACTATGAAGTTGTGAGGCGAGTCGGCGATTCTTCCATATAGCCCTTTGCTGAGATAATATCGCAATCGCCATGCTTTATAGCCATCGCAATTATAAGCATCGTGCATGAGTCTTCCTCGCTCCTCCATTGTCGAAAATACCCCATCATCATTACGTAGATTATTCCAGCGGTAGGTGAGCAGATTCTCTCCTATATGCCAATCAATGTAACGAAACAGGTTGACGTATTCTTCGGGTGGTGTCGGATAGGTGTGATATTCCCATTTGGATATACCCAACTTATTCACAAACGTCCACATTCTGACGTGTGGCATATTGAACACTAATATCTTCATGCGCTTTTGGTCAACGGCATGGGGATAGTGGGCGTGACGTAGATAATTTGAGATGTGAGATTCGGTCTCCGTTGTTACTGGTATAGACAGATAGTTTTCTATGTATTCCATATCGTTTTACTTAAGTGAATGGGCTGCGCCCATTAGGAACGCAACCCAAACGTCCGTGACTTGTGGTGAGCGCGGATTTATCTACTGCGTTGGAGTATTAGATAGTAGCGTTTCAATTCGGGATAGGCGAACAAGAAGTATCCGAAAAACTCGGCTACCGCTTCGGGTGTGGTCGGAGTGGGCGATATCTCCAAATCTTTGAAGATGCGTTGGAAAAACTCATGGAATTGCTGTTTTTCTGCAAAACTGGGACCTCGGTCGCTCACTTCAGCCCATTGAGGCGTAACCCACCCAGTGCCGACGAATACCGATTTTACAAAGTCATCATCACCGACGTTGACGTTCAGACGTAGACAAAACCAGTCATCGCCCTCCATTCCGAGCATTTTGGTTATACACTTGGCAAGTAACTTCTTGCCCTCATCACTGTTGGGTTCTTGGTTAAGTACCTTCTTCATATATGCTTTCATTAAAATGTGAGAGAATTGCCTAATATGGTAATGTTGGCTGTGTTTAGCAGGGCGCGGTCGATAGGCGGCTCAATGCCTTCAATAAGACAGCGACGGCAGAGCATAAGGATTTTGCCAATGTTGTTTTGACCGATGAATGTACCGATGTTGCGGACTTTGTTGGTCTCAACGTTGATATGCAAGTCGAGAGCCTTCTTGGTTAGGTTGTTGGAGTGTCGCTTGATGCGCTCTGTTAGTTGCTTGCGGTAGGCTATCAACTCTCTATTCTTACAGCCCCATATCTGAGCCGTGCCACCAGTGTCGAGAGTGGTCTCCTCAATGAGAATTATTCCTTCGGGAAGTGATAGCAACTTTTTTCTGAAGGCTTCATTGCCGAGGCATTTCTGCCATACGACAAAGAGCATCCACTGCAAACGGAATGTAGTGAAGTCGGCTCGCACCAACGTCTTATACTTGGCTTTGATGAAACGCTTGGCGGCATAACCGCTTGTCTGTGAGAGTAGTTCTTGCTGAATGGTGGAGTCTGTAAACTCGCCACATAGATAAAGTTGCTCACTTGACGGCCAGTTGACCCCAGCAAATACAAACGGATAGCCACCTGCCATATTGCTAAGTCTCAGTTCAACGCCCTCGACAATATCGGTCACTTTCTTAAAGCACCAAACGGGAGCCTCAGACGCAACAATTCGCTCCTCACGACCAAGAGCCGCAACGAGTTCAGACACAGAAGATGAAGTCGAGATGTAATTGGGATTGCTCATAACGATTTATTTTATAGTTACCTACTATCGTGTCTGGATTACTCCGACCACCGTGGACTGTTATGTGAGTCTCGGTTGGTGCAGCCCAAAGGCTGACTCTTGACACTAAGGGATTCTCCCTCTTCAGACCGCAAAGTTACAACAACGACCTACCCCTTGTCAAGTTTTCAATGTTAAAAATTACTAAGATGATAGTAGCAATATTTGATAGCAAGTGATAATACAAAAGAGGAGACCGAAGCCTCCTCTGCAAATTTAGTCCTTACGATAAAGTGTATAATTTTCATCTTTGTATTTTATGCGCAAATCGTAGGGATTAAACTTATCGTCATGTATGTTTATTTCATCAGAATAGAATTCTCTACTTCGTATTACAACACGATACCATGAACTAACGCCTAATGATTCTTTCTTAATGTCAATTGAGAAAGGTATTGATATAGGGTCAGACCATTTACTATTTTCGTGCTGAAATTTTGGAGTCGTACTAAACTGCAATGTATTCTCATTCAGAAAAGATATGCGAATACCATTCTTATTCATCCAACATTCACCTGTATATGTTTTGCCTACTAATTGTGACAATATCCATTTTTTAGTAGGTTCCAGTTGTCGCTGTTCTTCCGCATATTTTTCTTGTTCAATACGTTTTTCTTCTGCTTGTCGTTGCTGTTCTTGACGTTCTTGTTCCAGTATTCGTTCTTGTTCGGCTCTGTAAGCAGCCCTTTTGTTCTCTGCTATTCTGTTCATATTAACAAAACCACCAATTATTATCAGTACTTGAACCAATACGAGTAGCTTTATATATCGTCGTTGCTTCTTGATGTTTTTGTTTGTCTCATCGATTTTTGATTGCGTTTCTGATTCCTCTTTTGCTACCTTATTAACCAATGTATTATTTGCATATTGAGGAAAAACTCTTTTGAGGCTGTAAGTACGTAGGATTGATGACATTACCTCGACATTTCTTTCCAGTCTATCATACATCATGTTTATTGAAAGTGATTTCCACGCGACAACTAACACTATCAAAACTGCCACTATCACAGGGATTGGGTGAGCATCTGTTGAGTTCCCATTGCCCCAAATAAATGGTGTGCCAATTGTCAATAGCAGCGAAATAATAAAGGTCAACCAACCAGTTTTTGTGTAGCTACGAGATTGAGATTTAACTTGTTGCAAAATCTCAACCTTCCCTTTGGGATATTCTTTTTTGCTATCACCATTGAACCCATCCCCATTATAGATAAATGCGTATGTATATTGCTCTCCTTTATATTTGTAAGTAACTGTTGAGGCAGGTACAAGCAATCTTTTGTTTTGGGCAGAGCCATATCGCCAAGTGTAGCTGAAATTACAGTCTTGAAGCCTTCCACTTAGATTTTTGAAAGAAGCTCGGTGTGCGACATTGCCAATGTACTTTTCGGCTGCTCTCATGATAGTCTTGTCTATTGCTCTGTCTCCTTCATCAATAATCGTAGCACCGTCAACAATTAGGGAGGCATCTAATGACTGAGCCATTTCCACAATGTCTTTATCCAATGACATTGTTCCCAAACAATCTACAAGAGCCTTGGGTAGACCAACCTCATTAACAGTAGGCACAACAAAACTAAAATTGGCAGCTCCCTTACCGCTTGCAGGAATAAACTCCTCGTAATTCTCATAGATTGGTTTCTTTTTGCCATCGCGGTCGTAGTCATATCCGACGATTCGCTTGCGGTCAAATACTTGTATGCAATTCCAGTCAGTCGTTACATTACCGTTGAAATATCTCATCGGCAAATAATACCTTGCAACCTGCACATCAGTAATATGTTCAAACACATCCAATGGCGCATCTTTCATATTTCTGATATGCGTGAGACATTTAACGATTATATCATCATCAGTCTGTAATTTTTTCGGCCAAGGAAGCACATAGATAGCCTCAATGTCATTCTTGTGCCTCTTGGGCGTTTGTGGGGGAGTTACGACAGAACCACAATATTCACAAATGGGCTTATTTGTTTGCGCTCCGCAGTTGGGACAAGTATTGGTACTCATATCTGATATTTTTCGGCGATTTCACACACGAGGTCACTCAAATTTTTTATTAACTCTGAGCGAACTTTCTTTTCAGCCCCTTTCTTGAACATACCCTTGGCAGCAGAAAATTTAATCATACCAGTAATTGAGGGTTGTGAGCCTTTATACGACAACGTTGAAAGACCAACGGATAATGTTTTGGCATTGAAGGCATCAATCTGTGAGTCTATTTCAGCAATGCCCTCTTTTACATACAACTCTGTCTCTACTTCAAGCGCAAGATTTGGACCAGACATACAGTCATAGACCAGTACAGCATCGAAACAATAGGTATAATCATTGGTATTGAAGCCGTTTGCCTTACAGAATGATGAAAAGTCCTCTGCAAATTTCTTGCAATCTTCCTCCGAGTTCAGGTATTCTACCGATGTTTCTAAATCGCAATGGTCGAAGTTTATCTTCGGATGATTGCAAATCATCATATCTCCGACCCAAAGGAAATTATTCATTTCAAGGAAAGATGAAAACTCTCCGCCCTCCCTCGGCTTGACATACAATATGGTGTCTGGTGTCACCTTGACATAGTTCATTGCCATAATCAAAGCCTCTTCAAGTGTTTTAACCCTTGTTTGGTTGTTGATATTTGGTCTTGTGACTTTTTCAGCTTTTGTAGACTTGGGTTGCTCAACGGCTATTGACTTGACTATTCTTGTTGGAGTGCCACACAATGGACATGCCTCAGACATTACCGACATCTCACATCCACATTTTGAACATTTTATTGTTTCCATTAGGGGCTATTTTATTGCGGTAGATACTTTTTTGGTAATTATAAAGATGGCAATTTCAACAACTAATAGGACGAGTATGGCTATCAAGCACCAGTTGTCGGTGAAAGTGCTGGGCATAAGGGCAGCAAGTAGGAACTGAATCAGTCCAACTACGGAGAATAACAACAGCAACCCCAGTTTGAAGCCATCCTTTATTGAAGTAGAGATTCCCATTAAGGAGAAGGCCGTAGTTACTATAACTGCCATAGTTGAGCAAACTACATTTTGCCATCCGTATGCTGATAATATCAATCCCACGAGGAGATTAAGGACGCACAGTATTATTCCGAGTGTGATAATGGTCTGTTTCATGGCTTACATGGGTGGAAGAGGTGGAGGACAATTGTTGAAAATCTCGGAGAAATCTGAAATATCACCTATCGGACACCAGTTAGACATTCCTCGTTTCCAAACCAATACAGACTCATCAATCTGATGCGACTGAATGGCTGTTTTTACGGCTTCGTAGTCAAACGGCCCCTGCTGTTGACCATTTATCCCAAGGAAATATTGTGGCGAGGTAAGTGGAGGTGGTGTTGAGGGATTTGTATTGAGGTTATCCTTGACCATATTTCCAATCTGCGCACCAACACCAACACCTGCGCCTAAACCTACGGCTGTGCCAACAACTCCACCCTCATTCTCGGCTGCACTGTCAAGTACATTGAAACTGCGCTCCATCTGATAGTTTTCTTTTCCCATGATGTTTATTCGCGCCAGCGCATCTTTGGTCTCTTTAAGCCGTTTGAAACTTGGGTCATCTTCGTTGACATTTATAGCGATAGCCGTAAACATCTCAAGACAGACTCCATATTCCGCAAACACCTCTGACAGTTTCTCCTTGGCATACTCTGAAATCTCTTCAACGTGGGTGTTTATGTTGATTACAGATAACTGCTCGGCATATAGCTTTTCTGATATGATTTTAGTCAGTTTAGATAATATCACACCACGAAAATAATCTGTCAGTTTCTCGGTCGAGAATGTTGACATATTACCGATAAGTCTCTCAAGAAAGACGCGAGGGTTGGAGATTTTGAAACCGTATTGTCCGAAAGAACGGATAGGCACAATTACACCATATTTTGGGTCTTCTATCTGTATGGGCGAAGGTGTTCCCCACTTACAATCCAGTACGGAAATCTGATTTACGAACCAGACTTCGGCTTGGAATGGAGACTCCCCTCCGAAAGGCAAATTGACCAGTTTGTTCAGCAGTGGGATGTTCTCTGTCTTGATTGTGTATGTGCCACAGATAAACTCGTCAAGTATCTGACCTCCTTTCACAAAGAAGGCTGTCTGCGCAGGATACACCACCAGTTGCGACCCTAATTTGAGGTCTTCTGACTGAAATTTGTGAGTCAACTCCTTAGTGCTGACTTCCCATTTTATGACTTCCGCTAATGCCATATAATGTTATTGTTTGAATGATTGATAACAAAGGTCTAAAAGACCTATCAGCTCAGCTTCGGTGTCTCCAAGTTGGCCTCCATGTTTTACACTTGCAAAGAATCCTTTAGGTTCTTCAGTTGGCTGATAATAACCCTTGACACATCTTTTTGATTGGTCAAACTCAACTTGTCCAAATCCGTATTTCTCCATGCAAGCGGCGGTTTTCTCAAATTTCTGCCTTATTTTGGACATATCCGTGTTGCTTGGCAGGTCAAAACAGAACCTCATAGGGAGGTGGTCAATACAATACCCTTTGAGGCTTTTCTTATCTCGCTCATTTCCCAATTTTTGATTGGTGAAAGTAGGGAAATCGGCTAACTGGTATACATGGGTTAAAACTTCATACACCAGTTGGGATGCCTTTTCTGCGTTATCGCCACACTCCGCAAAGTAAGCATAGCAATCGTCAACCGCATCTTTATCACTCTTAAACTCATTGCTTATGCCGAGTTGCAGAAAGCGGTTGTTCTGTTCATCATCAAACTTAAACCCAATACCGAGATTTGGCCTATTTGTCAACACACGTCCCTCTTCCGTAAAGAAGAACCATTGCGAAAATTCATCAAAATCCTCGACTGGCTCTTTCACAGAAATATGCCAATTATATTTCGGTTGAGACCTTTGTTTCTCAACGCAATCATCAAAAACCGACCTTAGTGAAGCTAAGAGGTTGATTGTAACATCGCTGTCTCGCATTTCCATGAAGAATAGCAGTGCTCCAGTGCGGCTCAGATGGGGCGGTTCTGTGATTGATATTGAGTTGAGACATATAAAAAAGAGTGAGCTGCAATCGGCATTTTATCTACGATGCAGGCTCACCACAAGCCACGGAGTCGATATTATACGCGATGCAACTCACCCACAGCGTATATTATCGACCGATAGTCGTAATATGCAACCATGGGGAGAGCGTTACGCAGTTCCTGACTCCGATTGGCAAAGGTGGTGATTTGCATCGTCAAGAAAAGCCAAACACTTTCCTAATATGTCTGTCAAAGGCAAGCGACAAAAGCCACTACACCAATAACGATGCAAATTTAACGAATTTTTCTGAACTATCAATGCGCAAGCCCAATATTCAGTCAAAAATTATTATCTTTGTAGTCACAATAATTGCTACTATGCCGCAGAAGTCAAGAATCAACTACAACCCCTCCCTCAGCATCCATGAAAATGCCGAGCGTTGCGGTGTGACCGATGCTGCTATACGCAAATACATCTCTGAGCAGGGAATTGACCGTCGCTATGACGAGCAGGTTAAGAAATATAATGCGGTGCGCTTATACCTCCAAACTCACAAGGAGGCAAAACCCAGTGAAGTTGCAAAAGCACTGGGAATGTCCCTCAATACTGCCAAAAAGTATATGGCGATGGAGGCTCCACCTGCTAAACCTACCACCGACAAAATCAGTAAAGTCAATCTATCAAAGTTATCAGCTCCCATAAAGACCGTTGACAAAGACCAAACCGCAATTCTATCGGGAATTCTGAGGCTCTATTGTAACAATGCTCCCACTTTTGACTGTGACCTTACGACATCTGAGGGAGTGTTTTATAAGTACGGAATCCCACGCCCAACGTATTGTTACGATAAATATCCCGTAGATGAAACCGTCCGACAACTGGAAGACGCGGAGTTGTTACCAGACAACTCCTTCAAATCAATAGTCATAGATTTGCCCTTCATTGTGGACGAGTATGTAGATAGTAAGGAGGTGCGAAGCATGATGCAGAAACGGTTCAGCCATTTCAGTAGTAATGAGGAGTTGTACAGAACAAATTCTGCAATGCTCTCATTGGTATACAGACTGTTAACCGCCAATGGCGTACTGGTAATGAAGACGCAAGATTATTGGTATAAGGGCAAGCAGGAATGGGTAGCACTTTATGTTATCGAAGAGGCTCGCAAGCTCGGTTTTGAGTTATTAGACCAGTTTCTCTTGATAGCGAAAACAAAGCTATTAAAACAGTCATATCGCCAACGCTGCGCCCGAAAGATGCACTCTTATTTCTTGGTCTTTCGTAAACCATAAATCTGTATTGCCATGCCTCTGAATATCGACACATGTCCCCATCCGCAACTTCGTTATACAGTGCGATTAGAGTATTTGCACCCAGTATATAATAAGGTGAAGTATGTGTATATCTACATGACCTCTGAGGAGTTTGAGAAATCGTATTATGATATAATCGAACAACGCAAAGATGAGATACGCGAGGAGGTCGGCTATGACTATGGTTGGGAATATGAGATTACTGAATGGGGAGATTATTACGTTGAGAACGTTTTCAATAAGAACGAGATACTTTCTGATGAAGCAATCAGTTTACTTCGTACTGGTGCTGTGATATACCCAATACGAGAATATGGGGATGAGCGAGAATTGGCTCTTGCATATTTGAACGAGATACGACCGCTTTATACCAAGGAGCAGGTAGCCAAAGCCATCTTGTATGTTATAGATAAGAAACCCAATGTAGAGATGGTTAATAGGGTGTTGAAAGTTTGGAGGGTGACTATTAACCGCGACACCTATATTGAGATGCAACTGAAAATGATTGTCAATTCAAATGATATAGACTTGGCACTGGGGAATATGCTAAAAGTAAATGATGCTGACAATCTACGAATACTGAAATCTAAACTGAGACTTCTATCCTCTGAATGGAATCTTGAACAAGAAGAAGATGCTCATAAACGCACTATCATCCTATATAGATTCTTCATGGAGTGTCCTCTGATAGAGCGCAACAAGGCGAGGAGCATAAAAAGTGTTTTGGAAGCATTCTCAGTGTTCCTTAGTCTTCCTATAACGACATACACCAAAGAGGTACAATTAACGCCACCAGTTCAGAGCAAGAAGAATAATGGAGTGGCACTCTCACCAATGGAAGCGAGAAAGCAACGCATATACTCTCAAATTAACCCCAAATGGGCTGCGTTTAAGTTTCGGTATCTGAAATAGAAGTTACCTCTCTGTTACCACTTTCATTTTTATTTTATTGAGGCAGGGATGATTCCGTCCCCGCCCTATAATTCTATTCTGTTATCGCTCAGGTTGTTGCTAATTTTGCACTGTCAACGATGACAATTGATAGTCTTTTGTTTGGATTGACAGAAAAAGTAAAAACAATGAAAGAAATTATTTCTTTACTTACTCCCAACAACATCACAGAAGTAATAGCCAAGGATAAATTTGGCTACATAGCGCGAATAGTGAAACGTTCACTACATCGCCTCAAGTTCATCATTAGCGACTGGAATATACTGGAAGAGTATCACGACAATGGATGGGATGTGACCAAAGCGAAACCATATAATCTCTACAAAGATGAATTTGGAGAGTGGCTTCTTGACCCTCAGTTTGTCAGCGATAAAAGATACGAATTACTCGATGCTTGGGATGACCTTGTCTATCTTCTTGAAGTGCTTGAGACGGAGCATACGAGTGTGCCAAAACATATAGAGTATTCCAGAATATTTCTTACTTATGATAATGAAGCAAAGGGGGTGTATATATGTTTCTCGGTAGCAAGTAGTTTCTTGTCAGATTATAAGATAGCATTAAAGACTCTGACAACCGAGGCGCAAACTCTCGTAAGACAGTTAATAAACAATATGGAAGTGTAAGACTAACACTTCTCATCTAACCATCTGAATAAATCTCTTTTGGTATGAAACAGATACGTTTTACCGTAATTAACTACCATGGCCGTAAAATCAGAGGTCAGAGGTTCGTGAGACCGCCCACTGTTTAATAACTCGGCTACTCCAACTTTGAGGGCGTTGGCTATGTTCTCCAAGGTTGAGAGATGTGGGTTGCCGTTGATTGCCCTGCTCAATGATTCGGGCTTGACACTCATTCGCTCAGCAAGGTCTTTCAACTGTATGCCTCGCTCTGAGCAGAGTTCTTTGACTCGTTGAGATAGTTCTTTTGCCATAGTTTTTCGGATTACACTGCAAAGGTAGCATAATTAACGCAGAATATCAATTTTGAGGTATAGATTAACTTTAGTTATCTATAGAAATTTGGATTCGCTTAACTTTAGCTGTAACTTTGCAGTGCAATAATTAACCCATAATATCAAAAATATGGCAGAATACATTCTCAGCATCCTCCGCTCTCAGTTAATGATAATGTGGTCATGGGGCTTCAACTCTCCGACTCGTCTATCTAATGACCGAGGTCTTGCCTTCAAGGTGCAGGGCTATAAGTACAAAGGTTGGGTAGAGGTCGTGTATGAGGAAGGACTTGACACTTTTACAGTTATCCTTAAAAAGACTGGTAAGAAAGTCGAGGATGTGTATTTCGATGAACTGGTCAACGTCATTGACGGATTAGTTGAGCGTACCGATGACTATGAGGAGCGAGTTAAGTCTGATTATGGTTTCACCGCTTAACCTTACGGATATGGAAAAGACCAAGGTTGTTATCTACGCTCGTGTTTCGACAAGCAGCCAAGACTATGACCGCCAACTTCATGACCTCCGCGCCTATGCCTCTCAGAATGGCTTTGAGGTAGTCAAAGAGTTTAGCGAGAAGATAAGCGGAGCAAAGCGGGTTGCAGAGCGTCAAGCTATGACTGAGCTTCTTGACTACACCAGTAGCCATAAGGTTGATAAAATCCTCATCTACGAATGCAGCCGTCTTTCACGTCGAGCCGTGGACTTCCTCCAACTGGTAGAGACTTTCACTGAGCACGGCATTTCACTCTACATACTGCAAAATGGATTGGAGACTATGCTCCCCGATGGGAAGGTCAATCCCATAGCGACCCTCGTCCTCGGCATCCTCGCCCAGTTTAACGCAATGGAGAGAAACCTCATCCGAAGCCGTATGCAAAGCGGTTACAGTAACTATCGGGCTAACGGAGGTAAAGTAGGTCGTAAGGACGGTTATAACAAACCAATAGAAGCCTACAAAGAGGAGTATGCCGAGGAACTAAGACTTCTCAAACGCGGCTACAGTCTCCGCAACATTTCAAAAATAACTGGCACCAGCGTGACTACAATCCGCAAGGTTGCAGCAATCATCAACAATAAAAAAGAAGCAGTATGAAGATACGTTTCAATTTACAATACCCCAACCGTGAACGCTCACTTATCATGGCGATTGTCAGAGGTGGAGGACAACAAATAAAGAAATCTACTGGCATCACAATCCCGACTTCAGTTTGGGATAAATCTACACAGCGTTGTAATAAGGATGCAGAAGGAACAGTCCGATTCAAGCGCGAATTGAAGAAGATAAACAAACAACTCAACGAAATAGAAGACCGTTGGTCACGTCTCGGCAGTTTTGCGCTTGTCGGTTCTATGAAACTTGACTTTGACATCAATCCCATATTCAAAGATGCTGTCAGAACATCTAAGCAGAAAATAGAGGTAGATGAAGCTAAGGCAAATCGTACACCACTTCAATTCTTCCAGGAATACATTGAGCGAATCCCGACAATGACACGCAAAGGCACGTCGCAAAACATCAGTGTTAGAACGCAGGGCCATCATAAGGTGATTCTTAAACGCCTTATGGCTTATATGAAAGCAACCCATACTTCTGACAGTTTTGATATGTTTAATGAGTCGTTTGAAACTCGTTTCACCAACTGGGCATATCATGTCGCACGTCCAGGGCATGGTTATAGCCGTAATTCGGTGGGGGCAACATTCTCAATCTTGAAATTACGGTTGAATGCTGCCACGAAGGAGGGCTTGTTAAAGACCGATTTTTACAAGGCATTGCCCACCAAGGAATTTACCGAGGATAAAATCTCTCTGACCGAAGAAGAGATAACAGCACTGTATAATCTCGATATACCCCAGTTAATGAGAGAAGGGTTGATTGACTCTAAATCTACTATGGAGGTCTCACGAGACCTATTTGTAATTGGATGTTGGACTGGACTGAGACGTGCGGACTTGAACAGAATCAATGAAGCGATATTCGACTTCAACAAGAACACACTCTCAATACAGACTCAGAAAACAAAAGCGATGGTGATGATACCCCTCCATCCTTATGTTCGTGAATTGTATGCGAAGTATAATGGGCAGTTTCCTCGATTGGTGGATAAGAGTAAATCTAATTCACATCTTAAAGAATTGGGCAGACTTGCTGGGCTAAATGATGTAGTTCAGCAGACGCAAACCGTAAAGGGAGAAACTGTGCAAAAGAAGTACCTCAAATACCAGTGCATAGGATTTCACACAGCAAGACGTTCATTCGCCACAAATCTATATCGTAAGAAAATGCCGACATTGGCGATAATGAGTATGACTGGTCACACATCGGAAGCCAACTTCTTGAAGTACATCAAAATTGAAAAAGAGGAGTATGCGGAACGGTCTCAAGAGTTTTTCACGGGTAATAGTAGAGCCGTATGAAGAAGTCAGAACTAAAATATCAGTTTACGGCTATGCCAGTAAATTTGATGTGTTGCTTAGATAATAATTGCCGAAGTATGCTCTTCACACTTCTGCAATTATCATCATACTATGAGAATCGTTGTAGGGCTGAAAATAAAGAATGGGATGGTTGGTTTTTTCGTAGTAATGCTGACCTTCAAGCCCAGAGCCGACTAAGTGAGAATTTAGTAAGAGCCACAATCAGCACACTCTTCCGCGAAGGTGTTGTTGATGTTCGGTTGGATAGTAAATCCAAGAATCAATCCCCCAATCGGTTTAAGGTTAACGAAACAGCAATGCTCCAATGGGAGAAGTATAGCATTGAGGATTGCATTAAGAATCCCGACTATGCCATAATTACTGACCAGTATAGAGCAACTGGATGGAAGCCATCTTATATTTATAAATCAGCTACAACAAACCCTAAATCTCCACGGCCACTTCCCCAAAGTGAGGACAATATAGAGAATGCAGATAATAAAGAGAATATAGATAATATACTCTCTGCAGGGGCGCATGAGAGAATTTCAACCAGACCGAGGGAATTCCACTCACCTGCAATGGCTAAATACAAGCAGAAGGAAGATGCACTGATGGCGCGGATAAGCAAAGTTACATCATGGCAAGACTGGATGATGTTATGCAGTGAGGTTGATTGTCTAATTGCTACAGCCCCAAGTGAGGAAGTCAAAGAAAATACCTTCCGCAGATGCGATGCTGTCGGCAAACCGAAGATAAGGTATTTTGAGAAGAAGTACGCAGCAGAGCCTGACAATCCCATCGGACAGAAGTTCTTCAAATGGTTAGCGATGTGTCGGGGTCAGCAAAAGAATCAGTAATCTTCATCGGGGTCATTTTTTCAAATCGGGGACGAATAACGGGGTTAAATCCTCCATAACGGGCAAAACAGACAATCCACGGAAAACTCAGCGAGTTAACCGTGGATTGCTTGTAAGTGATTGGTATCAATCTATGTGGATTGTTCCAAAGTGGGGTAATCGGCTATAGTTCAGAGGGGTCTGAAAGTGCCTTTATCACTCCCACTCGATGGTCGATGGCGGCTTTGAGGAGATGTCGTAGCATACACGGTTCACTCCCTTCACCTTGTTGATGATGTCGGTTGACACCTTGGCGAGGAATTCGTAGGGGAGATGGGCCCAGTCGGCGGTCATGGCATCGGTGCTGGTGACAGCGCGGAGAGCCACGGCGCGCTCATAGGTGCGCTCATCGCCCATCACACCCACGCTCTGCACGGGCAGCAATATCACGCCGGCCTGCCAAACCTTGTCATACAGGCCGCTGTCGCGGAGGCCCTGTATGAAGATATCGTCGGCATCCTGAAGTATGCGCACTTTCTCGCGGGTGATGTCGCCGAGGATGCGCACAGCAAGGCCGGGACCGGGGAACGGATGGCGCTTGATCAGATGGTCGGGCATGCCGAGCTCACGGCCCACGGCGCGCACCTCATCCTTGAAGAGCAGGCGCAGAGGCTCACAAAGCTTGAGATTCATCTTCTCGGGGAGGCCGCCCACATTGTGGTGGCTCTTGATGGTGGTGCCTGTAATCGACAGAGACTCTATGCAGTCAGGATATATGGTGCCCTGCGCCAGCCACTTCACATCCTTGATCTTGTGGGCCTCGGCGTCAAACACGTCGATGAAGCCCTTGCCAATGATCTTGCGTTTCTTTTCCGGATCGGTGACGCCGACCAGCTCGCTGAAGAACTTTTCTGAAGCGTCGACCCCGATCACGTTCAGGCCGAGGCACTTATAGTCATTGAGCACATTCTCAAACTCATTCTTGCGCAGCATGCCGTGGTCAACGAATATGCAGGTGAGGTTGCTGCCGATGGCGCGGTTGAGAAGCACAGCGGCCACCGACGAGTCAACTCCGCCGCTGAGGCCAAGCACCACCTTGTCGTCGCCAAGCTGCTCGCGGAGCTCAGCCACTGTCGACTCGATGAACGACGCAGCGCTCCAATCCTGCTTGCCGCCGCAGATGCCGACCACGAAATTGCTCAGCAAGCGCGTGCCGCACTCGCTGTGGAACACCTCGGGATGGAACTGCACGCCCCAGAGCTGCTCGCCCTCGGCGCGATAAGCCGCACACTTCACCTTGTCGGTCGAAGCAATCACCTTGAAGCCTTCGGGAAGAGATGTGATGGTGTCGCCATGGCTCATCCACACCTGCGCTCCGGGCTCAATGCCGTCGAAGAGCGGATCGGTGCGGTCAATCACCGACAGGTGCGCGCGCCCATATTCCCGGCTGCCGGCTGGCTCTACGGTGCCTCCGTTGTCGTATGCCATCAGCTGTGCTCCATAGCAGATGCCGAGCAGCGGATACTTGCCGCGGATGCCTTCGAGCGACAGTTTGAATGACTTTTCGTCATACACAGAGAAGGGGCTGCCGGAAAGAATCACGCCTATGACCGAAGGGTCGTCGTAGGGAAATTTGTTGTACGGCACGATCTCGCAGTACATGTTGAGCTCACGCACGCGGCGTCCGATGAGCTGTGTGGTCTGCGAACCGAAGTCGAGAATGATGATTTTTTCTTGCATATTGAGATATATTGGTATTTATTATTTATCGTAGATAGATGCGAATTGGGGTATGCAGGCACCGAGAGTCTGGTCAGGGGTCACC
The DNA here is from genome assembly GCA_947525975.1 of uncultured Muribaculaceae bacterium. GTDB lineage: Bacteria > Bacteroidota > Bacteroidia > Bacteroidales > Muribaculaceae > CAG-873. Next base: position 13,874 of record CANNVE010000005.1, on the reverse strand, counting down.
GGCACTACCGATATAAATTTCTTTCCGAGCCAGTATTCGTCAGTATCTGTGGCGGCAGGCTCCATGTTGACGAAGCGACCCGTGAGCCAATAAAACGGATTGGCCTGCGGATCAAGATATCTGACGTATTCCTCGCTCCAATGCCCCCTTGCCGCGCGGCACACGCGCACTCCTTCCGGGCGCACGAGAGCCGGGATGTTGACGTTGAGGGATGTCCAGTGAGGGAGCGGATTCTCCACGGCTTTGCCCACGATATCGGCCACAAAATCAATCGACAGGGAGAAGTCGGCTTTCAGGGAGTGGTGCAGAAGCGAGAATCCGATAGAGGGGATGCCGTTCATGCAACCTTCCATCACGGCTCCCATGGTGCCTGAATATGTGATGGCTGTGCCTGAATTGCTGCCATGGTTTATGCCCGACAGCAGCAGGTCGGGACGGCGGGGCAATATGGTGTGCATGGCGAGTTTCACGCAATCGACCGGAGTGCCGCTGACCGAGAAGACGCGACACCCGTCGAAGCCTTCGTGCTCATTGATGCGCAGAGGGGCGCCTACCGTTATGGCCGAGGACATGCCCGACTGGGGCCTGGCCGGAGCCACTATCACTACGTCGCCGAATCGGGCGGCGCACTGCGCCAGGCATTTCACGCCCTTGGCGTTGACTCCGTCGTCATTCGTGACGAGAATAAGATTGCGTTTGCTTTCCATATTATGTTTTTTGCATGATCAATGATGTTGCTGCCCACCCTACTCCAACGGGTATTTGCGCGGACGGCCCCGCTTGCGCTTCACGGGCTGTTCAGCAGTCGGCTGCATCGCGGAGGCCGCTTCCTCCGGGCGCACCTTGCGCGGGCGTCCGCGCCTGCGCTTTTCAGGCTGCACCGCCATCGCGCCCTCCGCCTCTTCAGGCCTGACTTTGCGCGGGCGTCCGCGCTTGCGCTTCACGGGCATAGAGCCATCAGGAAGCGGCATATCCTCGGGCTTGACCTTACGCGGGCGTCCGCGTTTCTTCGGCGGCAGCGGCTGACCGTCGGGGCCGAGCTCTTCGGGGCGTATCTTGCGTGGGCGTCCGCGCTTCTTCGGCGGGTGTAGAGCCGCCTCGCGGGCTGCCTCCTCGGGATCGAAAGTAAAGCGCTTCTGTATCTCGGGGTCACCGAAGAGAAACTTGGCGAAGATGGTGACAACGGCCACATTCACAGAATTTCCGAATTGCTTGTAGGCCTGTCCTTCTTTCTCATCGTATTGAAACGTATCGGGGAAACTCTGCAGGCGGGCGCACTCTCTGGGCGTAAGCTTGCGCTTGCGCATGCCCACCACCGGCGTCATCGGCACGGCTGTTAGCGTGGGGAAATGATGGGTGTTGCGCGCACGGATGCCCGACTGGCGGAATTGCATCACCGTGGTCCACAGGTCAGGAGTATCGGTCTGGCCCGCGTGGTATTCGAGTATGCGTCGGGCGCCTTTGAATTTAGGCAACTTTTTGGCCTCGATGAGCCAGTCGTGTATGTAGTCGGGCGCCTTGTTGTAGAGCTGCACATTGCGCCTGGCCGTCACCGCCTTCTGCGGGGTGAGCGCATTATAGTTGAAATGCGACGTCGAAGGCTTCAGAAACAGGTCGATCACCGAAAAAAGCGGACATTTGCCGGTGATGCGGCGTATTTCCTTGAGAAATACATTCCAATGGTCGACCACATCAATCTCGGCCTGGCTCATGCGGTATTTCTCTATATGCTTTATCTCCGAGTCATCCTGCAGCACGGATTCTATGCTGCACGGAGCGGCCTTCTTCTTGTTGAAGTAAAATTCGGGCAATTCGCCCACATCCTTGCGCACTCCCATGATGAATACCCTGTCGCGCCTCTGCGGCACGCCTATGTAGTGCGGACTGAATATCACCGGAGTCGGCGACACATTGTATCCGGCTTCAGTGAGGCTCTGGTGTATGACGCGCCATGTGTTGCCGCTGTCATGCGATGCGAGATTGCGCACATTCTCAAGCAGAAGGTATTTCGGCTTGTGATATTTCGCAATGCGCAGAATGTCAAAAAACAGAGTACCCTTTGTGGGATCGGCGAATCCGAGCCTCTTGCCGGCTATCGAGAAGGCCTGGCAGGGAAAGCCCCCGCAGAGCACATCGTGGGGTGGTATGTCGGCGGCATCCACCTGGGTGATGTCGCCCACGGGCATGATGCCGTAATTGCGGTAGTACGTCTTTTGGCAGTGCTCGTCGATGTCACTGGCGAAGACGCATTCGCCTCCAAGCGATGCCATCGCCTGGTGAAATCCGCCTATGCCGCAAAACAAGTCTATGAATTTAAAACTTTCCATCGCCTATGATCACTGTAGGACGTATTAACAATATTAGGCACAAAGTTAATGAAAAATCAGATTATATGCAAATATTTTGATTATTAATTTTATTTTCAGACGTATTTTTTCGTTTATTCTCTTAAATATCGACTGAGGCGCCGCACCGACTTTGTCCCTAAACGCACAGCAGGGCCACAACGCTATGCCACAGCATGATTATGCGCCCGCTTGACTACAAAAAAAGAGATGTCTCACGACATCTCTTTTCCTTTAAACCTTTATCTTAATCTAATACTATGAAAAACACACATACAAATGTAGGCACTTTTTGGCATTTATCCAAATTTTCCATCTGATTTCGTGTCTGATTTAACATACATTCACTAAAATTACATAAAAAACTGCAATCGGGCCCGGAGCCAACACCAAAATCGAGGAAAAACGAGGTTAAAGCCTCACCAGGGGGTCTGCCTTTCGAAAGCGTCGATATAGCTCGATGGAGTGGAGTTGTAGATGCGTATGCCGTGAGCGAGCGCAAACCTGCGGATGCGATGATAGGAAGCGAACGCTATGCTGAAACTTTCGAGAATCTGATGCAGCGGATACTTCATATAATCTTTGCGCTGGCGCTTGAGCTCCCGCTCGTCATCCTTATAGAAATGCGGCTGTATCGACACTACGCAGTTGTCATCGTCGACTGATATGGTCTTCAGCCATGAATGGTCGGCGCCGCAAAGGTAGATTTCCCGATAGCCCATAACTATGGCGGCCATTATTGCCGGAATGAGCACATTCCTGGGCCTGGGCATGCCGAGGCCAGAAAAATAGGCCATCGATTCAAGCCATCTCCACCCCTCCACGGCCACGGGATTTACGCAGGCCACCGCAAGATGCTTGTTTGCCCGCACCGCCTCGGGCAGCCTGCCGGCCTGCTTGCGAGGCACTATAAGGGTCATTGGCCAGTCGACAGCCGCGATAGCGCCCCATAGCTTCTGGAGGTTGGGGTCTTCTTTCCCTGAAAAAAAATGGGGATCTATTATAATATAGTAAGCCGGACGCAGTCGAACGAATTCAGGCGCGCAAGCGGCGAAGTTGACAGCCATGGCCGGCCCCTTGGCCAGCGCATCAAGATGCGAGGCTATGTCTTCGGCGAGCGATGGGCCATTGCCCATTATTATCAGGCTGTCGCCCGGATGATCCAGGCCTGCCTTGCGCAAGCCTCGGCCCACAGGCCGGCTCAGCAGCGCCAGCTTGATCAGGCTCTTGACCGACTTCCCTGCCACGGCCAATGCGTCAGAGACTGTTTTCGTCATAGACATGGCTGCGGAGATATTGTGTGACAGGCGTAGGCTTAAAATCAGGGAACGACAAAGCGAAGGAATCATCTGACAGGTGGTCGGAAGTCAGCTGGCCATAATACTCCTTGCCATACCACAGCCTCGCCATCCATGGCTTGATGGTGAAGAGGCGCTTGTCGCCCAGCCGATACGCCAAAGCATCGGCAAGGGCATCGACAGTGGGGGCAGCACCATCAGTGACGGTGAAGGCGCCGTCGGTGCCTGCGCCCATGGCCACGGCGCGGGCCATGTCTGACGCATGGATCACGCTCACGCGGCTGACATTGCCCTTTATATTGAAATATGACCCTTTGTATATGCCGGCGGCCATGCGGCGCGGAAGGCCCGCCATGCCTGTGCCTACGATCAATGGGCAATATAGCGCAAGCACGGGCAGATTAAAATCACAGCAGAGGGCGCCGAACTCTCGGCCCCTCACATTTCCGGAGTCAGACCTTATCACTACAGCTACTCGCGGATTTGGCAGCGGCTTAGGCTTCCGCTCCTCGCCTTCCCGATCGTCGGCCTCGACCCGGCGCTCCAGCTCCCTGCGCAGGTATGGCTCAAGAAAGTCATTGCCGCAAAGGTCGATCAATATATCGTCGATCTGTATCATAGATGGTATTGCACAAAATAAATTACAACGTGCAAAGATACGGAATTTTTGGGTGTGTGAAAGATGAAAACAGGCGCAGTTTTACACTTTATGCGAATTTTAAGTCAAAAAGTGACGCAAATCGAGATATTGCGAGAAAAAAATCACTAATTTTGCATCTCGTAAATAAAACAAGCATGGAGACCACCGGACCGATACAGATCAATCTCGCCGAAACGCTGCGCGGCAAACTTGGCGCCAAGGCCAAGTTCGTGCCATCGTTCGCGGTGAAGTGGCTTGAATCGCTGGTGCACACCGACGAGCTCAACGACATGCTGCGCCGATATTATCCAAATACCGGAGCGGCATTCTGCGACGCGATGATGAGCGACATGGACATACGCCTCGAAGCCGTCAACGCCGACGCTCTCCCATCGCCCGCCGACGGGAGGGTGATTTTCGTGTGCAACCACCCGCTCGGGGGCCTCGACGGCATCGCGCTCATATCGCTGCTGTCGGGCATATACGGCGACGGAGTGCGGTTTGTGGTCAACGATCTGCTCATGGCCGTGCAGCCATTGCAGCAAGTGTTCCTGCCCATCAACAAGCATGGCCGGCAATCGCGCAAGAGCGCAGAGGATCTGGCCTCGGCCATGGCCGGCGACTCGCCTGTGCTGGTGTTTCCGGCTGGCCTGGTGTCAAGGCTCGGCAAAGACGGCGAGATTCGCGACCTAAAATGGCACAAGATGTTTGTGATGAAAGCGCTGCAGTATCATCGCGACGTAGTGCCCCTGTATTTCAGCGGCACCAACTCTCCGGGATTCTATTCGCTGGCCAAATGGCGCGTAAGGCTCAATGTGCCCTTCAACATAGAGATGGTGCGCTTGCCCGCCGAGATGCTGAGGGCACGTGGCGGACGCTTCTCGCTTGTATGCGGCGAACGCATCCCCTGGCAGAGCCTTGCGCAGAAGCCAGCCGCGCAGATGGCTGCCGATATTAAAGAAAAGACATACCTCCTAAAAGAGAAAATCAAGGAAATATGAACCTCCCAATCATCCCACCGGTTGAAAAAAGCCTGATTGAGGCTGAGCTTACCGAGGCGCGCTTCCTGCGCGACTCAAACAAGGGCGGCAACAAGATATATGTAGTCGACGGACGCGAATGCCCTAACGTGATGCGCGAGATAGGGCGACTTCGCGAGATTTCTTTCCGCCAGGCCGGCGGAGGCACAGGAAAAGAATGCGACATCGACGAGTTTGACCTCATGGATCCGCCATGCCGCCAACTGCTGGTATGGAATCCTGACGAAAGAGAGATACTCGGCGGATACCGCTTTATTCTCGGCCCCGACATCGCCGTCAGCCCCGAAGGCGTGCCGCGCATAGCCACAAGCCACATGTTCAGATTCTCGCAGCGCTTCTTAGACGAATACCTGCCTGTGACCATGGAACTCGGGCGCTCATTCGTAAGGCCTGAATATCAATCGTCGAAGGCCGGAGCCAAAGCTCTCTTCGCCCTCGACAATCTTTGGGACGGCCTCGGCGCCCTGACTGTGGAGTATCCCTACATCAAATATCTCTTCGGCAAAGTGACAATGTATCCGAGCTACATCACCGAGTGCCGCAACATGATACTGTATTTCCTGCACAAATACTTTCCCGACCGCGATGGCCTGGTATCGCCCATATCAAGCCTGCAGACAGGCACCGACGCCCACGCCATGGAAGAGCTCTTCGTGGGCGGCACGTTCAAGGAAGATTATAAGATACTCAACGCCGAGGTGCGCAAGCGCGGCATCAACATCCCTCCGCTGGTCAACGCCTACATGAGCCTCTCGCCCACGATGCGCATTTTCGGCACGGCCATCAACGATGAATTCGGCGATGTCGAAGAGACGGGCATTTTCCTGGCCATCGGCGAGATATATGACCAGAAGAAAAACCGCCACATCGACAGCTACCATAAGTGAGCCCTCGGGCATAGGCCACAAAACAAAAGCGATGCCAAGCCGCGCGGCTTGGCATCGCTTTTGTTTTGCGCTATCGGAGTCAGAACAGCTTGATGCTGACGTAGCGTTTGGGATTTTTCTTGAGGTCGACAAATATCGAATCGAGGCTCTGCACCGTGGCATTGATGTTGTTGTAAAGGGCCGGATCGTGCATGAGCTTGCCGAGACTCGATTCCGGATTGTTGATCTGCTCTGACAGCGCCCTGAGGTTGTCGGCAGTAGCCTGAAGGTCGGCAAACAGACTGTCTACCGGGAGATCCCTGACCTGGCCGGTGAGCACGGCGAGGTCTTCGGTCATGGTGTTTACGTTTCCGGTGATGCCGTTGACATTCGACGCGATGGGACCAAGCTGCGATGTGGCGGCGGCCAGATTGCGTGTGGTGATGCTCAGGTCTGCCGTGATGCGGTCGAGACGGCCCACAGAGTTGCGCAGGGCAGTGTCGCCTACAAGAGCGTTGAGATTCATCAGCAATGTGTCTATTCGCGGCAATATCTGCTCCACGGCGGGCACCACTGTCTGCCCGATGGCATCCATCATGCCCGACTGATTCACGCCGATGAGTTTATCGCCCACCGAGTGCATGTCGGCAGCGGGAGCAAGAGCCAGCTTGATCGATGCTGTGCCAAGAAGATCGCTGCCGAGCACGGCCTTGGAGCCGCGGGGCACTTTCACCTGCTTGTCGAGGCTCATCTCCACAAGCACATGACCGGGATTGTCATATTCATATTCGATTGACCTCACCTGCCCTACCTTGAATCCGTTTAGAGTCACAGGGGCCGAAACGGCAAGACCCTCGACATTGGTGTATGAGGCATAATAATAGTTAGAGGCCTTGAAAAGGTTTACGCCTTTCAGGAAGTTGATGCCAAAAAACAAAATGGCGAGGGCCAGGATCACGCATATTCCTATCCTCACTTCTTTTCCGAATATCTTCTTCATATCTGTATCTTTATCTTTATTATTTCTTTGACCAACGTCATTTGCCGTAGTAATCGCGGAAAGCCTCGAAGAGAGCCTGCGCGCACTTATCCTGCCCGCTTGTGGAGGCAAGAAACTTCTCCTGCGTAGGGTTGCAGATGAAATCGAGCTCCACGAGCACCGACGGCATCGATGTGGCCCAAAGCACCCAGAATCCGGCCTGGCGCACCTCCTTGTCGACTCGCCCGGCTGTCTTCACAAGCCGTTTCTGCGCCAACGAGGCGAATTGCAGGCTCTGCTTTATGTGCAGGTCCTGCGACATCTCGAATATAATGTATGATTCGTCGCTTTGGGGGTCGAATTCCTGATACACCTGTTCATAATCAGGCTCGAGCTCAATGACCGAATTCTCCATCATGGCCACTTCAAGGTTATTCTTTGTCTTGTGAAGGCCGCAGGTGTATACCGAAGTGCCGCTCAGCGATGCCCTTTTGCGATTCTTCTTGTCGACCGAATTGACGTGTATCGAAATGAAAAGATCGCCCTGCTCGCCGTTGGCCACGTCGGCCCTTTGCTGCAGAGTCAGGTATTTGTCGGTCTTGCGAGTGTAGACCACGCGCACTTTGTCGCCGTATTTCTTGGTTATCTTATCGCCAAGACGCTTGGCCACAGCCAGGGTGATGTCTTTTTCCTTGGCCTTGCGGCCTATGCAGCCGGTGTCTTTTCCACCATGGCCCGGATCTATGACCACCGTGAATGCGTCATCGTCGGCCTGCGCCATGCACGCCGATGGCAACGCCAATGCCACAAGCATCACCGTCACAACCATGAATATGCCTTTCAGCCTCTGCATAAATCTGAAATTTCCTGCAAAAGTAACAAAAATACTCGGCTAAATGGCCACAAAAACAAAAAAACATCCAATCACGCCAACTTTTTAACCAAATCAGACAATAAACAATGCGGATAACGCACTTGCAAAATCACGTATCGGAGCGATAATCTTGCTCTGCATATTGACTTTTGGAAAATTTAGCGCTAAATTTGCGTAGACCAACCATTTCTCACACCGAAACAACAATAATCCGACCTCAAAAACCTAAAATCTCACCATCATGGCAGACGACTATCGCGTTCCAAACAACTCTTACCAGCCCGACAACGCCACACGTATTGGCCCGAACTACGGCTACCAGCCCGACAACGCCACACGCATTGGCACGAACTACGGCTACCAACCAGACAACGCCACTCAATACGCCCACGCCTACCCCCAATATGGAGCTGATTCGATGAACGAATGCGAGCCGGTACATGGCTGGCTCAAATTTTTCCTGATCTTTTTCGTTGGCATAGGCTCCGTAGCCACGCTGGTGATGGATTTCATAGACTATGACTTCGACAACCCGGCATTCATCACTGCCGGCGCTATGATAGCTGACCTCGCATATTTAGCCACCGCCGCATTCACGATCGTGTCTTTCTACAAGCGCCAATCCGACGCTGTGTATCTGGCGCGCATTTTCATCATCTCATGCTTTGTGTTGAACTTAGGCGCATTGCTGATCAATAGCGAAGGCTTGTCGTCAAAAGAAGTGACTGCCGCCTTAAAGTCAATCATCTGGTGCGGAGTATGGTTCGTATTCACCTTTGCGTCAAATCAGGTCAAAGAGCGCATCCCGGAGCATACGCGACAATTCAAACTGCGCGACCTCCTGCTTGGCGCTTCGATACTGCTTCCGCTCATGGCCATAGTCACATACTCGCAGATCATCGAACGCCAACAGCAAGCCAACGCCTTAAGCGATTTTGAAATGCTGGCGGCAACCCTTGAAACGATGGATGACAATCAGGCCACCGACGGACGCATTCTCATCACACTGCCTGACGGCGTGACGTGCGAAAAGGAAATCAACGATGACGGCCTAACAGTGTTTTCGTTGGAAAATGTAGATGAAGGCACATACGGCAACATCGTCAGCGAGCACGAAAGCGACATGGATAAATACATGGCCGAAGATATATTCGAAGGCTGGATGCCGGAGGATGCCACTTCACGCAACACCACAGTCCTTGTCGATGAAGAATATACCAAAGACGGCAACACCGTCTGGGCCAAGAAACTCAAGATCAGATTGGACGATGTGCCTGTATACTGGGATTTCGCAGTCGTAGCCGATGGCCGGTCTGACAAGTTCTATGTCATATCCACCTACTCTCTGATGGATGACGACCCAACGTGGTACAAACTCTTCAGCAGCATCAAATTCCTGTAAGCCACGGCCCGACCGAGAAACATTAGAATTGGTGGCAGTGAGGGCATCCACCACGGATTTCACGGATTACACTGATTTTCATTTCACGAAAGGGATCACGCGGAGGCATGTGGCATCCGGCAGGATGCTGAATTATCGTAACCCTGTATGACGCAGCGAAGCGAAGTCATGCAGGGTTATTGGCATAGTGGTGGAGGCATTCGGAGAAAGCCGAAGGAGTCACGTTCGGCTTCCTTCCGGATGCCCCGCCCTCCGGCTTATGGCATCTTATGCCATGAAAATCACATAAATAAATCCGTGTAATCCGTTGTTGTCTATTGTCTCGCCGCAGATTGCTAAGCATAGAGGCAGGGGCACAGTAGAAACAGGAGCCTTAATGCAATTTGATGGATGATTGTCTGTCAATTGCTCGCCCGTGCGTTTCGGAGAAACGCACCTCCACTTACTCGAAGCCTCCTGTTTCTACTGTGCTCCTCGGTCAGATGCTTTTGAGACGCTCTATCACGCCTTGGCCAAGGGCTGTCTTCTTCTCGATGTGCTCACACACCGACTTCACAAATGAGTTAGACTCGAATATGCCCCTCACCTGCTCGAAATCCTTCTCGGCGTCGAAGATTGAGCCGTCGGCTCCGAAGCCGGTCTTGGCCGAGAGCGAGAATTCTTTTTTGGCATCGGCGTACACGGCATTGTCTATGGTGGTCACTGCTTCGATCCATTTCTCTACGATGTGTATGAGATCTTTGGATGTTACGTCCTCCGGATCGAGGCCGAAATATTCGTGGAACACGCGGTAGGCCCACGTCCACTCCATGTCGTAGTAATCGCCATGTAGCTTGGCGAGGCGTTGGTTGAGGGCGTCAACGCTATCTATCTTATGGCTGAGCACATCGGCTATCAGGGCGTCAACCTCAAGCTTGGGGGCGATAAGGCCCGCGAGGTCAACCCATTCGCCGTGGCCGCTCGGGAAATCAGGCACAAGCGCCTTCCTCAGCTCCGTGTCATTTGCCCATGCCGCATCCTTGATGCGCTGTATAAGGCTGTTGCCGAGAAATTTGGTGATGGCGAGATCATAGAGGCGTATGCCTTTCTGCAGGGCGCTGTTGGTGATTTTCGTGCTGTGGTAGGAATATGCCGCCGACGCCGGGCCGCTGGTGTCACGCAGCTGGCGCAGCAGTTTCTGCCCGCGCAGGGCCTTCTGCATGGTGAAGGGGGAGAGCAGATTATAATTGATCTGATCAAGTTTGTCAGGGTCTTTGCGCCCGTCGCGTTTCGGCCATTTCTGCGCGTCGCGTATCGTGCCCACCGACTTCAGGTTTACGCCCGGCACCAGCATGGCCTCGCCCTTATTTTCGATGAGGTATGAGAATGGAAGGTCGCTCGTGTCGATATTGCCCACGAAGCGTCCCATCACCAGCGAGAAAGCGCCTACGCGCGCGGGCCAAAGGATGTAGGAGTCGCTCGACGTCTTCGCGCCTCTCTCCATGTGGCCCTGATGGATGGGGCCGAGCTTGTACATGTGGTTGCTCTGATTCGACCCTGAACCGGCGTTCATGAACGAGAACATGCCGGCTATCAGCAGCGTGCTCTTATGGTGGGTCACGGTAAACGGCCCGGCGAAGATGGCGCACGCCTCGCCGTTCTCGCCCTGGCAATTGCTGAAGAAGAGCGAATCGGAAGCTGAATATGTGTGCCCCATAATGCAGCTCTGCCCCACGAAGCAGCGAGTGAGCATGGTGCCGTCCTCGATGCTTGATCCGCTCTGCACGATGAAGTCGTCGAGCACCACGCCGTATCCGATGTGCACGGGTGCCTGCTCCTTGCTGACTATCGTGCCATTTTTCAGGCGGCCTGCCCCCTCGATCTTGCAGTAGGGGCCTATGTTGACATTCTTTATGTATCCGGCATCGGCTATAGTGACGTGGTCGCCTATCTCACCCCTCTCCGACTTGCGGCTCTCGGCGTAGGCGCGGGCCATGTCCTGCAGGCGCTTCACCACCTTGGGCCGGTGCCTGTACATGGCTTCGATGTATGCCTCGTGGGCCGAAAGGCGGTCGTGTATCACCACTTCGCGTCCGCCTGTCTCGATGAGCACCGACACCTCCACGCCATTGCCGAATGTCGAGGGCTTGTCGACAAGGATGATGTCGACATTCTCTATGAATGTGTCAGCGCCGATGCGGTAGTTGGCTATGTAATTCTTGATGTTCTCGATGCAGCAGTTGTCACCGACCTCCACATTGTGCAGCGTGGCCATGTTGATGCCGCTGTGCTTCTCCACACCACCGGGCATGGTGAATGATTTTTCAAATAGACCGAGAGTTACTTTTCCTGAAAACCTGGAATTGCGCACATAGCGCAGGTCGGTGCCATCGGCAATTACTACGGTTGACCAGTCTGCGGCTGAGCAGCCCTGATTTTCAAGCAGGCGTATTTCGGCGGGAGATAAGTGACGGTTCATGATCGGAAACAATTAAATATGATTATCTCAGTAACTTTTAAACGTGGTGAATATGGATTCCAGACAAACGCATAGGCCGTTTGCGCCGCAAAGTTACGAATTTTTTCCGATAAAATAATTATCTTTGCGGCATAGTCACAACTTTTGCGCCTGCCGCGCCGTTATATTGTCAACTATTTATTTCAATGAGAGCCTACTATATGAAAAGACGCATCCTATCTTCTCTTGCGGCCATATGCGCCGCAGCCTCCGTCATGGGGCAAAACAATGCGGCAGCCGACAGCATTCAAGCCATAGAAGGCCGGCAGTCGGTGGGGCTGGTGCTCGGCGGCGGGGGCGCCAAGGGCATAGCCCACATAGGCGTGATCAAGGCTCTCGAAGAGAACGACATCCCCATCGACTTCATCGCAGGCACATCGATCGGCGCCATAGTGGGCGGCCTCTACGCTTCGGGATACACTCCCGACGAGATGATGGACCTGCTGCTCTCTAAGGAGTTTGCCTATTGGTCTACAGGGCAGATCGACCCGCAGTATTCCTACTACTTCGCCACGGAGCAGGCCTCGCCGGTGATGTTCAACATAAACCTGACCACCCGCAAGGACTCGGCCCGGCAGGCAAAGTCGGCGGTGCCGGCATCTATCATCAATCCCATGCCCATGAGCTTCGCCTTCATGGAGCTCTTTTCAGGCCACACGGCGCAATGCGGGGGAGACTTCGACAGGCTGTTCGTGCCGTTCCGCTGCGTGGCCTCCGATGCTGCCGCCAAGCACAAGGTGGTGCTCTCAAAGGGCGATCTGGGGCAGTCGATACGCTCTTCGATGAGCTTCCCTATCGTGTTCCAGCCTACAGAGATCGACTCCATGCTGCTCTATGACGGTGGCATCTACGACAATTTCCCGGTGGATGTGATGAAGGCCGACTTCGCGCCCGACTTCATCCTCGGCATCGACGTCTCCACAATAGAGAAAGGCCCGCAGACGTCGTATATGGACCAGCTCGAGAATCTCGTGATTCAAAACAACGACTACAACCTCGACCCCGCCGACGGCATCAAGATACGCTTCGACCTCAATCAGTTTGGCCTGCTCGACTTCCCAAAAGCCAAGCAGATCTACGACATCGGATATGCGCGCGGCCTGGAGATGATGGACTCTATCAAGAGCCGCGTAAAATCGAGGGTGCCGGCCGAGGCCCGCAGCCTGAGGCGCCGGGTGTTCAAGTCACAGACGCCATACGTCAACTTCGGAAACGTCGACGTATACGGTGCTACCCCCGCCCAGAACGCATACATAAAATATCTTTTCGACAAGCATGAGGAGAGGGCCGACACCCTGACCATCGACCTGGCCCGCCGCGACTATTACCGGGCCATATCGTCGGGCAAATTCCGCGATCTGGCGCCGAGATCGTATTACAACGACTCCACCGGGCTCTTCGACCTCCGCCTCAAGGCATCGGTCAAAGACCGCTACAGCGTGGGCATCGGCGGCTACATATCGTCATCGTCGTCAAGCTACGTCTATGTCTCGGGCGGATACTCCACCCTGTCGTTCCGCTCGCTCTCGGCCAACGCAGGCGCGTGGCTCGGCCAGAGCTATCTGGGCGCCATGCTCACCAGCCGGCTCTATCTGAAGACAGCGTTGCCGTCGGCCATCGAGCTGCAGGCTGTGGTGTTCCGCCAGCGCTACTACGACAAGGACTATCTATTCTATGAGCGCCGCCAGCCGTCATACCTTGTGAGCCATGAGCTCTACGGAAGGCTGAAATGGGCTTGCGCCGCAGGTTCGCTCGGCTCGATTGACGCCGGAGTGGGATTCGGCTCTCTCAACGACGGTTTTTTCCGCCCTCTGGCCACCGACGATCCGCAATACGGACGCGATCACAGCAAGCACCATCTGTGGCAGGCTTTCGCCAACTACACCAGCAGCACGCTCGACGACCTCAATTTCCCCACCCAAGGCCGGTCATA
>CANNVE010000004.1 GCA_947525975.1 uncultured Muribaculaceae bacterium | reverse complement strand
GTTACGGCTATGCGCGGCACAGGCGCGAGATACGTGGCCGTAGCGGCAGTCACCGTATTGAATGAAGGGCAGACTATCAGCGGATGCACATTTTTTTACTAAATTTAATGCTCTAATTTAACGAAAATCGCTATTTTTGCGGTAGGAAATTTTTCAAACCCAAAACAATAACATAAAATGACAATCGACAAGTACAATTTCGCCGGCAAGAAGGCCATCGTCCGCGTTGACTTCAATGTGCCTCTTGACGAAAACGGCAACATCACTGACGACACCCGCATCCGCGGCGCTCTCCCCACACTCGAGAAGATACTCAACGACGGAGGCAGCCTCATCATCATGAGCCACATGGGCAAGCCCAAGGGCAAGGTAAACGCCAAGTATTCTCTCGGCCAGATCAAGGACGCTGTGGCCAAAGCTCTCGGTCGTGACGTGAAGTTCGCTCCTGACTGCGCCAACGCAGCCGAGGCTGCCGCCAACCTCAAGCCCGGCGAAGTGCTTCTGCTCGAAAACCTCCGCTTCTATCCCGAAGAGGAAGGTAAGCCCGTGGGAATCGACAAGGAAGATCCCGCTTACGACGAGGCTAAGAAGGCTATGAAGAAGAGCCAGAAGGAATTTGCCAAGACTCTCGCAAGCTATGCCGACGTATACGTAAACGACGCTTTCGGCACAGCTCACCGCAAGCACGCTTCGACTGCCGTCATCGCTGACAACTTCGACGCCGACAATAAGATGCTCGGATATCTGATGGAGAAGGAAGTGAAGGCTGTGGACAACATCCTCAGCGACATCAAGCGCCCCTTCACCGCTATCATGGGCGGATCAAAAGTGTCAACCAAGATCGGCATCATCGAGAATCTTATGGACAAGGTAGACAACCTGATCCTCTGCGGCGGCATGACATACACTTTCGCCAAGGCACAGGGCGGTCACATCGGCCTCTCGCTCTGCGAAGACGACAAGCTCGACCTCGCTCTTGAGATCATGGCAAAGGCAAAGGAAAAGGGCGTGAACCTCGTGCTCGGTACCGACTGCGTGGCAGGCGACGCATTCAGCAATGACTGCAATACACAGATCTGCAACGTCATGGACATCCCCGAAGGCTGGGAAGGCCTTGACGCAGGCCCCGAGACCTGCAAGCGCTTCGCCGAGGTGATCAAGCCCGCCAAGACCATCCTCTGGAACGGCCCCGCAGGCGTATTCGAATTTGACAACTTCGCCAAGGGCAGCCGTGCCATCGCCGAGGCCATCGTAGAGGCTACCAACAACGGAGCCTTCTCGCTCGTAGGCGGCGGCGATTCAGTTGCTTGCGTCAACAAGTTCGGCCTTGCTGACCAGGTATCATACGTGTCTACCGGCGGCGGCGCGCTTCTCGAAGCCATCGAGGGCAAAGTGCTCCCCGGCGTAGCAGCCATCAAGGGCGAATAATCCAGCCCGCCCCCATAAAAAGGCCCATAGCCCCGGCTATGGGCCTTTTTTCTGAATGCCACAAATAAATAGTGATGAATGGATTTTTAAATATTTCGGGTGATTACACCAATTGGAACGTGTATCGAAAATCTGTGATAATATGTGATGTCACAGAGATGTTCGTTGCGCGTGCGTTTACACCGCCCAATCGCACCATAGATCAGATGAGGCAGGCAGCGCGGTCATGTAAGCAGAATATTGTAGAGGGAATCAGCGACCAGACAGTTTCGATGGAGATGTGCATAAAGTTGATAGGAGTCGCACGCGGATCAGTAAGGGAATTGAAAGAGGATTATGGCGATTTTTTGAGGCAGCATGATATGGTTATTTGGGGTGTTAATGATAACCGGACGATTAAGGCGAGAAATTATTGCAGAGCGCATGATAATTCATTTGAATTTGTCGAGAAATGTCGGATAAGGAGTTTGGAGACAGTGGCGAATATAATGTTGACGCAAATTAGTCAGATTGATGCAATGTTGGCAAAAGTTTTGAAGAAGTTGGAGAGTGATTTTTTGCATAATGGAGGCATAAGGGAGTCAATGTCAAACGCACGTCGTAGGCAACGTGGCTTTTGATGCTGTCTAAATTGTTATATAGATATAAAATCTTATAAGTCTTATAAATCTCATAAAATTATGATTGGAACTGATCAATCTTTCTGGAAATTTGTTTTTGATAACGCCGGGGCTGACGCGGCGGGGCTGAGGCTTAAGTATCATGGCTGCGGCGGCATGGATTATGCGTTCGCGATCACGCAGATTGAATGCCGCAAAAAGTTTGGCAAGAAACTGCGAGAGACATTGGCCGCCAATCATGAATTTGTGTTTCCGTCAGTGCTTGCCGGAGAGCAGGCCACAAGCGATCTGCTGGCCGCATATCACGCTTCGCTCATCGGGGAGGGCGAGAGGGTGGCTGATCTGACGGCAGGCCTCGGCATCGACGCCTCTCACATTGCCGCGAGGGCGGCTTCGGTGGTTGCTGTGGAGCGCGATGCGCTGAAGGCCGACTGCCTTGAGGCTAATTTCGGATCAATGGTCGATGTTGTCAATGCCGATTGCAGGCAATACCTTGAAGACTGCGAAGACAACGCTTTTGACACTGTGTTTATAGATCCGGCACGCAGGGGCGCCGACGGCAGCCGAGTGTTTGCCTTGGCTGATTGTGAACCGGATCTGATAGAGATGCTACCTTTGTTGAGGCGGAAGGCTAAGAGGCTGATAGTGAAGGCTTCGCCCATGCTCGATATCACCAACATGATGCGCGATCTTCCGGGGGTGTGCCGCATGATAGCTCTCGGAAATACCACAGAGTGCAAGGAACTCATGGCGGTAGTTGACCTCAGGGCAGAGCCAATGCCGATCGACGATGTGCCAATCGACGCAGTCACGCTTGCCGAAGGGAAGCCTGCATCAGAGATTTCCTTCACTCGCTCGCTTGAGGCTTCGGCAGAATCCTCATCGGCTATTCCAGAAGTGGGCGGCTATCTGTTTGAGCCGTATCCGGCGGTGATGAAAGCGGCTCCATTTGGTCTTCTGTCGCAAAGATACGGTGTGGGCAAGATACATCCCAACACCCAGCTTTATTTTTCTGACACCATTGCTGAGGGTTTTCCCGGCGAGGCATATAGGATTGAGGCGGTGATTCCGTATGAATCGAAGTACATAAAGCGCCTGAAGTCAGCGTATCCGCAGATACAGGTGACCACGCGCAATTTTGACGTACCCGCCGATGCGCTGCGTAAGAAACTCGGAGTGAAGGACGGGGGCAATCTGCGGCTTTTCGCCGTGACGGGCAAGATGCAGCAGTCATCGCAGCCGCAGAAAATGATGATAGTGACTCGAGGCTGATCTTTATCTCTGTGCTTCGGGCACGTCGATGTTGTGCTCGCCGAATATGCGTCTCGCTTCATCGGCGAAGGCCTTTCCGGCTTGCTTCCATCGCGCGTGTGAGCAGCTGTCGGGATGCACGAGGCGATAGTTGGAGACACCGGGTTCGGCCGGCTGTGTGAAGACAAGGTGGTAGCAGGCATTGTCGACCATGGCTTTGCCTTCAGGGTCGCGCTTAAGCCCCACTTGCAGCATGGCGCCTCCGCGGGTGCTTGTTGTCTTCATGTTTGAGATATAATTGCCAAGCGAATAGACCACAAGCTGACGTCGGCCCAGCGAGTCGGAGCGGAGTTCCATGGGCTGTATCACGTGGGGGTGCCCTCCGATCACCATATCCACCCCTTCGCCTATCAGGAAATCGGCGAGCCGTTTCTGCTCGGCATTGGGAAGCAGCTTATATTCCACGCCCCAGTGCATGGCCACGCACATCAGCTCGGCACCGGCCTCGCGCGATCGTCTGATGTCGGCCTTGATGCGGTTCTTGTCTATGTAGTCTACCACTGCGCCGTGGCGTGCGGTGATGCCGTTGGTGCCGTATGTGTAGTTGAGGAATCCGATTTTGAAGCCATTCACATCCTGAATCACCGGCAAGATCGAATCTCTCTGCTCCTCATCGCGGTAGGCGCCTATGTGCTTCACGCCTTTGGACTCAAGCACGTCTACGGTGCGTCTGAGGCCTCGGTCGCCACGGTCGAGCATGTGGTTGTTTGCCAAAAGGAACATGTCGAATCCGGCCTCCTTCAGGGCGTCGGCGTATGAATCAGGAGCGCAGAAGCAGGGATAGCCCGAATAAGGCTTTCCGCCGAGCGGTGTCTCCAGATTGACTACGGCGAAGTCGGCGGCTCCCACTATCGAATCCACGCACTGAAAGTATTCGCTGTAATCGTATGTGCCGTCGGCTTTGCGGGCAGCCGAGATCTGCCCTTCGTGCATCATGGCGTCGCCGGCAAAAATCAATGTGGCCTCCTTGGGGGCCACATGATAAGGTAGGATTGCCGCGATTGAGGCTATGAATACCTGTGCGAGCATTTGTTGAAATCCGATTGTTGGGGCACGATTAACCGCGCCCGCTTTAACAGAATATTAATATACAGTGTGCTTGGCGGCGATGAGGGTGTTCTTCATCAGCGAGCAGATGGTCATCGGTCCCACGCCTCCGGGCACGGGGGTGATGAAGCTGCATTTAGGAGCCACTTCGTTGAAGTCGACATCGCCGCTGAGGCGGAAACCGCTTTTGCGTGAAGCGTCGGGCACGCGGGTGGTGCCCACGTCGATCACCACAGCACCTTCCTTCACCATATCGGCTTTCAGGAAAGCAGGCTTTCCGATGGCTGCGATGATGATGTCGGCGTTGCGTGTGATTTCGGCAATGTTGGGCGTAGCGCTGTGCACTATGGTGACGGTGCAGTTGCCCGGTGTGCGCTTCTGCATCATCAGTTCGGCCACGGGGCGTCCGACGATGTTGCTGCGTCCGAGCACCACGCAGTGCTTGCCCTTGGTGTCGATGCCGTATCGGGCGAGCAGCTCGAGGATGCCTGCCGGAGTGGCTGACACGAAGCAGGGGAGGCCTATTGCCATGCGTCCTGCGTTGATGGGATGGAATCCGTCTACGTCCTTGCGGTAGTCAATCGCTTCGATCACCTTTTGCTCTGAAATATGCTTGGGCAGGGGCAGCTGCACGATGAATCCGTCGACCGAGTCGTCTTCGTTTAGCTCACGCACCTTGTCGAGGAGCTCAGCCTCGGTGATGTCGTCTTCAAAGCGTATCAGCGAGCTTTCAAATCCGCATTCGGCGCAGCTCTTCACTTTGTTGGCCACGTATGTCTCGCTGCCTCCGTCATGGCCCACGAGGATTGCGGCCAGGTGGGGGCGGCGCTTTCCGGCAGCGACCATTTCGGCCACTTCGGCAGCTATTTCGGCCTTAATGTCGGCCGAAGTCTTTTTTCCGTCGATAAGTTGCATAATTTTCATAGTTATATTTGGTAGGGGATCAGAAACGATTTAGGGTCGGCGTCAATCAGCGGCGGCGTCCGCGAGCCTGCTTCATCTGCTTCATCAGGTTCATCGGGTTTTTGTTTGATGACACCATCTGCATCATCTTGCGTGTCTCGCTGAATTGCTTGATCAGGCGGTTGACCTCCTGCACTGTGGTGCCCGAGCCGGCTGCGATGCGCTGCACGCGTGTGCCCTTGATCACATCTGGATTTTCACGCTCGTAGGGGGTCATGGAGTGTATGATGGCCTCGATGCCCTTGAAAGCGTTGTTGTCTATGTCAATGTCTTTGATGGCTTTGCCCACGCCGGGAATCATGGATGCGAGATCCTTGATGTTGCCAAGCTTCTTGATCTGCTCTATCTGCTTGAGGAAGTCGTTGAAGTTGAATTGATTCTTGCGCAGTTTGTCGGCGAGCTCCTTTGCCTTCTTTTCGTCGTATTCCTTCATGGCGAGCTCGGCGAGGGTCTTTACGTCGCCCATGCCGAGGATGCGCTCTGCCATACGGTCGGGGTGGAAGAGGTCGATGCCGTCAAGCGTCTCGCCCGTGCCCACAAACTTGATGGGCTTGCTCACCACGGTGCGTATCGAGATGGCTGCGCCGCCGCGTGTGTCGCCGTCGAGCTTGGTGAGTACCACGCCGTCGAAGTCGAGGCGGTCATTGAATGCCTTGGCGGTGTTCACGGCGTCCTGGCCGGTCATCGCGTCGACCACGAAGAGGATCTCGTCAGGGTTTACGGTGTTTTTGATGGCTTCGATTTCGTCCATCATCTTCTCGTCGACAGCCAGGCGGCCGGCGGTGTCGACGATCACAAGGTCATTGTGATTCTCCTTGGCGTATTTGATGGCGTTTTTGGCGATCTCCACCGGATTTTTGTTGCCCTCCTCGGTGTATACCGGCACGTCGATTGATTTCGCGAGAGTCTGCAGCTGGTCGATGGCAGCGGGGCGGTATACGTCGCCTGCCACGAGCAGAGGTCGCATGCCCTTTTCGCTCTTCAGCTTCTTGGCGAGCTTTCCGGTGAAAGTGGTCTTACCCGAACCCTGCAGGCCCGACATCAGTATCACCGCCGGTTTGCCCTTGAGATTGAGGGGCTCCGCCTGGCTGCCCATCAGTGCAGTGAGCTCGTCGTAAACGATTTTCACCATCAGCTCGCTGGGCTTGAGGGCGGTGAGCACATTCTGGCCGAGAGCCTTCTGCTTTACGGTGTCGACAAAGTTTTTGGCTACTTTATAGTTCACGTCCGACTCGATGAGCGCGCGGCGCACATCCTTAAGGGTCTCGGCAACGTTTATTTCGGTGATTTTGCCCTGGCCTTTCAGTATTTTGAAGCTGCGTTCAAGGCGTTCGGTAAGATTTTCAAACATTCCTGTTCAGTTAGTAATTAGTAATTTGTAATTAGTAATTACGTATGTTATTGGTGTTAAAGTTTATTTGTCTCGGTGTCGGGGAATATCACCATGGGCTTGAAGTCGCGGGCTTCGTCGATGGGCATGGAGCCGTAGGCCATGATGATCACGATGTCGCCGGGCTGCACCAGGCGCGCGGCTGCTCCGTTGAGGCATATCACTCCTGATCCTCGCTCGCCGGGTATGGCGTATGTGTCGAGGCGCGCACCGTTGTTGTTGTTGACGATGTATACACGCTCGCCGCGTATGATGCCGGCCGCGTCCATCAGGTCTTCGTCGATGGTGATGCTTCCTATATAGTCAAGACGCGCCTCGGTGACCGTGACGCGGTGGATTTTAGATTTAAGAACTTCTACGTTCATCATTTCGCGTCAGTATTTTATGTTGTCAATCAGGCGCACATCACCGCAATATACGGTGACGCATCCTACAGGTTCGGCTGTCTGCTCCCAAGCCTCGATGGGCTGCATCGTCTTGCCGTCGACAATCTGGTAATACTCTACCTCCATGCCGGGGAATGAGTTGATCTCATCGACCACGTATTTCTCGGTCTCGGCCACAGTGTGGTTCTTGGCCCAGTCGACCGATGAGGCGAGAGTCTTGTGTATATTGGGGGCAATGGCTCTCTGCTCTGGAGTGAGGCGCACGTTGCGGCTGCTCATGGCCAGGCCGTCGTCCTCGCGCTTGATGGGGCAGGGCACTATCTCGAGGTCAAAGCCTTCGAGCTCGACCATGCGGCGTATCACAGCTATTTGCTGGAAGTCTTTTTCGCCGAAGTATGCCTTGTCGGGCATCACTATGCTGAAAAGCTTGCTCACGATCTGCGCCACGCCGTTGAAATGGCCGGGGCGCATGGCTCCTTCCATCACTTCGGCCACCGGCCCCAGGTCGAACACTCGCGTGTCCTCCTCGGGGTACATCTCCTCTACGGCGGGCACAAGGGCGAAGTCGACGCACGCGGCGCGCATCTTCTCGCAGTCAGCCTCCTCGGTGCGCGGATAAGTGCGCAGGTCCTCGGGATTGTTGAACTGTGTGGGATTCACAAACACGCTGACAACCACTATGTCGTTGTCGCGGCGGGCCTTCTCTATCAGTGAGATGTGGCCTGCGTGCAGGGCGCCCATCGTGGGCACCAAGCCTATTGATTTTCCTTGAGCGCGGGCTTCGTCGAGCGCGGCGCGCAGGGAGCTGACTGTTCTTACTACTTCCATTTTATTTAGAAAAGTACATATCGGCTGCAAAATTAGTCATAAATCCCCATATTCACAAATCCTCACAAAAAAAACTTGTGGTTCCGCGCGCAATGACCGGTTTAATCGCCGTTGCCGTCGGCAGTAGGGGCCGGGATGCTGACGAGGAGTTTGTCGATGCGGGCGCCGTCCATGTTGATGATCTTGAATCGGATCGATTTCCACTCGGCTTCTTCGCCTTCGTGGGGTATGTGGCGCTGCGTGTCGAGAAACCATCCGGCTACAGTTGAGTATGAGGCTGGCTGGTAGAGGCTTTCCCTGTCGATGGCCGCGAGGAAATCATACCATTTGTATAAGCCGTCGACAATGTATTCATTGCCGGCATCGTCTACAGGCGCCATGCGCGGAGTGTCGATCGGATTGCTGATCATGCCTACGAGGCCTTCGAGCACGTCGCGCAGGGTGACGATGCCCTGCACCTCGCCGAACTCGTCGCAGACGAGTCCGCAGCATACCTCCTCATTGCGCAGCACGGCCAGGGCATCATATGCGGTCATGCTTTCGGGGAAGAATGTCGGCTTCGTGAGCAGGCTTTCCCAGTCGGGATCGTTGGTCTCCAGGGCCGGGAGTATGTCTTTGAGCATTAGCAGACCCTTCACCTCTTTGATGTCCTCGCAATAATAGGGATATGCGCGGTGGAGGTCAGCGTATACGGCACGCCGTATTTCATCATTTGTCATGCGGCAGTTGAGTGAGACCAGGTCGGGGCGGTTGGTCATGATGCGGTTGACTGTCTGGTCGCCCAGCACCAAGGCTCGCTCCATGATGTCCTGCTCCACCTCTTTTACTTCGCCCGCTTCGGTGCCCTCCTGTATCAGCGACTTGATCTCGTCTTCGGTCACCCTCGCGCTATTATGCTTGAGGCCAATGAGGCGGGCGATGGCCTCGGTCGACACGCTCAGGAGCCACACGAAAGGAAGGGCCACGATTGAGAGCAGTTTCATGGCCGGGGCGAGCGCCACGGCTACCTTGTCAGACATGGCCAGGCCGAGGCGCTTGGGCACGAGCTCGCCGATGACTATTGAAAGATAGGTGACAACGGCCACGATGATCACCTGCGCCAGGCTGTAGGCGGCCTTTTGGCCAAGCCCCCAGCCGATGAGAATGTCGCCGAACTGGCGTGCGAATGCCGCTCCGGTGAATAGGCCCGTGAGAATGCCTATGAGTGTGATGCCGATTTGTATGGTCGACAGGAATTTGTCGGGGTCAGACATGAGTCCGAGGGCAATTTTCGCCCTGTGGTTTCCGGCTTCGGCCAATAGAGACAGCCTTGATTTGCGAGCCGAAACGAGGGCAATCTCGGTCATGGAAAATACGCCATTGATGATGATTAGAATCAATATGATCGCGATGTCGCTCATAAGTGTGTTGAAATAGTTGAAGATAATGCTTATATATCATCAACAATTTCAACCCGTCATTGTTCGGCGAGCTAAAATGGCGGAATGCCGCTTTTTTTATTCGGGCGCTTGGTCGGGGGCGGCGTTGGGCTGGCTGATGTAGCGTGAGTAGTAGTTGATAATCAGCGAGGTCACGGGGAGGGCTATGATCATGCCTATTATGCCGAGGAGGGTGCCCCAAACGGATAGTGACAACAGGATGATGGCTGCGTTCAGGCCCATCTCCTTGCCCATGATGTGAGGCGTGATCACGTAGTCGCAGATGCATTGGCTCACCACATAGACGAGTCCGCATTTGCCGAGCATAGGCAGAAACTCGGCTTGGCCTCCGAGCGAATATACGAGGCAGATGGCTGCCACAGGCACTACGGTGACGTATTGGAAATACGGTATCATATAGAGGATGCCTACGAGGATGCCCATGGGGATGGCCAGCGGCAGGCCCACTATCGAGAATCCGATGCAGTAGAATACCATGGCGCAGAGGGCCACCATGCCCTGCCCACGGAAATAGTGGTTCATGCTCTGGGATACGTCGGCGAATACTCTAAGGAAGCGGGGCCTGTACTTTAGCGGCACTATCAGCTTGAATCCTCGGCTGATCTGCGGATAGTCGATGAGGATGAAGAGCAGATACACGAGAGTCAGCAGCCATGAGAGCGCGGTGAGCAGTATGTCGAGCGACTCTTCGATCAGCGATGATCCGCCGTTGATGATCTCCATCATGTGCTCCCCCGATAGGAGCGCGGTGAGATTTTCGGCGTTGAGATATCGGTTGATGAAGTCTACAATAAATTTATATAGGGGAGGCATCGAGGCTTTGCCTGAGCTGACGTCATGCAAAATTTTTCCGAGATCTCCGATTTCCCTGATCACCGAAGGCAAAAACAGATAGACCACGAGCCCCACCACTACCGTGATGTCTACGAGCGTAAGAATCGAGGGAAGAGTGCGTCCCTTGCATCTCAGCAGTCTGCGGTTGAGGTCGACTACCGGCTGCAGCAGATATGCCACGAAGCATGCCGTGAAAAACGGCAGAAGCACCTTGCTCAGATACCGTATCAGCAATATGAGCATTGCTGTCAGGGCCAATCCGATGATGAGGTGCATTATGCGGTCGGATGTCCAGTAATTGACCAAGCGTCTGTTCATAATGATTGTTTAAATTGGTTGCTATAATCAGCAGAACTCCGCCACAAGGAGCGCCGCGCTTATGGCTATCAGGCCGAGCAATATCCAGCGCCCGGCGGCGAAGGCCTCGTCGTATCGGTCGGCTGACACAGCGGCTTTGTGGGGCTTTATGCCCAAAAAGCGGCGCAACCCTATGTAGAGGGCGCAGCTCACGCATCCGGCCGATGAAAACAATACTGATAATTCAGACATAAATAAATAATTGTTGTTGTTGATTATAAAACAAGCCGGATGCTAATAAAGTTTTATCGGCGCTCGGCAATAATGCGAAATGAGGGGTGAATTCGAAAAAAAAGGCGAATAATATTTGGATGATTGCGAAATTATGCATAACTTTGCAGTGTTGTACAACACTGCAACACCTAATCTAAAACGTCAAATCGTATGGCAGAAATCAAAATCGACAATGTCTGGTATGCCTACCGCAAAGGGCATGACTCAATGCGCGGAGCCACAGCCGAGATAGGCCCGGGCATACATCTGCTGCTTGGCCCCAACGGAGCCGGCAAGACCACGCTGCTCAAACTGATGTGCGGCATCCTGACACCAAGCGCAGGCGAGGTTACCATAGACGGCATCGATATATGCCGCCGCGATCCCTCGGGGTTGGAAAAAGTGTTTTATCTGTCGGATGACCCGAGCTTCCCGCTTGCCACCATAAATGATATGGTCAGGTGCCATGCGCCATATTATCCGGGCTTCTCGCGCGAGCAGCTTGACGCCAATCTTCGCGAATTCGGGCTTGATGCCGACGACAGGCTCCAGGCCATGTCGCTGGGCTGGAGGAAGAAGGCCTGCATAGCATACGCCCTGGCTCTCAACACCGATGTGCTCCTGCTCGACGAGCCGGCCAACGGCCTCGACATACAATCGAAAAAATCGCTCAACAAGGTGCTCGCTTCAAATTGCAATGACGGCAAGATCATCATAGTGGCCACGCACACCGTGCATGAGATGCAGGCGCTTTTTGACGGAGTGATGTTCATCAACAACGGTGCCGTGCCTTTGGTGGCCGATGTCTATGAGCTGGGGCGCAAATACGCCTTCGTCACATCGGAGCATCCGGTGGAGGGCGCCGTGTATTCAGAGCCGTCGATGCAGGGATTCCGCTGCATGGTGCCTAACGATGGCGGCATCGAATCGCAGGTGGATTTCATCCTGCTCTACCAGGCCATGATGTCAGGGGCTGAATTATGATTAAAAACAGAATGTATATGGACAACAACGATAAATTTCAGTGGAAAAGGGTGGGGATGCTCTTCAGTCTGTATTTCCCCATGATTAAATGGCAGGTGGTGGGCTATGTGATATTGTCGGTGGCCGTGGCCGGCCTCATGGCCCTCGGGCAGCGCATCGGGCACGTCATGTTTCCGGTCACCGTGAGTTCTTTCATCCTCGGCATCGCCTATTATCTGGCTCCGATAAGCTTTACGAGGCGCGACTATCGGCAGATCAGCGACATCCTGCCGGTGACGGCCTCGGAGAAGATGGTGTTTCTGCTGCTGTACTTCGGCATTGGCACATATCTCATGCTCAACGGCCCCTTCTACTTGCTCCACTTCCTGTTTCCGGACTATGTGCCCAGCTATATAAGCGCAGTCAACCTCAATCTCGGCTGTGACTTCGTGCTGATAAGCTATATTTCAGGGTTTGTCTCCGCTTTCGGAATGGTCTCAGTCTCGCTGTGGGCGCTTGCCATCAGCAAGACAAGCCGTGCCGCCACGATATTCGGGGCTGTGGTGGCTGCCATGGTGGCGTCATCATTCATAGGCGGCATCGTGGGCTTCACATATGCCATGACTCATTTGAGCGAGTTTGAGAATTCGGTCGAAGATCCGGCTATGGTGATGAACGTAAGCGGCTTGGTCAAGGTCGTTTTCATTATGGGCCTTGTCGTGTCAGGCTCCCTTATGGCCACATTCCTAACATTATTATATAGAAAACTGAAACGCTGTGGATTTTAAGACAGATAAGCCAATATTTCGGCAAATCGTCGATCTGTTCAGCGTCCGCATCCTTTCGGGCCTATGGGTCGAAGGGCAACGCATACCCTCGGTGCGCGAGCTCTCGGTAGAGCTGATGGTAAACACCCGCACCGTGATGAGCGCGCTTGAAGAGCTCGAGAAGAGCGGCATCATAACGTCGAAGCGCGGCATGGGCTACTTTCTCGAAGAGGGCGCGGCCGAAAGGGAAAGGCGGCGACGCATCGAAGAATTCAAGCGCGTAAAGCTGCGCGAGCTTTTCGCCGACATGGACGCTCTCGGCATCTCGATCGACGACATAGTCGACCTCTACAGGTCATCTCTGAAACAAACACTCACAAACACATATCAATCATGAATCTACTTGAAGCCACTGATATAGTCAAAGACTATACCGGCCACCGAGCCCTCGACAATGTGTCGATAGCCGTGCCTCAGGGCAAAGTCTACGGTCTGCTCGGCCCAAACGGCGCGGGAAAGACCACGCTGATACGCATCATCAACCACATCACCGCGCCCGACAGCGGCACCGTCACCTTCGACGGGCACAAGCTGGTGCAGGACGACGTGCGCCACATCGGCTACCTGCCCGAGGAGCGCGGCCTCTACAAGAAGATGAAGGTGGGGGAGCAGGCCACATTCTTCGCCCGCCTGAAGGGTCTGAGTTCCGCCGACGCGCAGAGACAGCTCAAGGAGTGGTTTGAGCGCCTTGAGATATCTTCGTGGTGGGACAAGAAGGTGGAAGAGCTCTCAAAGGGCATGGCGCAGAAGGTGCAGTTTGTGATCACCGTGCTCCACAGGCCCAAGTTGCTGATCTTCGACGAGCCTTTCTCCGGCTTTGACCCCATCAACGCCCAGGTGCTCAAAAACGAGATACTACGCCTGCGCGACGAAGGCGCCACGGTGATATTCTCCACCCACAACATGGGCAGCGTAGAGGAAATATGCGACAACATCACGCTCATCAACAAATCGAAAAACATCCTCACCGGAAATGTAGAGGAGATACGCGGTCGATACGGCAAAGACAAATATCTGCTCACCTACACCGGCGAGCATGCGGCTTTGGCCTCGGCCCTGCAAGGCTCATGCGCCTCGATAGAGTCGCGCCCTGACGACAAGCTCGGCCGCCATGTGGCCGAGATACAGCTTGTCGACTCCGAAGCCCGGCGTCCGGCCATAGCCCAGGCCAACAGCGCGGTCGATGTCTACGCCTTCCAGCCGTTGCTCATGTCGATGAACGACATCTTCATCAAAGCCGTTGAGGAAGCTAACGAAACAGTCCCACCCGAATACATAAAGCAATGAAATCAAACCTTTACCTCATCATTCGCCGCGAATACCTTGAGAGGGTGCGCCGCAAATCGTTTATAATCACCACTATCCTGATGCCCATACTGATGCTCGGGCTGATGGCGGCTCCGGCGTTGGCCATGATCCTGGCCGGCACTGAATCGAAGAGCATAGCAGTGGTGGACTATACCGAGGGCATCGCGCCGATGTTGCAGAACAACGATGAACTCGTGTTCCGCGCCGTAGACAAGCACATAGCGATCGATAGCCTGAAAAAATCTGAGAATTACGATGCAGTCATAGTGATAGGCGAAGACGCTGTCGACAATCCGACCAACATACAGATGTACACCCACAGCGCCCCGTCGATGATGACCGAATCATACATCCGCGACCAGATGCGCTACGCCATCCGCGAAATCCGCATCCAGCGCTACGACATAGACAATCTCGACCAGATACTCGCCGAAATCGAGCCCAATGTGGGGATGACCACCTACCGCCTCGACACTGAGAAGGAGGAAGAGACGTCGTCGGCATTGTCTTATTTCCTTGGCCTCGCCATGATGATGACCCTGTATATGTTTATCCTCATCTACGGGCAGATGGTGATGACCTCGATCATCGAAGAGAAGAACAACCGAGTGCTCGAAGTGGTGGTGTCGTCGGTCAAGCCGCGCACGCTCATGCTTGGCAAGATCGTGGGCATAGGCCTGGTGGCTGTGACGCAGATAGTGATCTGGGGCATTCTCATCGGGGCCGCGAGCTTCTGGGGCATGCCTGCCTTGGCATCGTCGGTGGGCACTGACGGCGACGCCGACCTGCTGGCCATGATCGCGCAATTCGGCGACACCGGACGCATACTGGTGTATTTCGGCTACATCCTGCTGTTCATGATAGGCGGATACATGCTCTATTCATCGGTCTACGCCGCTATCGGATCGGCTGTGGACAATGTGCAGGACGCATCGCAGCTGTCGAGCATCGCCACTGTCCCTATCATCCTGGGCATTGTGTTCTCGATGGTGGTGGCGCAGGATCCGACGTCGAACCTCGCGTTCTGGCTCGGCATCATCCCGCTGACATCGCCTATGGTGATGATGGCGCGCTTGCCCTATGGCATCCCCGGTTGGGAGATCTGGCTCTCGATAGCGCTCCTTGTCGTGGCCTTCATATTCATGGTGTGGCTTTCGGCCAAGATCTACCGCGTGGGCATATTCATGTATGGCAAGAAGCCCTCGCTCAAAGATCTCGCCCGCTGGGCCACGTATAAGTGAGAGCGTGGCGGACCGCGCCCGCGAGGACAAAATAATTGAGGCCTATTGAGGCTTTTTGAGCTGATCATGCCGGTGCGGCGCTGTTTGGGTGCTACGCCGGCATGATTTATTTTTGTGGTTATCGATAAAAATCGCTAACTTTACGGAAGTTTTGTTTTTACCGAAAAATCCAGTGCTTTCCATGAACAAATTCGTGTTGATTTTGGCAGGCGCGGCTCTTGCCTCCTGCACGTCGCGCCCGCAGCAGACAGCTGTCTATGATGTGATTCCGCTTCCGCAGAGCGTCAGCGTCGATCTCGGTGGCGAGGGCTTCGTGCTGAAGCCTTCAGCTAAAATAGCCTATTTTGGCGCTGACACGTCGATGCGGCGCAACGCTGAGCTTCTCGCCAGCTATCTCGAGCCGCTCACCGGCATGAGGCTTGAGGTGGTGGAGGCTCCCGCCAAAGGCGCCATCACAATCACCGACACTCTTCGCTCGGAATCGCCCGAGGCATACCGGCTTGTGGCGTCGGCTGACGGCATCGTCATAGACGGAGCGTCGGCTGCCGGGGCCTTTTATGGCATGCAGACTCTGCGCAAGTCGATACCAGCCGCTATGGAGGCCGATGTGCTGTTTCCGGCGGTCAGCATCGCCGATGCGCCGCGCTTCCCCTACAGGGGCGTGCATTTCGATTGCTCCCGCCACTTCTTCCCGGTAGACAGCGTGAAGGAATACATCGACATCCTGGCCTTGCACAATGTCAACCATTTTCACTGGCACCTGACCGATGACCAGGGTTGGCGCATAGAGATAAAGAAGTATCCTTTGCTCACCGAGAAGGGCTCATGGCGCAAAGGCACCGTGATAGGGACGGATTTTTCATCCAACGACAGCATTCCATACGGCGGATACTACACGCAGGATGACGCCCGCGAGATAGTGCGCTACGCTGCCGAGCGCCACATCACTGTAGTGCCCGAGGTAGACATGCCTGGCCATATGCAGGGCGCGCTCAACGCTTATCCGTCGATGGGATGCGAGGGCGGCCCGTATGAGGTGTGGATGCGCTGGGGCGTTTCTGACCAGGTGCTTTGCGCCGGCAATGACTCGGTCTATGCGTTTGTCGATGATGTGATCGATGAGCTATGCGAGATATTCCCGTCGGAATACTTCCACATCGGCGGCGACGAATGCCCGAAAAAGAAATGGAAGGAATGCGAGGCCTGCCAGGCCAAAATACGCAGTCTCGGTCTCAAGTCCGATTCGCACAGCACGGCTGAGCAAAAACTGCAGACGCATTTCATGACCCACGCAGCGGAGCATCTCGCGTCGAAAGGGCGGCGGGCCATAGGCTGGGACGAAATCATGGAGGGAGGCATGACGCCCGGCACCGTGATCATGTCGTGGCGCGGACCGAAGCATGCCGTCACCGCAGCCCGCGCCGGGCATGACGCCATCCTCACGCCCACGGCATATTGCTATTTCGACTATCTGCAGGCTCCCGACAGCATCACCGATGAGCAGTTGCTCAGCTATCGCACATATCTGCCCGTGGAGAAGGTGTACAGCCTCGAGCCCGTGGACTCCACGCTCACCGCCGAGGAGGCGCGCCACATACTCGGCGCGCAGTGCAATCTCTGGTGCGAATACATACCCACCCTGAGCTATGCCGAATACAAGCTGCTGCCGCGCCTTGCCGCCATGAGCGAAGTGCAGTGGACCCGGCCCGAAAAGAAGGATATCGACGACTTCATGCGCCGCCTCCGCCAGATAGTGAAGACATACGATGCGGAGGGCTACAACTACGCCCGCTTCGCCCTCGACCCCGCCGCTACAGCCGACGGCAAGTAAACACCGATAATCTGACAATATATGCCTGAGGCTAAGTTACGCATATTTCGCGCGGATACCGACTCGCACATCACCCTGCCTTACGCCGACGCCGGCGTCAAGGCGGGGTTTCCCTCACCCGCGCAGGACTATCTGTCGGAAAGCATCGACCTCAACTCCGAGCTTATACGCCAGAAGGAATCTACATTCTACGCCCGCGTTGACGGCGACTCGATGGAGGGAGCCGGAATCTTCGACGGCGACATAGTCATCATAGACAAGGCTCTGGAAGCCCACAACGGCAACTATGTGGTAGCCTACATCGACGGAGAGTTCACTCTGAAGAAATTCCAGCTTGACGATAGCGGAAATGGGGCGTGGCTGATACCCGCCAACAAGAAGTATCGTCCCATCCATGTCGACGCCAACAATGATTTCCGCATATGGGGCGTCGTCACCGGCGTGGTGCGCAAATTTCTGTGACCGCTCTATGATCGGATTGGCTGACTGCAACAATTTCTATTGCTCATGCGAAAGGATATTCCATCCTGATCTTGTGGGCAAGCCTGTGGTGGTGCTTTCCAATAACGACGGCTGCATCATAGCCCGCTCAAACGAGAGCAAGGCCCTGGGCCTTGACATGGGCGCTCCGTTCTATCAGGTCAAGGATCGGCTTGAGCGCGAGGGCGTGGCTGTGTTTTCGTCAAACTATACGCTATACGGCGACATCAGCCGCCGTGTGATGTCGATCCTCTCCCGCTATACGCCGCAGATCGACGTATACAGCATCGACGAGGCCTTCCTTGATCTCGACGGCATACCCGATGTGGGCGAGTATTGCCGCCGCATGGTGGCTTACGTGGGCAAGGCCACGGGCATGCCGGTGTCGGTGGGCGTGGCTCCGACAAAGACGCTGGCCAAGGTGGCGAGCAAATACGCCAAGAAGTATCCCGGATACAGAGGTGTGTGCGTCATAGACAGTGACGATAAGCGCGAGAAGGCTTTGCGGCTGTGTGACATAGCCGATGTGTGGGGCATAGGGCGGCGCCATGCCAAGCGGCTTAAAGACATAGGCGTGCGCACTGCTTACGACTTCACGCTTAAGCCTGCCTCCTGGGTAAAAGCCAACATGGCCGTGACCGGGCTGCGCACATGGCACGAGCTGCGCGGCACAGGGTGCATATCGGTCGACGAGCTTCCGCGCAAGAAAAGCATCTGCACGAGTCGCAGCCTGCCCGGCATAGGGCTGCAGGAGCTGAGCCATGTCGAGCAGGCTTTGGCCAATCACGCCGCCATGTGCGCCAAAAAGCTGCGCGAGCAGGGCTCGGCGTGCCGCACGATGCTGGCTTTCGCCCACACGAGCATGTTCAACACCTCGCTGCCGCGTGACTACTTTCAGGGGATAGTGACGTTTCCGGTGGCCACCAACTCCCTGACCGAGATAGTGGAAGGCGCCGTGGAGAGCCTGCGCCGCCACTGGCGCGGCAGGCCCTACCTGATGGGCGTGAAAGACGGCTACGGATACTTCTACAAAAAGGCCGGCGTGATAGTGTCGGACATTGTGCCGGAGGATTGCGTGCAGGGCAGCCTTTTCGACCGGATCGACCGCGACAGGCAGCGTCGGCTCACAGAGGCCATTGACGCGATCAACAGGCGCAACGGATACAACACCGTGCGCGCGGCCGTGCAGGGATACTCCGGCGCGTGGCATCTGCAACGCTCTTATATATCAAGGCAATACACCACAAATCTTGACCATATCATCACCGTCAAGGCCTGACGCCAGGCGCCGCGGCGCAAGATGCCGCGTTTTGAAAATTTTGCAAATTAATTTGAGATAAATGGGGGTGTGTCACAAAAAAATACGTATATTTGCAAAATAATAGGGCGGGCTGCGCTTTTTTGTTAAAAAGGTTGATGCCCGCTTGAGAAGAAGAGTCTCGAACTTTAAATCACAATTAATAACCACTCATCATGGAAATTTCCCACATTGAGCACATCGGCATTGCAGTGCCGAGCCTGGAAGAGGCCATCCCCTTCTACGAAAACATGCTTGGACTCAAATGCTTCGCCATCGAGGAAGTAGCTGACCAGAAAGTGCGCACCGCATTCTTCAAAGTCGGCCAGACCAAGATTGAGCTCCTTGAAGGCACTGCCCCTGAGAGCGCGATCTCGAAATTCATCGAAAACAATGGCGGTCGCGGCGGCATACAGCATGTGGCTTTCGCCATCGCCGACGGCGTGGCCAACGCTCTGGCAGAGGCTGAAGGCAAGGGCTGCCGCCTCATCGACAAGGCTCCCCGCAAGGGCGCTGAGGGGCTTAACATCGCCTTCCTGCACCCGAAGTCGACCTGCGGCACTCTCATCGAGCTGTGCGAAGACCCCAATAAGTAATAGGCAAACGCATTATAGTGAATAAGTAATCTCTGAACGGATCGCTTATTCACTATTATGTTATTATGCCCGAGCGATGCGCCGAAGAGCGCGCCTCAGGGGCCCGATCAAAATTCAAAGTCAACAAAACAACAATCTAAATCACTATCATAATGAGCAATCAGCTTGAAAAAGTAAAAGAACTCATAGAACTGCGCACCGAGGCGCGTCTCGGTGGTGGCCAGAAGGCTATCGACAAGCAGCACGAGCGCGGCAAATACACAGCCCGCGAGCGTATCCTCCAACTCCTCGACGAAGGCTCGTTTGAGGAAATAGATATGTTTGTGCG
The DNA here is from genome assembly GCA_947525975.1 of uncultured Muribaculaceae bacterium. Lineage (GTDB taxonomy): Bacteria > Bacteroidota > Bacteroidia > Bacteroidales > Muribaculaceae > CAG-873. The sequence continues at coordinate 125,379 of CANNVE010000004.1, read as the reverse complement.
CCATCGTTGCCACAACTTCGGCCAGGAAAAGAAATCATTCCTCGGCGACGGCGTTGTCACTGGCTACGGCACGATCGACGGTCGCCTTGTATACGTCTTCGCCCAGGACTTCACCGTGTTCGGCGGCTCTCTGTCGGAGACCATGGCCCTGAAGATCTGCAAGATCATGGATATGGCCATGAAGATGGGAGCCCCCATCATCGGCCTCAACGACTCGGGCGGCGCACGCATCCAGGAAGGCATCAACGCTCTGGCCGGATACTCTGAAATCTTCGAGCGCAACATCCTCGCTTCAGGTGTTGTGCCCCAGCTTTCGGCCATCCTCGGCCCCTGCGCCGGCGGCGCCGTATATTCGCCCGCGCTCACTGACTTCACCATCATGGCGAAGGGCATATCATACATGTTCCTCACCGGCCCGAAGGTGGTGAAGACCGTGACCGGCGAGGATGTTACCCAGGAGGCTCTCGGCGGCGCCGAAGTGCACGCCTCAAAGAGCGGCGTGGCCCACTTCGCTGCTGAAGACGGCGAGGACGCGCTCAAGATCCTGCGCAAGCTCTTCAGCTACATCCCGCAGAACAACCTTGAGGAGCCCCCGTTGGTAGAGTGCAACGACCCCATCGACCGCCTCGAAGACTCGCTCAACGAGATCATTCCCGACTCGGCCAACCGCCCCTACGACATGTACGAGGTTATCGGCGCCATCATCGACAACGGCGAATTCCTCGAGGTGCAGCGCGACTACGCCAAGAACATCATCGTCGGATTCGCACGCTTCAACGGCCAAGCCGTGGGCATCGTGGCCAACCAGCCTAAATACCTCGCTGGCGTGCTCGACTGCAACGCATCGCGCAAGGCAGCCCGCTTCGTGCGCTTCTGCGACGCCTTCAACATTCCTTTGGTGACTCTGGTGGACGTGCCCGGATTCCTCCCCGGCACCGGCCAGGAATACAACGCTGTCATCCTCCACGGCGCCAAGCTGCTCTACGCATACGGCGAAGCTACCGTGCCCAAGGTGACCGTGACACTGCGCAAGAGCTACGGCGGCAGCCACATCGTGATGAGCTGCAAGCAGCTGCGCGGCGACATGAACTACGCATGGCCCACCGCCGAAATCGCTGTCATGGGCGGCGCAGGCGCTGTTGAGGTGCTATACGCCAAGGAAGCCAAGACTGCTGAGGATCCGAAGAAGTTCCTCCAGGAGAAGGAGGCTGAATACAACAAGCTCTTCTGCAATCCCTACAACGCTGCCAAGTACGGCTACATCGATGACGTGATCGAGCCTCGCAACACTCGCTTCCGCATCATCCGCGCCCTGCAGCAGCTGGCCACCAAGAAGCTTACCAATCCTGCCAAGAAACATGGCAACATACCTCTGTAACCGCGTATGAAAAGAAAATGTCTATTGCTGGCCATTGCCGCGTTGACAGCCTTCGGATGCTCTTTCGCCCAAAACCGCAAGGCTCTGAAGATCAACGAGGTGATGGTGCAGAACGAATCAAGCATTGTCGATGAGTACGGCAACCGGGGAGCTTGGATCGAACTTTACAACAGCAACTTCGGCCCGCTTGAGATCTCGAGCGTGTATCTTACCAACGACTCAACCAACAAGACTCTCTATCCCGTGCCGCTCGGCGACGAGCGCACCAAGATGGGCAAGCGCCAGATGGTGATATTCTTCGCCGACGCTGACGCCACCAAAGGCACATTCCACACAAGTTTCACGCTCGAGCCCGGCAAGGACAATTGGGTGGGAATCTATGATGCCGACGGCCTCACGCTGATCGACGAGGTGACTATCCCGGCTTCGCTCCCCGCAGGCGCATCATACGCTTGCGTGATCGACGCAGACGGAAATGAGACATGGGAGGTGCGCGACGGCAGCACGCCCACTCTCTACATCACCCCCGGCGGCGAAAACACCATCCGCGACACCAACCGCAAGGTGGAGGATTTCGCCCACTATGACCCCAACGGCTTCGGCATGGCGGTGATGGCCATGGGCATCGTGTTCTCGGCTCTGCTGCTGCTGTGCATCGCATTCAAGATCATCAGCAAGATCGGCGCCACCGTTTCTCGCCAGAACAAGGCCAAGGCCCAGTCAAAGAGCGAGTCGACGGCAGTGACCGCAAAAGATGTGGAGCATGACTCGGGCGAAGAGATAGCCGCAATCTGCATGGCTCTCTATCAGCATCTCAATGCCCACGACACAGAGAGCACCGTGCTCACAATCAACAAGGTCAAGCGCGCATACTCACCCTGGAACTCAAAGATCTACAACCTGCGCCAGCTGCCCCACTAAATCACGTGCATAATCAAAAGCGCATATTTTAATTCCTAAAACAGCAATGAAAGAATATAAATATAAAATCAACGGCAACACCTACAAGGTTGCCATTGGCGACATAGAAGGCAAGACCGCCCATGTCGAGGTGAACGGCATTCCCTACAACGTAGAGCTCGCCGAAGACCAGAAGTCAGTGAAGGTGGCTGCTCCCAAGGCCGCTCCCGCTCCGCGCACGGCAGCCGGCGAGAAGGTGATATCCAAGCCCGCGGCTTCGGCAGCCGGCGGATTCGCCATCAAGGCTCCTCTGCCCGGCGTGGTGCTGTCGATCTCGGTGAAGGTCGGCGACACCGTCAAGGCATCAGACACAGTGGTTATGCTCGAAGCCATGAAGATGGAAAACGCCATCCACGCCGGACGCGACGGCAAGGTGGCATCGATCAACGTCAGCGCCGGAGACTCTGTGCTTGAAGGCGCAGCGCTCATCACCCTTGAATAATCATAAAGCATACGCGTTATGAATGATTTCCTTCAAGGCAACCTGCAGCGATTCTGGGAACTGACCGGATTCGCTAACTGCGAAATAGGCAATTTCGTGATGCTTGCCGTGGGTCTCTTCTTCATTTGGCTTGCCATAAAGAAGAATTTCGAGCCTATGCTGCTCGTGCCCATCGGATTCGGCATCCTCATCGGCAATGTGCCTTTCAACACCACCGCCGGCCTCGAGATCGGCATCTATGAAGAAGGCTCCGTGCTCAACATCCTTTACGATGGTGTGGCCCGCGGCTGGTATCCCCCTCTGATTTTCCTTGGCATCGGCGCCATGACCGACTTCTCGGCCCTGATCGCCAATCCCAAGCTTATGCTCATCGGCGCAGCGGCGCAGTTTGGCATCTTCGGCGCTTACATGGTGGCTCTTGCCATCGGCTTCGCTCCTGACCAGGCCGGCGCAATCGCCATTATCGGCGGCGCCGACGGCCCCACGGCTATCTTCCTGTCGTCGAAGCTCGCTCCCAACCTGATGGGCGCTATCGCAGTCTCGGCTTATTCTTATATGGCTCTTGTGCCGGTGATACAGCCGCCTATCATGCGACTGCTCACCACCAAGAACGAGCGCCTGATCAAGATGAAGCCCGCCCGCGCCGTCTCGCAGAACGAGAAGATCATCTTCCCCATCGTGGGCATGCTCCTCACCTGCTTCGTGGTGCCCTCGGGTCTGCCGCTGCTCGGCATGCTCTTCTTCGGCAACCTGCTGCGCGAGTGCGGCGTCACAAGCCGCCTGGCCAAGACCGCAAGCAATGCCCTCACCGACATTGTGACCATCTTGCTCGGCCTCACCGTGGGCTGCTCTACGCAGGCATCGCACTTCCTGACTTCGCAGACCATCTTCATCTTCTTCCTCGGCTTCATGGCGTTTATCATCGCTTCGACTTCGGGCGTGCTTTTCGTCAAGCTCTTCAATCTCGTGCTTCCGAAGGCCAAGAAGATCAACCCGCTCATCGGCAATGCCGGCGTTTCGGCTGTGCCTATGTCGGCCCGCATCTCGAACAACCTCGGTCTGGAGTACGACCCCAGCAACTATCTGCTTATGCACGCTATGGGCCCGAATGTGGCCGGCGTGATCGGCTCGGCTGTTGCCGCCGGCGTGCTCCTCGGATTCCTCGCCTGATTTTTAGACATCAGATATTGAAAGCGCGCCGGCCCTGCAAGGTCGGCGCGCTTTTTGTGTAAAATACCGCATGGTTCGCAAAAAAATCGGGAAGTTTGGGTGAAATCTGATGAAAAAGCATTAAATTTGCATACATAATCAAAAAATCAACCTAAATCATTTCTTCAATAATGGAACAAAACGTACAGAACTACGGCGCTTACGCCCAGCAGGGATGCGCCGTGCAGCGTCAGGTGGGCTTCGGCGAGGCTCTGAAGCGCGGCTTCTCTAACTACGCAAACTTCAACGGTCGCGCAAGCCGCTCGGAATACTGGTGGTGGGCGCTCTCAACGATCATCTGCTGCATTCCCATCCTGGGCTGGATCTATGGCTTGGCCATCCTCGTGCCCAGCATCGCGCTCGGAGTGCGCCGCCTGCATGACACCGGCCGCAGCGGCTGGTGGCTTCTGGTGAACTTAGTGCCTTTCATCGGCGGTCTCATCATCCTCTATTTCATGCTTCAGCCCAGCCAGGAAGGTGACAGCCAGTACGGTCCCATGCCCAACCTGCAGTAATCGAAATTCGACAAACGCAATGCCAGGCGCGTCCCAAAGAGGGGCGCGCTTGATTTTTTTGATTTAATCACGGACAAACCGCTACAATCTCGAATAAAATTGTTATATTAGCGGAAAAGAATACATCGGGATTATGGTTTCAAGCAGAATGTCATTCAGAGAATTGATATGTACGGTAGGAGGCAGGTTCACCGTGCCCCTGTATCAGCGGCGCTATGTGTGGGGAGAGCCTCGGGCCGATGGCGCACCTGATTCGGCCACCCGCATGATCGGCGACCTGCTGTCAGCATACGCCGCAGGCGAAGAATGCTTCCTGCAGAGCATCACTCTCGCCGGCGACGAAATAGTCGACGGACAGCAGCGGCTGACCTTTCTGCGGCTTCTGCTCATGAGGCTTGGGCGGCCTGAAGCATTCGCCCTGCATTATGCCTGCCGTCCTGCGGCTCAATCCTGGATGGAGGGTGGGAATGTGGCGCCTTCAGCCTCGCAGGATGTGTATTATTTCGAGAAAACTCTCAAGATAATAAATGCGGTCATCGCCCAGACCGGGCTTGACCGGGACCGATTTGTGGAGTATATTTATGATAAGGTGAGTTTCCTGCTGGTAAGGTCAGAAAAAGGAGCGCCATCGCTTGTGGCCTACAAGATGGTCAACGGCACTAAGTCACAACTCCACCAATGCGATCTCATAAAAGCCCGGCTGCTCAATCTATGCGGGAGCGATGAGGCTGACCCGATTGCAGATGCCGTGCGCACGCGCTATGCCGCCGAGTGGGAAAATTGGACCCGATGGTGGAACAGCGCCGATGTGATAGAATTTTTCAAGGCAGACTGGGATGTGCCCGGCGGCGCCATCAAACCGCAGCCAATCGATCTGCTGTTGAGGCTATGCCTCAGGTCGAGGGGCGACGCCGGCTTTGCCGGGCCTCTTGTGTATGAAGAGTTCAGGAAGAACATCGACAGCGTGAAAGTGTCGCCGGCGAGCAAGGCTCTGCGCTTCTTCATGCGTCTGCGCCTGGCTCAGAAAAGATTTGAGGACGCTCTCTCATCGCCGGAGTCATATAACCGCATCCGCGCTATCCTGCTCCTGCAAGACGAGCATTCGCGTTTCGATTTCCTTCATGACTATTTCGTGACAGCCTCGGTGGGCAAATCGTCGCTCGAGGATATATATAAATACTCGTTCCTTGGCATGACCTACGATGAGATAGGCCGGAAAGACTCGACCACTGCGAGATTTGAGGAGCTTCTCGCCTCGATCAGCATGGCTGATGTCTACCGCACAGAGTCGAAGCGCGATGCGCTCAACCTGCTGCTGCGGCTTAACATCGACGAAGACATTAAGCTTGGCCGACGCTTCGATTTCTCGATATGGGGCAACCGGTCTCTTGAGCATATATTCTCAAAGTCGAAGGTCTGGCACCGGGGGAGCGACGGACGCGCGCTCGACGGCAATGACAATGAGATATCCATGTCAGCCAGGCAGCTCGAGGCTGACAGCTCATACATGCGTCGCGACCGCATAGTCAACTTCGACGGCATGCCGCTCTCGGAGCATTGCATAGGCAATCTCGTGCTGCTTTACGGACAGAACAACGTGGAATTCGGCAACGCCTCATTCTCTCGGAAAAAAATGATGTTTCTGACGCCGGGCGACCTTGGAGTGTTCCAAAGCCGCAACCTCCTGCACAGTGTCTGCGTATTCGCCGGGAATGAATGGCGCGAAAGGCAGATCGTCGACAATTACAACCTCACCATCAAAAACCTTAAGCTCTACTATGGATATAGATAATGCCTGCGCAAAAGCCTCGATGATCACTATGGGCGGTCTCCTTGGCGGAGGATCCAATCCCGTGATTCCAGACATGCAGCGTGATTATTGCTGGGGCCTTGAAAAAACAACTTCCCCGATCGAAGTGCATAAGTGCACGCTTTTTGTAGATGGCCTGATTCATATCTATAAGTCAACCGCTGATAGCGGCGGAGGGCCAGTGTCGATAGGCATGCTATACGGGTATGAATATCCGAAGGGGAGCGGCGCCGTCAACATCATCGACGGACAGCAGCGCCTGACCACTCTTTATCTGCTGATGGGCATGGTGTACAGGCGCATTCCAGACACAGAGGTGGGGCATGCCTACAGGGCATATCTGGTGTCGGAGACGGCCGACGGAGACGTGATGCCGCGCCTGCAGTACCAAAGCAAGTCAGAGGCCATGTATTTCCTTTCTGACCTGGTGTCAAAATTCTTTCTATCGCGCTCAGGCCGCCTTTCGCAGATAGAGCAAAGCAAGTGGTACTTCAAGTCGTATGATGCCGACACCAACGCCCGGGCGTTTCTCGGAGCCATACGCAGCATAGATGCGGCTATAGAGAAGGAATTGGACCGGAATCCGGAATTCGATTTCGAGGCCTTCGCCGAATTTCTTGTGACTGACGTGACATTCAGGTATTTTGACATGGGATCTCGCTCGGCAGCCGAGCGTGTCTTCATCACCATCAACACCACGGGGCATCCGCTCACCCTGGCCCAGAATCTGCGCGCGCTGGCGATAGGGCTTGTGTCTGAGGCTGACGCAATGTCGGTGGCCAAGAGATGGAATGAGATGGAGGATTGGTTCTGGCGCCACCGGTCTCTGTCGATGGACGCATTTCTGAAGCTTGCCATCGGGCTTCAGGCCTCGTCCGCGGGCAAGCCTGACGAAGCGGCGAGGACCTTCCTGACAGATGAACTCTCGCCGGTGTTTGACGCTTATGCGCGCTGTGTGGAATGCGGCGTCGACATGGCCAATGACTTCGCCGCCGTGCCGATGCTGCGCTATCTGCTTCGGTTTGGCGACAGGGCGCGCAACTGCGACATCGAACGCCTCGGGCATCTGCTGTGCAACTACACTCGCTATCAGAAGACAGGGGCTGCTGATCGGCAGCAGGCTTCAGACCTCGTCAGCCGCATGCCTACGCCTGATATAGTCTCGGCGCTCGACATGCGCCATTTGCCCGCAAAGATCATCAATGATGAAGAGAGGGCAAAGCTGCAGCTCTTGCGCGATTGCAATTTCGCCCCGGCACTCCAGTCGCTGCTGCGGCGCGGCGAGGAGCATCCCATGCTCAGGGGCAGGGTGGCGAAGGTGGTGTCATGGTGCCGCGAGAAGGACGCCGAGGCCGAGCCGCGCCGACGGCAAGCACGCGCCGGGCGATTCTCGATGGAAAAGCTTGCCTATTACATCGACCGCATTTATGAGATATGGGGCACCGACATAGACCGATGCGACGCCCTCGACCCTGTGAGGCGTGCCCTTCTCGCGCTGAGGCACAGGGCGTATCCCATAGTGCGACGGGGCGACATGGTGCTTTCCCTTTGCTGGAAGGACTATGATTGGCAGCGCCTGATGACTGACGCTCCGGGCATTGTGCGCCAACTGATAGACCACACGGCGCACATGAGCCTTGACGAGCTCGCGGCAAGGTTTTCCGACGTCGAATATCCGTATCATTTCATAATAAGCGATCCCGGCGTGCTCGACGGCTGCCGCAAGCGCCAGCTGCTGCGTCCGTGCGCCCCATTCATAGGCATCTATTATCTGCAGGCCGGAGCCACCCAATGGTGGGTGGAAGGGCGCCGGCTGCACATCGACAAAGATAGGTGGAATGCGCCCAAGCCTCACGGACAGTCATCGCTCCAGATCGACCATTCCACCCTAAACGCTACGGTGGCGCTGGTGTGGGAAGAAGGCGGTAGATGCCGATACAGGGTGGAGCTGTTCCGCCGCGCCGAATCGCTCAGAGGGAAGGTCGACCTTAAGGAGGTGGCCGACAATCTGAAATACCCTATGCGCTATGACCGCGCCACCCGTCGCTTCTCGGTGCCATGCGCTGACGCTTCGCGGGCGCTTAAATGCGTAGGGGAGGTGCTCAGGGCTTTCGCCTGCGATTGATCAGTCGCGCCATCCTCTTGACTGTGCGCTTGGCCAAGGCCAGGAGATACGGCGTATTGGATGGGGCTGATGATGTCGATCCGGCTATTGAGCGCAGAGTGGCGTCCATGGCCTGCGCCAGGCGGTATCTGGCCCGCCTCGAGAGGTGGTTTGCATCCTTGACATCGTCGTCGGTCTCGACCATGTCAGTGTAATCAATGATTCTTACCCTCGGATTTCCGTCCAGACGAGCCTTGATCACGTCGTTGACCTGCTTGTTGACCGTGACTTGTCCCTTGAATTCCGGCGAAGCGTCAGAAGGGTCGCCCTTGGTGTTTCCGAGCATGAGCACAAGGGTGGTAGACTCAGGCAGCCTGCGGATGATCGACTCCACATTGTCGGCAATCTCTGCCGCCGGCAAGTGCCCTTTGAAGGTGAAATCGCGGCGCAGGCGCTCGAGGTCTTCGGCGCTGAATCTGTAGTTGTGCGAATTGATATGTCCCGACAATATGGCCTCGGCATTTGCCGGATCGGTAAAATCGAAGTTGAAGGAGCTGAAAGTGAATCTCATGCCGTCAGCCTTGCGCTCATACACGCCTTCATGACAATCGGGAAGGAGGCTCATGAACACTACGTCCCAGCAGCCGTCGAATAGCCGGGTGCGGAAAGTGCCCCGGTCTATGACGGGCACCTGTGCCACGAGCGAGTCGATGTCAGAGTCAGGAGCGCCGATGCCCTGAAGCATATTGGCCGTATGGTTGAATCCGGTGATTGAAACCCCGTGGTCATTGACATAGTTGAATTCGTCAGAAAGCTCTATGCCGCCGGCGTCAAGAAAATCTATGGTGCCGGCCATGTCGCAAGGCCCTTTGACCAGGACCTTAAGTTTGCGGGCGGCTGTCGTCGGTTTTTCTGACTTCCGGGCCTCGGCCGGCGTGACATTGATCCAGTCAACGATATACTTTGCCTCCACGGAATTGGCGACCTCGCCAACGACGGTGAGAGCCGGGAAGCCGATCTGCTGGTATGTGTATTGCTCAATGCCCATGCCGAGGGTGCGGCATGAGAATAGGAAATGGCGCAGGCTGCGGGTGCGCTTGTCGACGGAATAGAAGCCTACGATGCCGTAATCGCCGTATTTGTCAGAGACCTCGACGATGCCCATATCGAAGTCAGGCGACGCGTATTGGCCTGCGAACTCCTCTATCGAGCATCGGTCTTTAGTGAAGTTGAGCTGGTTGGTGCGCATCACCATCTCGTGTATTCTTTCCAGTTCGCTCTCTTCCGGACGGCGTATCACCGCTGAAATGCCGCTTTCGCGCAGAAAATCGTCGATGGATCCTGATTGGCTTTTGGCCTCGCATTTGGTCTCGAGTATGCGGTATTGCTTCAGCCTTTTTCTCGACGGATCCGTTTTGGTGATTTTTCCTAAAGCGCCCCACAGTTCGGGCAGTTTGGCGGCGTCAAGGGTCATGATGCGCGGCAAAATGTATGAGGCCTCGCGCAGATTCATGGCGTTGTCGTCGATGAAGAGGACATTGTCGGGGCGCAACGCCATGTTTTCGATTACGCCTTTAATGCGCGCCCCTTTGGGACTCCAGTCGATCGAAGGGAAGACGAAATACTCCCAGAGGCCATGCTTTTGGAGTTCGCGCCTGGCGTCATCAAAGTTGTTTTTCGACACGATTGAATTCATCACGCCGTGATCCACAAGATACTTGATAGCCTCAACATTCTTGTCAATGAGCGTCACAGGCCCCTCAGATAGAGTCCCCTTCCAGAAAGTGTCGTCAAGGTCCCAGACCACCAATTTCACTTTAGAGATGTCGTCGATATCCATAGTCAACGGTAATTAATCAAATGCGGCTACAAAATTATCCTTTTTTTTGAATATCGTCAAATTTCCGCATCCTTTGTTTGAAAAAATTATTAAATTTGCACTTTGATATAAAGCAGACCGGATGAACGAATCAGCGATAAGCCAATTATACCTCAAGGAGACCGCCTTTCAGGACCTGATGCAGAAGCGCATATTCAATGTGCTGCTGATAGCGTCGCGCTATGACGCGTTCATGATGGAGGAGGACGGACGAGTCGAGGAGCAGCTATATTTCGAGTATGTATCGCTCAATCTGAGCTCTCCGCCGCGAGTGCAGAGGGTGTCGCATGTGTCGGAGGCTCTTGACGTGATGTCGCAGAAGAGTTTCGACCTTGTGATAGCGATGCCGGGCGTCGACATATCTGAGACGTTTGATGGCGCCGCATCGATCAAGGCCGCCTATCCCGATGTGCCATTCGTGGTGCTCACCCCCTTCTCCAAGGAAGTGTCGCGACGGCTCGCCAACCAGGATCTGTCGAACATAGACTTCGTCTTCAGCTGGCTCGGCAATGTAGACCTGCTGCTGGCCATCCTCAAGCTTCTCGAAGACAAGGCCAACGCAGAGGCCGATGTGCTCGGCGTGGGCGTGCAGGCCATATTGCTTGTGGAGGACTCGGTGAGGTTCTACTCATCGGTGCTCCCGTCGATCTACCGGTTCTTGCTCAAGCAGTCGATGGTGTTCAGCACCGAGGCTCTCAACGCGCATGAGCAGATGCTGCGCATGCGTGGGCGCCCCAAGGTGATTCTCGCCCGCGATTACGAAGAGGCTGTAAGCCTATACGAAAAATACGGGAAGAACATGCTCGGCGTGATCAGCGACGTGTCGTTCAACCGCGAGGGCAAGAAGGACCAGGAGGCCGGCATCAGGCTCGCCGGCTATATACGTCAGCGAGACCCCTACATACCGATAATAATGGAGTCATCAGAGGCCTCAAACGCGGAGAAGCTCGGAGGGCTCACAGATATATTCATTGACAAGAATTCGAAGAAGCTGCCCGTAGACCTCGGGCAGGCCATCGCCGAAAATTTCGGCTTCGGAGACTTTGTCATCCGCAATCCTCACACTGGCATGGAGATAATGCGCCTGGCCACGCTTAAGGATCTGCAGAAAAATGTGTTTGACATCCCCGACGAATCGCTCTATTACCACGCCTCGCGCAACGACATATCGCGCTGGCTCTCCTCGCGCGCTCTATTCCCGATAGCCGAGGTGCTGAGGATGCGGCGCAGTACTCCCGACAGGATGGCCGAGACAAAGCGTCTGATCTTCGATCTGATAGTCAAATACCGCAAAATGAAGAACAGGGGAGTGGTGGCCGTATTCCGCAAAGACAGATTTGACCATTATTCAAATTTCGCCCGCATCGGCGACGGCTCCCTCGGAGGCAAAGGACGCGGCCTTGCATTCATAGATTCGATAATAAAAAAGAATCCCAAGTGCGACAACTTCGATGGCGTCACCATCAGCATACCCCGCACTGTGGTGCTGTGCACCGACATATTCGATGAATTCATGGCCGCCAACAATCTCTATCCGATGGCGCTGAGCAATGCCTCCGACGAAGAGATACTGCACCGATTTCTCGAGGCGCGCCTGCCTGAATACATTCGTGAGGATCTCCTGGCGCTGAAGGAGGTGGTCGACAGGCCTTTGGCCATACGCAGCTCGAGCCTTCTCGAGGACTCCCACTATCAGCCTTTCGCCGGAGTCTACTCCACATACATGATACCCAATGTAGAGGATCACGACCAGATGCTGATGATGATGTGCAATGCCATCAAGGCCGTGTATGCGTCGGTGTTCTTCGCCGAGTCAAAGGCTTACATGACCGCGACATCAAACGTGATCGATCAGGAAAAGATGGCCGTGATCATACAGGAAGTGGTGGGTGAATACCACGGAGACTTCTACTTCCCGTCTTTTTCCGGAGTCGGGCGCTCGCTCAATTATTATCCCATCAACGATGAGGAGCCCGAGGAGGGAGTGGCGCAGGTGGCCGCCGGCCTCGGCAAATACATAGTTGACGGTGGGCGCAGCCTTAGATTCTCTCCCCGCCACCCCGGCAATGTGCTCCAGACATCAACTCTCGACCTTGCCCTGCGCGATACCCAGACCCATCTGCTTGCCTTGGCTCCGCAGAAGATTGAGGTAGACGAGGTGAAGGTCGACGACGGATTCAACATCGTCAAGAAAAATGTGCAGGAATTCGCCGGAACAGGCGCGCTCAGGCACGTCGCGTCGACCTATGACCCGTATTCAGAGATGATCATTGACAATGACTGCGGAAGGGGGCGCCGGGTAATCACCTTCGCCAATATGCTGCGCGACAAGGCTTTCCCTCTTGCGGAGGCAGTTGACTATATGCTCACATTGGGGCAGGCGGCCATGAACAGGCCCATTGAGATCGAATTCGCCGGGCTCGTGGCCCCTCAGCCGCCCTCAGCCGACAGGCAGCTCAAGGGCAATGTGTATTGGCTGCAGATAAGGCCTATCATAGACAAGCGCGACATGGTAGACGACGATATCCTTGATGTGGCTGACGACGATGCGATACTGAAATGCGACAATGCCCTCGGGCATGGAAACATCGACAACGTAGACACCATAGTATACGTAAAGCCCGATAATTTCGACTTCATGCGCAACCCTGAAGTGGCCGAACGCATCGCTAAGATCAACGCCCGGTTTGTGGCGGAAGGGCGCAACTGCATATTGATAGGCCCGGGCAGATGGGGCTCAAGCGATTCGTCGCTCGGCATCCCCGTGAAGTGGGCTTCGATTTCGTCGGCGCGACTCATAGTGGAATGCTCGCTGTCGAACTACAACATCGAGCCAAGCCAAGGCACCCACTTCTTCCAGAACCTCACCTCATTTGGGGTGGGGTACTTCACCGTGAATCCGTCGGTGGGCAAGGGCGTTTGCGACACGGATTTCCTCGATTCGTTGCCGGCTGAGTGGGAGGATGACCGACTGCGCATAGTCCGACTCGACGAGCCGTTGCGGATAGCCATAAACGGCAAGCTCGGAAAGGGCGTGGTGCTCAAGCCTAACAAGACAAACAATAATCAAATCATTTAAACATATTTCAAATAAATGGGTTTCTTCGGAAAACTTGCAAATATATTCGGTATCGGTGACTCTGACGAGGTATTGGAAGACACCCCTAAATTGGCCGGCGACGCGTCGGCAGCCGAGCCGCAGCCGGCGCCGGCTGCGGCAGCCCAACCATTGTCGACAGACAAGGAGAGGGTTGACGCGATTTTTGAGCGCGTGGTGGGTGTATTCAACACGGCTCTGCCCGATTTCCTTCAGCGCAGCGTCGACCCCGAGAAGCAGAGGCGCTGCCTGTATGATGCTCTCGACGCTTCGATGTGCGAATATCTCGAAAGCCTAACCCGTGCCGCAGACCTGAACGCGAAAGCGTCATGGCAGGCCGAACACGAAAGGCTTGTGGCTGAGGCCGCTTCTCTCAAAAAGAAAGCCGCCGATCTGGAGAGCGCGAAGAGCGACATCAAAGACAAGCAGCTCAGCGCCGAGAGGCAGAGGCGCGCGCTCTCGGAGCGCGTGCGCGACCTTGAGGAGCAAGTGATGAAGCTCGAGGCCGAAAAGGAGCAGTTTGAGATAGAAAACAAGTGCATGCTCAACAAGGCCAAGGCCAGCGCGGTGCTCGAGGCCGAGATCGAGGATCTGCGGTCGCGCATGGGCCAGCCCGATGCCGGCAATGCTGCGTCTGAAGCCCTTGAGGCCGCCAATGCGAAGATAGCCGTTCTTGAGGCTGAAGCAGCGGGCATGCGCGAGAAAATTGAGAATCTTTCGCAGGGCGCCAAAGTGAAGGACGAAGTAGGCGACGCGATGCTCAATGAGCTCCAGGCCAAGGCCGCAGAGGCCACCGCCGGCGTCTCGGCGCTAAAGAAGCAGCTCGAAGAGAAAGCTGCCGAAGTGGAATTGATTGAAGCCAAACTTGAAGACGCGAAAAAATTGGCTGAAGAGAAGGAATTCATGTGTGAAATGCTTAAATCTGAGGCAGAAGAGAAGGAAAGCAAGATAAAAGAGCTTGAAGACACAGTCGACGATCTCAAAAACCAGCTGGCCGACGATGAGGAGACACAGCAGGAGATGGCCGAGATACAGAAGCAGATAGAGCTTTTCGAGCAGGTGAAGCTGAAAATGGATTCCCGCGTCGAAAAGCTGAAAGCCTCGCTGCAGGCTTCGCAGTCAGAGAATGAATCCTTGCGCGACACCATACGCGAAAATCTCATCGAGCATGCCAGGGTGCAGAAAGAGCTTAACGACCGCATTGATGAGCTCGATGCAGAGGTAAACCACAAGACGCGCCAGATCGACATTGACTTTTCCGATCCGGCTCCGCATCCGCTGGCCGATGCCGATTGGCTGGTGTCAACTCCTCCCGCTGATTCTTCGATGAGAGTCGAAGACCCGGCTGATTTCGGCTATCAGCCGCCTAAAATAAAGCCGCGCCCGGAAACCGAAGACCATCCGTCGTTGTTTGACTGAAGGCCTTAAGCCCACACCGGTGCCTGATTTATTATTTTTGACAAGAAATAACGCAAATACATAGAAACTCAAATGAAGATACAATACCTGACATTAGCCCTCGCCCTCGGGCTCGGATTCTCGGCTTCAGCCCAGGTGACCGCGACAGTGCGAGACATCGCGCCATACGTCTATCCGCAAAACAAGGCTGCCGCACCGCCGAGCTTCACATACGCTCCCGACGGCAACGGATACCTGCTGCTTTCTGACGACGGAAAGGCCATAGTGCGCTATGACATAGCCACCGGCAAGGAGATTGAGACAGTGTTTGATGTGCGACAGACGCGCGAAAGCATGATCGGGTCGATCGACGGGTTTGAAATGAGCGCCAACGGGAGGTACATACTTGTCTACAACGATACTGAGCCAGTATACCGCAGATCATACAAAGCGAAATACTACGTGTATGAGGTTCACAGCCGCATACTCAAGCCGCTCAGCGCCAACTTTGAAAAGCAGCAGTCGCCGCTGATGTCACCCGACGGTAGAATGGTGGCTTTTGTGGCTGACAACAACATATACGTGCGCAAGAATGACTACGGCTCGGAGGTGCAGGTGACAAAAGACGGCGAAAGAAACGTCAGGATCAACGGCATACCCGACTGGGTGTACGAAGAGGAGTTCTCGTGCAATGTCTCGATGGCTTGGGCGCCCGACAACCTCACGCTATGCTATCTGAGCTATGACGAGTCGCAGGTGCCTCTCTACACCTTGCCTCAATATCAGGGCACATGCAATCCGATGGATCAATATGAATTTTATCCCGGCTATTATCAATACAAATATCCTGTGGCGGGTGAGAGAAATTCGGTGGTGAGGCTTCACTCCTACGACATCGAGACCCGAAAGATCAAGGATATCGACCTCCCTGACTCAAAGATAGAGTATATCCCACGCATCGAATACGGGCATTCGCCCGAACGCCTGATGGTGGCCACGCTCAACCGCGATCAGAACCATTTCGAGCTCTACAGCGTCAATCCCAAGTCTACAGTCACCAAATCCGTCTACGCCGAGGATTCGAAAGCGTGGATCGATCCCACCACATACGAAAACATCACTTATCTGAACGATGGATTCATGCTGCTTTCCGACAAATCGGGATATCGGCACATATATAAATACTCTTACGCCGGCGCTCCGGTGCGCACAGTCACCTCGGGCGAGTATGACGTCACTGACTTCTACGGAGTAGACGCGAAAGGCGTGATCTACTATCAGGCCGCCAAGCCTACGCCCATGGACCGCACCATCTACAGCGTCGGCCCGAAAGGACAGACCGAACTCGTTTCGAAAGAAAAAGGAACATCATCGGCCGATTTCTCCGCCGATATGTCGTTCGCGCTCATGAGCTACAGCGATGCCGACACGCCCCCCGTGTATGCCATGTGCCGCGCCAATGGCAAGCAGGTGCGCATGCTTGAGGACAACAAGGCCTACGCCTCAAAATACGCGTCTGTGCCGAAGAAAGTTTTCTTCACCATGGAGTCAGACGGAAATGTGTTAAACGGCTACTACATACTCCCCTCAAAACCCGGCAAGAGGCCGGTGATCATGAGCCAATACAGCGGGCCGGGCTCTCAATCGGTGCTCAACCGCTGGTCGCTTGACTGGGAGCAGTATTTCGCCATGCAGGGCTATGCCGTGATATGCGTCGACGGACGCGGCACCGGAGGCCGAGGACGCCAGTTTGAGGATGTTGTGTATAAGCAGCTCGGATATTACGAGACCATCGACCAGGTCAACGCTGCGCGCTGGGCTGCCGCCCAGCCTTGGGCCGACGCCTCCAAGATAGGCATTTATGGCTGGAGCTACGGAGGCTTTGAGGCTCTGATGGCATCGACAGTGCCGGGCGCCCCCTATGCCGCCGCAGTGTCGGTGGCTCCCGTGACTTCATGGAGATTCTATGACTCGGTCTACACCGAGCGCTATATGCTCACACCCCAGCAGAATGAGCGCGGCTACGAGCTCTCACCGCTCGACAGGGCAAGCCAGCTGCAATGCCCTCTGCTGCTGATGTACGGCACAGCCGACGACAATGTGCACCCGGTCAATACGCTGATGTTTGTGTCGGCCTTGCAGAGCGCCGGCGGTCTTTGCGACGTATTCCCGTTTGTCAACATGAACCATAGCATAAACGGCTGCAACGCCCGCGCCGTGGTGTACGCCAAAATGCTTGACTTTTTCAACAAAAACCTTTAAGCCCATCGGTCAGACATGGCTACAGAAGTAAACTACGCCAAGGTGCTCGGCTACCTGATGAAAAGTTGGGCCATTTGCTTCGGCTGCCTCTCGCTGCTGTGCGTGGCGGGCTATTGGGTGCATCCTCTGTGGATGCCACTGCTCGCATTCGCAGGCTTGATGATAGTGCATGTCTTCAACAACCGCAATTCGAGGAGCGGAGCGCCTTTCTGCCCCCTTTTCACAGTCGCCACCAATTACAGCCTTATCGCTTCGTTTGTGATCATGGTGGTCATCAACCTTATCAATAGCCGCTGGCTCATATACACTACCATCGGCGGCAGATTCGCCAACCCAGAGATTCCGTATATCTCCACTTTGGTGGTGTATCCGGCCATGGTGTTCGGCTACGGTTATGCAATGTGGTTCAGGGGGAATACCAGCATGTGCGATGCTTGCCGCGAGCGCGCCGGATACAGCATCAAAGACACATTGGAGCGCAATGTTTTCCATCACGAAGTGAGGTTCCAGATGCGCCTGTCGTTCTGGATCGCCGTCGTCATGATGGCCGTGACGTGGACGTATTATTTCGTGCTCTACATCAATGTTAACATCAACACCCCCGACGCTTTCTATTTCTTCGCTTTGCCCGGCATGATCTATCTGTTCTCGCTTGTGTACTTCTACATGAAGTTTGGAAGCCTTGATTTCGAGATACAGATGCTTACAGGCGTAGATGACTCAAAATTTCACACTCTCGAGCATTTCATGATAGTGCGCGGCGACAAGCTGCTGCTGCGCCAGCTCGAGGTGGATCACACTCCCATTGGCCTTTGGGACTCGCCTGCCATACATAAGAGAGCCTTTACGCAGGAATTGACTGACAGCCAGGCAGCCGAAGACTTCAAGCGGCTATCCGGCATTGACGGTTTTTCATTGCGGCAGCTCTTCATCACCACCACCGACAAGCAGAATTGCTACCATTACGCCGTGTTTGTCGATGATGACGCCGACATACCGGCTCTTGGCGGCAAATGGTGCACTCTCCTCGACGTTGATTTGTTGCTAAAGGCCGGGCAGATCACGCGACCGCTCGCATACGAGCTGCACCGCGTCTACACCATGACCATGGCATGGAAGACATACGACAGGGAGGGCAGGCGCCTCTATGAGATACGCAATTACCGGCCCACCTTCAAACTCATCGATTTCAAGGACTGGGACATTGACTACAGCGATGTGCATTGGCTGTCGGTGGCTCAGAACAACGAAGACAAGCGGTTTTACAGGCTGCGCAGATTTTGGCGGCATTACGTCACAGGCACTGACTGGCTATGGAAGAGAAGAAACTGATAGCGATCACCGGTCCTACGGCCTCCGGAAAGACAGCGAAAGCGGTGGCTGTGGCGCGTCTGATAGGCGGCGAGATCATAAGCGCTGATTCACGGCAGGTCTACCGTGGCATGGATCTCGGCACAGGCAAGGATCTCGAGGAATATGGCGATGTGCCCGCTCACCTCATCGATGTGGCTCCAGCCGGTTCGAAATATAACTTGCATCGCTTTCTTGCTGATAGCCAGCAAGCCATGGCCGACATACGCCGCCGTGGTCACCATCCGGTGATGTGCGGGGGCACGGGGCTGTATCTTGAATCGGTGCTTAAGGGGCTTGAGTTGCCTGAAGTGCCCGAAAACAAGGCTTTGAGGGAGAGTCTCGCCGGGAAATCGCTCGGTGAACTGACCGCGATTCTGGCATCGATGAAGACCCTGCACAACACTACGGATGTCGATACGGCGCAGAGAGCCATACGCGCCATTGAGATTGAGACATACTATCTTGATCATCCAGAGGCTGCCAAGGCAGCCAAGCCGCATCCGATAGACAACTACCTGCTTGTGGGCGTGGACATACCGAGAGAAGAGCGCCGCCGTCGCATATCGCTGCGCCTTCGGGAGCGTCTCGACCATGGCATGGTAGGGGAGGTGGAGGCGCTGCTCGCCTCAGGCATTCAGGCCGACGACCTCATATACTATGGTCTTGAATACAAATATCTCACACTCTATGTGACAGGGCAGATGCCATATGACCGGATGGTGGCCGAGCTTGAGATAGCCATACATCAGTTTGCCAAGAGGCAGATGACATGGTTCCGGGGCATGGAGAAAAGGGGATTCCATATAGAGTGGTTGCCCTATGATTTGCCTGCCGAGGAATTTGCCCGCAAGGTGGCGGCGATGATCTGACGGAATATTTAGGGCGGCTTCGCCTTACCATTTAGGCGCCACGTTTGTTAATATCTATATGATATGCTCTCCACGTGGGGCAAAAGGTGAAAATATGCATTGATAAAACATTAACTATAATCGAAATATTATGAGACTTGACGGACGCAGGCGCAGCAACAACGTAGATGACCGGCGCGGACTCAGCGGAGGCGGAAAAGCCGCCGTTGGCGGGGGAATAGTGGGCGTGATCATAATCGCCATAATGACATTTATGAACGGAGGAGGCATCGGGGATGTCGTGAGCAATGTGATCAGCCAAGGTGGCGTGGGCACATCGCAGCAAAGCGAATATGTGCCCGACGCTGAGGACGAACGCCTTTTTGACCTGGCCTCAAAAGTATTCGCCGGCACTGAAGATGTGTGGACAGAGGAATTCCGCCGTCAGGGATGGGGCACGTACCAGCCGCCGAAGCTGGTGGTGTTCAGCGGAAGCGTGAATTCAGCCTGCGGCAATGCCACATCGCAGACAGGCCCCTTCTATTGCTCGGGCGACCAGACTGTATACATCGACCTTGACTTCTTCAAAGACATGGAGCGCAACATAGGAGGCGGAGGCGATTTTGCCTATGCCTACGTCATAGCCCACGAGGTGGGCCATCATGTGCAGTATCTGCTCGGTACCCTCACCGATGCCCACAGGCAGATGTCGGCCATGTCAGAGACCGAGGCCAACAAGGTGAGCGTGAGGCTTGAGCTTCAGGCTGACTTCTATGCCGGAGTATGGGCCAACCGCGATAACGCGATGTTTGGCTCGATAGAGGACGGCGATGTGGAGAATGCCTTGAACGTGGCTTCGAAAATCGGCGACGATTACCTGCAGCGCAAGGCCTATGGGCGCGAGATGCCAGAATCATTCAACCACGGTCGCAGCGAGCAGCGCGCCCGCTGGCTAAAGAAGGGCATAGCCACCGGCGACCCCAACCAGGGCGATACATTCTCGCCGTCATATTCAAGGCTTTGAAGAAAGAGAATCATTAAACAACAATTATACATGAAAAATTTTGAGATAGTGGCGAGAGTCGTTGAGGTTCTGCCTGAAGAACTTGACGCCACGCAGCGAATGCTTGTTGAGAAAGCCAAGGAAGCCACATATCGCTCTTATGCCCCATACAGCCATTTCAGCGTAGGCGCAGCCATCCTTCTTGACAATGGAGAGACGGTGGTGGGCAGCAACCAGGAAAATGCCGCCTATCCTTCGGGGCTTTGCGCCGAGCGGTCGGCAGCCTATTATGCCCACGGCAGGTATCCCGATGCCCTGTTCAAAGCCATAGCCATCGCTGCCCGCGACACTGACGGAGAATTTTGCGATGCTCCCATCTCTCCCTGCGGGGCGTGCAGGCAGGCTCTGCTCGAATATGAAGTCCTTGCCGGCCAGCCGGTACAAGTGCTTCTCGCAGGCAAGGACAAGGTGTATGTGCTTGAATCAGTCAAGAGCCTTCTGCCTTTCGCATTCACTAATTTCAGTTAATCGATAAGATATGAAAAATTACGTTTCAGCGGCCATTTTGGCCATCGGCCTACTCGCGCTCGGCCTGTGCCTGCGCAGCGGCCTTGTTTCATTCACCGACAACAGCCGCGTGGTAGAAGTGCGCGGTCTTTGCGAGCGCGAGGTTCCCGCCGACAAGGTTATATGGCCTCTGCAATACAATCTTGTGGGCAATGACCTGCCGCAGCTCTATTCTCAGATCGAGTCAAACAACAAGATCATAACAGACTTCCTCACCGGCAACGGCATCACCGCTTCGGAATATTCGATCGGTGCGCCGGGAGTCAACGATATGCAGTCAAACAACTACGGAGGAGTACGACCGCCTTACCGCTACAGCATCACCATGACCATCACCATCGCGTCAGACAAGGTGGATCAGGTGCGTTCACTCATCAACCGCCAAGGCGAACTGCTCAAGGAAGGCGTATCGCTCGTCACCGGCAATTGGGATGCCCGCATCGTGTATGAATTCACCGGACTAAACGACATAAAGCCGGAGATGATAGCCGAGGCCACCAAGAATGCTCGTGCGGCGGCTGAAAAATTCGCCGAGGACTCCGGCAGCAAGATCGGCAAGATCAAGACCGCCCGCCAAGGCCAATTCTCGATCGAAGACCGCGACAACTACACCCCCTACATCAAGAATGTGCGCGTAGTCACCAGCATCAACTACTACATAGAAAAGTAATATCAGCACCTTTTATGGGATTCTATAAAACGGGGTGACATTTGTTTGCCCCGTTTTATAATTATTTTGATTCAAGATATTGTGAAGTTGAAAAAATCTTTTTAACTTTGCAATTAGAGACTGAAACATATAAGACCTTTCGTGGCTTATGTGGTAGGTCGGTATAAACAGGCACGCCGTATTGGTGTGCGTATGACATAGTAGCGTTTACTCGGCGCTCTTTCTTGGCTGCTTGAAACCTGGAAAACTTCAATCTTCGTCAAGAATGCAGCAAACAGTGGATAGCTAATGTGGATATGTTATGTAATGTCCTATCTGATGTGAGAGCATTAGATGGGATATGTATATCATATTCTGCGTGAGGCTTCTGCAAGTTTGCTCGTTCTGTGAAGATGGGCAATTCCAGGGCCTCAAGCAGCGGAACGGGCAACCGCGTTGGCTCTCACGCTATTTTTTTGTAGATATCGCTGAATATCGGGAGTCTGTCAGCATTTTTGATGAGTAAGAGAGCCTATGTATCAGAGTGAGCCTACAAGGGTGAATCATTCCGCAAAAGGAGTGAGTTATCAATCAAGCTACACGCAGGTAAGAGACCGGAGTAATACACTTTCGGTAATGGATCTGCATGTCGGAAACAAGATTTCAGGCTCGGTGTATGATTATGTAATATGTGAGTCATGTGGAGACTATTCATATCTCGCGGCTGTAGAAATGCGAGGGGCATTGGGCGAAATTCAGTCAGATGGTTATGTGGAGATATGTGAGTGCTCAAGATTGCAAGGTGATAGGGTTGAAGTAATTGAGCAACTAAATGTAGGTGGGAAAGAGTTGTACGTGGTCGTGTCTGATAGGAAACCTTCGGTTGATTTGGCGCAAGATATTGGTAATGATTATGAAACGGAGCGTACAGTAAGGCAAGAACTTATAGCACATAGCAAGACCGAAGTTACAAATACGCCATATAAGGGTGAAGTTAGTAATGGAAAGGCACATGGATACGGAAAAATGTTTTTCCCTGACCATACGGTCTATGATGGGCAATGGGTGCGCGGGCAAATGTGCGGTAAAGGTACGATGATATGGCCTGATGGCACAAAATACGTAGGAGAATGGAAAGCATCTAAGCGCACAGGAAAAGGAACAATCTATTATCCTGACGGTAGTTCCTACTCGGGGGATTTTAAGGATGGTCAGCGTCATGGATATGGAGTTCTAACGAATACTTACGGTGAAAGGTTTGAAGGACAGTTCATAGGTGATAAACCTACCGATCATGGCACGTATTATGCCAAGAACGGGAGAAAGCGTAATGTAAAAGGCGGTACTGTTTTCATGAAGTATGTGAATTTGATATGGGATAAGTCGTGGCGGCTGTTGGCTTCATTGGCATGCTTTGCCTTGGCGGTTTTGACAACAATTTATTTGATAGATTGGTTGAGTAATGGTCGTGGCGGGGTGGTGCGCGTAGGAGCTTTTATAGCACCATTTTATCTATTGTGGTACGGTATAAAGTTATTGATAAATTTCTTTTCATACATTGAGTCTGAAACAGAAATCTGATTTTAAAGAAATAAATAAGTAAACAATCAAATTTATAAGATTATGTCAAAGATTAAAGATATAGAGACGTATTTGATTTCTCCAAATGATGCATTGATTCCGCAGGTGGGACTCGGGGGATATAAAATCGGTTTCACTACAGAAAGAGTTCCGTTTGAATGGAAGAATCTTTTTTGGATTTTGCTCCCAATCGGAGGATGGCTTATTCTTCTGATATTCATTCTTCTATATATATGGAGTAAGATATCATGTTATCGTGTGTTTATATATGAGAAAGGGATTTTCAAACAAAGAACTGGCTTTCTCTCAAAAGATATGATTTACCGATTTGATGACATTTCAGGAATATCTGTCGCCAGAACGAAACAGTATCGTAGAATTTATGGATTTGATAAATACACCGGAACTTCAGTCTCAATCAAAATAGAATTAAAAGATGGTTCTATTGATAAATTCTACAATGATCGTTATCGAAATGAATATGAGGTAGAGGGTGAATACGAATTCGCGGGTTATATGGCCAACGCATTGACGAATTCATGGATTGATGTGTCGTTGAAAAGAGTTAATGAAGAATTGAAAAGGCAAGGTTATGCCACATTCCGATCGGAAAAGTCAATTGTGAGTGTAGGCAGAGGGTTTATCAAGTCAGACAGCAATTATGCAAACGGTCAGTTCAGGTATTCTTTTGACAATGGCTATTTGTATATTTACCCTGGAGGAGAAGATGCCGTACAATTCAAGAATAAGAACAAGTATTTTGTAATAAATGTGAATAAAATGTACAATAAGGAGGTGTTCCTTATGACTATCAGTTCACTGCTTGGAATAAAATAGACGAAACAATATGTCTTCAGATTTCGTGGATAGCCTTTCTTGTGGTTCAAAACTTGTGGGGAATACTTACGAGTACTCAATGATAAAGCCCCTCGGACAAGGGACATTTGGCATCACCTATCTCGCAGAAGCACGTCCGCATTCAGGCAACGGCATAGGGATAAAAGTAACTGTAAAAGAGTTTTTTATGCGGGAAATCAACGGTCGCAATGGGGATAAGGTAACCATTGCCGGCCAAAATGGAATCTTCTATGATTACCTGCATAAATTCATAAATGAAGCCGGTCATCTTTCAAAGATGCATCATCCGAATATAGTTAGGGTGCTTGAAACCATCACTGCGAATAATACAGCTTACTATGTGATGGAATATATCGCAGGTGGGAGCCTCGACTCATACATCTATTCAAAGGAAAAATTGAGTGTAGAGTTTGCTTTGCCGCTGTTCCGACAGATTTGTCAGGCATTGGCATATATGCACAGCCAAAAAATGCTACATCTCGATTTAAAGCCGGCTAACATAATGCTTGATTCCTATGGTAAAGTAAAGCTGATAGACTTTGGCCTGTCGAAACAATATGACATGAAAGGAAATCCGGAGTCAAGTACTTCGATCAGAGGTGGCACACCGGGATATGCTCCATTGGAACAGACAGGATATAAATCAGGGAAAGGTTTTCCGGTCACCATGGATATTTACGCATTGGGTGCCACATTGTTTAAGATGGTCACCGGCACGCAGCCGTTTGAAGCATCTGTGATACTGAACGAAGGTTTTCCGGCAGACGCGTTGATTAATTCATGCGTTGATTCTCGTGTAATTGATTTGATAAGGAAAATGATGTCTCCTATGAAAAAGGACAGGCATCAATCCGTTGACATGGTTTTGAGGGAAGTTGATGGATTGTTTCCATTTGGCAAATCATTTCAACATAATTCAAAAGCAAATAGTCCTATCAATTCATTTTATCCTGATATTTCAATAGGACCGTTAAGAATATCCGTTCATGATGTGGGAATAATTGAGATGAGGTTTGTGTTGGAGGATTGCGACCGCGTAGGTGTGAAATGGTTTGATTTAGTGGTCACGCCATCAGAATTGGATATTGTGATACAAAAAAATGATGATTCGACCTGTGATAAGAAGTCCTTTATTTCCACGACGGAAAAGTTTTGCAGAATTGTGGAGTGCGTCAATCGGGTGAACCTCAGTGTTGACAGGGATGTATCGTACAGATTGGAATATGGCATGGGAATTAGAGTACATGGCAAGAAGAGTTGTATTTTCTCGGCTTCTACATTTTCTGAACAGGCGTATGCCTGTATGCTCAATGGCTATTCCCGAGATGTGCGTGACCTCATAATTAAGGAATTGGGAATACGTGAGCTTATTATGCCGAACTTTGTAGAAAGTGTCAGGCTTTGGATAATGAAAGTGGTACGTAAAATCTGATTTTTAGTCGTTATTGCTGAAGTTCTCAAAGCCCGCGAAAGGTGCAGATTAGATGTGAGTCAGATGTGGTTAGCCCGTGCGTTTCGGAGAAACGCACCTCCTCTTCGATAATGCCTCCTGTTGCTATTGTGCTACTGTCTTGAGATCTCCAAAGCGCTGGTAGCTCGTTCTGTAACAGTCTTCTTGGATTGGCGGTGTGGAGGTGATTTGCGGGGGCAATTGCGGCTATCGAAAAAAACGTTGGCCGGAGGCTGCCATTATTTCTTTTGGATTGTTATCTTTGCAACTAATTTAAAAGAGATAAGTCATGATAGCACTTAATGTACCGTTTGTCACCTGGTGTGTGATCGCCTTGGCTATGGTGGCTCTGATTATGGTCAGGGTCTGTCACCGGCACAGCCATAGGCCCGCTTATCGCAGGCATCATGCCCATATCGTAGAGTTTGGAAGCGAGCGAGAGGAATTATTCATCCCCGGTGACAGAATCATAAATAAAGATGACAGACTCAATGACTTCGATGAAGATTGACGATGCCGGCCCGGTGGCAATTGCCGGGTGTGAGGCTGAAGGCAGGCATTCGCTAAAGGATGTTTGCCTTTTCCTGTCGGAGTATGCCTCATGGCTGCTCGGCAGCGGAGCCACATGCATACGCCTTGAGAGGAATGTCAACCGCATGGCGGCGGCCTGGGGATGCGAGGCAGTGATGACTATATTGCCAAGGCACATACACATGACAGTGGCGCTCCCTGACCGTGCCGACAGCTATACCTACATCATAGCCACGCGCTCCATGGCCATAAGTTTTGACATAAACACGCGGCTCAGCCAATTGAGCTGGGCCATAGCCGACGGCAAAGTTGATTTCGCTTCGGCAAAGGAGCGATTCTCCGAAGCTGTGGGAGCGCGGGGCGCCGACAAGCGGCTTGTGCTTCTGCTCGCGGCGTGCGCCAATGCGGCTTTTTGCCGACTGTTCAATGGCGACTGGCAGGCGGTGGCAGTCGTATTCCTCTCCACGATGGCCGGATACTATCTGAAGCAGGTGATGTGTGAGCATAAGGCCGACATGAGGGTGGTATTCATAGTCTGCGCATTCGTGTCTTCGGTGCTTGGCGCCACTGATGCCTTGTTTCATTTGGGATCGACCCCGGAGATCGCCGTGGGCACGAGCGTGCTCTATCTTGTGCCGGGCATACCGTATCTCAATTCGTTCAGCGATATGATAGCCGGGCATTATATCTGCTCTTTTTCCAGATTCCTTCATGCTGTGATTCTCACATGCTGCCTGTCGATAGGGCTTTGCGGCGGCATGCTGCTCATGAATATGGGCATGTTCTGACGATGTCTCACCCAAACGTTTCGACAAGGCAATGATAATGGATTTTCTTCAAGACGCATTCTTCGCGGCGATTGCCGCCATAGGTTTTGCGGCTATAAGCAATCCGCCCAAGAGGGCATATCTCTACTGCGCGCTGATAGCCGCCATCGGCCATTCGTCGCGCTTCCTGATGATGCACGATTCGCTGCTTGGGCTGCACATAGTGATTGCGAGCGGCATAGCCTCTCTGATCGTAGGGGTGCTTGCAGTGTTGATATCACCGTTGGCCCACACACCCGCAGAAACCTGCCTATTTCCTTCGCTGCTGCCCATGATCCCCGGCATCTACGCCTACAAGACCTTCGGCGGCCTCGTGATGTGCCTTTACCACGGGGCGGAAG
Source organism: uncultured Muribaculaceae bacterium (assembly GCA_947525975.1). Classification (GTDB taxonomy): domain Bacteria; phylum Bacteroidota; class Bacteroidia; order Bacteroidales; family Muribaculaceae; genus CAG-873. The sequence goes on along the minus strand of CANNVE010000004.1, from coordinate 98,317 downwards.
GGGAGTTTAACCACTACTTCTACCTATTCGTGAGCAATGGCCTCACATGCCTCTTCATCTTGCTCGGCATGGTGATAGGAGCCACGATACCTATATTTATTTTTAAGAACATCTCGTTTCAGGCAACGAGGTGATATGTTTTCGCCGCAATGGAACTACGTCAATTAAAGTATTTCGTGAAAGTGGCCGAGACGCTAAATTTCTCGGAAGCGTCAAGGACGCTCTACATCACTCAAAGCACTCTTTCGCAGCAGATCAAGCAGCTTGAGCAGGAACTGGGCACCCAGCTTTTCCAGCGTGACAGCCACAGCGTCACGCTCACGGAGGCCGGAGAGGAGCTGCTGCCATGCGCTGTCAAGACATTGCGCGACGCGCAGCTGTGCCGTGACCGCATCAATGATTTGCGCGACCTGCTCGCCGGCACACTCAACATCGGAGTCACATATTCGTTCAGCCCTATCCTCACCGAGACACTCCTCGACTTCATGAAGCTGTATCCCGGAGTGAAGCTCAACATCTACTATAAGCCAATGTCAGAGCTCATGGCCATGCTCACGGAGAGGGAGGTGGATTTCGTGCTTGCATTCAGGCCTATGGAGGCGGGCGAAGGGATCGAATCGCACTCCTTGTTCCAGAATTATCTTGCGGCCATCGTCAACTCGGGGCATCCGCTCGCTTCCAAAGCGAAAGTCACACTCGAGGAATTGAGCCGCTATGACCTGGCCCTGCCGATAAAGGGGTTGCAGGCGCGAAACTATTTTGACGCCATCGCCGCGCCCAGGAACATGGATCTGAGGGTAAGGATTGAGCTCAATGAGGTCAACATATTGCTAAAGCTCATAAGAAGCAGCAATCTCGTCACAGTGCTGGCGGAGGCCACCACCCACAATGCTACCGGAATAACCGCGGTGCCGCTCGATGTCCCGGCCAATGAAATGGTGGGATGTGTGCACACATCGCGCGATGCGTATCACAAGCGCTCCATGAAGGAATTTCTGCGCATGCTGAGCGAGTCGGCTGCAATTCGCGAGCGCGTCAACGCATGGCTTATTTGACCGGGCGGTCTCTACTTCGCCGTATTGTGGAGGATGTCAAGAAGGGTGTCGTAGATCGCCGGTGAGTTGGGCCTTGGAGGATTGGCATCGATAATTGCGGAGTTCGCGTTGATGATGCGATAAGTCGGAAAGCCGCTCATGCCGAACGATGACATGATTGTTTCGGAGTCATCGTCACTGTTTATGAAGTACTCCACGCGATTGCCATGGCTTCCTCTCACAAGGTCTTTCCAGCGGTTGAGACCTGATTTCAGGGCGATGCTTACGAATACGATATCTTTATCCTTGAAAAAATCGGCCACTTCGGGCAATGACTTGTTGGATTCGATGTATGGTCCGCACCAAGTGGCCCACAGATCGAGGTATATCACCTTCCCTTTGTATTCCTTTTCAAGCATCTCCTTCAGGCTTGAATGGGTGCACTCTGTGATTTCACCGTCTTTATACTGCAGCATTGCGCCTGAAGGCAGGCTGACATCGGTCAGCGGCTCCTCGGCTGCACTCTCCGCATAGAGCCTATCGTAGAGGCGCTGATCTGCGAAAAGCGCAGCAGGCACCCTTTCGTTTCCCCCTTGCAGGCATATTCCCAGCATTATGTCCCTGTTTCTCGATTTGGTGTGGCGCGATGTGATGGCGTCGACCATCTGCATCGTTGAATCGGGCTTCACTACCTTTTCCAGGCGGTTGAGATACGCGTGCAGATGATAGGGAAACATCATTTCCCGGAGATTGCGTTCGTCGTCGAGCCCGAAAATCGAATCTTCGAAAAAAGAGAGCACATCCTCCGGCGTCTTGTCTTCATGGTCGAGGGCGGAGTTGGCAAGAGCGAACAGGAGCGATTGCCTCATCATTTCTTTAGCCTCCAAGGCCAAGCCTACAGAGTCGGCGTAATGGTTGAGGTTGCTGTCAATCCCGGAAAATATCTTTTTAAAATGGTTGGTATATTCATCTTTAGGCATCTGCCCGGAAGGAAGCTCAATGAATGATGAACTGAACAGATCGAAGTAGGCCCTGCCATATGCGTTGTTGAAATCAGAGTGCGCTCCTGAATATCCGGCGCTCTGCTTCAAGTCGGCGGCATCGATGGTGAGGAATATGGAATCGCCCGGCTCGGCGTACTGACAGAAAAAAGCCCGGTCATAATAGATGGTGAAATTGTGTCCGTATGGGATGTCGACATAGGTCTTGAATCGTCCGGATGAATCAATCTTGACGGCATGGCGCGAAGACGCCTCATCCCAGGGATTGCAATTGATGGCAGTGATCACTTTTGCCGACCGTTCGGTCATGTTTTCGATCTTGCCTGCAATGATGACATTTGTGTCAGCGGCGCTTTCGGCCGATGCGGCTATCGGTACAAGCGCCATCGGAATTGAGAATGCCAAAGCATAGACGAGTTTCATGGTTGGTAAGTAGCTTGGAATGTGAGAGGAAAAACTGTAGACTCATGGCTTGGTCTGATCCATGATGAGGGATACTCTGACGGGGGCAGATACGAGCCGTGCGGCCATGTCGCGCACCATATCCTCGGTGACGAGGCGGGCGCACTTGGCTTTGAGAGCCGGGTCGATGTCTCCGTACAGGGCCTCGTGGGTCAGGACTGTCATAGGGTAGTCCTGCTGCAGAGTGGCTGTGTATTCCGATTTTGACACATAGCTTTTGACCATGCTGAAAAGATCGGGATCTATGCCGTCATCGGCTATGCCGCGAAGTATTTCGTCGGCTTTGGCCACGAGGCTTTCGGCCATTTCGGCGTTTGTGTCGAATGAAACAAACAGACTGTGGAAAGCGTCGACTTCCCCCGAAGCCGTATTGACGCGGGGTGTGTATGTGCCTCCGGCATCGGCCCTTAGCGCTTTGATGTATTCCTTCTCGAGTATCGAGGCGAGGATGCAGAGGGTCATTTCGTCTTGAATGGAGTAGGGCGTGTGTATCTCATAGGCCATATACACCTTTGTGCCTTCAGAGGGAGACGCTACAGAGAATCGCCTGTGGCGTACGCCGTCGACAGCCAGGCGGCCAAACGGGCGGAATGGCATGGGCGATGCCGCAGAGCGGGGCAGCGAACCGATGTATTTCTCGATGAGCGGCTCCACGGTCTCGAATTCGAAGTTTCCGACAATGATAAAGTCGAAGTTGGCGGGATTGGCCATCCTTTTTTTGAATAGGTTCACGGCGTTGGAGTAGTCGAGAGAGTCGAGGTCAGCCATCTCCACTTGGCGCATCAGAGGCCTTTGTCCGAGATAGAGGATGGAGCGTATAGAGTCGGAAAAAATCTTGTCGGGCGAGTTGGAGAGATCGTTGAGCATGCCCTTGCGTATGGCCAGCCAATTCTCGAATGCCGTGGTGTCGACTCTCACCGTGGTCATTCTGGCGTGGAGCAGTTGCAGCAGCCCTTCGAGCTCGCTGACCCGTGAGGTGCCTTCGATGATCTCGGCGTAGGGCGTATGGATCACAGCGAGGTCAATGCCTGAGCCGTCATATTTGCGACGCAGTTGGGTTGATGAGAAATCAGAGACCCCGCCCAGCTCGGCCATGTCGGGAGCGAATGTGCCGTCGGCGAAGTCGATCGGCAGAAGAGCAGACTCGCCGCCGCGCTGCACGGCCCTGAGCGAAATCTCGTCGGTCAGGACGTCGCGTATGCAGACGGCCACGCGCGCGCCGTTGTCCAGGGTATAATGCTTGGCGAAGAAAAGTGTGTCATATTCGAATCCCGTGATACGCCCAGGCTGAGGCTCACGCGCCAGCAGAGGCCTCATGTAGGCGGTGTCGGCGATATATGGACGCACAGATACGGAGTCCCATATCGCTGAGATCATCTGGCTGAATTCCGTGGGGGAGGGAGTCAGGCTGTCGCCGGGATTTTTCTCAACGAGCATGGCGGCGAGATTGTCGGGCGTGAGAGTGGCTCTGACGAATGAATTCACCGCCGCCGGAGTGACGGTGTCTATGAAGTTTCGGTAGGCCTCAATCTGGCCGGAGGGCGAAAGCACGACGTTTCCCTTGAGGAAATGCTCAGATATGCGGTCAAATTGCTCGTAGTTATTGTATTCTTCAAGCGTCACGGGAAGATTGTCGACAATAGATTTCATAGCCCTGAGGTTGAGCTGCATCTCACTGTCGGTTATGCCGTATTCGGCCAGTCTCTTGATTTCGCGGATCAGGCGGGTGAGAGCCTTGACCCGTTTGTTTCGGTCAAACAGGGCGTAGGCCCTGAAGCCGTCTTTGCTGTCAGCCAGGTAATATTGCGAGAAATCAGCGTTGGCGCTTGTGAAGGGAGAGTCAGGCTCATACAGGATATCGGACAGGCGGCGTGATAGGGTCTTCTGCGCAAGGAATCCGACAAAGCTTTTGTTGATGTAGCTTTCGCGGTCGCGCCGGTCGCGCGGAGGGATGTCGACCTTGAACCACATATCCATCTGGCATCCTGGAAATTCAGGGTCAGTCACCACCCCCGCTATCACGCCTTCATGGTCAGCGATCTGCTCCCAGTGCCTCACCGAAGGGGAGGCCGGGGCAGGCACATCGGCCCAGAGGCTTCTGATTTTTGCCTCGATTTCATCAGGATCGATGCTGCCGATGACCATTATGGCCTGGTGCTGGGGCTGATACCACTTGTCGTAGAAGGCCTTGAGAGAAGCAGGGGAAGCTGCCGAGACGTCGGCGGGCGATCCTATGGGCATATGGTTGTATCGGTTGTCGGGGCCGAACAGCACCGGAAACATCTTTTCGGCCAGGCGGGTGAATGGGCCGTTATCCTGCCTCCATTCCTCAAGGATCACCATCTTCTCGCGCTCCACCATGCGGGGCTCGAAGGTGAGGCCGCAGGCTATATCCTTAAGGGCCAGGAGGCATGTGTCGACGATGCCTTCGCCAAGCCGGGTGTCGACATTGCATATGTTGAATATTGTGGCATCGTGTGAGGTGGATGCGTTGATGTCCTGTCCAAAGCTGATGCCTCGCTTCTGCAGGCTATCCAGAAGCGCCTCCTGGGGGAAGTGGGCTGAACCGCAAAAGGCGAGGTGCTCGACCATGTGGGCGTATCCGAGCTGATTGCTCTCTTCTACGGTTGACCCTATGTTCTCAAGCAGATAGAAATTGGCCTTGTAGGCCGGGCGAGGGCATTGCAGTATGTAATATGTGAGGCCATTTGGCAGGCGGCCATGATGGATAGCGCTGTCGAGCGGAAGGATGCGGTCGGCGCACAAGGCGGCCACAGGCCATAAAATCATGGCGATAATGCAGAGAGTGAGATGCTTCATATGGCAAATATATACATTTTGCCAATAATAATCATGAAATCACGCGCTAATTAGCATGAAACCGTAAAAAAAATTGTGTTCCCGTCAGGAAACACAATTTTTTGTCTTTTGCTATGCGTGTCGTTAAGACCGCATCCCTTTTGGCGGAAATTATTCGCCGGGGATGATAGCGTCGTTGGGGCAAACGCTTGCGCAGGTGCCGCAGTCGATGCAGGTGTCGGGATCGATTACATAGATATCGCCTTCAGAGATAGCGCCTGTGGGGCATTCGGGGAGGCAGGTGCCGCATGCTACGCATGCGTCAGTGATTACGTAAGCCATTGTTGTTTAGTTTTAGAAAATAATTATACGAAAGGGTTGTTTGTGATGCAAAAGTATGTATTATTTTTGAATCGCCAAAGTTTTTAACCAAATTTTTGTTGTTTCAGAGTCTGAAAATCTGCGACCGGATGTTCGCAGCCGCCGGGGTTGACATGATTATCACCATTGTAGTCAGCGTTTTGTCATCTATGCCGTCGGGAACGACGATGACATTGGCTCCTGTGCTTGGCAAGGATGCAGGCGCATCGCCCGTGTAGACGGCCAGTATTCGCCCGCAGGCATCCTCAATGGCTCCGGTGCTCGGCTCTGGCAGTGGGGCGCCGGCTATGATGGCCATTTCTACGGCTCCCCATGAGTCGGCCACGCGCTTAAGCGAGGCCGATAGCGCTGATGCGTCGGCGGGGTCGGCGGGATGATACTGGGCGCCGCATCGCTGTGCGGTGGCAGCCCCGGCCTTAGTGTCGGCATCGCAGAACGCCACTCTGCACCCGGCATCGCAGAGAGCCTTTACGACAACTGCGCCGATGCCCGATGCGCCGTTGGCTACGAACGCGCGCAAAGGAGGGAGATCGAGCAGGATCTTGCCGGGGCGCTGTCCGGAGGGAGTGAGCCTGTGCTTGGGCTGAGCCCCGCCCCTGCGATGCTCCTCCATTTTGCGTTAGAGATAGTTGTCGGCCATGGTAAGTTATGAGCGAAGTAAAAGTCAGAAGCGGCGTATGCCCATTATCTGACGCATTTCGGCGAGGGTCTTCGACGCCCTCTCCCTTGCTTTTTCGGCGCCTCGATTAACGACCTTGCGCAGGTAGTCTTCGTCGGCCAGAATGTCGTTGACGCGCTCGCGTATCGGGGTGGTCACCTTGAGAATGTCTTCGGCGAGCTGTTTCTTGAGGTCGCCATAGCGTATAGAGCAGTCGGCGTAAGCGTCTTTGTATTGCTTCACGATCTCAGGCGTGCTGGTGAGTTCAAGGAGAGAGAAGAGGTTGGCTATAGGCTCTGATACGGGCGAATTCGGCTCTTTGGGGCCTTCGTCGGTCACAGCCCTCATCACTTTTTTCTTCAGTGTCTTGGGGTTGTCAACAAGATATATGCAGTTGCCTTCGCTCTTGCCCATCTTGCCGCTTCCGTCGAGGCCGGGGACCTTCACCGCAGCCGCTCCGAAATTGAAGTTCTGGGGCTCAGGGAAGAAGTCAACGCCATAGAAAGAATTGAATCGGCGGGCGAATCGGCGTGTCAGTTCGAGATGCTGCTCCTGGTCTTTGCCCACGGGCACCTTTGTGGCTTTCTGTATGAGTATGTCCACGGCCATGAGAGTAGGATAGGTGAGGAGGCCGGCGTTGACGCGCTTGTTGGTCTCGGCTCCGATTATCTGCTTCTCGAAGGCTTCGTCGTCATCGTCCTTGGCCGGGCCGATGCCGAGGCATTTGCGGGCCTTGTCTTTGAATGAAGTGGTGCGCATGAGCTCACCGATGCCAACGTGCATATTGAGCAGGAGATACATTTCGGCCACTTCGGGCACGTCGCTCTGTATGAAAATAGTGGCTTTTTCCGGGTCGATTCCGGCGGCCAGATACTCGGCCAATATCTGCTTCACACTTGCGTGGAGCTGCTGGGGGTCGGGGTTTGTGGTGAGCGCGTGGAGGTCGGCGATGAAGAAGTTGCAGTCATATATGTCCTGCAGGCGCACGAAATTGCGCAGAGCGCCGTAATAGTTGCCGAGATGCAGGTTGCCGGTGGAGCGTATGCCGCTCAAAACTATCTCTTTGTCCATAATTCTATTAAGATGTTCGGAAAAATGATTAGTCGGATTGAAGTTGTTTATGTGTGCAAAAGTAGCTATATTTTTTTTATTGAGAAAAAAAACACACATCTATTTGTGTATTTCGCGGGAAATGACTAACTTTGCGCTGTCTTTTGACAAAACAATCAATTATTAACACTTAAACATCTGAAAGAATGCACTTAAATTCTGAAGAAAAAGTCGAGATCTTCGAGAAGTACGGTAAGGGCAAGACTGACACTGGCTCACCTGAAGCGCAGATTGCATTATTCTCGGTCCGTATCGCTCATTTGACTCAGCACATGAAGTCAAATCACAAAGATCATAGCACAGAGCGCGCTCTTAAGATGCTGGTAGGCAAGCGTCGTCGTCTCCTCGACTACCTGATGCGCAAAGACATCAACCGCTACCGCGCCATCATCGCTCAGAAAGAGCTCGGTATCCGCAAGTAAGCCGGAAGGCCCGCTTAAAGACTACAAAACAAAAAAAGGATGCTTCATTTCACTGTCGCATCCTTTTTTTGTGCCTAAAAAACGGGAATTTTGTCATTCTTGCTTAAAAATATGTAAAATGGCGCTATTTTTGTGGTAATGTTTGTTATATTATGGAATTTATACGCAATCAACGGAAATGACGCTACAAGATATCAAGAAATTTAAAGAAAAAGTCAGCGCGTTGCTGGGTCAGCGCCGATTGAGGGAGGCAAACGCCGAAATGGCGAAGGCCGCGCGCGACTCGCAGGCATGGGCTGTGGCCGACAGGCTTGAGAAGACTGAGCAGAACTACGCCTACATGCTGCGCTACATGGCCGACGGCGCGGCCGACCCTGAAAGGGCTTCGGTGTATGACGGCATCGTCAGCGACCTTTACGCATCGTTTGACGACCTGACGCTGCAGTTTGAGAAGGTCGACAATCCGTCGCTGTATTTCAGCACGTTGAGGCTGCGTGCCATGAGGGGCGCGCAGATGGAGATCGCGCCTCTGATAGACCGCTACGCGCAGGCTTCGGCCGAAGGCTCGATTTTCAAAATACTTTCATCCGGCTCGCAGGCCGACGACAAGCAGAAGCGTCAGCAGGCCGAGCGATTGCTTTCTGATCTTTTCGTGGCCGTATGGGCTACGCCGGCGCTGTCAAATGCCGACTATGATGCGCTAAACGCGGTCATTTCGGGCCAGGCAGTGTCAGCGGGGGCCAAAACCAACATAGTGTGGGCCGTGACCATGGGCCTGATGGCTAAATATGACAGAAAGAGGCTGTTGCTTCTGTTTGCGGCATACTTGAGCGACAATGACCTGCGGGTGACATCGGCGGCTCTCATAGGGCTGCTCCTTGGCCTGTGGATGTACCGCAACAGGCCGATGCCGCAGAAGGTGGCTGCCGCGCTCGCATCAGCAAAGGAGCATGACGGATGGCACAGCGATCTGAAGATTGCATTCATAGAGATGATCCGCGCACGAGACACCGAGCGCATCAACCGCAAGATACGCGATGAGGTGATTCCAGACATGATGAACCTCAAGCCCGAAATCATGAGCAAATTCAAGGCTGACAGGCTCGAGAGCCAGGACCTTGCCTCGATGCAGGAAAATCCTGAATGGCAGGAACTCCTCGACAAGAACGGCATTTCCGACAAGCTAAAGGAGCTCACCGAGATACAGATGGAGGGCGGCGATGTGATGATGAGCACATTCGCTCATCTTAAGCAATTTCCATTCTTCAACGACATCGGCAACTGGTTCTTGCCCTACGATGCGTCGCACACCTCGATTGAGGAAGAGGCGGCATCGCTCGGCGTTGTCTCTGACATGATTGAAAAAGCGAAATTCTTTTGCGACGGCGACAAGTATTCGTTTGTGCTTGCCCTTAAGATGGTGCCCGAGCAGCAGAGGCAGATGATGACCTCTCAATTCATGGCTCAGAGAGACGGCATCTACGAAGCAATGCGCGAGAACGCTGCCATGACCACGCCCGAGGCTCGCCGAAAGGAGGTCAACCTGCAGATGCAGAATCTCTACCGGTTCTACAAACTGTTCCGCCGCAAGAGTGAGTTTTTCGATCCGTTTGACTCCGGCATAAATCTCATAGCTGTGCCGGCGCTGGAGTCGGAGTTCGTTGACCTTGACCTGCTTCAGGTGGTGGCCGAATTCTATTTCAAACTGAAATACTGGGAGGATGCTCTCGGGGTGTTCAGGCGCATGGAGGGCATAGTGCCGGGCGATGCTCAGCGGTATCAGAAGATGGGATATTGCTGCGAGAAGCTGGGCAAAGCCGACGACGCTGTCGACTACTACCTCAGGGCCGAGCTCCTCGACCCTGACAGCCGCTGGACACGACGCCGCCTCGCGGCCTGCTACCGCCAGCTTGGCGACAAAGAGAAGGCCATAGAATACTACGGGATGTTGTCGGAGCAGGATCCAACCGACCTGCAATCGGCTCTCTTGCTCGGATACGTATGCATAGAGCACGGCGACCTGCAGCGTGCCATCAAGCAATTCTATAAGGTGGAATTCCTCGACGAGAAGTCGACAAAGGCCTGGCGCCCCCTCGCCTGGACTTTATTCCTGACGGGGGATTTCGACGGATCGAGCCGCTACTACGCCAAGATACTGCAGGATGCGCCCACCGCCGTAGACTATCTCAACATGGGGCATGTGGCGCTGGCTTCGGGCGATACGCGTTCGGCCATAAACCATTATGGCCTATATCTGCAGAATGTATCCGGAGCTGACGCTGACACTCTGCCGAAGGCCATAGCCGCCGACGCAGACTCTCTGAAGAAAGCGGGCGTAGACACGTCGACATTGCCCCTTGTGATCGATGCTGTGGCCTATAGCCTCGGGAAATGAAAGGAAACGTCAAACATTATAATAATCGCATTTATGGTAATCCAAAGAATCCAATCTCTCTACTTGCTTTTGGCGAGCGCGCTGATGTTCGTGCTCACGTTTGCCCTCCCTATCGGCCATATTGAGGCCGACGGCATCCTCCTGCCCGTGAAAGTGTCTTCTGACATGAGCATGATGATCATCTGCGTCACCACCGCCGTGCTGCAGCTTGTCACGATCTTCGCGTTCAAGAACCTTAAATTCCAGATGAACTGCACCCTCTGCTGCTGCGTGCTCGTGTGGGCATCGATGTTTGTGGTGGCTTCGGTCATGGCGCTTGTGATGCCGGAGGAGTTTGTCGCATCGTGGCTTTGGCCGTCGGCAGCGGCTCTGGCATCGTTTGTGCTGACAGTGATGGCGTGGGTGGCCATGAAGCGTGACTACCGCCTGCTGCGCAGCTACGACCGTCTGCGTTGAAGCATATCCCCGACCTCCTAAAAGATGGCCGGCGTGGGCTGAAAAAGCCCGCGCTGGCTCTTTTTTTCGGCAAAAGAGCGTTTTTTCACACAAAACTTTGTTTTGGAAAAAAATAATGCGTATTTTTGTCACGTACAAATTAATCTCATGTAAACAGCATGGAAAAACGTAAATTGAAACTTCGTGACCTCACCCTGCGTGACGGTCAGCAGTCACTCTTCGCTACGCGTCTCAGCCAAAAAGAGATTGACAAGCTTCTCCCTCTCTACGAAAACGCCGGATTCTACATCATGGAGGTCTGGGGAGGCGCAGTGCCCGACTCAGTGATGCGATTCCTCGACGAGTCTCCGTGGGAGCGCCTGCGCAGCGTGTCGAAGGTGATGAAGGGAAAATCATATCTTTCCGCTCTTTCTCGCGGACGCAACCTCTTCGGTTACGTGCCTTACCCCAACAGCGTGCTCGAGGGCTTCTACAAGGAGGCTATCAAAAACGGCCTCAACGTGATGCGCATCTTCGACGCCCTTAATGATATAGACAATGTCAAGGACTCGATCAAGATGATCAATGACCTTGGCGGCATCGCCGACGGCGCTGTTTGCTACACTGTCGATCCCAAGACCGAGCCTGTGGCCGAAGAGAAGCCCAAGGGCTTCTTCGCCCGTCTTTTCGGCGGCAAGCCCAAGGTAGAGGAGCCGGAAAAGATATTCACCACCCAATACTTCGTGGACAAGGCCAGGCAGATGGAAGCGCTCGGCGCTAAGATCATCACCCTCAAGGACATGGCCGGCCTGGTGACTCCGTCGCGCGCAGCCGACATCATCTCTGAGCTCAAGGCCAATGTGAAGGTGCCTGTAGACTTCCACACCCACTGCACTCCCGGATACGGCCTCGCATCGTCAATCATGGCTATCCTGCACGGAGTAGACATTCTTGACACCAACATCTGGTGGTTTGGCGGCGGCTCGGCCGCACCGGCCATAGAACTCGTATACCTCTTCGCCGACAAGCTCGGCGTAGAACTCGAGGTTGACATGGTGGCAGTAGGCGCAATCCGCGACAAGCTGCTCGACGCCCGCAAGAGCCTCGCTGACTTTGACCTCAACAAAGACCGCATGCCCAAGCCCTTCGATCCGCTCAATGACAAGCTCCCCGCAGAGATCGAAGCGCTCGTCGACAAGGCTGTGGCAGCAGCCAAGGCAGGCGACGAAGACACCCTGCTCGACGCTTGCCACGCCATCGAGGCTTATTTCGGCTTCCCGAAGCCAAACGAGCTCGTCAAGAACGCCGAGGTGCCCGGAGGCATGTACTCAAACATGGTGGCTCAGCTCAAGCAGCTCAAGGCTGAGGAACTCCTCGACGACGCAATGCGCCTGATACCTATGGTGCGCCGCGACGCAGGCCTGGTGCCCCTGGTGACTCCTACGAGCCAGATTGTCGGCTCTCAGGCTGTGAGCGTGGCCCTTGACCGCAAGAAAGGCAATCCCGACTACTCAAATCCTTCAAACCAATTCATATCTCTTGTGAAGGGCGAATATGGCCACACTCCAGTGGCTGTGGATCCCGCCTTCCGCGAGAAGATCACCGGCAGCCCCATCGAGAAGGCTTACGATGTGACTTCATACAAGGCTCCCGAAAATCCCGCTCTCGATGATCTTGGCGGCGTTAAACTCGCCAAAAACAAAGAAGAGGAGCTCCTGCTCGAACTCCTTCCCACAGTGGCCAAGGGATTCCTGCGCAAGCGCCGCCAGGAGGAATACGAGGCAAGCAAGCCCGCAGAGGTGGCTGTAGCCGTTGAAGAGAAGGTGGAGGAGGCTCCCATCACCGGCGAGACCATCACCGCTCCCATGGGCGGCAAGGTGATCGAGGTCAACGTCAAGCCCGGAGACAAAGTGGAGAAGGGCAAGGTGCTCCTCGTATACGAAGCCATGAAGATGGAAAACGACGTCACCGCCACCAAGGACGGTGTGATCAAGCGCGTCTTCGTAAAGCCTGACCAGATCGTAGGCACTGAGGCAGTCCTCGTAGAGTTTGAAGACTGATCATACATAATACAGGTTGGGAAGGGCGCTCGCATACGCGCTTCCCAACCTTTTTTCTCTTTTGCATTAATCGCACTTGAATCCCTAATACCAACAAGCTTATGAAGATCGTAATCCTCGACGGATATGTCGCCAATAACGGCGACATGAGTTGGGCTCCTCTCGCAGAACTTGGCGAACTCACAGTCTATGACCGCACACCCAAAGACCTCGTGATAGAGCGGGCCAAGGGCGCCGATGCGGTATTCACAAACAAGGTGGTGCTCGACCGAGACACGATAGCCGCATTGCCCGGGCTGCGCTTCATAGGCGTCCTGGCCACGGGATACAACAATGTCGACGTAATAGCTGCCCGAAGGGCAGGGGTGACGGTGTGCAATGTGCCCGCCTACAGCACTCGGTCTGTGGCGCAGAATATCTTCGCCCACCTTCTCAACATTTGCAATGAGACTGAGCTGCATTCCCGCTCGGTGAAAGCCGGGGATTGGGCCAAATGCGCAGACTTCAGCTACAGGCTGACTCCCGTGATAGAGCTTGCCGGACTGACACTCGGCATTTATGGCCTCGGCAACATAGGCGGCGAAGTAGCAAGGATAGCCAACGCTTTCGGCATGAAGGTGGTGGCCTTCACATCGAAGGTGCCATGGCAGCTGCCGGGATACATATCTCCGGTGGAGAAAAAAGAACTTTTCGAGATGAGCGATGTGCTTGTGCTCGCCGCTCCTCTTACGGCTGAAAACAAGCATTTTGTCAACGACGACACTCTCGCCCTGATGAAGCCGACGGCCATAATAATTAATGCCGCCCGCGGCGGCCTGATAGACTCTTACGCTCTTGCCCGCGCCCTCAATGAGGGCAGGATATACGGAGCCGGCGTTGACGTGCTGGCTCAGGAACCTCCCACGGTTGAGGAGCCTCTGCTCGACTGCGAGCGCTGCCGCATCACTCCCCACATAGCATGGCAGAGCGATACCGCCCGCAAAGCCCTTATCGACATCTCCGCCGACAACCTGCGCAATTTCCTTGACGGCAAGCATTCCAATGTAGTGAACTGACACCATTGGATTAAAATTATTAACGAGAGGCTGCCTTACGGGCGGCCTCTCTGCGTGAAATGCTTGGGCGCCGCACCTCCGCCTGCGTAACTGTCGCCAAAGCGTCCACACCGGCATCGCGTTTCTCTGGGATATGTTTTTATCGGCAAAAGAGATTTTTGTCGGTAAATATTTGTTTGGTTCGTGATTTATGGCTAAATTTGCTAATTACATAACCTTAATTCTTATTTTCCAAACTAACCAAAAAAGAAACTAGAACAGTCTATCTCATGGAAAAAACAAAGAAACGCAATCCATGGTACTGGATCCCGACGCTGTATTTCGCCCAGGGACTCCCTTACGTGGCCGTTATGACAATCTCCGTGATTATGTACAAGCGCTTGGGCATGAGCAACACCGACATAGCCGTCTATACCGGCTGGCTCGGACTGCCATGGGTGATCAAGCCATTCTGGAGCCCCTTTGTCGACCTTATCCGCACAAAGCGCTGGTGGACACTCACCATGCAGTGGATAGTGGCTTTCGCTCTCGCCGGTATCGCCTTCACGATTCCCACGCAATTCTATGTGCAGTTCACGCTTGCCATTTTCATGCTGATGGGCTTTGCCTCGGCCACGCATGACATCGCGGCTGACGGTTTCTATATGCTTGCGCTCACAGAGCATGAGCAATCGTTCTATGTAGGCATCCGCTCCACTTTCTACCGTGTAGCCACTGTGGTGGGGCAGGGATTGCTTGTGGTGCTCGCCGGTATGATAGAGATGAACACCGGTCTGGAGCCTGTTGAGGCGCAGCTTATCGTAGACCCTGACGAGCCGGTGAGCATCGCAGCGTTGCCGCCCGAGGATGTGCTCGCGCAGACAGATTCCAAGCAATTCGTGGTGTCGCCGCTGCAGACTCTGTCGGTGGCAGTGGCCGACTCAGTCGAGTACGACGGCGCTATGGTGCCGTTCCCGGAGTATTCGGCCATGATGCGCAGCAAAGTTGACGAGAGCAACGCCGCCAACGGATTCGTTTTGGCCGAGCAAGCCAATGGATCCGCTGCCGTCAAGAAATCGGAGTGGGGAGCGTTCCGCACCTGGCTTCGCGATAAATTCGGAGAGGATCGAGGCGATGTGGCGGCTCCTAACAGCAATTTCGCCATATCAAGCATTCGCCTCACGCAGGCGCCTGAAGCAGGTGAAGAAATCGTGCTGATATTCAATTTCAAAGATGGCGACCAGAGCATCAAGCTGGCCAGCGATCAGCGACTTGTGTTCACATCAGAGAATTGGGATCGCCCGGCGTATCTTTTCTACACCATAGATCCCAAGATCAAAGATAAAGCCGTGGCCACATTCAGCGGCACATCTGGCAATATCCCCATGGCCTGGACCGTAGTGTTCATAGTGCTGTCGGCATTCTTCTTCATAGTGGTCATCTACCACAACTGGGCACTGCCTCGTCCGGCGAGCGACGGATCAAACGGCGAGGCGTCAGCCAAGGACATCATCATGGGCTTTGTCGACGCTTTCCGCACATTCTTCACCAAATTCCCTCTGAAACAGACGCTTGCGGCCATCGTATTCATGCTGCTCTACCGCTTCCCCGAGGCTCAGCTCACCAAGATCATACAGCCATTCCTGCTTGATCCCATCGACAAGGGCGGCCTCGGCCTCACCACCGGCGAGGTAGGCCTCGTCTATGGCACCATCGGCATCATCGGCCTCACCATCGGCGGCATCATCGGCGGCATGGTGGCGGCCAAAGGCGGTCTGAAAAAGTGGCTTCAGCCCATGGCATGGAGCATGTCGCTGACCTGCCTGACATTCGTCTACCTCAGCTATTTCCAGGATCATTCGCTGTTGACGGTCAATATCTGCGTGTTTATCGAGCAATTCGGATACGGATTCGGATTTACAGCCTATATGCTCTACCTGATATACTATTCAGAGGGCAAATTCAAGACCTCGCACTATGCCATCTGCACAGGGCTCATGGCTCTGTCAATGATGACCGGCATGATTGCAGGCTGGGTGCAGGAGACTATCGGCTACAAGCATTTCTTCGTATGGACGATGATCTGCTGCATAGCCACGATTGTGGTGGCCATGATAGTGAAGGTTGACCCGTCATTCGGCAAAAAAGAAGAGTCAAAGCAATAATCAAGGTCAGGGCTTTCGGGCCCTGACTATATAAATGAGTTTTATAAAACATTGAAATAAAAATGAATAAAAGCATATTGGCCATGGTTATGGCCGCAATCTCGATGATGGCCTCGGCCCAAGTGAAGCCGGGAGTGGAGGTGCTCCGCGACAATGGATTCGCCCAGCTCAAGGGAAAGCGCGTGGGACTGATCACTAATCCGTCGGGCGTTGACAATAACCTGAAATCAACTATCGACATACTCCATGAAGCCCCCGGCGTAGAGCTCGTGGGCCTGTATTCGCCGGAGCATGGCGTGCGCGGCGATGTACACGCAGGCGACAAGGTAGACACCTACACTGATGCCGCCACCGGTGTCACTGTGTATTCGATCTACGGCAAGACGCTTAAGCCCACCCCTGAAATGCTGAAGGATGTGGATGTGCTCGTCTATGACATTCAAGACAATGGCTGCCGCTCATTCACTTTCATCTCTACCATGGGCAAGGCCATGGAGGCATGCGCGGAGCAAGGAAAGGAATTTATGGTGCTCGACCGCCCGAATCCTGTAGGCGGAAATAAGGTGGAGGGCAATCTCGTGGAGGACAGCTGCTATTCGTTTGTCAGCCAATTCCCGATACCTTATCTCTATGGCCTGACCCCGGGCGAACTCGCACAATACCTCAATGAGGAAGGCTTGCTCAAAGACGGCGCTAAAGCCAATCTCACAGTGGTGCCCATGGAAGGATGGACACGCGACATGACCTTCCAGCAGACAGGAATGCCTTGGGTGCTCCCTTCGCCTCATCAGCCCAATGCCGAGTCGGCGCTCCTTTATCCCGCCTCCGGCATACTGGGAGAGCTGAACTATATGAACATCGGCGTGGGATACACAATGCCGTTCAAGCTTTTCTGCGCTACGTGGATTGAAGCCGACAAACTTTCGCAGCGCCTCAACGCTCTCGACATCCCAGGCGTTAAATTCCGCCCCATCCACATCAAGCCTTTCTACGGCTTTGGCAAGGATGAGAATATGCAAGGCGTGGAATTCTACATCACTGACAAAGACAAGGCGCCCCTGTCGCTAATCCAATTCTATGTGATGCAGGAGATCGCCGACATGTATCCCGATAAAGCCGCTTTCAAGGCCGGCGACCCGAAGCGATTCAATATGTTTGACAAGGTGACCGGCAGCAAGGAGATACGCAAGCGCTTTGGAAAGAATTATAAAGTGGCCGACATGATCGACTACTGGAATAAGGATGCCGAAGCATTCCGCAAGGCGTCGGAAAAATACAGACTTTACAAATAGGTCAATTACGAAAGGAGACCGTTATGATAGATTATGATGGTTTTGTGAGCCGAGTAAAGGACTTTCTCCCGAAGGAGAAAGTCCTCACCGGCGAATTATTGCGCCTGGCCTGGGGCACCGACGCGGGATTTTACCGCCTGATACCCAAGGCCGTGGTGATGCCGCGCAATGAGGCCGAAGTGGCCCGTGTATTGTCATTGGCAACCGAGATGGGAGTGCCTGTGACTTTCCGTGCAGCCGGCACGAGCCTGTCGGGCCAGTCGATAACAGACTCTGTGCTCATGGTAGCAGGCAAAGGATGGGAGGACTATTCAATTGGGAAAGATGCCAAGACCATCAGAATGCAGCCAGGCATCATAGGCTCGAGAGTCAATGAGATCCTCGCGCCGCACGGAAAGCAATTCTCGCCCGACCCCGCGTCAAAAAAATCAGCCATGGTGGGCGGCATTGTCATAAACAATGCTTCAGGCATGAATTGCGGCACCCACGCCAACAGCGACAAGATGATGCTGTCGATGCGCATAGTGCTCGCAGATGGCACAGTGATCGACACTGCCAAGCCCGGCGAATCGCGGCGCGAGAAGGAATTGCTCGACACTCTGGCATCGATACGCGACGAGATACGCGCCGACAGGGCGCTGACTGACCGCATTGCCCGCAAATACAGCATAAAAAATGTAACGGGCCTCAACCTGCGCCCATTTGTGGCCTACGAGGATCCGCGCGACATATTGGCTCACTTGATGGTGGGATCAGAAGGCACCCTCGGCTTCATGAGCGAATGCACCATGATGACCACGCCTCTGCTGCCATTCACTGCTTCGTGCATGGCGTATTTCTCGGAGATAAACGACGCATGCCGCGCTGTGGTGGCGCTAAAAACCAACACCCCCGAGGTATACAGCTGTGAGCTGCTTGACAAGAAATCCCTGGCATCGGTGCATGATGAGACAGGCGCAGGCCTTACATCGCTCTTGATTGAGACGCGGGCATCCTCGCTTGATGAACTGAAGGCCAACATAGCCAAGATCGAGGCCATGATAGCCAAATTCGATCTTTTCAAGCCTGCGGCGTTCACAACAGACCCGCAGGAGATCGCCGCTCTTTGGAAAATGCGTTCGGGTATTTTCCCGACCGTTGGCGGCACGCGTCCCGCAGGCACTACCTCGCTGATAGAGGATATCGCATTCCCCATCGACGTGCTGCCTGAGGCCACCGCAGACATGGTGCGCATCATCGAAGAATCGGGATATGACGACGCATGCATATACGGCCACGCCTTTGAGGGCAATTATCATTTCATCATAGCCCAGGCGTTCAAGAACGATTCTGACATAGCCAAATACCGCCATCTGATAGAGGCCGTGGTGGATCTTGTGGTAGACAAGTATGATGGCTCGCTTAAGGCGGAGCACGGCACCGGACGCAACATGGCGCCTTTCGTAGAGAAAGAGTGGGGAGAGAAGGCTTTCGGCATCATGAAAAGGGTGAAGAAGGCTTTCGACCCTGACAATCTTCTCAACCCCGGTGTCATATTCAACGATGATCCTGATTGCTATCTCAAGGACCTGAAGCCTCTGCCCCTTGCCGACCCGATTGTGGACAAGTGCATTGAATGCGGATTCTGCGAAGTCAACTGCATGAGCTGCGGTTTCACGCTGTCGGCTCGAGAGCGCATAGTGGCTCGCAGGGAGATAGCTCAACTGAAGCAGACAGGCGAGAATCCGGCACGTCTCGCTTTGCTTGAAAAGGAATACAAGTATCTCGGCGAAGAGACTTGCGCCGCCGACGGCCTTTGCAGCATGTCATGCCCCATGGGCATCAACACCGCCGACCTGACTCACAAGGTGCGCGAGCAGGGCATCACCCCCGGCTCGGCAGCAGAAAAGGCCGGGCGATACGCCGCGAATCACCTCGCTGGCATGGAGCGAGGCCTGCGAGGAGTGCTCGGCATGGCTTCGCTTGCTCACAAAGTGCTTGGAGACAAGGGCGTCGACGCTGTGGGCAAAGCCCTGCACAAGGCAGGTGCTCCATTATGGACGGCTTCGCTGCCCGAGCCAAGGAAGAAATATGAACCTGCGCGCACCGACGCTGTCGCATATCCAAATGGCAAGGTGGTCTATTTTCCGTCGTGCATCAACCAGACGATGGGCCGCTCGGTCAAGGATGGCAAAAAAGCTCCCGCACCTTTGATCGAGACTATAGTCGAGCTCTGCCATCGGGCCGGCTTTGAAGTGGTGTTCCCTGACAATATGCAGAGTCTATGCTGTGGCATGATCTGGGAGAGCAAGGGCATGCCTGAGATAGCCGACGAGAAGACAGCCCAGCTTGAAGTGGCGCTAATCGAGGCATCGAAGAAAGGAAAATATCCTGTGCTCTGCGACCAAAGCCCATGCTTGCACCGCATGCGCCAGCACATCAAATCGATGAAACTCTACGAGCCGGCTGAATTCATTGCCGATGTTCTCGCTCCATATCTTGATTTCACCCCCGTCGACGAGACTGTGTCGGTGCATGTCACTTGCTCCACACGCCTGATGGGCCTCGCCGACAAGATCATAGGCCTGGCCATGAAGTGCGCCCGCAAAGTGATAGTGCCGGCCGAGGTGGGATGCTGCGGATTTGCCGGAGACAAGGGATTCACCCATCCCGAGCTTAACACTTGGGGCCTGCGCAAGCTCCGTCCTCAGATCGAAGCCGCAGGCGTCAAGCGCGGATACAGCAATTCCCGCACCTGCGAGATCGGCCTCACCACCAATTCTGGCGTGCCTTACGAATCGATAGCCTATCTTGTGGAGAAGGCCACCCGGCCACGCAAGAACTGAGGTTGAGCGTTTTTTTGTAAAAAGTAATTATTTTTAAATATTTTCCGTTAACTTTGTAGGCGGAAATGTAAACATCAGATTTATGAAACTAATAGCAGACTGCGGCAGCACAAAAATAGACTGGTGCCTCATCACGAGAGATGGCGACAACGGCACAGTAATGATCGAGAGACGCTTCGAGACCCCCGGCCTCAATGCCGTCATGCTCACTGCCGACGAGATCGCCCAAAGGCTTGGCTCGGAGTTGGCCCCGGTGATCGCGCCATACGCTCAATTGATAGACAACGCATATTTCTACGGAGCGGGATGCATCTCGCCGGAGGTGTGCGGCAATGTGGCCCGTGCGCTTGAGGCTATCATGCCCAATGCCAAGGTAGAGGTAGACACCGACCTGCTCGCCGCTGCCCGCGCCCTTTGCGGGCGAGAGGCCGGCATAGCCTGCATCCTCGGCACCGGCTCCAATTCCTGCTATTATGATGGTGAGAGAATCACGTCGAATGTGTCACCGCTGGGATACATACTCGGCGATGAAGGCAGCGGCGCCGTGCTTGGCAAGCTGCTCGTGGGCAATGTGCTCAAGAATCAGCTTCCGCTTGATCTTTGCGTGAAATTTCTCGACCAATACGGTCTCGACCGCATGAAGATCATAGAAAACGTATACCGCAAGCCGGGCGCCAACAAATTTCTCGCGTCGGTGTCGCCATTCCTGAATGAGAATATCGACCGGGCGGAAATCAAGGATATGGTGGTGGAGGCATTCCGCCAGTTCTTCATTCGCAACATCTCGGCATATGAAGGCCTTCGGGCCGGCGGCATGCCCGCAATCAATTTCGTAGGCTCGATCGCGCACTATTACCGCCGTCAGCTGGCGCAGGCCGCAGCCTCATGCGGATACGAATTGGGAGCCGTGATCAAGAGCCCGATGGAGGGACTCCTGCAGTACCACACCCAGGTATGGTGATTTAAGGCATCTCAAAACCGCTGTAAAATGAAACAGGGCCTTTTTAGGCCCGCAACCACATATTATTATCAAAGTAAACATTTGACCAATGGCATTCGTAAAGATCAGCGAGCAGGATTCGCTCTATGATAACCTCGAACAGAAAAGCGCCGGCGAACTGCTGCGCCTCATAAACAACGAAGACAAAAAGGTGGCTGAGGCTGTAGAAAAGGCCATCCCACAGATCACACAGCTCGTGGAGGGCATTGTGGCCCGCATGAAGCGCGGGGGACGCATCTTCTATATCGGAGCCGGCACATCCGGTCGCCTCGGCGTGCTTGACGCTTCGGAAATCCCCCCGACATTCGGCATGGACCCCTCGTGGGTGGTGGGCCTGATAGCAGGCGGCGACTACGCCCTGCGTCACCCCGTGGAGAACGCTGAGGATGACAAGATGCAAGGCTGGCGCGACCTGCTCGAAGCTGGCATCTGCGAGAAGGACACTCTCGTGGGCATCGCCGCCTCTGGCACTACCCCCTACGTGATAGGCGCACTCGAAGAGGCCCGCAAGCACGGCATACTCACTGCTTCGATCACTTCAAACCCGGACGCGCCCATCTCCGCAGCCGCTGAAATCGCGATCGAGACAATCGTAGGCCCGGAATTCGTGACCGGCAGCTCGCGCATGAAGTCAGGCACAGCACAGAAGATGGTGCTCAACATGATCACGACCTCGACCATGATTCTCATTGGCAGGGTTAAGGGCAATAAGATGGTGAATATGCAGCTCACCAACGCTAAGCTCGTGGACCGCGGCACCCGCATGCTTATGGAAGAGAGCCAGGGCAAGCTCAGTTATGAGGAGGCAAAACGTCTGCTTTTGCTTCATGGGTCGGTGAAGGTGGCTTCTGAACACATGAAGTGATTCTATCGAAAAATATCAATCCATAGGTAAGAATCAATCAATGAAAAGAATATTTATGCTTATGGCGGTCATGGCCGTGGCGCTTTGCGGCGCCTCGGCCAAAACCGTCAAAAAGGCTGACCCAAAGCCTGAAAAATACCAGTACGGGGTGTTTTACTATCAGCGCGCGTCGCTTTTCGATTCACTTCCGGTGTACACCGGCGACATCGTCATGCTCGGCAATTCGCTGACCAACGGATGCGAATGGCACGAGCTTCTGGGGAAAGCCAATGTGAAGAACCGCGGCATTTCGAGCGATGTGATACAAGGCGTCGACGATAGGCTCGGCCCGATCATCAATGGCAAGCCTGCCAAAATCTTCCTCATGATAGGCGTCAACGACATCAGCCACGATCTTGGCGCCGACTCGATAGCCACTGCCTACCTCAAACTCATAGACCGCATTCGCACCGAGTTGCCTGATACGCGCCTCTACGTGCAGAGTTGCCTTCCGATCAATATATCATTCGGCATGTACAAGGGCATGACCGGGCGCGACCAGGAGATACGCGATGTCAATGATAAGGTGAAGGCTAAGGCCGATGAGATGGGATTCAAGTGGATTGACCTTTACTCTTCGTTCATCGACTCTGATGGTCATCTGAAACGCGAATACACCAACGACGGCCTCCACCTCCTTGGCCCCGGATATATGCAGTGGCGCGATTGCATCATGCCATATGTGCTTGAGTGAATTTTTTGACATGAATTGAATATGAAACATTAATGCCATAATAATGGACTGTATATAGACTACAATTAAGTCCGTTTTAACTGTTTCTCAGTTATTATCTACAATAGTAGATGTATATGCTGAACAGGCATCCTATTAGAAACATCTTGATATGAGATTATTATTATTATTCTGTGTGATGTTGTATAATTTCAATTATACATTTGCTATAAAAGTGGGTGATACTTTTAAGACCGAGAATCAGAGATATAAGGGGGTGTATAGAGTTTTAAGTTTGGAGAAAAATACAGTTGAATTGGTTAGTTTAAATACAAATGTTGATGATTTTTCAATACCAACTGTGGTTCAAGATGTTTATGGAAATTCATCGACATATACTGTGGTTAGTATTGCAGACGGGGCTTATGAATCTTGTGAAGGAATTGAACAAATTACAATTCCAAGTAGTATAACATATATTGGAAAAGATTTTTTTAATATGTGTACAACATTGAACTTTATTAAAGTTGATAATGGTAATTCAATATATAGATCAGAAGGTGGTGTAGTGTATACGAAAAATGGAGAGGGACTAGTGAGAACTCCTCCTGCCTATAATAAATCATATAATGTACAAGACCAGTTTCACTATAATAGTGTCTCGATATCAGACCCGATCTTTGATATACCGGAATTTGTTTCCAATATCCATGATTATGCATTCAAGAACTGTAGATATATAAAACAAATTTCTATACCTAATAATTTAAAGGACATAGGGGTAGATGCTTTTGCCAGTTGTGAATCTTTGGAACATATTAATATGCCTGATTCAATATATACGATACCTAATGGCGCTTTTAAGGAGTGTATTTTACTAAATGATATCACAATTCCCCAAAATGTTAACAGTATTGGAAGTAAGGCATTTGGTAACTGCACGTCCCTGTTGAATATTTTTGAACACTCTAGTACTCCACCTGTATTATCTTCAGACGCTTTTGAAAACGTTCCTTTGGATGTTGTTGTTTTTGTGCCCAAAAATAGCAAACAGTATTACAATAAAGCTCCAATATGGGAAAACTTTGTTAATATAAAAGAAATGGGTAATTTGCAAATACTTAATTACACTGAAGAACTGATCCTTTCCCAAAATGAGATTGCCATAATAAATCCTACAATTTTAAAAGAGGAGGATGTAGAGATTGTAAATGAGGCGTGGTCCGTTTCAGACCCCAATATTGTAGATTTTGATTCAGGGAGAATAATCGGTTTATCCGAAGGTGAAACAACCTTAAGTTATGTGATTGTAGATAACTATAATCGTAAATATATCAAAGAATGTAGAATTGTGGTACATAAGGGGGCAGGGGCGAATTTTCTATTAAAAGATGATGATGTTTCTCCCTTAAAAGTCATTTACGATTTGAACGGTAAATTGATAAAAAAAGATGCAAATAAAGACGATTTGAATAATTTATCTACAGGAATATATCTCTACGATAAAAAGAAAGTGTTAGTTAAATAAAGAAATGTTTGAGTTAATACTGATAAACATATCAGGCGCTGACCGCCCTGGCGTCACCAGCGCTTTGACCGAAATCCTGGCTCGATACGATGCCGGGATTCTTGACATAGGCCAGGCTGACATTCACCACACGCTTTCGCTCGGATTTTTGGTGAAAGTTGACAGCGGCTCCTCGGGCAATATGATGAAGGAGATCCTATTCAAGGCCACGGAGATGAATGTCAACGTAAGATTTTCGCCCGTGTCGGAAGAGGGATACAACGAATGGGTGGGACGCCAGGGCAAAAACCGCTGGATTATCACCATACTCGGGCGCAAGCTTTCGGCAAGGAACATAGCCTTGATATCGGAAGAGATAGCCAGGCAAGGGCTCAACATCGACAGCATACAGCGCCTCACCGGGCGCCAGCCACTTGATGACGAGGAGCCGAAGTCGAAATCGTGCGTGGAATTTTCGGTGCGCGGCACTCCTGAAGATCTCGAGGGCATGAGGTCGCGCTTCATGCAGATCTCGGCCGACGAGGATTTTGACGTATCTCTGCAGGAAGACACAATCTTCCGTCGCACCCGTCGCATGGTTTGCTTCGATATGGATTCTACGTTGATAGAGACAGAGGTGATTGACGAACTCGCCATGCGCGCAGGCGTGGGCGACGAAGTCAAGGCCATCACCGAAAGCGCCATGCGCGGAGAGATTGACTTCACCGAGAGCTTCAAGCGCAGGGTAGCATTGCTCAAAGGGCTTGATGTGAGCGTGATGCAGGATATCGCCGAGCATCTGCCCATCACCGAGGGCGTAGGCCGCATGATGCAGGTGCTCAAACTGGCGGGATATAAGACTGCCATCCTCTCGGGCGGATTCACCTATTTCGGCGAATATCTTAAGCGCAAATACGGATTTGACTACGTCTACGCCAACGAGCTCGAGGTGCGTGACAGCAAGCTCACGGGCCGATATGTTGGGGATGTGGTCGACGGCAAGCGCAAAGCCGAGCTGCTGCGCATAATAGCCCAGGTGGAAAACATCAACATAGCGCAGACCATAGCCGTAGGCGACGGCGCCAACGACCTCCCGATGCTGAGCGCCGCAGGCCTTGGCATCGCATTCCACGCCAAGCCGAAGGTGAAGGCCACCGCCAAGCAGTCGATCTCGACCATTGGCATCGACGGCATACTCTATTTCATAGGATTTAAAGACAGTTTCATAGAGGAGAGGTGCGGCTGAAGCCATCCTCGATCATGGCGAAATCACAGACTATCAATTATGCACACTGACAATATGACAGAATCGAAAGGAGTCACTCGCAGAGATTTCCTCAAAGGCCTTGGCCTCGCGGCTTTGGCTGGAGCGGCTGCTTCATGCGGAGTGAAGGTAGATGGCGGACAAGCCACAGAGCAACAAGCCGGATCGGGCGAGATGACTTTGCGCGCCAATCACAATACCGGCGATGAAGTGTCAATCCTTGGCTACGGCATGATGCGCCTGCCCACCATCAAGAAGGTCGACGGCGTGAACGAGACAGAGGTGATTGATCAGGAAGCGGTCAATCAGCTTGTGGACTATGCCATGGAGCATGGAGTGAATTACTATGATACGTCGCCTGTGTATTGCCAAGGCAAATCGGAAGAGTCGACGGGAATCGCCCTGTCAAGGCATCCAAGAGACAAATATTTCATTGCCACGAAATTGTCGAATTTCGCTCCTCAGACATGGCCCAGAGAAGAATCGATAAAGATGTTTGAGAATTCTCTGAAGTATCTTCAGACCGATTATATCGATTATCTGCTGCTGCACGCCATAGGCGGTGGCGGCATTGACAACTTCAACAAGCGTTTCATCGACAACGGCATTCTTGACTATCTGGTGGAGCAGAAGACGGAGGGCCGCATACGCAATCTCGGATTCTCGTATCATGGCGATGTAGAGGTGTTCGACACCATGCTGCGATGGCATGACGAAGGAAAATACCATTGGGATTTTGTGCAGATACAGCTAAATTATATTGACTGGAACAGCAACGTGGATGACGATCCGGCGAAGCATGCGGTAGACGCCCGATATCTATACGGCGAATTGAGCAAGCGCGGCATTCCGGCTGTGATAATGGAGCCGCTGCTCGGTGGCCGTCTCGCCAAAGTGCCTGACCCGATTAAGACGAAGTTCAAGCAGCGCAGGCCCGATGACAGCGTGGCGTCATGGGCATTCCGCTTCGCCGGCACGCCCGAAGGCATACTCACAGTGCTCAGCGGCATGACCTACATGGAACATCTTCAGGACAATGTGCGCACTTATTCGCCGCTTATGGCGTGCGACGCCGAAGAACTGGATTTTCTGCACCGATGCGCGCTCGAATATCTGTCGAACGATCTGGTGCCATGCACCGACTGCAAATATTGCATGCCGTGCCCCTATGGACTTGACATTCCCGCTATCTTCGCCCACTACAATAAGTGCATCAATGACGACAATGTGCCGCGCGATGCCCGCGACCCGAATTACGCCAAGGCACGCAAGGCATTCCTGGTGGGCTATGACCGCAAGCTGCCGCGCCAAAGGCAAGCTTCGCGGTGCATAGGATGCGGCGAATGCCTGAGCCATTGCCCACAGGAGATCAACATACCCGGGCGCATGGAGCAGATCGATGATTACGTTACGCGCCTGAGGGCAGGGGAGGCGTGAACAAAATGTCAGCCCCGATTGTTGTAATGCAATGCTTCGCGCATGATATTTAATCTTATCAACCATGTTTAAATCTAAATTCAACAACCTTAAACTCACCGGCGCTGTTTCGGCTGTGGCATTGATATGCGTGAGCTGCGGCGAAAATAAAAGTCATGACAGATTTCCGGTCTATGAGGGCGACGACCTGGAGCTTGTGGTAAATGACGAGGGCACGCATTTCACTCTGTGGAGCCCCGAGGCTGATGCCGCCGAGGTGCGCATCTACGATAAAGACCTTGACTCCGCTCCGATACAGACGCTTGAAATGTCGAAGGGAGACAATGGCGTGTGGCGCTCTACTGTTTCAGACCAACTCTATGGCAAATTCTACACCTTCCGCATAAAACATGGCGGGAAATGGCTTGCCGAGACGCCGGGCATATATGCCAAGGCCGTAGGCGCTAACGGGCATAGAGCCGCCATCATCGACATGGATGCCACCGACCCCGAAGGCTGGGACGCCGACAAGGGCCCCGCGCTCGCTAACATCACCGACGCGGTGATCTATGAAATGCACCACCGCGATTTTTCGGTCGATTCCACCTCGGGCATCGAGCACAAGGGTAAATTCCTGGCACTGACCGAGGAGGGAACCAAATCGATGCTCGGCGACCCCACCGGAATTGACCATCTGAAGGAACTCGGCATAACCCACGTGCACATACTCCCGTCATACGATTACAACTCGGTCGACGAGACAAAGCCCGATGTGCCGCAATACAACTGGGGATACGATCCCTACAACTACAATGCGCCCGAAGGCTCATACTCCACCAACGCGCATGATCCCGCAGCCCGCGTGAGGGAGATGAAGGAGATGGTAAAGGCTCTGCATGACAATGACATAGGCGTGATAATGGATGTGGTGTACAACCACACAGCCAACAACGACGACTCCAATTTCTCACTCACGGCACCGGGATATTTCTACCGCTACCGCGAAGACGGCACATACAGCGACGCATCGGGATGCGGCAATGAGACGGCAAGCGAAAAGCCGATGATGCGCGACTACATCATCAACTCCACCAAATATTGGGCCGACGAATACCACATCGACGGATTCCGCTTCGACCTCATGGCCATCCATGACATCGAGACCATGAATCAGGTGGCTGCGGCTCTGAAAGAGGTGAACCCCGACATATTTGTCTATGGCGAGGGCTGGACGGCCGGCGATTCGCCTCTGCCCGTGGATCAGCGCGCGCTTAAGGACAACGTGAGCAAGATGCCGCAGGTGGCCGTGTTCAGCGATGATATCCGCGATGCCATAAAGGGGCATTACAGCAATGCCGAGGACAGAGGCTTCGCCACCGGCAAGCCCGGGAATGAGGAGACCGTGAAGATCGGCATCGTCGGCGCCACGGCACATCCGCAGGTTGACTATGCCAAGGGCAATAACTCAAAGGCGGCCTACGCCAATGCGCCCACGCAGGTGATCAATTATGTGTCATGCCATGATGACCTCACCCTCACCGACAAGCTCGCCAAATCTATGCAGGGATCGACCGAGGCTCAGCGCCAACGTGCCGCAAGGCTGGCTCAGACCATCGTGTTCACCTCGCAAGGCACCCCGTTCATGTTTGCCGGTGAAGAGCTTTTCCGCGACAAAAAGGGTGTGCACAATTCATATAAGTCGCCTGACTCTATCAACGCCATCGACTGGACGCTTAAGCGCAAAAACGCAGACCAATTCAATTACTATACCGAGTTGATAAAGCTGCGCAAGGAACATCCCGCCTTCCGCATGACTACGGCTGAGGATGTGGCCAAGCACCTTGTGTTTGATGAGACAGAGCAAGACAATGTGATCTCATATTCACTGATAGATAATGCCAACGGCGACGCATGGAAGGAGATAAAACTCGTGTTCAACGGCAATGAGAAACCTGTCGCCGTAGATGTTCCTGCCGGTGACTGGAAGGTGATCGCGATCGACGGCAAGATAAAGGCCGAAGGCTTGGGCAAGATGAAAGGCGGCAAAGTGACCGTGCCGGCTACATCCGCCCTCATCCTCGCAAGGGAATAGACATCATGAGCGCGATAAATCGCGCCCGAACTCAACGAAAAAAGCACGGATTTCGCAGATTTGAAATATAATCAACGAAATCCGTGTTTTTTTATTTGAAAAATTGATGATTGGCGGGCACAGGCCTTAACGGTATTTGCCTTCATCGGCATCATCAAGGATGCTGAGGTAGGATGCATATCGCGATTGCGATATTCGGGCATCCTCCACGGCCTTTAGCACAGCGCACCCGGGCTCGTGAGTGTGGGTGCAGTCATCAAACCTGCAGTTGACGCTTTCACGGAATATTTCAGGAAAATAATGCGCGACCTCGTTTTTCTTGAACTCGATTGTGCCGAATCCGCGTATGCCGGGGGTGTCTATGATGGCGCCTCCGCCCGGGAGTTTGTACATCTGCGAGAAGGTGGTGGTGTGCTGGCCCTGATCATGCGCGGCCGATATTTCGGCGGTCTTCGCATTGACGCCCGGCACAAGGTCATTGATCAGCGTGCTTTTGCCCACGCCGCTGTTTCCTGACAGCAAAGTAATCTTTCCTGACAGAGCCGCGGCAACTTCGGCGAGTCCGTCGCCCGATTTGGCGCATAGGCGCAGGGTCTTGTATCCGATCGACTGATATAGATAGCTGAAGGCATCGAGCAGCTCACGGCTGTCTTCGTCGTCGAGCAGGTCTACCTTATTGATAGCGATAATCGCTTCGATGCCGTAGGCTTCGGCGGTGGCCAGGAATCTGTCGACGAAAGTGGTGGATGTGGTGGGATGGACAAGCGAGACCACAAGCATGGCCTGGTCGATATTGGCGGCAAGTATGTGGGCCTCCTTCGAGAGATTGCTCGCGCGACGTATGATATAGTTGCTTCGGGGCAATATTTTGGTTATGAACGCCACGCCGTCGGGTCCTGTCGGGCCAATTTCCACATTGTCGCCCACGGCCACGGGATTGGTGGTGCGAATGCCTTTGATACGGAAATTTCCTTTGGCTTTACAGGGGATCTCGCTTCCGTCAGCGGTCTCCACCACATAATGGGCGCCGGTGTTGCGTATGACTTTTCCTAACGACATCAAAAAGATATAATATATAGATTGTTGCTTATGTAAAGTAAAGTGTCGGTGTGCAAATTTAAATAAAAAAGATGATTTTTACACCACCGGGATAATATTTTTTGATGGCTGGACATAATCCATCCGGCAAAATACTTATTCCTTCGTAAATAACGAAATCTTACAATGCATAATTGAATGCTATCTGTATAAAAGGACGTGTTGGCATTGGGATATCAAAATATCTTTTTGTTCCTGTTACGCCTGTCACTCGACTTGACATTTTGAGTATTACGCCCCCTTGTATCTCTCCATAAAAGTTTGTCGCAAGTCGACGTTTATACTTTATGCCGGGTCGAAAATTAGTGTTCGTATATCTACATCTATTGGGTAAGTCAATATGGTTTGGCTGAAAGTAGAATGACCTTACATCAATGTCACCTCCAATGGTTATCAAGTCTGATTTTGTGGGAGTATAATCAAATCCGAACATGCCTCCATATAAATTCAACGCAATTCGATCGTTGAAACGATGGCGATACATAAATATGATAAATGCAGGGATCTTAGTAGTGGAATTTATCAATACAAGAGGGCCTATGCCAAATTGAGTATTTCGATTGGCCCGCAACATAAACATACCCATTGCGATACCTGACACGCGCTGAAAACGCTTGTCTCCCCAATCGGCTGACAATGTCCCAAACGCCATAAACGGGAGGCCCCAGAGCCGACTGCGAAATGACGCTGAAACACCTAATTGACCATAAAGATGTGTTTTATTCATACCCATTAGGTTGGGATCATATCCTATTGGGAGATCGTCAATTGATAAATCGGCTTGGAGCGAGTTATAATTTGCGTTTGCCGTAAGTGTGAATTTTTTATTTTTAAAGAACTCATAAGACAAACGTGCGTTAAAGTGATCGGAAATTGATGCGTTTGTATAATCATAGGATACTCGAATGTTAGTTTTCACCATGCCATAATTGTCTGTGGGGACATGTTGTGACTCTTGCGCCGTGCAATGAATGCTCGATATAAGTATAGTTATGAGGAAGAAGAATATGTATCGCATAATTCAGAGTTTGAATTTATAAATTAGCATTATTACCAAATCACGTAATTATATGCTAACTAATGATTAGGTTTATATAGAGAATCCAAGTTAAAGATAAGGCGCACCTAATTTTCCAAAATGTCTGGATAAAACTTCACCTATCCATATGCAAAGATAGTAAATATTCTCAGGATATGAAAATATGTTTTATAACATAAATGCGGAAATGAGCGAAAGTTTTTAGGTGAAAGTGTGTATTATTTCAAATTATTTTTATTAAATTGCATTCGCTTTTCAAAATACATCATGAATTACCAAAAATTCTAAATAACATGAAAGTCTATAATTCCAACGAAATCAAGAACATAGCCTTGCTTGGCAGCAAAGGCTCGGGCAAAACCACACTCGCCGAAGCTATGCTCTACGAGTGTGGAGTGATAAAACGCCGTGGCACAGTCGAGGCAAACAACACTGTCAGCGACTACTTCCCCGTAGAGAAGGAGTATGGCTCATCGGTCTTCTCCACTGTGCTCTTCGCTGAATTCGGCGGAAAGAAACTCAATGTGATCGACTGCCCCGGTGCCGATGACTTCGTGGGCAATGCCATCACAGCCCTCAACATGACTGACACCGGCGTGATCCTCATCAACGGCCAATACGGCGTGGAAGTAGGCACGCAGAATATATTCCGCACTTGCGCAGGCGTCAACAAGCCCGTGATCTTCGCCATCAACCAGCTCGATGGCGAGAAGGCAGACTATGACAATGTGATCGAGCAGATGAAGGAAATCTTCGGCCCCAAAGTGATAGCCATTCAGTATCCGCTGGCTTGCGGTGCCGGATTCAACGCCTTCATCGACGTGCTTCTCATGAAGAAATATTCGTGGGGCCCCGACGGCGGCGTGCCCACAATCGAAGACATCCCCGCCGAGGAGCAGGAAAAGGCACAGGAACTCCATCGAGCACTCGTAGAGGCTGCCGCCGAGAACGACGAGACTCTTATGGAGAAATTCTTTGAATCAGACCACCTCACCGAGGACGAACTCCGCGAAGGCATACGCAAGGGCCTCATCGACCAGTCGATCCTGCCCGTATTCTGCGTGAGCGCCGCAAAAGACATGGGCGTGCGCCGCATGATGGAATTCCTTGGCAACGTGGTGCCTTTCGTCGACGAAATGCCCGCCCCCGCCACCACCGACGGCACTCTCGTGAAGCCCGACGCAAACGGCCCGCTGAGCGTATTCATGTTCAAGACCACTGTAGAGCCACATATCGGCGAAGTCAGCTATTTCAAGGTGATGTCAGGCACGCTGAAGACAGGCGTCGACCTCGACAATGTGAGCCGCGGCTCGAAGGAGCGCATAGCCCAGATATTCTGCGTGTGCGGCCAGATCAAGACTCCGGTCGACGAACTGAAGGCAGGCGATATCGGCGCTACAGTGAAACTTAAGGATGTGCGCACAGGCAATACCCTTGACGAGAAGGGATGCACATACGAATTCAACTTCATCAACTATCCCGCACCCAAATATATACGCGCCGTCAAGCCTGTGACCGAAAGCGATGCTGAAAAGCTGAACCAGATCCTCACCCGCATGCATGAGGAAGATCCCACATGGGTCATCGAGCAGTCGAAGGAACTCAAGCAGACGTTGCTCAAAGGCCAGGGCGAATTCCACCTGCGCACACTGAAGTGGCGTGTTGAAAACAACGACAAACTGCCCATCATTTTCGAGGAACCAAAGATTCCTTACCGCGAGACCATCACCAAGGCCTCTCGCGCCGACTATCGCCACAAGAAGCAGTCGGGCGGCGCCGGACAGTTTGGCGAGGTGCACCTGATCGTCGAGCCTTACTACGAAGGCATGCCCGCTCCCGACACATTCAAGTTCGGCAACCAGGAATTCAAGATGAGCGTGCGCGACACTCAGGAGATACCTCTGGCATGGGGCGGCAAGCTCGTGGTCTGCAACTGCATCGTGGGCGGCGCCATCGATGCCCGCTTCATCCCCGCCATCGTAAAGGGTCTCATGGATCGCATGGAGCAAGGCCCCCTCACCGGCTCTTATGCCCGCGACGTGCGCGTATGCATCTATGACGGAAAGATGCACCCGGTGGATTCTAACGAAATCTCATTCCGCCTGGCCGGCCGCAACGCATTCTCTGAGGCATTCCGCAATGCCAATCCCAAGGTGCTTGAGCCTGTGTATGACGTAGACGTGATGGTTCCGGCTGATGTCATGGGCGATGTCATGAGCGATCTGCAGGGACGCCGCGCCATCATCATGGGCATCGCCTCTGAAAACGGCTTCGAGAAGATATCCGCTAAGGTGCCTTTGAAAGAAATGGCGTCATACTCCACCGCTCTCAGCTCTATCACAGGCGGACGCTCGTCATTCACCATGAAGTTCGCTTCATACGAACTCGTTCCCGGCGATGTGCAGGAGAAACTGCTCAAGGAATACGCCGAGAAGCATCAGGAAGAATAATCCAATCCGGCGACAGCCGCGTCAACAAAAAAGAACGAGGGCCGCGCTCAATGGCGCGGCCCTCGTTCTTTTTTGTTGACAGTTATGAGAGATTATTGTCCGGAGATGAGCGGGAGTATCATCTTGTCTACGATGTCGGCGCGTATGATGCGGTAATGCCTGGAATATGCTTTGTTGTAGCGGGCGCTGTGGTGCACAGCGAAATCTCCTGAATCGAGGGCTTTCCGCACAATAGCCCTGTCGGCCTCCTCGTCAGGAAAGACAAGACCCATGTCAACGATCACACTGTCAATTTCGGCCCATTCCTTCCGCCATTCATCGGCTGATGGAACCGAGAGGCCTTCCATGCTATTGACAAAGGCCGAAAAATAAGCATCGAGGGGGACGATACCGTCGCGGATGACAGAAAGGTTGACCCTGACGAACCGGCCTTTGCTTCCCGTAGGCTCAAAGGCGGTGCCGTCCATGGCGCCGGCTTCAGCCACTTCGCTTTCAAGATAATTCAATGCCGCGTTCTTGTCAGAAAGAATGTGTCCGGGGCCGAAATTATCCTGAAAAAAATTCTTGTAGACATCAGCGTACTGGCTCTCGGGATAGCGGGCCATCCAATTTTCGATGGCTGACCTGATGGAGTCAGTCTCGGCTGCGCGAACTTCGGCGGCAAAGGCGCACAGTAAGAGCGCGGCATAGAAAGCAAGCGTATGGCGCATGTCAATATTCGCTTGAGAAATGGAAGCGGATCTTTGGGAAATCAGTCTGAGCCATCTGCAGCACATAGCCGGAATCGGCCAGGAAGACGTCGCGGCCATCGCGGTCGACTGCCATGAACTGGTGTTTGCGCTTCTTGAATGCCTCGAGAGCCGCAGCATCGTCGCTCTCTATCCAGCACGCCTTGTAGAGCGAGATAGGCTCCCAGCGGCATTGGGCGCCGTATTCGTGCAAGAGGCGGTATTGAATCACCTCGAATTGCAGCTGGCCTACAGTGCCGATGAGCTTGCGCCCGTTGAATTGGTTGACGAAAAGCTGAGCCACACCCTCGTCCATGAGCTGCTGTATGCCTTTCTCCAGCTGCTTCGACTTCATGGGGTCAGTATTCTCGATGTATTTGAACATCTCGGGCGAGAAGCTTGGCAAGCCCTTGAAATGCAGGCTTTCGCCTGAAGTGAGCGTATCTCCGATCTTGAAATTGCCGGTATCGGGGATGCCCACGATGTCACCGGGATAAGCTTCGTCGACGATGCTTTTCTTCTGGGCCATGAAGGCGGTGGGGGAGGCGAAGCGCATGAACTTGCCCGAGCGCACGTGCTTATAGTTGGCATTTCGCTCAAACTTGCCTGAGCATACTTTCACAAACGCTATGCAACTGCGGTGGTTGGGATCCATGTTGGCGTGGATCTTGAATACGAATCCGGTGAACGGCTCTTCTTCGGGATTAATTATCCTCTCCTCGGCCTTTACGGGCTTGGGGGCAGGGGCTATCTGCACGAAGCAGTCGAGCAATTCCTTCACGCCGAAGGTGTTGAGCGCGGAGCCGAAGAATACGGGAGCCAACTTTCCTTCGAGATATTCGGCAGGATCGAATTCGGGGTAAACACCTTCGATTAGCTCCAGGTCTTCGCGCAGCTTGGCGGCGTCGGCCTCGCCAACGGCCTCATCGATGCGCGGATCGTCGACATTGTCGATTTCCACGCGCTCCGAAACGCGCTGCTTGTTGGGCGTGAAAAGGTCAAGCGAGTGCTCGAAGATATTGTATACGCCTTTAAATTTGGCTCCGATGTTGATGGGCCATGACAGGGGGCGCACTCCGATCTTCAGTTCGGCTTCGAGCTCGTCAAGAATTTCGAATGGGTCGCGTCCCTCTCGGTCGAGTTTGTTGACAAAAATGATGACCGGGGTGTTGCGCATGCGGCATACCTCCATCAGTTTGCGCGTCTGCTGCTCCACGCCCTTGGCCACATCGACTACAATGATCACAGAGTCAACCGCCGTGAGGGTGCGGTAGGTGTCCTCGGCGAAGTCCTGGTGGCCCGGGGTGTCGAGGATATTGATTTTGTAATCTCCGTAGTTGAATCCCATGACTGAGGTCGCCACCGAAATGCCACGCTGCTTTTCGATTTCCATCCAGTCGCTGGTGGCGGTCTTTTTTATCTTATTGCTCTTTACGGCGCCGGCCACATGGATAGCCCCGCCGAAAAGAAGCAGTTTCTCGGTGAGGGTGGTCTTTCCGGCATCAGGGTGGGAGATGATGGCGAATGTGCGTCGGCGCGATATTTCGTCGGTTAAGATTGACATGAAAAGAAAAGTGTAATGGGGTGAAATTATCCGAATTTGCTGATTTTGCGCAGCAGGTGCTCGTTGATGATGCGTATGTTGCGCCCGTCGACCACGATGAGCTTGTCGTCGACAAAACCCGAAAGAGTGCGTATTGCATTGGAGGTGGTCATGTTCGACAGATTGGCCAGGTCCTCCCTCGACATGTATATCTTCAGGGTCATGTTGTCGTCTTCGTATCCGTAGCTGTCGCGCAGCACGATCAGAGCCTCTGCCAAGCGGCCCCGTATGTGCTTCTGGGTGAGGTTGACAATGCGCGAGTCGGAGTTTCCGAGATTGCGAGAAAGCTCGTGGATGAAAAACCACGCTATGCGTATGTTTTTTGAGATGAGGCTTTCTACCACGTCCATGGGAATGGCGCCGAGCACGGATGGCTCAAAGGCCTGGGTGCTTGACACGTAGCGCTCCCGGGCGAAGTAAGCCCTGTAACCGAAATATTGCACGGGGCGTATGAGCCGCAGTATCTGCTGGCGTCCGCCTATGCCGTCCTTGAAGATCTTTACCTTGCCTTTGAGCAGGCACCACAGGTATTCCGGATCTTCGTTTTCGGTGTAGATCAATTCGTTTTTCTTAAAGTTGTGGATTGTGAAATTGTCGGCGATGATCCTTTTCTCCTCTTGCGAAAGGATGGACCAAATGCCCGACATGTCTTCACTGATCACCTTCTCTATTGCTTTCCTAATCATGAACCTTGATTAAACCATGAATCTCTAAATAAATACTGTACCAATCGGGGATTGCAAAGTTACGAAAAAATCGGCAATCCACCAAATACCATTTTTTATTTTGAGTTAAGGGGAAAAATGGCTATTTTTGTGGATAAATTATGTCGACTGATTTTTTTTCACCTTTCAAGAATACATCTTATGAGAACAATTCTACGCTCGCTCAGTGCATTGGCCCTTGCTATGGCAATGCTGCCCTCGGCGGCACAGCACCGTCAGAAAGTGCGCCAACTGCCCCTTGACTCTATCGTGCTCAGCGATCCGTGCATCCTGCCTGATGATGCCACCGGCATGTACTATATGACAGGCACCGGCGGCAAGCTCTGGAAGAGCGCCGACATGAAACTGTGGGAAGGGCCTTATGACGTGGCCGAGACAAACTCTGTCGATTGGATGGGAGAGCGCCCCATGATTTGGGCGGCTGAGCTCCATAAATACGACGGCAAGTACTATTATTTCGCCACATTCACCAATCAGAAGGTGTCGGTGGGCGAATACAAGGGCAACAATCTCGAGAGGCGCGCATGCCATGTGCTCGTGAGCGACAAGGCAGAAGGCCCTTACCGCATGGTGGAGAATTCAGATATGGAGTATCTGCCCGCTGACAAGCTCACTCTCGACGGCACTCTCTGGGTCGACACCGATGGCAAGCCGTATATGGTGTATTGCTGGGAGTGGCTGCAGAATTGGGACGGCACCATCGAGAAAATGGAGCTTAAGCCTGACATGAGCGGCACAGTCGGAGACGCAAAGATCCTCTTCAGGGCAAGCGATTCGCCATGGAGCCATGAGGTGGTCGACGGGAAAGACCGGCCCAACCGCGTGACTGACGGCCCGTATCTCTACCGCACGGCCACCGGGCGACTGGCAATGATCTGGACGAGCTGGATCGATGATGTCTACACACAGGGCGTGGCCTACTCGCAGGATGGCACTCTCGACGGCCCATGGGTGCAGGAGAAGGATCCGATCACACCTCCAAACTTCGGCCATGGCATGCTTTTCCGCACGTTTGACGGAGACCTGCTGATGTCGGTGCACAGCCATAAAGTGGTCAATGGCCGCTACATCAGGGTGCCTCATCTATTCAGGGTCGATGATTCCGGCGACAGGCTTGTGATAGGGGAGCCGTATAAGCCTTGACCACAAGGGTCAGATTTTGATATTCTCGCGATGGAGCGAGGCTTTGTGCAGCCGGCGGCAGCCGGCTGCTTTTTGTTGGTCGGCGCCGGTGACGTAGGCCTGCATGAACAGCCCGTAGATGTAGTCTACGGCCACCTCTGACGGGTGTTTCATGTCGGCGGCGTAGAAGCGGTAGTCGCGCAGGTCGTCGAGCATTATTTCATATGACGGGAAGTACTCAAAGCGGCAATCAGCCTCTTCAAGCCCGAGCAACAGCGTGGCTTTGCCGAGCTGATTGCCGTGAAGGCCATCGGCTGTATGGCGTATAGGGCTTACGGTGAATATGAAGTTGGCCTCCGGAAGAAGGCGCACCATGCTCTCCGCGCATCGGGCCACTTCAGCCGGGCTGATGCGTCGGCGCGTGAAGTCCTTTGCCGGGAACTTATGGCAGTTGCCCACAGAAACCCCGTCCTTGAAGTAGACATATGATGTACCAAATGTGATTATGACGGTTTTTGAGCGCGTGAGGCGGTCACCGAGTTTGCGCAAGTCATCGTTGAGCGCTTGCAGCAGGCGTGAGGCATCGGGAGATGTATACTTGGTGGAGAAGTCGAGGCAATGGAGGTTGCCGTCAGGCCCCGGCGTCAAATCCGGCTCTGCGTAGGGCGGGAGGTCGCCAAGGGCGCGTCGCATTGCCTGCAATATCGACATTGGGTTGTAGAGCGTGCCCATGGGGTTGTGGGTCACATCGAAGCCGTCAACGGCGAGGAGCGTTCCGACATTGTCGGTGAAGCAAGAGCCGAGCATCACTATAGGCGAAGCATGGCTGACTAGTCCCGTTTTTTGGGGGATGGCTATTTCTGTGCGGAATTGCATGGGTCAGTACATTCGGTAGTCGATGCTGAGCACCTGGAATTCGGTGCGTCGGTTGATCTGGTCGGCTACGTCCTGATCCTCTTTTGGCAGGGCGAGGATGTAGTCTTCGGTGAGCACGTCGCCTTCCTTGAATTGCGGATGTGCCTTGGCGAGCTTCTTCGTGATGGTCTTTGGGCGTGATTCGCCGTAGCCCTGCGATTGCAGGCGGGCAGGGTCGATGCCGACTGATATGAGATAGTCGATGACCGATTTGGCGCGGCGCGATGAAAGGTCGATATTGTATCTGTCGCTGCCGTGTCGGTCGGTGTGCGAGGCCATCTCAATTGTCACATTCGGGTTGTCGCGAAGCACCTGCGCCAGTTCGTCAAGAGCGGTCTTGGACTCGGGCCTGAGCGTGGCTTTGTCATAGTCGTAGAATATGTTGTCGACGACCACAGGCTTGTTTATAGAGGCGAGGACGAAATCAATGCCGTATTCGGCGTCGACCTCGGTGGAGTCGCTGGTGAATTCCTGCTTTGAATTGAGGTAACCCTTGGCTCCTGCGAGCATCACGTAGCTCACGCCTCGGTCGAGAGGAAATGAGAACGATCCGTCGGGCTTGGCCATCTGTTTCTGATTGGAGCCGTCGTTGCCGACGATGCGAATCACGGCGTTGGGCACAGGCTCGTCGTCGCGGTCCACTACCCATCCTGAGATCAGGATGTTGAGGTCGGGGAGTTCGAAGCTGTAGATATGGTCATATCCTCTGGCGTCGCCGCGGTTTGAACTGAAGTATCCTCTCTCGCCATCGCCGAATGTTATGCCGAAGTCGTCTGCGGCGGAATTGACGGGTTGCCCCATGTTTGTCACGTTCCATCCGCCCGACTTGGTCAGCTGGGCCTTGTAGATGTCGAGGCCGCCGTATCCGGGGCGTCCGTCAGAAGCGAAATACAGCAGGGAGTCGGTGCGGACGTAGGGGAACATCTCGTCGCCGGGAGTGTTGATCCACTCGCCAAGATTCTCGAGCGAGCCGGCGCGCTCTTTCAGGTTGATGCGCCAGATGTCCTTGCCTCCGCTTCCGCCGGGCATGTCTGATGTGAAATACAGCCAATTGCCGTCAGGCGATACTGCGGGGTGGCCATATGACGAAAGAGTGTCATGCGTGATCTCAAACTTCACGGGTTTGCTCCATTTGGCATCGGAGCGCTGCGAGGTGTATATTTCTACGCCAGTGTTGGCCGATGGAGACCGGCGCGCCATGGTGAGGTACATGGTGGAGCCGTCGGGCGAGAACGACGCTATGCCCTCGTCGAAGTCTGAATTGAGTTCGCCTTCAGCCGGTTCCGGCTTCATCCATTCGCCCTTTTCGTTTTTGCGGGTGAACCAGATGTCGCCTTTCTTCATGCCGGTGATCTCGCTCTTGTCTTTGCCGGTGACTTTTTCGTTGGTAGTGGTGAAGTAGAGCACATCATGCGACTTATCGAGATACATGGGAGCGAAATCGGCTCGGCGGGAGTTGATGAGTTTGAAGTTTTTGACTACGTATCTATTGCGCCCCTCTTTTTGCGCCCCCATGCGCGATCCGAGCAATCCGTTGATGGCCACTTGATTGGCCGGGTCCATCTCAAGGTACGCTTCATATTCTTTGATCGCGGCGGCATATTTCCCGTCGGCTTGCAGAGCCTGGGCCAGACGCAGGCGTATCGTGGAGTCCTGCTGTCCGTATCTGATGGCGTTTTGGTAGGCTGCGGCGGCTCGGGCATTCTGCGACAATTTGGCATGGCAATCGGCCATCTTCAGGGCCACTTCTCCGCGCAGTTGCCTGTCTTCGCGTTTAGTGAGCTTGTTGTAGACCTTGCGGTATGTCTTCGAGGCGTTGAAGTATTCGCCACGGGCCATCTGTTCGTCGGCTGTGGCCAATTTCGGACCCGAACATGACGAAAGCATGGCGCAAAGCGCCAGAAACAGAGTCAATGACCTCAGGGGCGTGATATTCGATTGATTCATATCAAAGATTTGTATCCAAGGTGATTAACGGAAGTGGGCAGGTCTTTATTATGCGGGAGAACCAAAAAATAGGCGGCAGGCATTTCTGCCGCCGCCATATTCTTTGATTGCGTTGCCCCACGGGGCAACGCAAGATGAGTCGAGGGTCTACGCTTTAAGATTATTTCTTGAAGAAGCGGTTGTAGAGGCCCTGGAATCCCTGGCCGTGACGAGCTTCGTCCTTTGCCATCTCATGCACGGTGTCGTGGATGGCGTCGAGATTGAGCTCTTTGGCGCGCTTGGCGATGCGCATCTTGT
This sequence comes from uncultured Muribaculaceae bacterium, assembly GCA_947525975.1. Lineage (GTDB taxonomy): Bacteria > Bacteroidota > Bacteroidia > Bacteroidales > Muribaculaceae > CAG-873. The sequence goes on along the minus strand of CANNVE010000004.1, from coordinate 57,464 downwards.
CAGCGTTGGCACCTGCCTCGGCAGCCATGCGCTTCTCGAGGTTGGTCTTTGTGTCCCAAACCACGTCGCCGAGGAGTTCAGCGAATTTAGAAGCGTGCTCAGCCTCTTCGATAGCGTAGCGCTTGAAGGCCTCAGCGATTTCGGGGTATCCCTCGCGGTCGGCCTGGCGGCTCATGGCCAGATACATGCCGACTTCGCCGCATTCACCGAGGAAGTGGGCGTTGAGGTCTTTAATCATCTCTTCGTCGCAGCCCTTGGCCACTCCGATTTCGTGCTCAGTCACGAACTGCAGCTCGGCAGATTCGTCAACTTCTTTGAACTTGCTCTTGGGAGCGCCGCATACGGGGCACTTCTCGGGAGCTTCGTTGCCTTCGTGCACGTATCCGCACACTACGCAGATGAATTTCTTTTGCATTGATAGGAAATATTGAAATTGTTAATAATATGTCATTTTAAGTGAGGGGTCACGCCTCGGCATTTTCAGATGCTTCTGTTTCCTGGTCGTCGACAAACTTGTCCCAGCCTGCGTTGACGAGGATGTTATACCACGAGAGGAGTTTCTTGATGTCGGTGGTGTACACGCGGTCGCGGTCAAATGCGGGAAGCACTTCGGCGAAGAAATCGCGAATGGCCTGGTCATCGCCAAGGGCTTTGACGTCGATGGCCTTTGCCTGGGCCTTGTCGCATACAGCCTGAAGCACTTGGGCCAGGGGCACATCGCCTTCGGTGGTGTATATTGAGATGTCGGCGAGGGAGATGACTTTATCGTGCGCGTATGCGGGCATGCGTTTTTTTGTGAGCAGAGACTCAACGATAAACATATTCTTGCCATTGCTCACGAGGCTGTAAAGGCCGGGCTTTCCGGCTATGGCCAATATTTTCTTTATCATCAGATATGGTTTGTTGTTATTAGTGATAAAAAGATTTCGACCACAAAATTAGCAAATAGATTTCAAATATCCTCAAAAAAAATAATTAACTTTGCATAAATATTAGAAATAATGACATTGCCCGATTGAAATGATTCAGGTCGGAAATGCCACAGCATTTATATGATCAGAGCAAACCACAGGCCAATGATGCTATTCTTCAGAAATATGATGCAGCTGATGCTCTCTCCCTCGCGGGGGTGGGAGGATGTGGCACTGTCAGATTCTGATCCGGCCCGATTGGTGAAGGAGGGGGTGATTCCGGCCTTCATCGTGGCTTCGCTGTCGATTTTCGCGCAGATTTTGTTTCACCAGCGCCTTGACCTTGTAGACCTTATGGTGGCTGGATGCGTGATATTCGTGTCGTACTTCGTCACGCTGGCGGTGGCATCGCGTTTTTTCTGCGCCAAGGTGCGCAAGTGGAATCCCGATGCCAATCCCGAACGCTGCCAAACGGTGGTGGCGTATGCTTTGGGGCTGATGGCGCTGACCACCACGATATGCAATTTCATGCCCATATCGCTCGGCCTTGGCTATCTGCTGCCATTGGCCATAACGCTTGTGGTGTGGAAATCGATGGCTTATCTGTCAGTGCCGGAGCAAAAGGAATATGATTTCCTGACGTTTGTGTTTGTGGTGATCACTCTGCCACCGATACTGATCCAGGCTTTTTATTCATGGGCGCTGCAATGACGCCCTCATTCGCTAACAGTTATTATCCGAAAAAACAGTGGACGCAAAAGACGTAAACATAAAAAATAAGAGAGCCCGATACGATTACGAGATTACAGACACATTCACGGCGGGCCTCGTGCTCACAGGCACCGAGATAAAGTCGATCAGGCAGGGCAGGGCATCGCTCGCCGATACATTCTGCTATGTTGACAATGGCGAGGTGTGGGTGAAGAATATGCACATAGCCGAGTATTTCTACGGCTCATACAATAACCACGCCGCCCGCAGGGAGCGCAAGCTGTTGCTTTCGCGCAAGGAGATACGCGAGCTGCAGAAGAGCGGCAAAGAGGCCGGATTCACCATCGTGCCTTTGCGGCTCTTCATCAACGAGCGCGGATACGCCAAACTGGTGATAGGCATTGCCCGAGGCAAGAAGGAGTATGACAAGCGCCAGTCGATAAAGGAGCGTGAAGACAAGCTCTCAATGGCCCGAATGATGATGAAATAAACGCTCAGCGCTTTAGCGTCCTGTACATATTGACGTATTGCGACGCGGTATTTCTGACATTGAATTCTGACAATACTCTCTCTCGGGCATTGTCCAATAAATCTTGATTGGGATATTTTTCTATAATCGAGATGATCATGCGGGCGCAGTCATCCGCATCTCCGCTTTTGAAAAATGAGCCGTACAGTCCATTGTCAATGATTTCCATCGGCCCATTGTTGTCAGAAACAAGCACAGGCACTTTGGCCGCCATAGCCTCGGCTACGGTCAGTCCGAAACCCTCGATTCTCGATGGCTGCACAAAGAGGTCATAGTCAGCCAAATGGTCAAATACGTATTCTTGCGGCTTATTGCCAAGGAACACCACGCTTCCCGATATGCCAGAATGCGAGGATAGTTGCTTCAGATATACCTCTGATGGCCCCTCTCCCATAAGCGTCAACTCTACATCGTAGCCTTTGTCAAGTACTGTCTTGATGGCTTGGATCAATATGTCCTGTCCTTTCACCTCATGCAGCAGTCGCCCAGTCTGAAGGATTCTGAAAGGATGTTTGCCAGGGGGAAGGCCTTGCCTTTGCCTTATAATTTCGGGGTTTATGCCGTTTCTGATAGTAGTGGCTTCAAGATTCAATCTGGCGTGTACGTCAGATTTGACTGCATCGGAAATAGCGAATATAGGGCCGGCATTTGCTATGTTTGTTGTGTTTTCGGTGCTGCACATAGCGTGAAGTGTGTTGCAGAACCGTGATTTCAGCCAAGGCGGTAGTATGTAGCGAGAGATGCTTGCCGCGTGCAGGTGGATTACGTCGGGGCGTATGCGCATCAGGCAAAGGTTCATTTTAATCACAGGCCAAGGATTGCGGGAGCCTTGCTTCCTACCTATCTTGTGCAGTTTCACGGCGGGGTCGATGCGCTGTACCAGCGATTCATCGAATATGTCGTTGATGACCACTATATGGATGTCGTGGCCCATTTTGACCTGAAAGTGTGTGATATTGACGAGCATTGTCTCAATGCCGCCCATGCTCAATCCGTATAATACGTGTGCTATAGTCATGTCGTCCGTCTCCGAATATGCCACAAAATTAAGGAATATCTACGGTAATAACAAGAGTTCGTGCATAAAAAAAGCGCGGCCCGGATGGTTCCGGGCCGCGGCTGTGGGTATATGGGATGTATTATTGATTGTTTGAGGCTGTGGGGGTTGATGACTGATACGAGTTAGGTGGCTCAATGACTTTGCTGTTGTAGGAATTCCACTACAAAAATTTAATAAAGTTCATTAGTTGCAGGAAATAGTCATTACTCCAGATTTCAATTTCGGATGGATTCTTAATGAAAGGAAGCACGTCTTTTTTTACCATTCCTATATCGGTAGTGGAAAGGCGGTTGGACAATATCTCCAAGAAAATCTCTTTGGATAAATCTTCACCATTGAAGTCGTTGGTGCGTTGACGGAAGTGATCGAAATCTAATGGAACACCATTGCGGACATACCATTCAAAATCATACCAATCACGCCCCTTAACCCTTTGCGCCCATTTGCGGTAGATTAAGGCGTGCATTTTGCCTGCGTATAAATCAGGCAAGGTGAAGCATCTTGTCATAAAAGAATATGGCTGAAGCAGAAGTTTCTGTTCAGTCTTGAATCCAAGAGGAGGTTTTGTGTCCACCTCGATTTTTATTATCAAGTTTTTCTCTGTCTGAAACATCAAATTATATACATGTGTATCGTCTTTGAGAAAGGCGGATTCGACCTTGCTATGGTGCCTTTTTTCCTTTTTCGTTATAATCACGTCTCTTCCGAGCGACTTGAATTCATCAACTATGGCCGAGAAATAATATTCGATTTTGAAATCAGGGTCTTCTTTCAGTAGAGAAAAGTCCATGTCTTCGCTGTAGCGACCGAGTCCATGAAAAATGCGTAGGCATGTGCCGCCATAAAAAGCCGCCTTGTCAAAAAAGCCGCTTCTACGTAGGCCGGCCAAAGCCACCTGCTGCATCACTTCGCAGATGGCATTTCTTTTTGATACGGATGTAGACGTATCATGGGCCGACAACATCTGGTCAAACAATTTGTTCATTTTTGATTGTTTTAATAAGTTGTCTCAACATTGTCTTCTTTTTGGATGTCTCTATGCACGCCTCAATTATGTCAAGATTAAGGTCGCGTATAGAGTCCATGTCAAAGCGGATGTCTTCTTCAAGATAAGCGTATATTTCACTCTGGTACCTGAGGTTAAGACGAGGAGTGTAGGCGATGAGATCACATAATGCTTTTTCTGGGGTCGCGATTAAAAACGAGGACTTTGATTCGTTTTTAATGGTGACACCAACATTGAAGTGATCTGTAGGAGCATGGGTGAAGGTGAAATAGCCAAGACTGTTAGTGTAATCGCGAGCGATGCCCGTGGTTATTGATTGCACAGCGTATACGGCTTCAGGGATCAGTCCGTAATGGCGTAGTGCTGTCTGCATTGAGACATAAGAGGGGCCATGGATGTGATTGGCAACCAGAAAAGGAGACAATTCAATGTGACTAATATTCGGGTTGACAACATATAGTCCCTTTTTCAATCGGATTATATTTCCATCCCTCTCTAATCGTTTGGCTTTCATCGCCAGGTTGGCGCAATCTGTGAATACAGAACTTAAATCCTGCATTCTAAAAGGAGTATTTCCGAAATTCTCAAGATTCATGTGTGCAAAGATAGCGAAATTTTTCACAGATAATATTGTTAGGCGATATTATCTGTGAAAATTTTCACCTTTATTTGTTTTGGGGTAGGGATAAAAAAGCGCGGCCCGGATGGTTCCGGGCCGCGCTAATGGTAATTATGGTTGACCTTATTGATTGTTTGAGGCTGTAGGGGTAGACGAGTTGACCACTACTTCGTAGGGGGTCTCTGTAACCACGCCGTTGCGGTCAGACTTCACGGTGCAGGTAAAGCGCAGATTCATGTTGTTCATGTCGTCTGTGGTGCAGGTGAGGTTGGTGATGGGGTAGTTGGGCATCGGAGTGGTGCTGTTGCCTGAGATGAGCACCGGCTCAAGGGCGTCGGCCTTGAGAGTGACAGAGCCGGAGGGGTTGTAGACATAGGGGATTTCCTTGAAGCCCATGTTCAAGGCGGGCATGGCCGACGCGAACTTGGCGCCCTGTATGGTGATGCTGGCCTTCATGGTCTTGGGGTCAAGCGATATGCCGTAGAGGGTGTTGGCTTCCTCTCCGGGGGTGTAGTCGGGCTGGCCGGGCGTAGACACCACGGTGGTACCCTGGTTGATCACGCTCGGGGGAATGCTCTTGATGGTGTATCCGTCAACAGAATAGCTGATATCGAAGAGAGGGTAGTAAAGGTTGCTGTTGAGCACGCGGTCGAGGAGGTGGATCTTTAATGATGAGAACAGCGGAGCAGTCAGGCCGGCGCTGGTCACGGGAGATGCCACAGCCTGGTCAATCTTGATCCAGCCTGAAGTGTCGTAGGTGAAGGGCAGGTTGGCGAAGACAAGCTGGCCGAAAGACGTGCCGTTGGGCAGTTTCAGGCTTTCGATAGTGATGTTTGCTGTCTGCTTTGTGAGGTTGAGCTCAATCACGTATCCGATGGGGGTTATTGCCACCTGCTGGCCGGTGGTGTAGTCGTTGGTCAGGTTAATGAAGTTTGAGAGGGTCTGCCTGGTGACGAGGTCGGATGAACCGCCGGTGTTGCATGATGTCAATGCACCCAGCGCCGAAGCCACAGAGAGCAGCAACGCTAAAAGATTTGTTTTCTTCATTGTTGTCGTTGTGAATGATTGCGTAAATTGGTTGTTGTTTGTGATTTAAAACGAATTTCCCGCGAAGATACGCATAATATTCCGAACCTCCACCAGAGTTAGCAATATTTTACCGAATTTAACGACATTTTTCCGCCTGCTACATTCAACATACGCATCATGCCTGCCGGGGCGAAAAGCCAAGGCATTAAGGGTGTGGATGCGGAGAGGTCTCGGCCGACGCAAAAAAAAAGAGAAAAACGTATCAAACTGACGATTATTATCACTAACTTTGCATTTATATTGACCATAATCATTGCATAGCCATGAAACGAATATTGACGCTCTGCTCCTCGCTTATATGCGCCGCCTCGCTGATGTTGGCCGCCAATCCGGTGGCGTCTATGCTCGATCGTATCGACGACGGGCTGTCACGGAAGATCAAGCTCGAGGTGAAGAAGGGAGACAAGGACTTTTTTGAACTCGACCAAGCCGGAGACAAGGTGGTGGTGAGAGCCAACAACTACGTGAGCCTCGCCACTGGAGTGAACTGGTACCTGAAGCACCACGCCGGGGTGCACCTTGGCTGGAACAACATGCACCCGTCGCTGCCCGCCGTCCTCCCGCCGGTGTCGGCGAAAGAACGCCATGAGACCGATTTGGCCCTGCGCTACGACTTCAACTACTGCACATACTCCTATTCAATGCCATTCTGGGATTGGAACCGATGGGAAGAGGAGATCGATTGGATGGCCATGCACGGCATCAATCTGCCGCTGGCCGCCGTGGGGCAGGAATGCGTATGGCGCAATGTGCTGCTGCGTCTCGGATATACGCCCGATGAGGTCAACGGCTTCATCTCCGGGCCAGCGTTCATGGCCTGGTGGGCAATGAACAACCTCGAGGGTTGGGGCGGCCCCAATCCCGACTCGTGGTACGCCCGTCAGGAGGCGCTTCAGAAGAAGATAGTGAAGCGCATGGCCGAATACGGCATAAAGCCCGTATTCCCCGGATACTCCGGCATGATGCCGCGCGACGCCGACGAGAAGCTCGGCCTTAACATCACCAAGGCCGCCAAACTCTGGAACGGATACCCGCGTCCGGCATTCCTTGACCCCGCCGACCCGCGCTACGCCGATATCGCAGCAATATATTACGAAGAGCTTGAGAAGCTCTTCGGCAAGGCCGAATACTACTCGATGGACCCCTGCCATGAACTATCCAACGCCGAAGGGTTTGACTTCGACGCCACAGGCAAGGCTGTGATGGCCGCGATGAAGAAGGCCAATCCTGATGCCGTATGGGTGGTGCAGGGCTGGAATGAAAATCCGCGGCATGACATGATCAAAAACCTCAAGAAGGGCGATCTGCTGGTGCTCGACCTTTTCTCCGAATGCCGCCCGATGTGGGGGATAGAATCGTTGTGGGAGCGCAAGGAGGGATACATGCATCATGACTGGGTATTCTGCATGCTTGAGAATTTCGGGGCAAACGTGGGCCTGCACGGACGCATGGATCAGCTGCTCGAGAATTTCTACCGCACGCGCAATCATCCGCTGGGCCGCAACATCAAGGGCGTAGGGCTCACTATGGAGGGGGCGCAGAATAACCCCGTGATGTTCGAGCTTGTCACCGAACTCCCTTGGCGGTCCGAGCGCGTGACGAAAGAGGAATGGATTAAGGATTATGCCCGTGCACGCTACGGCGTGGCTGACCCCGCCATCGACCAGGCATGGGCCGTGCTCGCAGGGTCGATCTACAACTGCCCCCGGGGAAACAACCAACAGGGCCCCCACGAATCGATATTCTGCGGACGTCCAAGCCTCAACACTTTCCAGGCATCGAGCTGGTCGAAGATGGCCAACTACTACGATCCCGCCGACACACGCCGTGCTGCAGAACTGATGCTTTCCGTCGCCGACAAATACAGAGGAAACAACAATTTTGAATATGACCTGGTCGACATCGTGCGCCAGGCCGTAGCTGACCACGCAAGGCTGACATACAACCACGCCATCGCCGACTTCAAGACCTTCAACCGCGAGGGATTCAAGGCAGGAAGCGAGAAATTCCTCAGCCTTATCATGCTTCAGGACTCCCTGCTGGCAACGCGCCCTGAATTTAAGGTGGGGCCGTGGATTGAATGCGCCCGCGCAGCCGGCACCAATGATGCAGAAAAAGACCAATACGAATGGAACGCCCGAGTGCAGGTGACCACCTGGGGCAACCGCACATGCGCCGAGGCCGGACTCAGGGATTACGCCCACAAGGAGTGGAGCGGCATGCTACGCGACTTCTACTATCCGCGCTGGAAGGCTTACTTCGATTCGCTGGAAGGACAGATGCGCGGAGAAAAGGCCGAGCAGATCGACTTCTACACAATGGAAGAGCCTTGGACCTTGGCAAAGAACCACTACGCTTCAGAGCCGGAAGGCGACTGCGTAGAGGTGGCTAAGGCGGTGTTCAACAAGGTGTTCGCCGACTGATGGGGGCGGCTGCTGACAGGCCGGGCGGCCAGAGGGTGTATGCCATCGACGCTCTCCGCGGCCTGACGGTCGCGGCCATGATCGTGGTGAACAATGCCGGGGGCAAACTGTCGTATTCCTGCCTTCAGCATTCGGAATGGAACGGTCTGACGCTCTGCGACATGGTGTTTCCCTCGTTTCTGTTTTTGGTGGGCCTTTCGGCCTACATATCCTTGTCAAAGAGGGGCTTCGCCTTTTCATGGCCTCTGATGGGCAAGATAGTGAGGCGCACCCTGACAATCTTGCTGATAGGGTGGGCGATACATTGGATAGAACATGTGTGCAAGGCTGACTTCATGCCTTTCGACAGGCTCCGGCTCACAGGCGTGCTGCCACGCATCGCCCTGTGCTATTTCTTCGTGTCAGTGATAGCGATTACGTGCCATAGGCGCGCCATCGCATGGATCATAGCCGGGCTTCTTGTGGTGTATTCGCTTATATTGATATGGGGAGAGGGCTACGCCAACGATGCCTCAAACATAATATCCCGCGTGGATCATGCCTTGCTTGGCGAGAACCACATCTACTCCAAGCGACCAATAGACCCCGAGGGCCTCCTCGGCACAGTATCTGGGATTGCCCACACGCTCATAGGCTTCGTCTTCGGCAGGCTGCTCATGCGCAAGGATGCCTCGCTGCCCGATCGCCTGCTCAATGTCATGGTGGCCGGCTTCGTGCTGTTGCTCGCCGGCTGGGCTGTGGCTGCGGGCTTGCCGGTCAATAAGCGCGTATGGTCGCCTTCATACGTGATGGTGTCGTGCGGGTTAGTGGCAATGGCTCTGGCGGCTATCAGTTACGCTGCCGACGTGAAAGGGCGCAAGGCTCCGTTTCGTTTTTTCGACGTCTTCGGTGTCAATCCGCTCTTTCTCTATGTACTGAGCGAGATCGCCTCGATACTGCTTGGCACACTCGGAGCAAAACCGGCAATATATGGCTGCATTGTGAGGACCGTAGGAGACCCCTACGTGGCTTCAGCATTATATTCAGTGGGACTGATGCTTGCCATGTGGTGCGCCGGCTATCCATTGCACAAAAAGAAAATATACATAAAGATATGATAGAAACACGAGTTTTGGCCTGCATTGCCGCGAGTCTCGCGGCAATGTCATCATGGGCTTCCGACCCGCTTGACTGCATCGACACCCGCGTGGGCACAGCGGCCAGCGAGACCAAGGCAGCGGGCCTTTTCGGCAAGAGAACAGAGGAATTCGGCCAGGTCATTCCAGCTGTGCTGTCGCCCCGCGGCATGAACTTCTGGACACCGCAGACCCGCGATACCGAGAACAAATGCGTGGCGCCGTACTATTATGCCGATTCGCTGCTGCAGGGCTTCCGCAATTCACACTGGATAGTGGGTGGATGCACCCAGGACTACGGCTCGATGACACTTATGCCGCTTTACGGGCATCTGCGCACCACGCCCCAGTCAAGGGCCGTGGCATTCAGTCACGCAAATGAGGTGGCGCGCCCTGATTATTACAGCGTGAATCTGCCTTCAGAAGGAATACGGGCCGAGATTACGGGCACCTCGCGCTCAGGAATCTTCAGATTCAGATACGATAAGGGCGGAAAGGGATACCTGGTGGTCAACCCCAACAGCGATGAAGGCGCGGGCTTCATAGCCGTCGACACTCTCTCGAATACGATATACGGCTATAATCCAGTTCACCGCATATACCAAGGCAAGGGTGAGAGCGCGGGCTTCAGCGGGCATTTTGTGGTGAAGCTCGACAGGCCCATCACCGAATACGGCTGTTACTCTGTGGATGAGATCATTGACGGATGCGCGAAAATCTCAAACAAGCCCGCTATCGGCCTATACGTTGGCTTTGACGTCAGGCCCGGAGATGAAGTGATGGTAAAGGCCGCCTCATCATTCACCGGCCATGAAGGCGCTCTCGCCAATCTCGAGGCCGAGATGCCGGGTTGGGAATTTGACTCTGCGAGGGATGCACTCGGCTCCCGTTGGCGTTCGCACCTCGGAGTGTTGGAGGTGGAGACTGACGATACCGACGCTCTTGAGAAATTCTACGGCGCCCTCTACCGCTGCTCGTTTCTGCCGCATGAGGTCAATGACGCCGACGGGGCGTATCCGGCTTTCGCCGGAGGCTATCCGGTTAAGCATCTTCCCGAAGGAGAGAATGCTTATTATGACGGCTTCAGCCTATGGGACACTTACCGCGCGCTTCACCCGCTGCTGTGCCTGCTTCAGCCTTCTGTGGCAGGCGAGATGATGCAGTCGCTCGTGCATAAATATGAGCAAGGCGGCTGGATGCCCATCTTCCCCTGCTGGAACAGCTACACAGCCGCTATGATAGGTGATCACGCAGCTCCGGCGTTTGCCGACGCCTACGTCAAGGGAGTGCGCGGATTTGATGCGGAGAAAGCCTACGAAGGCTTGCGCCGCAATGCCTTCGACCATCCGTCGAGAGGCGAATACCTCGATGGCAAGGGGCGCCGCGCCCTGCACAGTTATCAGGCGTTCGGCTATATACCGGTGGAGGACGGCGTGCCCGATGCCTTCCATAAGCAGGAGCAAACCTCGCGCACGCTCGAATACGCCTATGATGACTACGCTCTGGCACAGCTGGCAAAGGCTTTGGGCCGCGACTCTGACTATGAAGAGCTGATGCAAAGGGCCGGGAACTACGCTAATGTCATAAATCCTGCCACCGGATACGCTGACGGCAGGCATGCCGACGGGACATGGTGCTTCGACTACCCGTTTGACTTCTCAAAGCACATCACCGAGGGCGCGCCGTGTCACTACACATGGTATGTGCCCCACGACCCGCAGGGGCTGATGAAGGCCATGGGCGGAAGGGAGGCCTACGCGCAGAAACTTGACTCGATGTTTACCCAAGGAAGATACTGGCATGGCAACGAGCCTTGCCATCAGGTGGCGTATATGTTCAATTATGCCGACAAGCCCTGGCGCACGGCTGAGGAGGTGCGCCACATAATGGACACCGAATACCTCAACTCGCCGGGAGGCCTTTCCGGCAATGACGATGCCGGGCAGATGTCGGCGTGGTACGTCTTTTCGGCTCTCGGCTTCTATCCGGTGTGTCCTGCCTCCACGCAGTACATGATCGGAAGCCCGACATTCAAAAAAGCCGTTATCAATCTCGAAAACGGCAAGACTCTCACCCTGCTCGCGCCCAAGGCTTCTGCAAAGAACATCTACGTCAAGAGCATACGCCACAACGGCAAGAAATGGGACAAGAATTATCTTGACCACGCCGATCTGACGGAGGGTGGAATATGGGAATTTGACATGACTGACAAGATCAACAAAAAATAAGACTCTGAAAACAGAATGTTTGAAATGAAGAATATCAAAATGCTTTTCGCGGCTATGGCCGCATCGTTGGCTATGGCGGGGTGCTCCAATCCGTCCGGCACAGATTTCCGCATTGAAGACTATGGAGCTGAAGCGCGAGACGGCGTTGACAATGCTGATGCCATACAGAAAGCCATCGACGCCTGCTCGGCCTCGGGCGGTGGCGTGGTGACAGTGCCTGCGGGGAAAACCTTCATGTGTGGTCCGCTGCATCTGAAGTCGAACGTTGACCTGCACCTTGAGCCTAATTCAAGGCTGCTGGCCAATCCTGATGAGTCGATCTACAAGGAAAGCGCATTTCTCGCCAACGAGGGCGAGGGCATGATGTGGATCTCGGGCAAGGACATCGAGAATGTGTCGATCACCGGCCAAGGCATGCTCGACGGAAACGGCATAGCCTTCATGGGCGCCGAGCTCGAAGACTCATACGAACTGAAGCCCGTCACCACTTTCGACCCCAGGCCCCATGTACTCACGCTGATCAACGTAGACCGCCTGCAGATACGCGACGTGACCATCGGCAACAGCGCATACTGGACGATACACCTGATCGGATGCAACGATGCCTCAATAATCGGGGCCACAGTGCTCAACAGCCTTAAGGTGCGCAACAGCGATGGCATCGATGTGGATCACTCCACCAATGTGCGCATTTCAAACTGCCACATCGAGAGCGGAGATGATTGCATCTGCCTGAAAAACCGCCGCGAATACGAGGCCTACGGCCCCTGCCATGATATTGTGGTGGAGAATTGCACTATGGTGTCGCGCTCCTGCGCCATAAAGATCGGGTCAGAGAACATGGACACCATCAGCAACGTCCTGTTCAATAACTGCATCATAAAGGACAGCAATCGCGGCATCGGCATCCAGAACCGAGATGAGGGCGTGGTCACCAACGTCATTTTTTCGAATATGCTCGTGGATTGCGGCTTCTACTCTGATGTGTGGTGGGGCAAGAGCGAGCCTATCTACGTGACCTCTTACCCTAGAGCCGTGGGCAACCACAAGGATGCCGGCTGGAGATTCCCGAAAGGCGCTACCGAGGGACGATGCGGCGAAGTGAGCCATATATGGTTTGTCAACGTGAAGTGCACCACCGAGAATGGCGTATTCGTGGGAGGCGATACGCCCGACAAGGTCAACAATATCCATTTCGAGAACGTCGACATGCGCTTCGTGCGCTCTTCGGCTTTCCCCGGAGGCGTGTATGATAAGCGCCCGTGCCTTGGCGAAGGATTCGTGACTGACGGCACCTACGCCTTCTATATCGACATGGCTTCAGACATCAGCATCGACAATTGCTCATACACTCTGTCGCCCGATGCCCGCGAAGTGCAGGGACTCGTCAAGCCGATCGACGTCAAAAACCTGATTGTGAAGAAATGATGACTCCGTCGTTGTTAAGACTTGCCATGCTCTGCGCCGCTTTGCTGCCTGCCGCGGCCGCAGTCTTCGGGCAGACCCTCGACCAGACAGCGAGTATCTACTATGCCTATCCCGAGCCTTGCGAGGATCTTCGCGAAGTACCTCATGGGTATGAGCCTGTGTATGCATCGCACTATGGTCGCCACGGATCGCGCTGGATCACCGAAGACAAGCGCTACACTGACGTAGCCGATGTCTTCGACAAGGCGTACAGTGCCTCTAATCTCACTCCCCTTGGCCTGGAGACAAGGGAGAAATTGCAGGCTGTGCTCCGCGATGCGATCGGCAAGGGCGGTAGCCTCTCGGCTGTCGGCGAACGACAGCATCGCGGCATAGCCGGGCGCATGATTGAGGCCTATCCCGGCATCTTCGCTGACACGGCCTCGGTCAGGGCCGTGTCATCCACGTCGCAGAGGTGCATCCTGAGCATGGCGGCATTCAGCGAAAAGCTCAAAGAACGAAATCCTTCACTTAGGATTACCCGCACGGCCTATGACAAAGACATGGATTTCATAGCCCACACCTCGCCAGAAGGGAAGGCCTTTTCGTCTGACACCGCCTCATGGCGCAGCGTCCATAATCGCTTTTGCCGCGAGACGGTACGACCTGCGAGACTCATGTCGTCCCTTTTCATCAATCCCGACTTCCTCTCTGTCGACGAGCAGTTCGATCTGATGATGGGACTCTACTGGATAGTCTCCGACATGCAGGATGTGGAGGCCGGAGTCGATTTTGACGGGCTCTTTCTCTATGACGAACTTCAGGCCATCTGGCGCACCATCAATGCACGCATGTATCTGTGCAACGCCGATGCGCCCCTGGCAGGCGGAGTGATGAAGCATTGCGCCGACAACCTTCTGCGCGACATCATATCCCGCGCTGACGAGGCCTTGGACTCCGGCTCCGCTAAAGCCGACCTGCGCTTCGGCCATGATACCCACCTTCTCAGGCTCCTGGCACTAATGGGCATAGAGCAGGCTTCGGGCCTGGAGAGCCGCATGGATAAGTTTCACGAGGTGTGGCGCGATTACGAATTATCGCCCATGGCCGGCAACCTGCAGATGATATTCTTCCGGGGCCGGAAAAGCGATGTGATAGTGCGCGTGCTGCTCAACGAGCGCGAGGTCTCTCTGCCTCTGAAGCAGTCTGCTCCAGGCTTCTATGACTGGGAGGTGCTCCGCTCCCACCTCATCGATCAATTGAATCAATAAATAAATGTTCCCATGAATAAGATATTGCTCTTGGCAGCGGCGGCATCCGTGGCTGCCATGGCGGCGTGCGGCGGATCCTCGCAGCAGTCGACATCAACCGTACTCAACTCCTTTGGCGATAAGGCTCTGTCGAAATACCGCGCCGACACCGCAGTGCGCAACGTGATCCTCGTGCAGTGCACAGGCGGCAGCGATGCCCGCGTGGAGATGTACGGCAAGGACGACAGCCTCGGCACATGGTCGCGAATACTTCAGACCGATGGTCACATAGGCCGCAACGGATACACTGAGGCCAAGCGCGAGGGCGACGGCATGTCGCCCGTCGGTGATTTCGGCATCCTCCTTGCCTTTGGCATAAAGCCCGACCCGGGCGCGTCAGTGGCCTATCTGCGCGTCACGCCCGATACATACGCCATCGACGGCGAGGGAGAATACTACAACCGCATAGTCGACGCCAATGAGGCCGGCACGCGCGACGGCGAGGAGATGTACGCCTACTCGCCCGAATACAACTACGGCATAGCACTGGATTACAACATCGATTGTGAGCCGGGCGCCGGATCAAACATCTTCTTCCATTGCAAGGGAGCAAAGCCGGCCACGGGCGGATGCGTCGCTGTCGACGAGGATGTGATGCGTCGCATACTTCTGCGCCTTACCCCCCGGGACCGCATCTGCATTTATCCTCTGCGCGTCCCCGCCACTGACCGGTGACAAGTCATCAGCGCGGCAGGGGGGAGGATAAATCTCGCCTGCCTATACAAAACTACGGATTATACGAATTCACACGGAGATCAAAATCCGTGCATCCGTGTAATCCGTAGTTTTTGAGTTTGTTTTTGTGGGTTGGCGGTTTTTTCGTACCTTTGTGTAGGATTTTTCCTTAATTTGTTCGTCTTATGAATTTTGACTTTGATTTTCCCGCGATCTCGATATGTCTTTTCTCCGCCTCGTTTCTTGCGGCGCTGTATGTGGTGTTGGCCTACTGCCTGCGCATCCTCGCCGTCGGCAAGAAGCAACGCACCGCAGACAATGCAGAAGAAGCGGTATGCGCCTATCCGAGTGTGAGCATTATCGTCTATGCCGGTTCCGATCCCGACAGCCTCGTCCTCAATCTGCCTGCAATCATGGAGCAGGACTATCCGGGGGCGTTTGAGGCCATTGTGGTCAACGAAGGCATGTCGGCTGAAGTGAATATGGCAGTGGCGCAGGTCAAGGCCCGATACCCCGACATCTATCTGACGTTCACCCCCGACGAGGCGCGCAACCTCAGCCGCCGCAAACTTGGCCTCACGCTTGGCATAAAGGCTGCCAAAGGCAAGGTGGTGGTGATCACCGATGCCCGCGCCGAGGTGGCTTCGGCCAGTTGGCTTCGGCTCATTGTAGAGCCTATCGCACGTAATCCGGAAACCGAAGTGGTGCTCGGATACGGCTATCCGCGACTACCCGAGGGCGCAGGCCTGGCAGAGATGACGAGGGCGTTTGATATGGCTGCCGATGCCGTGGCGTGGATTTCGGGCGCCATGGGCGGCCATCCCTACCGGGGCTGCGCCTACAATCTGGCCTACAGGCGCAGGCTCTTTTTTGAGGCCAAAGGATTCGCAGGCTCGATCAACATGAAAGACGGCGACGACGACGCATTTCTCTCGGCCATAGCCCGCAAAGACAATACGGCGCTGCAACTTTCGGCCGATGCCATGGCCGCACTCGTCTGCGAGCCGTATATGCGCCTTACGGCTGACGACCGCCGCAGCCACGCCTTCACTGGGCGCCGCCTTTACAAAGGCTCGCGTCGGGCTATGGCGTCGGGCGAATGGGGTATCTGGCTAAGTTGGCTCCTGGCCGCCTCGGCAGCGCTGACAGCCGGCTGCGACAATGCTTTAGCCTGGATTCTGGCCGGATTCTTGATGATAGCCGTGGCTGTGGTTGTGGCCGCAAGTTGGCGCAGCGCACTGCGGGCTTTGCGGGTGCCGTCAGTGATCATGACATTGCCGTTTGTGGCCGCCTTGCGCCCTATCAGAAATATCATTGTGGGCATAGCGAGCCGCACCTCACACAGGCATTATATATGGCAATGATATCAGTAGGTGCGCGATAAATCGCATACAACGCAGGACAAAAAAATACGGATTGCACGTATTTGTAGTGCAATCCGTATTTTTTTGTTTGGGTTGGTGCTGTCGGGCGATTGGAAATCGCCTTTTCAAATTCAGCGAGCGATCAGGTCGTAGATGGAGTAGAATTTCTTCGCCACGCGGTCGTTGCATAGATTTCCGATTGAGCCGGCGTGAGTGTGGTGCACTGACTTAACGGGCTTGAACTCGCCATCGGCCACTTCAAGGCCTACTTTGCGATAGGCTTCGCGGAATGGCATGCCGGAGAGCGTGAGGCGGTTCACCTCTTCAACGGTGAATAGATAGTCGTAGGTGGAGCTGTCGAGGATGCCGTCCTTAATGCGTATGTGCTGAAGCATGAAGTCGGCCATGCGCAGGCATTGGCGCATTTCGTTGAAAGCAGGGAATAAAATGTCTTTCAGCAACTGCAGGTCACGGTTATATCCCAGGGGGAGATTTGCCGTGAGCAATGCTATCTCATTCTGCACAGACTGAAGCCTATTGCACTTGCCGCGCATGATTTCAAACACATCGGGATTCTTCTTGTGGGGCATTATGGAAGATCCGGTGGTGAGCTCGTCGGGGAATGATATGAACCCGAAATTCTGGCACATCCACATGCAGGAGTCCATTGCCAGATGTCCGAGTGTAGACGCCAAGGCGGAGATGGCCATGGCGGCGGCGCGCTCGGTCTTGCCTCTCGACATCTGGGCAGCCACTACATTGTAATGCAGATCGCGGAATCCGAGAAGGCGCGTGGTCATTTCTCGGTCGAGGGGAAACGATGACCCGTAGCCGGCGGCTGATCCGAGCGGATTCTGGTTGGCAATGTTGTAGGCTGCGAGCAGCATCTGCATATCGTCGGCGAGCGACTCGGCGTAAGCTCCGAACCACAGACCGAACGACGAGGGCATCGCCACCTGCAGATGGGTGTATCCGGGCATGAGTTTGTCTTTGTGCTCCTCGCTCAAAGCTTGCAGGCGCTTGAAAAGAGCCTCTGTCTCTGCGGCCAGGCTGCGGAGTTCGTCGCGAGTGAAAAGCTTGAGGTCTACGAGCACCTGATCGTTGCGCGAGCGGCCGGAATGGATTTTCTTGCCCACATCGCCCAGACGGGCCGTCAGCATGAATTCCACCTGCGAATGCACGTCCTCAATGCCCGGCTCAATCGTGAAATCTCCACGCTCTATCATCGCGGCGATCTCTTCAAGAGCCGGGAGAAGCACATCGAGCTCATCCTTGGCAAGCAGGCCAATGCTTTCAAGCATCCTGATGTGGGCCATGGATCCCTCCACATCATAGCGCGCAAGCCGCAGATCGAGCTCGCGGTCGTTGCCAACAGTGAATTCCTCTATCATTTTGTCGGGCTCAAGGCCCTTGCTCCAAAGTTTCATATATTGGTGGATGGCTTTATGTTTCTTATCAATTTGGGATAAATGTCGGTTGCGGCCTCAATCTCGGAGATCAGCACGTATTCGTCGGCACGATGGCTCCGTGACGACTCCCCCGGGCCGATCTTAAGAGACTGGATGCCATGCAGGAGCGACATGTCGCTTGTGGTGGGCGATACGAAATGGGCGATGCCGAGCGACTCAAACGCTTTCCACAGGGGGCTATCGGCGCTCAGTGCCGAAGCCCACACGCGGGTGGACCGCGGCGTGAGCGTGGAGTGTGTGGCCACCGCCTGCAGCATCGCGGCGGTTTCGGCGTTGGAGTAAGCGTCAGTGGTGCGAACGTCCACCACCCAGCGGCAGAGGTCAGGAATGGCGTTGTGCTGCCATCCGGCCTCGATTTGGGTCACATTCACTCCAATCGGGCCGAGTAGCGGAGAAGTGCGGGGAAAGACGTAGCTGTTGATCCTGCCGATGTCCTCGAGAGCGAAGTATATGGCGTTGACCCCTTCGTTGCGGGCTGCATGACCGGTGACGCCTTTGGTCACGGCATCGAGCACCACAAGTCCTCGCTCGGCCACGGCGGCGCGCATGCCCGTTGGCTCGCCCACGATGGCGAGATCCACGTCTATGCCGCGGCTTTGCAGTTCGGGCAGCAGCAGGCGCATTCCGTTTTCGCCGCCCACCTCCTCTTCGGCTGTGATGGCGAGAATCAGATTGAACGGCAGAGTCTCATCGCGCAAATCGAGGTATGCCTGCATTAGAGCCACCGCCGACGCACCGGCATCGTTAGAGCCAAGACCGCAGAGGCGGTCGCCTTCGATGTCAGCCGCATGGGGAGGCCGCGTGTAGGAGGATGCAGGTTTCACGGTGTCATGGTGCGAATTTAGCAACAGGGTGGGCCTTGAGGCTTCGTATCCGGAACAAGCCCATACGTTGTTTTTGACGCGCGAAGGCTTTGCTCCCTCCCGCTCAAGGAAATCATGTATGAGCTGGGCTGTTCCATCCTCGGCGCGAGACACCGACGGCGTGGATATCATACGGCGCAGGAGCGCCAGTGTTTCAGATCTCAGGGGCATTCAATCGCGTATTATAGTGCCGGCCCCACCGATGTTGAGAGCCGATGCCTGCTTTATTATCACACTGTCTACACCGGCCTTGACGGCTGCGAGGGCATTCTCTATCTTCGGGAGCATGCCGCCTGACACTACGCCATCCGCTTTGAGAGAAGGGAAATCAACGCTTGTGATCAGGCTGATGACTGAATCAGGATCAGAGATGTCTTTCATCACGCCGGGCTGCTCGAAGCAGTAGGTGAGGGTGGTGCGGTCGATGGCCGAAAGGCCGATGGCAGTGGCCGAAGCCACGGTGTCGGCGTTGCAGTTGAGCAGGTGGCCGGCGCCGTCATGCATTATAGCGCACACCACGGGCGTAAGCCCAAGCCCGAGCAAGCCCGATAGCGCAGCGGAGTTGACCCCTCCGGCTGGAATGTCGCCTACATATCCATAATCTACATCAACATTTCCGCGTCTCACGGGCTCGCGCCTGACAGCGGTGATGACCGAGGCGTCGGCGCCGCTGAGGCCGATTGCATTGCATCCGAGAGACTGCAGGATGCTGACGATGCGCTTGTTGATAAGCCCTGCGTAGACCATTGTGACCACATCGAGAGTGGCAGCGTCAGTGACGCGCCTGCCATCGATCATGTTGGTCTCAATGCCAAGGGCGCGGGCCAGGCGGGTGGCCTCTTTTCCGCCGCCATGCACCAGCACCTTGCTTCCGCCCATGCGGGCGAAATCAGACAGAAAATCCGCGAGAGCCTCTGGACTGTCGACGACATTGCCCCCAATTTTCACTACATTTATCATCTCGCAGGGGATTAAAGGGATTCGAGCATGCGCTTCAGCACGGTCTGCGCAGAAATCTCGCGGTTCGCTGCCTCTGGAATCACTATGCTCCGCTCGCTTTCGATCACGTCGTCGGTGACAATCATGTTGCGGCGCACAGGCAGGCAGTGCATAAAGAAAGCATTGTCGGTGAGCGCCATTTTGTCGGTGTCGACGGTCCAATCGCGGTCAGTGCATATCACCTTACCATAGTTATCGCCGGCATAGGCCGACCAGTTTTTGGCATAGATGAAATCAGCACCTTCGAAAGCCTTGCGCTGGTCATATTCCACACGGGCATTGCCGACAAATTCAGGAGCAAGTTCATAGCCGTGGGGATGGGTGATCAAGAATTCGACGTTGGCGGCGTTCATCCACTCGGCGAAAGAGTTGGGCACAGCCTGCGGGAGGGCTTTGGGGTGGGGAGCCCAGGGGAGCACCACTTTGGGGCGTTGCTTGGTCTTGTGCTCCTCGATGGTGATGAGGTCGGCGAATGCCTGCAAGGGATGGCGGGTGGCCGACTCCATGCTGAATACCGGCTTTCCGCTGTGCTCTATGAACTGCGAGAGCACATTCTCGCTGTAGTCAGCCTCCTTGTCGGTGAGGCCGGCGAAAGAGCGCACCCCGATGATGTCGCAGTAGCTTGCCATTACAGGGATGGCTTCGAGCAGGTGCTCTGCTTTGTCTCCGTCCATGACCACTCCGCGCTCGGTCTCGAGTTTCCACGCGCCTTGGTTCACATCGAGAACCATCACGTTCATGCCAAGGTTCATCGCGGCTTTCTGCGTGCTCAGACGGGTGCGCAGGCTTGAATTGAAGAAGAGCATCAGCAGGGTCTTGTTCTTGCCGAGGCTTTCGAGGGCGAATCTGTCTTTCTTTATTTCAAGAGCCTCTTTGACAGCAAGGTCAAGCGGGCCGATGTCATCTACTTTTAGGAATGTCTTCATTGTATCTACAGAAAAAGGGTTTAAAATTCTTCGATAATTTCTTTTATCGAGTTCAGTGCTTCGTCGGCTTGCTCCTTGGTGATGCACAATGCCGGAAGCAGGCGCACAGTGTGAGCACCCGCACCACCTGTGAATACGCGCTTGCCGAATAGAAGTCTCCGACGCATATCCGAAGCGCTCCCGTTGATTTCAAAGCCTATCATCAGCCCCCGACCACGCACTTCAGTGATCTGCGGATGATCGGCAGCAAGCCTTTTGAGACTTTCGAGCATGTATTGGCCTATTTGGGCGGCGTTTTCTACGAGATTTTCCTCCTCCATCACCTCAAGCACGGCGATTGCGGCGGCGCAGGCCAGATGGTTACCTCCGAACGTGGTGCCGAGCATGCCTTTTTCCGCTTTGAGCCTTGGCGAGATGATGACGGCGCCCATGGGGAAACCGTTGGCGATGCCCTTGGCGCAGGTGACGATGTCGGCTTTGATGCCGGCATGCTGGTGGGCGAAGAAAAGCCCCGTGCGGCCATAGCCTGACTGTATCTCGTCGGCAATGAGCAGAGTGCCGTACTTAAAGCAGACTTTTTGGAGCGAGATGAGGAAGTCGTCGTCGACCATGCGTATGCCGGCCACACCCTGTATGCCCTCGATAATGACGGCTGCGACATCGCCTTTGGCAAGCTCGGCCTCTGCGGCTTCGATGTCATTGAGGGGAATGAAAGTCACATGGTCTGTGGCATTGAACGGAGCGCGTATCTTGGGATTGTCGGTGGCGGCGACGGCTCCGAATGTGCGTCCGTGGAAAGCCCGGTCAAATGCGAGTATGCGCTTTCGGCCGGTGGCGAATGACGCAAGCTTGAGGGCGTTTTCGTTGGCCTCTGCTCCTGAATTGCATAGGAACAACGAGTAATCGTCATATCCGGAGGCTTTGCCCAGCAAGTCGGCGAAACGCTGCTGCAGGGAGTTCTGCACCGAGTTTGAGTAGAAGCCGAGGGCAGCCGCCTGCCTCGATATCGCGTCCACGTAGTGAGGATGGGCGTGGCCTATGGAGATCACCGCGTGTCCGCCATAAAGGTCGAGATACTCAGTGCCGTCGGCTGTGTATACGTGGCAGCCTTTGCCGCTCACAGGCTCTATGTCATATAATGAATAAACGTCGAAAAGATTCATTGTCAGTAAGGTGGTTAGAAAGCGGATGGCTTAAGACGCAGCCCCGCGGTTTCGTCAAATCCGCACATTATGTTCATGTTTTGCACGGCCTGGCCCGAAGCCCCTTTGAGCAGATTGTCGATGGCACAGATCATCAGGAGTTTGCCATCATGCTTCTCAAGCGAAATTATGGCCTTGTTGGTGTTTACTGCCTGCTTGAGGTCAGCGCTTTTGTCAATCACAAAGGTGAACCTTGCGTCAGCGTAGAAGTCCTTATATAATTGCTTGGCGGCGGCTTCGTCAATGTCAGTGTCAAAATATGCCATGGAGAAGATGCCGCGCGGGAAATCGCCCCTGACAGGCACAAAATTCACCTTATGGTCGATGCCGGGCTGAAGGGCCGACAGCGTTCGCTTGATCTCGGCGAGATGCTGATGGCCGAAGGCCTTGTAGACCGAGAGGTTGTTGTCTCGCCATGAGAAATGCGTGGTGGCGCCGGGTTTCACACCGGCGCCGGTGCTGCCGGTGACGGCGGTGATGTGCACATCTTCAGGCAGAAGTCCGGCTTTCGCCATAGGCAGAAGCGACAATTGCAGGGCGGTGGCGAAGCATCCGGGGTTAGCGATCTTCCGGGCGGCGGCTATGCGGTCTCTGTTGACCTCGGGCAAGCCGTATACGTATCCGTCAGATTCGTCGCGGAAATCCTGGGCAAGGTCTATGACCTTGAGCCCGGCAGGCATCTCGTGTTCTGCCCAGAACTGGCGGCTGAATCCATGACCCGAGCATAGGAACACAACGTCGATGCCGTTGAGGTCCACCTCGGGCACAAACCGCATCTCGGTCTCGCCCCACAGGCCTTGGTGCACATCGGCCAGAAGATTGCCGGCGTTGCTCGACGACTGCACCCAGGCTATTTCCGCATTAGGGTGGTTGATGAGCAGGCGCAACAGCTCGCCGGCGGTGTATCCGGCCCCGCCCACGATGCCTACCTTCACATTCTTGATCTCGCTCATTCGTCTCCTCCGTTGCGTTTCTGGGTATTATGGTAAATCTTCATCTGGTTGCCGAGGATCTTGGTGAATCCCTTGATGTCGTCGGCTGTCCACGCCTTGTTGACCTCCCCGTATTCGCCGAAGTCGGTCTTCATCAGGTCGAAGGGCGAGTCAACTCCGACAAGGGTGTAGGAGTAGGGGCGGAGAGTGATCTCGACGATTCCTGTGACGTTGCGCTGGCTCTTGTCGAGGTATGCCTCCATGTCGCGCATCACCGGCTCAAGATACTGGCTCTCGTGCAGGAACATGCCGTACCACGTGCCTATCTGGTCTTTCCAATATTGCTGCCACTTGGTGAGGGTGTGCTTCTCGAGCATCTTGTGGGCCGCTATTATCAGGATAGGGGCTGCTGCCTCGAATCCAACGCGTCCCTTGATGCCGATGATGGTGTCTCCGATGTGCATGTCGCGGCCAATTGCGTAGCGCGATGCTATACGCTCCACCTCACGGATCGCTTCCACCTTATCGTCGAAGGCTTTGCCGTTGACTGATGCTATCTCGCCCTTCTCAAATCCGATCTTCAGGCTCTCTGTGCCATGCTCGGTGAGCTGCGAGGGGTATGCTTCCTCGGGCAGCGTCGTTTCGGAGTGGAGGGTTTCCTTGCCGCCGATGCTCGTGCCCCAGAGGCCTTTGTTGATTGAATATTCCATCTTCTTGAAGTCAGCCACATAGCCGTGGTCCTTCAGGTAGTTGATTTCATATTCGCGTGTGAGGGTAAGATCGCGGGTAGGGGTTATGATTTCTATTTCAGGAGCGAGAATCTGGAAAGTCAGGTCGAAGCGCACCTGGTCGTTTCCGGCGCCCGTTGAGCCGTGAGCCACGGCGTCAACTCCGATCTTCTTGGCATATTCGATGATGGCTATGGCCTGGAAGATGCGTTCAGACGACACGCTGATGGGGTAGGTGCCGTTGCGCAGCACGTTGCCGGCCACCATGTATTTGATGCTCTTTTCGTAGTATTCCTGTGTGATGTCGAGCGTGGCGTGTGAAGCGGCGCCGAGTGCGATCGCTTTCTTTTCTATGGTGTTCAGCTCGTCGTCAGAGAATCCGCCGGTGTTGGCGATGGCAGTGTGCACCTCGTATCCGAGGTCTTCCGAAAGGTATTTTACAGCGAATGATGTATCTAGGCCGCCGCTGAAAGCGAGCAGTACTTTTTTCTTATCCATTGATTGAATTATTTAGATGTCTATTTGAGGTTGAATATCTTGCTGGCTTTGTTTTTGAGCCACATCACGTAGGGGGCAGTCTTTGACTTGCGCTCGAGTTTGGCCTTGGGGTCGAAGAGCATGCCTGTGCACAGGCACATACGTCGCTTATTGCGCTGCAGGATGTCGAAGTTGACGCATCCCTGGCAACCGCCCCAGAATTCCTCGTCCTCGGTGAGTTCGCTGAATGTGACAGGCTTGTATCCGAGAGCCGTATTCATCTTCATCACCGGGAGCGAAGTGGTGATGCTGAATATCTTGGCGAAGGGGAA
Source organism: uncultured Muribaculaceae bacterium (assembly GCA_947525975.1). Lineage (GTDB taxonomy): Bacteria > Bacteroidota > Bacteroidia > Bacteroidales > Muribaculaceae > CAG-873. Next base: position 33,089 of record CANNVE010000004.1, on the reverse strand, counting down.
CCGTATGCGCGCGAGTTCGAATGTCTTTGCCTTGATGCGAGATGCCAGCCCCAATCGTCGGAACTCAGGGTCAACGATCAGGCCGGAAGTGGCGACAAAGTCGCCGTGTTCCCAACTTTCGATATAACTGAAGCCGATGATGCGGTCATCACAGAGGGCCACCACGGCTTTGCCCTTGCGTATCTTCTCGGCGATGTACTCGGGAGAGCGGCGGGCTATGCCTGTGCCGCGCTGCAGGGCTGATTCATAGATGAGGGTGACGATGCGCTCGGCGTACTTTACGTGTTCCTCCTCGGCAAACATCACCTTAATCTGGTCATTGTTCATCTAAATGTGATTTAAATGCAATTGAATTAAAAAGTTTGAATGCGATTATCTGACAAAATTACGAAAAAATCGTCATTAAAATTCTATTTACCATTGTTTTTTTGAAATTATTTGCTGATTAGAATCTATTTTATGCAATTAATTCCCGTGAACAAAGTGGCGCCGCATGCCGTTAATTATGATATAACAAATTTATTGTAAAATGAATAGGAATAACGGTCTATCTGTTTTGCCCTTTTTCGTGGCCGCCACCGCCATGGTGGGCGCTTCGCTTGCCGGGTGTCGGACCGAGCCATGGAAAGAGGCTGCCGCCAATCTGCCCGACACTGTCAAGGTGGTGACGCTCTACGGCCCGGCTTCATATTTTGAATACAAAGACACGGTGATGGGATATGACTACGAGATGATGGAGGAACTCGCGCAGGAGCATGGGTTCGCAGTCGACTGGGTAGTGGCAGGCTCGCTTGAAGATGCCATAGGCATGGTCAACGGCGACTCGGCGCTGATTCTCGCCACTGACGTCCCGTCGACAGAAGAATACAAGAAGCAAGTGATACTTTGCGGACCAAAAAACACCGTGGAGCATGTGCTTGTGCAGCCGCCGGGAGATACGGTGCTCGTCGATGTAAATCAGTTGGCGGGCCGCACCGTCTATGTCGAGAAGGGATCGAAGAGCCAGGCTGAATTGGAGCGCATCAACAAGAGACTCGGCGGCACGATAGGCATTCGCCCTGTCGACCCGGATTCACTCGCCACTGAGGACATGCTCGCTGCGGTGGCGCATGGTGACATCAGGCTCGCGATAGTTGACAGCAAAACGGCAAGGCTCAACCGCACTTACTATCCCGACATGAACATCACCCTGGCCCTTACGGAGCCGGAGCTTGCCCAGTGGGCGGTGGCCAAGCACAATAAGGGGCTTGCCATGCTGCTCGACAGGTGGATGCGAGATTCGCTGCCTCTGCAGCGCCAGGACGAGATTCTGCAGAAATATTTCGAGACTCTCAAGAACCAGCCGGTGGAGGGCGCGGGATATGACCGCAAATTCGCCAACGGATATGCGTCGCCCTACGATGACATTTACAAGCAGCATACGTCGTCAAGCAACTGGGACTGGCGCTTGCTCGCAGCCCAAGGCTACGCAGAGAGCCGCTTTAACCCAAAAGCCAAGTCATGGGCCGGAGCCACCGGGGTAATGCAGATAATGCCCAAGACCGCGCGCGACTTTGGCCTGAAGAAGTCGGAAATGACTGACCCTTCGCGCTCGATCGAGACGGCTGTGAAGATACTTAAGCATTATGAGAATCTTATGGTGCCTTATGTGGAGGACCCGATCGAAAGGCAGAAATTCGTGATCGCGTCGTATAACGCAGGCCCCGGTCATGTGCTCGATGCCATACGCCTGGCCGAGAAATACGGCTATAATCCGCAGGTATGGGACGACAATGTGGAGAAAACGATGCTTATGAAGATGAACAAGAAATACTACCGCGATCCGGTAGTGCGCCACGGCTACTCGCGCGGACGCGAGACGGTAGACTACGTAGACAGGATATGGAACTACTATGGCGATGTGATAGAGAAGATACCGGTGTGATTGCCGGACGAAAGAAAGAGCCTGTGGATGCATCCACAGGCTCTTTCTTTGCTTTTGTCGGGGTTACTAGACTCGAACTAGCGACCTCACGCCCCCCAGACGCGTACTCTAACCAACTGAGCTAAACCCCGAGGTGTTGTTCCTTAAAAGCGATGCAAAGTTACGAACAATTTTTGAAACGACCAAATCTTTTTTCGATTTTTTTTTGTCGCCCTAATTCCTTTTAAAAGAAAAAGCCTGTGGATGTATCCACAGGCTTCACTTGCTTTCAGTCGGGGTTACTAGACTCGAACTAGCGACCTCACGCCCCCCAGACGCGTACTCTAACCAACTGAGCTAAACCCCGAAGTGTTGTTCCTTAAAAGCGGTGCAAAGTTACGTGCTTTTTTTGAGATTACCAAATTTTTCAGAGCCTTTTTTGACACGAATTTTTACATCGGATTGCAAGCGTCTATATTTTAGATATTTGCGCGTTGTGATTTTAATACGCTTTTTCAGGGTCTTATCAAGCGAAATTTTGTAGTGTGGCGGATAATGCGTAAATTTGCGGAGAAAAATAATGTGAGGACGCAAGGCGATGCGTCATGATTGAGCAGCCAATCGCGCGACGCCTTCTTTATATAATAATGTATACTTACAATGAGCGAAAATTCTGACAATTCAAATATCGGTGTCAAGATAGAGCAGATAAGCATAGATTTGGAGAAACTTAACAGCGAGCCTGACCTGGAATCTCTGGCCATATTGCCCACAAGGAACCTTGTGCTATTCCCGGGCGTGTCGACATCCATAGCCATAAAGCGTGAGAGCGCTGACAGAGTGGTGTCATGGGCAGAGGAGCATCACCGCACCATAGGCGTGGTGTGTCAGAAAGATCCTGAAGCGGAAAATCCTACTCTCAAGCGCGGACTTTATCCTGAGGGCGTGCTCGCCGATGTGATCAAGGTGCTTGAGCTCCCCGACGGCGAAAAGACAGCCCTTGTCAGGGCGCGCGATCCTTTCCGCATAGTAGGGGCCGGCAAGCGCGGCGAAATTCCCGAAGGAGTGCTCGTGGCCAAAGTGCGCATCATCGGAGAGGAAGAGCCTCAGGACGACGACCGCAACTTTGACGTCATCTGCAAGAATATCAGAAAGAACATAAAGAAGATAGCGCCGATGGCGGGCGAGGGGTTCTCGCACATGTTCGGCAATCTGTTTTCGGAGGTCGACAAGGTGATGGCTGTCAACGTCATAGCCACAAATTTCCCCATCGACACCAAAGCCAAGGTGGAGATGCTCAACCGCCACAGGCTCGATGAGCGTGCGTTGCTGCTGCTGAAGGCTCTCGAGACACAGTCACAGGAGGCCCAGCTCAATGCCGAGATCATGGAGCAGGTGAGGGCAGAGCTCAGCGAAGACCAGAAGCGCGGCATTATGCAGAAGCAGCTCGACATACTCCACACACAGCTCTACGGAGACAATGACGATGCCGGAAGGCTTGCGGCAAGAGCCGAGAAAAAGATGTTTACCGAGCAGGCCCGCGCTGTGTTTGACCGCGAGCTCGGGAAACTGTCGAAAATGAATCCTAACAATCCCGATTATTTCGTGTGCCTCAACTATCTCGAGACTCTGCTCGATCTGCCTTGGTGCGAGATGTCGGTCTCTGAAGGCGATTTCGTCAAGGCCCGCAAGGAGCTCGACCGTGACCACTGCGGCATGGAGAAGGTGAAGGAGCGCGTGCTCGAATACATAGCCGTGATGCACCGCAATCCCAACGGCAAGGCTCCGATCCTCTGCCTTGTGGGACCTCCCGGAGTGGGCAAGACCTCGCTTGGAAAGTCGATTGCAGCATCGCTTGGGCGCGAGTATCAGCGCGTGTCGTTCGGCGGATTGCACGACGAGGCCGAGATACGCGGACATCGCCGCACGTACATCGGGGCCATGCCCGGACGAGTGATCGAGGCAATGCGCAAGGCTGATTCAATCAATCCCGTGCTTGTGCTTGATGAGATAGACAAGATAGGAGCCGACTATAAGGGCGATCCCGCAGCAGCGCTTCTCGAAGTGCTCGATCCGGAGCAGAACTGTAAATTCCATGACAATTACATAGACACGGACTATGACCTGTCGCACGTGATGTTCATTGCCACGGCCAATGGCACATCTACGATCGCGCGTCCGCTGCTCGACCGCATGGAAATCATCAACCTCAGCGGCTATCTCGCCGAGGAAAAGGTGGAGATAGCCAAGAAGCACCTGCTTCGCCGTGTTTATGAAGAAAACAGCATAGCCAAGGGGGAATTCCGCATAGCCGATGACGCGCTGATGGCCATAGTGGAGAGATACACTGCCGAGAGCGGCGTGAGACAACTTGAGAAACTCCTCTCAAAGATAGCACGCAAATACCTTATGGCCACTTTGAGCGGTGAGAAGTTTCCAAAGATCGTAAAGCCATCGCATCTCGACAAACTGCTTGGCGTGCCTCCATTCCTGAAAGATAAATGTGAAGAGAATCCGGTGCCGGGAGTTGCCACCGGCCTCGCATGGACAGAAGCAGGCGGAGAAATAATACTTGCCGAGGCTTCGCTATCTCACGGAAAGGGAGCGGAGACTTTCACCGGCAATCTCGGGCAGGTGATGAAAGAGTCGGCGTCAATCGCCTACCAATGGGTGAAATCTAATGCCGACAGCCTTGGCATAGACCCCGAGATGTTTGAAAAATATAACCTGCACATACATTTTCCGGAGGGAGCGGTGCCAAAGGACGGCCCGTCGGCCGGAATCACCATTGCCACCGCCATTGCCTCGGCCTACAGCAGGCGCCCCGTGAAGGGAAGGCTTGCCATGACGGGAGAGATAACCCTCAGGGGGAAGGTGCTTCCGGTGGGCGGCATCAAGGAAAAGATACTTGCCGCAAAGCGGGCGGGAGTCAATGAGATTGTAATATGCGCTGACAACCGCAAAGATGTGGAGGACATTCCGGCCAAATACACTGACGGCCTTGAATTCAGATACGTTTCTACCGCCGCCGAAGTGATGTCGCTGGCTTTGAAGTGAAAAGGGGACGGAGGCTGCCTGAGACAACGTGTCTTTGCGCCCGTGAGTTTTAGAGAAACGCATCTCCACTACTGAATTATTTTAATTAGACGGAAGCGGTCTGACAAGCTCAGGCCGCTTCTTTGTATCGGTATCGGCGGCGTGAACTTTTTATTTTATGAAACGTTAAAATTTTGAGAGAATAAAGTTAAAAACACACGTTTCGTATGACTAACAAATTTTGGGCATATTTACTCCTTTTGCTGCCACCGACGGTTGCCTCCGCCCAGACTGTTGACACGATGGCATGCGAGACACGGATAGCCGACACGGCAGTCACGCAATCCGTCATTGTCGAATCGCTTGAGCAAAGCAACAATCCCCTGCAAACGGATCGAGACTATTCTGGCTGGAAATACTGCGATCCCAAGAACCCATACAGCCAACCTTATAAATTCGCGACATCAATAGAGCATCCTGACTGGAAGAGATTGTGGGTCAATACAGGGGTGCTTAGCGGAGCCTTCGTGGGCACGCTGCTTGTGCTTGAATGCCTGCCGGAGGATGCTACCTCATGGAACAGGGCATCGCTGCAGGACATTCCGCTTTTCCAGCGCTGGTATAACCATGTGATAAAGCAGGGCCCTGAATGGGACCATGACAACCCGATATTCAACTATGTGCTTCATCCCTATGCCGGCGCGGCATATTTCATGGCAGCCCGCAGCTGCGGATTCAACTTCTACCAGAGCCTGTTATACAGCGCTTGCGTGTCGACGATTGGCTGGGAGTTTGGCATAGAGGCTTTTATGGAGCGACCTTCGTATCAGGATCTTTTCATCACTCCTTTGGTGGGAAGCGCTATCGGCGAAGGATTCTATCAGATCAAGAGGCGCATTGCCGACAATGGATACGAACTTGCGGGTTCGCGCTTCCTTGGCGGACTTGTGGCATTTCTCGTTGACCCTGTGAATGAAGTCGTGGGCTGCTTCATGGGGAATCCGGCCCGGCAATACGGCAAATACAGGGCTTCGGTCAAAGGCAGCATGCAGCCTTGGATGGCGGCAGGCTATTCCGGATTTTCAATCAGTGTGACATTCTGAAGCGGAAGGACGCGAAAGCGTGATCAGCGCTATTTCAGGCCACGCGCCGAATCGGAATGGAAGGTTGGCCCCTGCGCCCGTTGACACAAATAGATGCTGGTCGCCTTCGTTGAAGTGACCGCCCCAATGCGGAGATATGAGGGAGGACGGCGACCACCCGAAAATCTTGAATTGCATGGCATGGGTGTGGCCGGAAAGGGTCACAGGGATATCAGTGGATGGAATCACCTCGTCGACCCAATGCGCAGGGTCGTGGCTCAGCAGAATAATGAAGGCTTTCGCCGGGATGCCGCGGAGAGCGAGCTTGAGGTCGCCCTTGCATGACCGGCTCTGTCGGCCTATATTCTGCACTCCGGCTATCCAGATGCTATCGCTTCCACGCCTTATCTCCACATTTTCGTCAAGGAGCAGGCGCCAACCCAGTTTGCGCTCAAGGCTGATGATGCGGTCAACATGCTTCTGAAGCGCATCAGGCGTCTCCACAGGCGCGTATAGTGCGTAGTCATGGTTGCCGAGCACCGAAAGCACGCCGTCGGGAGCTGACAATGAACTGAGACAGCCAGTGAAAGGCATTGCCTCGGCTGATGTGAAATTGACAAGATCGCCCGTGAATACGATGATATCGGCCCCGAGGGAATTGACTTTGGCCGCGAGGCGCTCCACGAACTTCGGCTCGCGTGCGAATGTGCCAAGGTGCATGTCAGAGATCTGGGCTATGCGGTATCCGTCAAAAGCCGGCGGCAAATCGCGTGAGGATATTGACACTTCCGTCACGGAAATCCGCTTCCAGCCAACCATGACACCATATAGGCCGCAAACGAAAGCTATTGTGGCCAGCACTGCGCCGATGATGCGACTGACATCGATAGCGTCAGGGTGGAATGTACCTACAAGCAGGCCAATCAGAGTGATGACGGTGTAGAGCAGTTCGGGGATGACGATGCATACCACAAGAGCCATCAATCCGTTGGCGGGCCATCCCCAATGGCCGGTGGCAATGAGCGAAAAACAGCAGCACAGCAGGAATGACGGCACCCACCATAGTATCTGCCAGATTGCATCCATGTGGCGCATGGATGTAGACCAAATAAAGGCGTCACAGCCAATGACCACGAGAAAAATCACTGACAGCGCCAATATGCGATGCAAAGAATAATATACGCGAGATACTTTAGGCAAATTCCGGTATTGATTATGCGTATTGATAACAAATTCGGGCCATGAAAGTTTGGCTTTTATCCAAATTTAGCTATTGCTCTGCAGGAAACTGCGCAATACAGCCGCAAACTGCACCGGATTGTCGAGGAAACTATAGTGGCCGCATCCCGGAAATGACACCAGGCCCGCGCCCGGTATGCGCTTCTCCATTATGCGGGCATCGCGCATAGGCGTGGCCGTGTCATTTTCCCCCCAGATGAGCAAAGTGGGCGCTTTGATCATCGGGAGAAGGTGAGTCAGGTCCTGGTTGATGGAGCGTGACATGATCTCTCTCATGGCAGGCGATGCCTGGCGGTAATCGGCCGATCCGCGTTTGGCTCTCTGCCTCTCGATCCATTTTTGAGACCGGTCTTTGCCCATGAACAGGCGCGAAAGGAATTTCCCGGCCTTAAAAGAGTACACCTTGAAATAATACCGCAAGCTGCGCCTGGGCTTTATGCCGGCGGCGTCGACAAGAATCACCTTGTCTACCTCCGCCGGAAATTCTGACGCGTATACGATGGATATGCGACCTCCATAAGAGTGCCCGAGCAGAGAGGGATGCTTGATGCCGATTGATTCAATCGCTTTGCGCAGCCAGTGGGCGTACTCATACACCCCCCACGAAGCCGGCGGCTCCTGCGACTTTCCGAATCCGGGGAGGTCGAAATTGTACACGCGATGCGACAAGGCTGCCGTGCGCTGAATCGAAGCGAGGGTGGAGGCATCGCAGCCCCAGCCGTGCATCAGGATTACAGGCGGATTGGCGGGGTCGCCCTCGCACACGTAGTGGGCGCTCAGCCCTTCGATGTCTATCGTGTGGTCAGTAATCATACTTCAATTCGAAATTGTCAAGATAGAGCACGGCTCCGTTGGCGCCGGTGAAGTAGTCGCCATATTTGCTGGCGGAAGCGGTGACGAGTATATATTTGGGCACTCTGTCGGTTGCCTTGTAGTCAAGCGCTATGTCGAACGGGACGTAAGCGTCAACATCTTCCCCGATCTCATACTTTCCGTATGCGATCACAAAATCGTCGTCGGGATTAAACAACTGCCGGTTATTGGGATTTGTGCGTACCTCAAATGGCTCGTCGCTGTCAATCAGCGCGCACCAGATGATGCATGTGTCAGGCTGGCCCTTCATTGACTCGAATCCTTTGGAGACGGAGGTGATAGGGCTTGTTTTGTACTTCATGTATCCGGTGAGCCGGGTTGGGCGCTCCGCGAAGTCCCTGCCGAAACTGAGCACGCCGTTGGTGCCTTCGGTGCGCACGTATGTGCCAACGAAGATATTGCCGGCTGCGAGCTTTCCGAGGCTGCCGAATCCTACAAATTTTGACTGCAGCATTGCGGCTTTGCCCGTGCCGTCGCAAGTGTCGTCGGTGGGCACGGTGTTGCTCTGTCCAAGGGTAGTGGCGCCCTTATTGCCTGTGTCCCAATACGGAGTGGCGTCCTGCAGCCATGGATTCCATACCTTGCCATTCTGCCACCAGTCGTCAAAATTGCTGTTTGGGAGCTGCAATGCGCTTCCGGTGGTGAACATCAGTGTGGCGCCTGTCTCATCGCCGGAAACGGCGCGCGCCTCATATACCGTGTTGGGGGTGAGGCCGGTGATGCGGGCTGTAAAGTCTCCGCCGCTGTGCGTGACTTCGCTGTCAGGCACTCTCTGCCACTCGGAATTGCCGGCCAACCGGTATTCAATGTAGTTGTCCTTGCCTTCCTGTGCCTGACCGTAGATCCATGCCACGCGAGTCCAGCCGTCGGCCCTGACAGTGAATACCGTGCTCTGTGTCTGGGTTATTTCAACAGTCCACTCTTCGGTGTGGCCGTAGTTTTCGATCGTTACTTTGACGGGATTGGAAAAATCCACGTCTCCGCCGGCCAGCGCCGGTGTCTGGGTTGACGACGAAGGCCCGAGCTTGCATGTGAGCACCGGGACAGCGTCGAGCGGAACGCGGTCGGTGACAGTTGCAGTCACAGTCCGCGCTTCGGGATCGATCACCGCCGAGCCTACCTGGCCGTCGACAGTGAAATACCGCTCTATGTCGCGAACGCTGACGAGGGTCCATTCGTAGTCCTGATACATCCGGAGCGTGACCTTATAAGGCTCGCCAAGATCGATGACCTTATCTTTGGCCAAGGCGTCGCCGACAACCTCCGTGTTGGGCGATACTGATAGATCCGTGATCTTGACGCTGTAGATATTGGCGTCTTCAGGGAATCTGAATTTTACCACCAGGTCAGTTGAGTCGATCGAGGCGCTTCCCATCTGCCCTTCGGCTGATATGGATGTGATATTGGCCTGTATGTAGGGGTAGGGAATGTTATCATGCAGACAGCTCTGCGCGGAAGCGATAATGGCCGCGGCCGCCAAGACTTTTGCGGCAGATTGACGTATAGACATATCGGGTGTGCTATTAGATAACCACCATCAACCCGAAGTTGATGTTGAAAATGTTGAATTTGAAATTGGCTCCCGACGAGAATCTTGAGCCATCGTTTGTGCCGTTGGTGGTCTGCTTTTCTTTGGCAAGCTTAAGGCCGAAAACGCCGAAAGACACGTTGAACGCCACGTGATCTTGCATAAAGACGCACACGCCGGGGCAGAAATTGAGATTGGCGAGGGTAGAGGTCGTGCGTGTATCATACAGCACTCCGTCGTAATATCGCTTGAACCTTGACGATCCGGAGCCGAAATCGAGCGAGACCTCATTGAATACGCTGAATCGCCTCTTCTTGTCGAGGCCTACATAATATCTGTAGAAAACGCCCATCTTGTAGCTCTGTGACGAATACCCCACATCGTGAATGTCGAGGTTCAGATCCTCATCGATGTCCATCACGAAACTGTTGAGGTTAGCGGAGCCTTTTGTGTAGTCGAGGCGCACGCCAATGGCCTGGTTGTGGTCGAAGAAATATGATACAGTGGGTTTAAGCGAGTAAATTTTCCCGTTGAAATTGACATCGTCAATGATTGAGAAAAACTGCATGTCCTCGGTGTTGATCTCGCCGTATGACGCTGTGAATCCGAATGCCCAGTCGCCCTTCGGGATGTAGAGATAATTGAAGAGTCCACGGTCAAAGCGTCCGTAATTCTTCTGCGGAATCACTATCGACACAGTGTCAGCCCCCACGCGCACATATTCGTTGTATTCCGGTGCCGGGGTATGTATATATTTCTTTCTGACCACAGGAGGCCTGTGCTGATAAGATGAGTCAGGCGTCTCCGAAGCCGCCGCCGTGCCAAAGCAGGCGCATGCCATGGCGATCAATGTGTATCTTATAATATTTTTCATCGAGATGCTTGTTATAGGTAGAAGGCAACGCCAAATGTTATGTTGAAGAGATTGACGCGGAAATTGGCCGATTTAGAGCGCCTGTGCGCCACATAGATGCGGTCGGTGGTGGATTTTGTATGCGAATAGTCAAATCCGAGAACGCCGACATTGACCTCTATGGCCGAGTAATTGTTGAGAAACATCACAAAACCCGGAGCCACGCCTACGTTGAAGTTGAATGTGCGCTCATAGGTGCCCGAATAGTCCTTGCCGGTGCCGTCGCTGAGGATGGCCTGGCCTCCGCCTACCTGGAGCTGCACCTCGTTGAATATGCCGAATCTCGTGCCTGACCCGAGCGATATGTAATTGCGGAAAGCGCCCATCACCGAGTAGGTGTGGGAGATGGAGTAGAGATTATCGAAATCAAAATCGCTGTCGGCTTCCAACTTGACGTTGGCATAGTCAAGATGCGTGCGCTGGCGCGTGTAGGCGAATCTGCCACCGGCAGCAAGGTTGTCGGCGAAAGAGTATAGCACCATGGGGCTGACCTTGAAAGAATATGTATTTCCCTTCAGGTTTTCGATTATCAGGAATTGGTAGTTGTCCTGGTCTGACTGGGAATAGCTCACGCTGACACCGGTGATCCATTGGCCCTTGGGCACAAAGGCTATTTGCTCGATACTGCGGGAAAATACGGGTATCTCGGCATTTTGCCCGATTGCCGGCATCGTGGCGGCCTCTGCCTGGATGCGACGAGCGTCAGTCAGGCTGTCGGCTGTTTCCTGGGCTTTGAGCCAAGGCGAAGAGCAAGCTCCGAGCACTACGGCAATCGCGATTTTAAGTCTGTCCATATATGAAATTTCGATGTGGTTTTTGGCTTGTTGTCAGAAAGTGATAGTGATGATCAGTATGAGAATGATAGATTGTCGACCCGCAAAGTGCTCCCGATGAACATGCCTTTCGACGGGTCGGCTGTGGCCGGCACTTCGGCGTCTTCTTCCTGCATGTCTCCTTGACGATAGGATGAAGAGAACATGATGCGCAGTTTTGTGGCTTTTATGCCGATGGTGTGATAGTCGATCGGCAGGTTGAACGACCTTAAGCCGGCTGATGCGGAAAACCTCATTGAAGCAGAGCCAACAGTCACAGGCTCGGGTCCGGCGTCGTTCAGGAGCTCTACCACCACCAATCCGTAATCGGGGGTGGCGATATCAGATACGTATTGGTAAAAACCGTTGAGTGAGCGCGGACGACTTGAGAAAGCGACTCCCTGGTCGTATGTCTCGCTCATTGTGGCCGGGTCGAATTTGTATGAGCCCAGAAACACTTTGCCTGCCGACCGGTGAGCCACCTCGGGCACATTGGCGTTATATTGCAGCTGTGTCTCTCCATTCTGCTTGTATGGCTCTATCTCTTGGCCGTCAAGGCTCCAGCCTACCGACTGCATCATCATGGACTTTGATCCGGATGCGCTCATAGAGAAGTCGAGCATGCATGAGGGGTAGATGTACCACGTGTTGTGGACTTTGGCGTCCCTGCAGAATGTCTTGGCGTTAGTGCCTGCCCAATGCTTCTGGGGCCATTTGACGTCGATGGTAGAGAAATTCTGCATGTTGAAAATCGGGAAAACAGTGTTGGAGTATGCGCCTCCGCAAGCCAGTCGCTTATAATTTAGAAGGTCTTCAAAGTCTTCAAAGTCGCCTGAAGGCACCTGGTCTGTCTTCTCGGTGGTGATGCGTTCGGCCGGAGCGTATTTTCCGGGTATCAGCACAGTGGATATTTCGTAGGTGGATGCGGGAGATAAATGCGCGATAGATATGCAGCCCAGGTCAACATCCCTGTCAGTGACGGTGGCGATGGCTCCGTTGGCTGTCGGCGTGGCGTTTCGCACTATTATCTCACGCAGCGCCTCGTCTTCGGCGGTTATGTAGATATTGGCCCCCAATGCGAATGCGTCTACAAATATGTCATAGTGAGGTATCACACGCTCGACTATGGCGTAGAGCTTGGGATTGCCCATGAAGTCAATCCTTACCGGGATGTCCTCGAAACCGCGATCGATGGCAAAGCGAAGTCGGGCGGTGCGGGCTTCAGTGTCGGCCTCAAAGCCCACAATTTCGGTGGCATACGATATATTCCCGTCGTGGTCAAGTATATACACGCTGAAATCTTTGACATCGAAGTCGGGCGTGGTCAATGCCACATCGATCGAAGCCATATCGGAGCCGACTTCAGCTATAGCCTGGCTCTCTTGCGTCATGTCCACGCTCTTGATCGATACCCTGAGTATTGAGGCGGGTGAGACCCTGTTGAGTCGGTCGCGCGCCTGAAGTAGAAATGTGAGGTAAGAATTTTTTAGTACGCCCACGTTCTCAAGCAGATCAGTGAAATCTACGATGAGCGATCCGTCGCCCACAGTCTCCACCTTCAGGCCTTTGCTTTCAAGCGGAACGGGAGGCGAAAGCAAATCACACTCGGAAGAAAACTCGTCAGAGCGGCTCACAGTAGTGAGCACGGCTGACGAAAGGCCCGCCGGCGCGCTTACCACCATCCTTATCGGCTCTTTGGCGGGGAAACCCTCGATGATGTTGAATACAGCGCCGCTTTCAAATCCCTGCGCCTCTATAGACGGCGAGGCTGACTGGAAAAGCCGGGCTGATATGGGCATTCTCGCGACAGTGTCGCCGCATTTCACAAGAAGCGTATCGTCTGACTCCATGTCAACGGTGATGTCATACACCTTCTCCGCCTCAGTGTCAATGCGGAAATCGGGCGCCACAGTGGCTTTTCCGCCCATGCCGTCCTCGACGGTGACGTAGAGATACGTGGTGCCAGGAGTCAGGTAGACGGGGCCTGATTCAGATGCCGAAGCAGTGACGTAGCCATGCCCCGAAGAGTGCACGATGACTTTGGTGTCAGGACTTCCGGCCATGAGCCTATCGCCAATTGATATGTTTATCAATGCCTGGGTCAGATGACAGTCTATGCTGACAGTGGAGTATTTTGACTCAATCACCTCATAGTCGGCATCACCGGCATAGCAGGGGCATCCGTAGCCTTCAGCGCCGAGAGATCCGGAGATGGCGCTCGCATGGTATCTCCCCACAGTGTAAGGCTCAAACCTGGGGTATTCGGAAAGCGAGCCCCATGTGTGGGAGTACATCCCGTCAGCAGAAGTGACGGTGAGGGAGTAGGCGGGCTGGGGTGAGGCAGCGGGAACAGTGCCGGCGGTGGTTATGGTGAAATCCACCCAGCCCATGCCTGAGGCCTGGGTATATTCTCGCGAAGTGCAACCGGTTATCGCGGCTGAAATCACGATCAACAATATGTGCCTGATTAACAGATGTGTATGGTTGTGTTTCACGTTCGGGCCAAAATCCTGCATAAAATATTTTACAAAATTAGCTATTTTTATATGAATAACCGCTATTTTAAATGTAAAAAGTGATGTAATTTTGCATTAAATAAATATTCAGACGCCGGAAATGGCGTGCATTTATCTTATAGTTGACAATGATTAAAGTACTGAAATTCGGTGGCACCTCTGTGGGATCGCCCGAGAACTTACGCAAAGTCGCCGATCTCGTGATAGAGAGGGGCAAAAACATTGTGGTGCTATCGGCCATGTCGGGGACCACCAACACACTGGTGGAAATAGCCGACTATTACCATAAGGGCAATGTGCCGGGAGCGCAGGAGACCATCAATGGCCTTGAGCAGAAATACAGAAACGTGGTCGACGCTCTTTACCGCAAAGATGAGAGCAAGAAGGAGGCCGCCAAAAGGATAGGCAAGAGCTTCGAGCTCATAAAGTCTATGCGCCTGCACTCATTCACTGACGCCGACGAGAAGGAGATCCTGGCCCAGGGCGAATTGATTTCTGTGGCTCTGATGGACATATACATGCACGAAATGGGAGTCAACTCCGCTGTGCTTCCATCGCTCGAATATATGCGCACTATGGAGAACGGCGAGCCAGACATGGACTACATACGCACTCACCTGAAGCGTGAGCTCGAATACAATTCTGACGCTGACATGTATCTTACCCACGGATACATATGCCGCAACTACAAAGGCGACGTCGACAACCTCAAGCGCGGTGGAAGCGACTACACCGCGTCAATCATCGGTGCGGTGGTCGACGCCAAGGAAGTGCAGATTTGGACCGACATCGACGGCATGCACAACAACGACCCGCGTTTTGTCGAGGGCACCAAGCCCGTAGGCATACTGCATTTCGAGGAGGCCGCCGAATTGGCTTACTTCGGCGCCAAGATACTGCATCCGGCGTGCGTGCTCCCAGCGAAATTGCATGACATCCCTGTGCGCCTGCTCAACACGATGGAGCCCGACGCCCCGGGCACGCTGATATGCAACATACCTCCCACCCACACCATAAAGGCTGTGGCGGCCAAAGACAACATCACGGCCATCAAGATAAAGAGCGGGCGCATGCTGCTCGCCTACGGCTTCCTGCACAAGGTGTTTGAGACATTCAACAACTACAACACCTCGATCGACATGATAGCCACATCAGAGGTAGGCGTGACCGTGACGATAGATGACGACAGCCATCTTGCCGACATAGTAGATGACCTGAAGCGATTCGGCACAGTCACCGTAGACAAGGATATGGTGATCATCTGTGTGGTGGGCGATCTCGAATGGCACAACAAGGGCTTCGAATCAATGGCCGTAGAGGCATTGAGAGACATCCCCCTGCGCATGATATCATACGGCGGCAGCAACTACAACATCTCGATGCTCGTGCGCAAGGAGGATAAGGTGAAGGCGCTGCAGAGACTGTCGGAATCACTCTTCAACAAAGATTAATCATCCCGCACCACGATGGAAGTAGTATACGAGGACAACCACATAATAATCGTCAACAAATCGCCCGGCGAGATAGTGCAGGGCGACAAGACGGGCGACAAGCCCTTGAGCGACCAGGTCAAGGAATGGATCAAGGAGAAATACGCAAAGCCCGGAAATGTGTTTTGCGGAGTGGCGCACAGGCTTGACCGCCCGGTGGCCGGCCTTGTGGTATTCGCAAAAACATCAAAGGCCCTGGCAAGGCTCAATGAAATGTTCCGCAACGGAGATGTCGACAAGACATATTGGGCCATCTCGCGCCATTGTCCGGAAAAAGAGGAAGACACCCTCACGCATTATATCACCTCGGTGGAGAAAAGCAACAAAAGCTTCACTTCGCTCACACCCAAGCCGGGCGCGAAGGAGGCCAGGCTGAAATACAAAGTGATAGCGCAGGGTGACAACTACTGCCTCATTGAGATCAATCTTCTGACCGGACGCAAACATCAGATCCGTGCACAGATGTCGGCGATAGGGTCTCCGGTGAAGGGCGACTTGAAATATGGCGACAAGCGCAGCAATCCCGACGGAGGTATATCGCTTCTGGCCCGCCGGATATCTTTTGTGCATCCGGTGTCGAAAAAGCGAATAGACGTGTGCGCTCCTGTGCCTGACGATAACCTTTGGCGCGCACTCGAGGCCAAGGCCAACGAAATTGCAAACGATTGAAACAAACCTACATACTCTTTGGAAAAGAAAGATCTCAAAATAGTGTTTTTAGGCACTCCGGATTTCGCCGTAGAGAGCCTTGACCGTCTTGTGACCGACGGCTACAATGTGGCGGCGGTGATAACCATGCCGGACAAGCCCGCCGGACGCGGACACAAGATGTATGAATCGCCGGTGAAGCTTTATGCCTTGGTCCACGGGCTGCCCGTGCTCCAGCCCGCCAATCTCAAGGATGAGGCCTTTCTGGCCGAGTTGAAGGCGATAGGCGCTGATCTATTCATAGTGATAGCGTTCCGCATGCTTCCGATGGCCGTATGGCAGATGCCGAGATTGGGCACATTCAACCTCCACGCCTCGCTGCTGCCGCGATACCGTGGAGCGGCGCCTATCAACTGGGCCATAATAAATGGCGACGAGCGCACCGGAGTGACCACATTCTTCCTTAAGCATGAGATTGACACAGGCGACATCCTCAGGCAGGAAAGCGTAGATATACTGCCCGAGGACAATGTTGGCACACTCCATGACAAGCTCATGAAGCTTGGCGCAGACCTGACTATCGACACTGTGGAGCACATCATAGCAGGCGACCTAAAGCCAATGCCCCAGAGCATGATCGCCAACGGCATCGAGCCGGCTCCCGCTCCTAAAATATTCAAGGACACGTGCCGCATCGACTGGAGCGCGCCCGCCATCAACGTGCACAACCTTGTGCGCGGGCTTTCGCCATACCCGGCCGCATGGACCGAAATAGACGGCATCCAAATCAAGGTGTTTGAGACAAGGGTAGCCCCGGAAGAGAATGGCCTCGGCCGGGGAGAGATGAAGTGCTCAAACGGAAGGATGCTTGTGGGTTGCGGCGACGGCGAGGCCATCGAAATCCTCTCTCTACAGCCTCAGGGAAAGAAACGCATGGGCGCGGCTGACTATCTGCGAGGAAAACATTAAGCCTGCAAGATAAACTGCTATGCCAACCGCACCCCTTGCCGAGCGCATGCGCCCGCGCAGCCTCGACGACTATATCGGCCAGACCCACCTCACCGGCCCGGACGGAATTATCCGCAGGATGATTGACTGCGGACAGGTGGCTTCGTTTATACTGTGGGGGCCTCCGGGCGTGGGAAAGACCACGCTCGCCCGCATAATCGCCAACACCACAAAGAGCAAATTTTTCACGCTGTCGGCTGTGACATCCGGCGTGAAGGATGTGCGCGAGGTGATAGACCAATGCAAGCGCGAGGCATCGAGCATGTTCTCGGGCGGCCGCCCCATCCTCTTCATCGACGAGATTCACCGCTTCAGCAAGAGCCAGCAGGACAGTCTGCTCGGGGCTGTCGAGAGCGGGACTGTCACGCTGATAGGCGCCACCACCGAGAATCCGTCATTCGAAGTGATACGGCCTTTGCTCTCGAGAGCGCAGGTGTATACGCTCAGGTCTCTTGACGAGGCCGAGCTTGGCCAGCTGCTTGACCGCGCCCTAACCCACGACGAAATCCTATCGAAGCGCGAGGTGAAGGTAGAAGGCACCAACGCGCTGTTCAGGTTTTCGGGAGGCGACGCCCGAAAGCTGCTCAACATATTGGAATTGCTTGAGCAGTCGACGCCTCACGGCCACCCGATCGTGATCAATGATGAGGTGGTTGTGGACAGGCTCCAGCAAAACCCCATGGCATATGACAAGGAGGGCGATATGCACTACGACATCATATCCGCATTCATCAAAAGCATCAGGGGCAGCGATCCGGACGGCGCCATTTATTGGCTCGCGAGGATGATCGAAGGAGGAGAGGACCCTATGTTCATAGCCCGCAGGCTTGTGATACTGGCTTGCGAGGACATCGGCCTGGCCAATCCCAACGCATTGCTTCTGGCAAACGCGTGCTTCGACACCATACACAAGATAGGCATGCCCGAAGGACGAATCCCACTGGCAGAATGCGTCATCTACCTGGCCACTTCGCAAAAAAGCAACTCAGCTTACATGGCCATAGACAGCGCTCTCGAACTTGTGCGCAAGACCGGCAACCAGCCTGTGCCCCTGCACATACGCAACGCGCCCACGAAGCTGATGAAGGACCTCGGATACGGAGCCAACTATCTCTACGCCCATAACTACCCCGGGAATTTCGTGAGGCAGCAATACCTCCCTGACTCTCTTATCGGAACGAAATTCTGGAATCCCTGCTCCAATCCGCAGGAAGACGCCTTGGCGCAGCGTCAGCGCCAAAGGTGGGAAAGCTGAATGGATATCAAAAAAAATAAGGCGTGAGGTTTGGTTTGACCATAAAAATTTGTATATTTGCAGTATCTAATCATATCATCGCCAAAATTATGGAGACAACCGTAATCATCTTGAGCATACTGTGCATATTGCTGCTCTGCGTGTTCTTCTACTACTGCCCCTTCTTCCTCTGGATTTCAGCCAGAGTGAGCGGCGTGCGCATCTCTCTGCTTCAGCTCGTGCTGATGCGCATCCGAAAAGTGCCCGCTTCAGTCATTGTGCGCGGATTGATAGAGGCCCACAAGGCCGGCCTGACCGACGTCAACCGCGATTCGCTCGAGGCTCACTATCTTGCGGGCGGCGATGTGGAGAAAGTGGTCCATGCTCTGGTTTCGGCCTCCAAAGCCAACATTGACCTTGGCTTCAAGATGGCGACCGCCATCGACCTTGCCGGACGCGATGTGTTCCAGGCCGTGCAGATGAGCGTCAATCCCAAGGTGATCGATACGCCTCCGGTGACCGCCGTGGCAAAGGACGGCATACAGCTGATAGCCAAGGCCCGCGTCACGGTGCGCGCCAACATACGCCAGCTTGTGGGCGGTGCCGGCGAAGACACAGTGCTTGCCCGAGTGGGAGAGGGCATCGTCTCCTCTATCGGTTCGGCTGAAAGCCATAAGCAGGTGCTTGAGAATCCTGATTCTATATCCAAGCTCGTGCTTAAAAAGGGACTTGACTCAGGCACCGCATTCGAGATCCTCTCAATAGACATCGCTGACATCGACATAGGCAAGAACATAGGCGCCGCGCTGCAGATTGACCAGGCTGAAGCCGACAAGAACATAGCCCAGGCCAAGGCCGAAGAGCGCCGCGCCATGGCTATCGCCCTCGAGCAGGAGATGAAGGCCAGAGCCGAGGAAGCCCGCGCCAAGGTGATACAGGCCGAGGCCGAACTGCCAAAGGCCATGGCCGAGGCTTTCTTGAAAGGCAACCTTGGCGTGATGGATTATTATCGCCTGCGCAATGTGCAGGCGGACACAGACATGCGCCAATCTCTCAGCAAATGACCATACACTGCATAAAATCCAAGTTGTGGCCCCGGCGGCAACTTGGATTTTGGTTGTTGAAATAAAACCCTTACTGACTTGACCTCGTTTTTAATTGCCATAGCGGTGCTCATAGGCGGATACTTCATCTATGGAGCCTTGGTGGAGAAGATATTCGGCATACGGCGATCAAAGCCCACGCCGGCATTTCTGCGCAGAGACGGCGTAGACTACGCTCCGATGGCTACGTGGAAGGTGTTTCTGATTCAATTCCTCAACATAGCCGGTCTCGGGCCGATATTCGGCGCCATAATGGGAGTGATGTTTGGCCCAGCGGCCTTTATCTGGATTGTGCTCGGCACCATATTCGGCGGCGCTGTGCATGACTTCCTCGCCGCAATGATGTCGCTGCGCAGCGGAGGCTCATCTCTCCCGGAAAGCATAGGCCGCGAGCTTGGCAGGCCCGTGAAGCTCTTCGTAAGAGGGTGGTCGGTGATACTGCTGATACTCGTTGGAGCGGTGTTCGTGGTGAGCCCGGCCGATCTGCTCGCCGGCATGACGCCGCTTGACAAGACCGTCTGGATATGCATCATCTTCGCATATTATATGGCGGCCACGCTGCTGCCGATCGATAAACTCATCGGCAAGATATATCCCATCTTCGGCGCAGCGCTTCTTTTCATGGCGCTTGGCCTCCTGATAGTGCTTCTTGCCGGCGGCCTTGAGATACCGTCGGGGTTTGAGGATGGCCTGCAATCGCGCAATGGGTCGATGCCCGTGTTCCCGATGATGTTCGTGTCAATCGCCTGCGGTGCCATATCGGGGTTTCACGCCACTCAATCGCCCATGATGGCCCGATGCCTGACCAATGAGAGACTCGCGCGCCCCATATTCTACGGAGCCATGGTTTGCGAGGGGCTTGTGGCTCTTATTTGGGCAGCGGCGGCAATAGCCTTCGCCAATGGATACGACGGGCTTAAAGAGTACATGGCCGCCGAGGGGCACAGCACAGCTTCGCTCGTTAAGGACATATCGCTTGATTGGCTCGGGACGATAGGCGGCATCCTTGCAGTGATGGGTGTGATAGCCGCTCCAATAACCACCGGCGACACCGCGTTGAGGTCGACCCGCCTTATGGTGGCCGACTTCCTTCACATTGATCAAAGGAAATTTGTCAAGCGCCTGATGGTATGCATCCCCATATTCGCTTTGGCCTTTGTGATAATGCTGATTGACTTTGACGTGCTTTGGAGATACTTCGCCTGGTGCAATCAGACATTGGCGGTCTTCACGCTTTGGGCGGTGACTGTCTATCTCGCCCGCCATCGCAAGGCCTATGTGGTGACGTTACTGCCTGCCATGTTCATGACGGCAGTGTCGGTGAGCTACATACTGTATGCCCCGAAGGAGGGTTTCGGACTCGACTACACGCTCTCCGTCACGTTGGGCGCAGGAGCGGGCATCGCATGTCTGCTGGCATTTCTCTACGCATTGCCACGGCTTAAGAAAACGTCAGCGAAATGAGGAAAACAGGATCAGAAAAATGGCTAACACAGATATCATAGCGGCGATTGCCGGCACTCGGCTCTACACACTGCATTCGCACACTCAATATTGCGACGGCCACGCTACGATGCGCGAATTCGCGCAGGCGGCGGAGTCGATGGGATTTGGCGTCTACGGATTCACACCGCATTCGCCTGTGCCCATAGCCTCGCCTTGCAACATGCTCGCTGACGATGTGCCCGATTACCTTGCGGAGGTGAGGAGCCTGCAAGCCGAATATCCGGCAGTGAGATTCCTGGCCGGGATGGAGATAGACTATCTTGGCGATGAGTGGGGCCCGTCGCATGATTATTTCAAAGGCCTTGGCCTTGACTTCTCCATCGGATCGGTGCATTTCATACCATCGCAGTCGGGTGATTACATCGATATCGACGGGAGATTCGCGAGCTTTAAGGAGAAGATGGAGAAACATTTCCACGATGACATACGTTATGTAGTGGAGACATTCTTCTCGCAGTCCCAAAATATGCTTTCAGCCGGAGGATTCGACATAATAGGTCATTTCGACAAAATAAAGCACAATGCCGGCCTTTACTCGCCGGGCATAGACGAGACTGCTTGGTATAGAAGGCTTGCCGACGACTTGATCGACACGATCATCGAAAAAGATGTGGTGGTGGAGATCAACACAAAGGCATGGTCGCAGCACAGGCACCTATTCCCTGACCAGAGGCATTGGCGCAGACTGATAGCCGAGGGTGCCCGCATAGTGGTCAACAGTGACGCACACTATCCCAAGCTGATCAACGCCGGACGCACCGAGGCCATGCACGCCCTCGATTACCTGAAGGGGAAGCTTGCCGGCCAGGCGATAGCCGCCGGGAAATGAAGATATAGCAGAAGTTTGTTTGTCATAACCAATATAAACAAAAACAAATCAATAAATAATCCATGAAGCCAAATTTAAGTAAGCTTATCAAACTTGATCGCATCCCTGAGCGTTATTACGCGCCTCACAATGAGATCGACCGCGCAGCCCTGAGCCGCGAGGAAAAGGTCTATGTCGAAATCTATGAGTCAGTCAATGAGGCTGCCAGCAGAGAGGCTCAGCGTTTGGCTGATATCATCAACAAATCAGTCGAAGCAAAAGGCAAGTGCGTAATGGCCTTGGGCGCCGGCAACGGCACACACCCGATCTACCAGCACCTCATCGAGCTCAACCGCAAGGGAAAAGTGAGCTTCCGCAATGTGATCGTATTCAACATCAGCGAATTCTACAGCGATAAGGAGGGCGAGGACATGCCCAGCACGCTCGACCGCCTGCACAGGGTGCTTCTTGACCATGTAGACATCATCCCCGCCAACATCCACAGCATGGATGTGAAGGTGGCCCGCAATAATGTGCACGATATGTGCAAGAACTACGAACTGAGCATTGACCGCGCCGGCGGCATCGACATGCTTGTTTGCGAGATCGGAGCCAACGGGTCGCTCGCATTCAATGAGCCCGGCACGAAATACGGCAGCGGATGCCGTCTCGTGCTCCTTAGCAATACGGCGCGCCACAGCATCGGCAATGACTATAAGTGCGACGAGGCGCCCCTATCGGCGGTGACGCTCGGCATATCGAATATTCTCAGCAGCCGCCATATATGCTCTATGGCATGGGGCGAAAACTTTGCTCCTGTGCTGGCCAAGACGATAGAAGGCCCAATCACCGACGCACTGCCGTCATCATATCTGCAGTCGCACTCCCACGCCACCATCGTGACTGATCTCGGTGGCGCTGACGACCTCACCCGCATCGCCGAGCCTTGGAAGGTGACTTCATGCGAATGGAACGATATGCTCACTCGCCGTGCTGTGGTCTGGCTCTGCAAGATGACCGGGAAGCCGATACTCAAGCTCACCGACATTGACTACAATGACTGGGGACTTGGCGAACTTCTCGCCATATACGGAAGCGCCTACAACGTGAACATCAAGATATTCAACGACCTTCAGCATACAATCACCGGATGGCCCGGAGGCAAGCCCAACGCTGACGACAGCACACGCCCCGAGCGCGCCAATCCGTATCCGAAGAGGGTGATTGTGTTCTCGCCTCACCCTGACGACGATGTGATCTCGATGGGCGGCACTCTCAAGCGCCTCGTAGACCAGAAGCATGATGTGCACGTGGCTTACGAGACCTCCGGCAATATTGCAGTGGGCGATGAAGACATGATGCGCTATGTGATGCTGATGGACGGCATCGCCGACAAGTTCGGATTCGACAACGAGAAATTCCGTGAGAAGAGCAAAGAGATTACTGACTATGTGCACGGAAAGAAAGCCGGCGACGTAGACTCGGCCGACATACGCATGCTCAAGACAGTGATACGCCAATGCGAAGCGCGCACCGCTTGCCAATACATAGGCGTAAAGCCTGACCGCGTGCATTTTCTCGGTCTTCCCTTCTACGAGACCGGCACCATCAAGAAGGGCGATCTCGGGCAGGCCGACGTGGACATCGTGAAGAAACTGCTGCAGGACGTAAAGCCTCACGAAATTTTCGTGGCGGGCGACCTTGCTGATCCTCACGGCACTCACCGCGTATGTCTTGACGCCGTGCTCGCAGCTATCGACGAACTGAGCGACGAACCGTGGATGAACGACTGTTACATATGGATGTATCGCGGAGCATGGGCCGAATGGGAGATCGACCATATCGAGATGGCCGTGCCTCTGAGCCCTGAAGAACTGAGGTTCAAGCGCAATTCGATCCTCAAGCATCAGTCGCAAATGGAAAACGCTCCTTTCCTTGGCGACGACGACCGTCTCTTCTGGCAGCGAGCCGAAGAGCGCAACCGCTCTACTGCCCAGCTCTACGAGAGCCTCGGCCTGGCCGCTTACGAGGCGATTGAGGCATTCGTGCGCTTCCGCCCGGAGTCGATACAGAATTCTTGACCCTTAACGCATATAGGGCCGGCATGACTTTTCCCGGTCATGCCGGCCCTGTTTCAACCTGAATAATTGCCAATATGGATAAAATCATAGAGACGCATCCGTGGGAACCATTCATGCCTGAAGGCGCGAGGGTGCTTATCATGGGCACTTTCCCTCCGGGCGAAAAGAGATGGGCGATGGATTTCTATTACCCCAATCCTACGAATGACTTCTGGCGCATCATGGGCCTTATATTCCTGGGGGACAAGGACGCGCTGTGGGACCCCACAACGCGCACCTTCATATTGCCGAAGATCAAGGATCTCCTGACAGAGAAAGGCATAGCCTTGAACGACACGGCCCGCAAGGTGTGCCGCCTCAAAGGCAACGCTTCTGACAAATACCTTGAGATTCTCGAGCCTGTGCCGCTCCGCGAATTGCTTGACCAGATGCCCCGGTGCCACACAGTGGTGACCACCGGGGAGAAAGCCGCCGGGGTGGTGGCCTCGATCACCGACACGCCGATACCAAAAATGGGCGAGCGCGTGAGCTCGCCCGACGGGCTTGACATCTGGCGCATGCCATCGACTTCGAGGGCATACCCCATGAAGCTGGAGAAAAAGGCCGAATATTACCGCGCCATGTTTGCCTGCGCCCTGAAGAATCAGTAGGGGCGGGATTGTTCAGGCCTTTTCGGCTTTGGACTTTGACTTTTCGTTGAATTTCGTGACCCTGTCAGTTACATAAACCGTGAACAGGGGCAGCATCAGCATGCCAAGAATGGGGAGTACCACAGATATTATCTTGCCCGCAGGCGTGACGGCCGAGAAGTAGCAGCCCACCGTGGTCATGTTCATCGCCGACCAATACAAAGCGTCCCAGAAATTGGTGACGTTGGTGTTTACGCCGTATTCCTGATAGTAGAAGAGCAGTGCAAGGATGTAGACGGCAGCCGCGAGAATGGCTGTATATTGCGTAAGTATCGACACAGCCCGGTTGGCCGAGAAGTATCCGAGCACCAAGGCCAGAGAATAGGCACCTCTGATCAGGGGCACGAAGCGCAGATAATACACAATGTCGGCGGGAATGAATATATTGAAGTAATTGATGATGTTGAGGTAGGGGATCGAAATCAGTAGGAAGAACCAGCGCGATTTGACATAACTCCGGCGGTCGTCGGCAAGGAAAAGCTCGATGAAGAAATCGGCGATGAAGACTATGCAGACGAATAGCTGGAAGGCCATGTAATTTCTATTGCTGAGGTAGGGTATCTG
Source organism: uncultured Muribaculaceae bacterium (assembly GCA_947525975.1). GTDB lineage: Bacteria > Bacteroidota > Bacteroidia > Bacteroidales > Muribaculaceae > CAG-873. The sequence continues at coordinate 8,056 of CANNVE010000004.1, read as the reverse complement.
CATGAATGTGTCGTAGGAGATGTAGACTATCAGCAACAGCGATAGCACCAACTCCACAGCATTCGTTATCGACAGCGTGATTTTCTTAGCCTTTGAAGGCTTCGGAGCCGTGCCGGCTGATTGTGACTGTGCCATGATCGGAAGTGTTTTTTGTGGTTGAAACATGATTCGTATATTGTAATAACCAACGAGGCAGGACAAAGGATTTAAATATTGCCGATTTTTTTTCGTAAATTTGCGGCATGAAAGATGTCATAGAATTTCTTAAGCAACTTGCCTCTCACAACGACAGGGAGTGGTTTGCCGCCCACAAGGATCAGTACCTCAATGCCAAGCACCGGTTTGACAGCCTTGTGGAGGAGCTTATCGGCGGGGTGCGCGCCTTCGACGACTCCATCGGCCCCCTGACGGTGGCCGATTGCACATGGCGCATCTACCGCGATACGCGCTTTTCAGCAGACAAGCGTCCGTACAAGGATCATTTCGGATGTTTCTTCGCCCCCGGAGGGAAGAAAAGCCCCTTCTCCGGTTATTACTTTCAGTTGGGCTTGGATGCAGAAAGCGGCAATGCCTCGGGACTAATAGCCGCAGGCAATTACTATACGGAGCCTCGCGCCCTTAAGATACTCAGGGAAGACATAGAGGCTGATTGCGCCAAAACCCTCAAGGCTGCATTGCACCGGGCCAAGGGCTTCAGTCTCGACTGCGCCCAAATGCTCAAGAGGGCGCCGAAGGGATTCCCTGCAGATGAGTCCTACAGCGAATATCTCCGATATAAGAATTTCTGCCTCGTAAAGTCCCTAAGCGAGACCTACGTGACTTCAGCAGACCTGTGCTCCAGGCTCCTTGCCGAGATGGAGACTACAAAACCATTCCTGCGCTTTCTCAACCGCGCAATCCAATACTCCATAGAAAATGAAAACTGAAGAAAAAGAATACAAGATACTTTTCGTGTGCCTGGGCAACAAATAAAATATTTTTAATAAATTGTGTAATCCTAATATTCAATATATTAGGATTATTTTGTATCTTTGCAGTGTAAACCAAAAAGACGGTTTTATTTCAAATAATGTAAACCACGCTGTAAACCATCTGCACGGATATGAAACGTAATTTACCGACTATAACACCTATTTTCTACACAAGTAAGACACTTGCTAATGGTGAGCATCCCATAATGTTGAGGGTGTGTTATAACGGTAAGCGCACATATAAAAGTATCGGAATATCCTGTAAACCATCCGAATGGAGTAAAGATAAGAACAAGGTAAAAGGAAATCGTGCCAGTAGCCTCAACACCATCATCACCCGTGAAATGACAAAGGCTAACGATTATGTTTTATCGTTAGAAGGTAAAGACGATTATACAGCTGCCACTATTGTAAAACACCTCTCAAAATCTGCACCGACTCAAATAACATTATATTCCCTTTTTGAAGAAAGGATAACTTTTTTCAAGGACGAAAAACAGAGTCATAATAATGCAGTTGGATATCGTACTCTGCTTAATCGTATCAAAAAATATACTAATAATATTGATTTAGAGCTATTTGAAATAACTCCAAGTTGGCTATCTGAATTTGAAGAACACCTCAGATGTCACTATTCAGATAATTCTATTAGAAAGTTTTTTGATTGTTTCAAGGCTCTTTTCAACTATGCCAAAAGGCAAGATTATATTAAAGAAACCCCATTTTCAAACTTTACTTTTAGTAAAAAATTAAATACTCAAACACGAAAACGTGCCTTAACCATTGACGAGATTACTAAGTTGATGAGGTATTATTATCTTCGTTATGGTAGGTTAGGAATTGAAGATAACAATGTACTCGGAGAACACGACCTCAAGCAATATTGGGTTAATCAGAAGTTCAAATTGAAAGGTCAGAACAAACTCACACCGATTAATGCCGAGCAATTTTCATTAGCGTTATATCTTACCTCTTATCTTTTTCAAGGTTTAGCGTTAGTTGATATTGCCAATCTGAAATTAAAAGATTTACATTTAGTTGAGGTTATTGACAACGAAAAGTATCAGCGTGATTCAGCCCTCTACGGTGTTGATTATGCCGAAGAACATAAACGCACCGTTTTACATTACGACATCAGCACATACCGAGCCAAGACGCACCACCATACACGGATCGTTGTTGAAACCGCCAATATGATGCCTTACCTTAATCCGTTTGGTAGTTATTTTGATGATTATTGCCAATTAGAAGATGAAGATATGGAGCGTTATCTTTTTCCGATTTTTGATCATCTTAACGATTCTGCTGAGGTGAAATTTGGACGTATGACCTATATGAATTATTTAGTTAATGTTAATTTGAAACGTATCGCCAAACGGTTAGGTATGCCACCGATTACATTCTATTCTGCACGTCATAGCTATGCAAGTCAGTTGTATCATGCGAATGTACCCATCGGCCTTATCGCTCAAAATATGGGGCGCAATCCGTCTGAAATTCAAACTTATCTCAAAGAGTTTGACACAATTAACATCGTTGAGGCTAACAATAAATCGTTAATTATAGGTCAAGACATATTCAAGGAAATTTCGGCAAAGGAAGAAGAAAAGCATCAAGACGAAATCCGAGAAGCATTAAAGGCAAAAGGTGACTCCAAAGCATTAGAACAATACGAGGCTTATCTGAAGTGGAAATCAGAACATTGAATTATTTAATACAGTTCAACGTATCCTCCTATTCAGATAGATTAACCTCAAATTGACCTATATTAAACTATCCGAATGGCGTATTAAAAAAATTATTTTTTTGCATTTTCGGCCTATTAACCAATAGCCCCAAAATACACCATTTTCCAACTCATATAATAAGTTTACAAGTCTTTAAGTGCTTCATCAAGTATATTTATAGGTTTTCGTTTTTTTCGTAGGTGTATGACCCTATCAAGTAGGTGACGGAATACGGTTAATAATACGTCCTCATCATCTAGATGTACATAAAGAAACTCATCGCTTATACCAAGTGCATCCAGCGATTTTTTTAACAATTTGTGATTTTTACACGTTATCTCAACCCTATACATCACAGAGTGAAATCCAGTTTTTTCTTGAATATAGTATTTATTACTTTCCTGCTCAATCTCCTTTTGCTTGTTATACGTTTTCATTGTTAAGGTTGATTTGTCGTTTTTGACAAGCATTTGGGGGTTAGCAAATATCCTATGCCGAGGATTCCACCAAGACAAGAAACCGACGCCATACACCGCTTTATTGTCGGCTACACGACCATTTATTATAAGGTCATAAGAGTCATCTTTATATTGCCGTATAAGGTGCTTTTCAATGTTGAAGTTGAAATCAACCGCAATATCAAATTTAGAAATCTGCAAAAATTCCAGATTAAGAGCCTCCTCTATATAATACCTTGCCGAAACAAGCCACGAATAAAGAGCCTCATTTTCATAAGTGATATAAACATTCTGACGATTTTTGTTATACGAACCGAAGCGCATATAACCGACTATCCTTATAAAATTTCCCCTACTTTCGTCCCAATCCTTACACCATATTACAAACTCATTTTTGTAGTAGCGAGAATCCGACCGTTTTAGTATAATCTCTTTATTCTCTCCAAAATAATATGTTTTTTCGTCTGACGATAGATATTCTTTCATTTCGTCAGTTGTCGTATATGTTATTTCAAGGGCATCAATGCTGACTTGATATAGATATTCTTTCTTGCTCATTGATATTTTTCCAAGTATTGAACTATTTATAAATATATGAATAATTCATTAAAGTTCAAAATTATGACGAAAAGAATCCGTAGAAAATTGTCCGAAGCGACCAAATTTAAGATGAGGTTAGCAAAATTAGGTAGCAATAACCCCATGCACGGCAAGCACCATTCCGAAGATACCAAGCGAAAAATCAGTAAGGCTATGATAGATTATTGGCGGTTGATACCATCTCAGTAATTTATCATTGATATGGTGATATTGTTTCAGTAGCATTTCATATTATTATGTTGTTGTTTAGTAATTGAAAAACAAAAAGTTGAGGTGCGTGAGGCTGTGAATTTTCTACTTAATGTTTTTTGATTATACCACGGAGCGAAAGAGATTATTTGTTTCAAAAGTGTATTCTTTAGAAAGTGTATTCAAATAAATCTAAAAACCTATTTTGAAAACATTGCTTATTGTATTCATTTTATTCTTTGAATTATTTGCACACATCAGAAATTATTACTACCTTTGTAGTGTAGAAATAACAAAGATACGAACTAAATTTCAAAGACGATGAAAGCAATAATATATGCAAGGGTTTCAAGCACCACCGACCGCCAAAATACCGAGCGTCAGATTAGCGACCTTACCAAGTATGCCGAATACAAAGGTATGGAAGTGTCTGAAGTGTTTGAGGAAAAAATCAGCGGTGCAAAGAAAAATAACGAGCGACCCATTTTTCTCAAGGCTCTTGAATATGCCAAATCTAACAAAGTTGATATGTTATTAGTGTCGGAACTTTCACGACTTGGGCGTAATGCTTTTGAAGTGCTTGAAACCGTTAAAATGTTGGTTGACGAGGGCATTAACCTTTATATGCAGAAGGAGCAATTCACACTTTTAGATGAAGAAGGCAAACCGTCTATGTTCGCACCCGTTATGATTGCAACCCTATCAACCTGCGCCCAGTTGGAAAGAGAAAATATTAAATTCCGTCTGAATAGTGGTCGTCAGTTGTATATTGATAAGGGCGGTAAACTCGGAAGAAAAGAAGGCTCTACTAAATCCAGAGAAGAAAAAGCCGAAGAATATAAGCAAGTAATTAAGTTATTGAAACAAGGTATCAGCATCCGAAAAACCGCTAAACTTTGCGATGTTTCGGTTTCAACCGTTCAAAGACTGAAAGCCGAATTTGGGATTTAAAACAAGGTGGCTTTTTTTCAAGAGCCACCTTTTACATTGGTTCAACTATGACATTAAAACAATATCATTGAAACCAGTCACCTTTGTTATTTCAAAGGAAGTGTTATTGCGCCATCAACCGTGAACGATTCATAACCTCTCATATCTTCAAATTTTGCATTGTTGAAAGAGATTGTTACATTCTTACTATCCTTTGCAGTTACTTTTACTGCTGTGTTGGATGTAGGCATTCCTATTATGGCATTGTCAGTACTCCAAGTGAGGGTAAAGTTTTCATCTGTGAGTGCTGTGCCTTTTTCAACATCATTCCATCCATAAATAGAAAAGTTAAGTTGGTTGTCATTGTTATAGACAAGACAGCTGTATTCGTTTCCACTCACATTTGACATCGTGTTTGTAAACACGTGCTTTTTACCATCAATGGTAAGTTCCATTTTCCCAGTTGTGGGGTCGTTGGGTTCATCGTCATCATCTCCGCACGAGGTCAGAGTTAATGACATTGTGGCAAAGAGTGCCACGAAGAAAAGGTAAAGATACTTTTTCATTGTCTTTATGATTTTGATTGTTGTTAATTCTGTTAAGTCCATTGCTGAGGTTTAGACAAATAAAAAACGTGGACTTTTTGCTTCGTCTACGTTTCGGAGGTATCGCCAAACACCTTACAACCATATACGAGTAAAAGCCCACGGATATACCGTGAGCATCAACTTCTACTCAATGGTTGTTTCTTCTAATTGGCGATTTTCCGAAACATTGAATAAAGCTAACGCTTTTTATTTATATGTCTTTTAGTTGACTATGTTACATAGGCGGTTTGATTTTGTTATTTGGGTGCAAAGTTACTAATTATTTTTGATACTTTGGTGTTTGTCAGCCCTCTATAATGCGGCTTTGGATTAAATTTCGTACCTTTGCACTTATAATTAAGGTTTTCAACCTCATCAAGAAAAAACAAAAAATGGTAAACCACAAAGTAAACCATAAAACAATAGAATTAATTAACTCTTTGAAAAACAAAGATAAAATAAAGATACTTTTTGTGTGCCTGGGCAATATCTGCCGCTCGCCTGCCGCCGAGGGTGTGATGAAGGCATTGCTAAAGGCCAAGGGAGACACGAGCGTAGGCGTCGACTCAGCCGGCACCGGAGATTACCACATAGGCGATCTCCCCGACAGCCGCATGCGGGCCGCCGCCGCTGCCAGAGGGCTGCGCCTTGATCATGTGTGCCGTCAGGTCAGAGAAAGCGACTTCTATGATTTCGACCTTATCATAGGCATGGATGCTAACAATATGCGCAATCTGCGCCGTATGGCTCCCACAGTCGAGGCCGAGCGCAAGCTGCATTCAATAGGCCAGTGGCTGCCTGCGGATTGCGGCTACGACTATGTGCCCGATCCTTATTATGAAGGCCGCGAAGGATTTGAGCTTGTGCTCGACCTTCTCGAGCAGGCATGCGCTGCCATCTATGCCGGCATTAAGAATTAGCTTTCTCCGAGGCGATCGAACCAAAGCAGCATTGCCTCTATAGACAAACCGCACCCCAAAAGCTATTTTCATGGCTTTTGGGGTGCGGTTTGTCTAAGTCCGGGACGGATATGTCAGATCACACCATGCTTTTCAAGCAGGGCGCCCATTTCGGAGGCGAGAGCCTCGGCCTTGGCCGCTGCCACCTCGGCGAAATCCGCTTCCTGGGATGCGAATATGATGCCTCTTGACGAATTTACAAGCAGGCCGCACTCATCGATCATGCCATATTCGGCCACTTCCTCAAGGCTGCCGCCCTGAGCTCCAACTCCGGGCACGAGCAGGAAGTTGCGGGGAGCGACCTTGCGCACATCAGCTATGTACTGACCTTGGGTGGCGCCTACGACAAACATAAGATTGGTGGGGTTGCCCCAACGCTGGGCGCGCTTAAGCACACGCTCGAATAAGCGGTGGCCGTTCTCGTCCTTTATCATCTGGAAATCCTGACTGCCCTTGTTGGATGTTAGGGCCAGGAGGATGGTCCATTTGTCTGGGTATTCGAGAAAGGGAGTCACACTGTCCTCGCCCATGTAGGGAGCCACGGTGACAGCGTCGACACCGGCATGCTCAAACAGGGCGCGGGCATACATCCGGGCTGTGTTGCCGATGTCACCACGCTTGGCGTCGGCTATGATCAGGATTTCAGGGTATCGCTCGCGTATGTAATCGACTGTGCCCTGAAAAGCGGCCATGCCTTTTGCACCCTCACACTCATAGAATGCGAGATTGGGCTTATAGGCCACGGCGAATGGGGCTGTGGCGTCGATGATGGCCTTGTTGAATTCGAGGATTGGGTTCTCGGCCTCAAGCAGGTGCTTGGGGAGTTTGTTGATGTCTGGGTCAAGCCCTACGCAGAGGAATGACTTCTTGGCGCGGATCTGGTCAACGAGTTCGAGACGCTTCATTTTCGGTATAATGTTTTTAGGGGTTGATGATCTGATTTTTACAATTCGCTCTCCTTAAGTTTCTCGGCGTTTTCGGCCACGATGAGGCGGTCGATGCAATCCTGTATGTCGCCGTCGACGAAAGCCTGGAGGTTATAGATGGTGTAGTTTATGCGATGGTCGGTGATGCGGCCCTGGGGGTAGTTGTAGGTGCGTATCTTTGCCGAGCGGTCGCCTGTGGAGACAAGGGTCTTTCGGCGCGATGCAATGTCGTCAACGTATTTCTGATGCTCCTTGTCGTATATGAATGTGCGCAGGCGGCTCAATGCGCGCTCTTTATTCTTTGGCTGATCGCGAGTCTCGGTGCACTCTATCAGTATCTCCTCTGACACTCCGGTAACGGGATTCTTCCACATATAGCGCAGGCGCACGCCTGATTCTACCTTATTAACGTTCTGGCCGCCGGCTCCGCCCGATCGGAAGGTATCCCACTTGATTTCGCCCTCATTGATCTCTACGTCGAAGGCGTCGGCCTCGGGAAGAACTGCCACGGTAGCTGCCGACGTGTGCACACGTCCCTGAGTCTCGGTGGCGGGCACGCGCTGCACGCGATGCACTCCCGACTCATACTTGAGCGTGCCGTAGACGCCATCGCCGCTTACGGTGACGACAATCTCCTTGAATCCGCCCGCCGCGGCCTCGCTGACTGAGGAGACTGCGGTGGACCATCCCTTCGACTCGCAGTATTTCA